>NZ_JRHN01000038.1 GCF_001299635.1 Clostridioides difficile | reverse complement strand
TTTGTTCAAGCAGCATATAAAGGATTAAAAGAAGCTGGAATAGATTCAGAAATAACTCAATACTCATTCTGTACAAATGGAAGCCACTATGCAGGTGAAGCTGGAATAAAGACAATAGGATTTGGTCCTTCTAAAGAAAATCTTGCTCATACAATAGATGAATATATTGAGCAAGAACAATTATTTATAGGAACAGAAGGCTACTATGGAATATTAAAATCTGTATATGGAAAATAATATTTAGTTCACAATAAATTATTTAAATATAGTCTAGAGGTGCTTAATATAGCACCTTTAGATAATACTTTAAAGCTTAAAAGTTAGGAGGTATATATGGGAACAATACTAAGAGGTGGAACTATAATTACCTCTGATAAAACTTATATAAGTGATTTAAGGATAGAAGATGAGAAAATAGTTGAAATAGGAAATAATCTAGAAATAAATGATGATAAGGTTATTGATGCTACAGGGAGAATTGTAATTCCTGGAGGGATAGATACACATACTCATTTTGATATGAATGCAGGTTCTATTATTACTGCTGACAATTTTGAAACAGGAACAAGAGCAGCTATAGCTGGAGGAACTACCACTATACTAGATTTTGCAGAAGCCAGTGAAGGCGAAAATCTGTTGCAAGGGGTAGAAACATATCATAAAAAAGCAAGTGGAAATTGTTATTGTGATTATGGATTTCATATGACAATTACATGTCTGGATAAAGATACATTTGCTCATATGGAAAAGCTTATTTCAGATGGAATAGTATCTTTTAAGATGTATATGGCATATGATGGCATGAAAGTAGATGATGGAACTATATACAAAGTTTTAAAGAAAGCTAAAGACTTCGGTTGTATAGTTGAATTTCATTGTGAAAATGGCGATTTACTAGATGTATTGATAGAAGAAAACATACAAAATGGTAATTTAGAACCCAAATATCATCCGCTTACCAGACCTAATATAGTTGAAAAAGAATCTGTTTCAAGACTTGCTGATATAACTAAATTATCAAACTCAAAATCCTATGTAGTTCATTTAAGTTGTAAAGAGTCACTTGAGACTGTGAAATTTGCTAGAGAAAAAAATATAGATATGATAGTAGAAACATGTCCACAGTATCTACTATTAGAAGATGATTTATATGATAAGGCTGAATTTGAGGGTGCTAAATATGTAATGTCTCCTCCTTTAAGAAAAAAAGAAGATATAAGTTACCTTTGGGAAGGTTTAGCTAATGGAGATATACAAACAGTTGGTACAGACCATTGTTCGTTTAATTTTAAGGGTCAAAAAGATTTGGGAATTAATGATTTTAGTAAGATACCAAATGGGGCGCCTGGTGTTGAACATAGGTTATCTCTTTTATATACATATGGAGTTTTAGAAAATAAGATAAGTGCAAATAAATTTGTAGAAGTCACTTCAACAAATGCTGCAAAAATATTTGGGATGTATCCTAAAAAAGGCGAAATAGCTGTAGGAAGTGATGCAGATATAGTTATTTTGAATACTGATAAAGAAGAAACAATTAGCTATCAAACTCAAAAACAAAATGTAGATTATACTCCATATGAGGGGTTTAATATCAAATGTAAAGTAGAAGATGTGTTTTTGAGAGGAAACCATGTAGTACAAAGTTGTAATATTAAAGAACAAGCAATGGGTCAATACATTAAAAGAAAAATTACTAAATAATGCGGGGGGAAATAAGAATGATGGATATACTTATTAAGAATGCCATAATAGTAACTGTAAATAAAGAGAGAGAAGTTATTTTTGATGGGGCGTTAGTAGTAAAGGATAACAAGATTGCTGATATTGGGAATTCTAAGGAAATAGAAAGTAAATATACAGATGTTAAAAAGGTAATAGATGCTA
Source organism: Clostridioides difficile (assembly GCF_001299635.1). Lineage (GTDB taxonomy): Bacteria > Bacillota > Clostridia > Peptostreptococcales > Peptostreptococcaceae > Clostridioides > Clostridioides difficile_A. The sequence continues at coordinate 383,380 of NZ_JRHN01000038.1, read as the reverse complement.
AGGGTAAAGTTCTATTCCCAGGTTTTATAAATACACATAATCACTTATTCCAGACTTTATTAAAAGGATTGGGAGATGATATGGTACTTAAAGACTGGTTAGAAACTATGACTTTTCCAGCAGCTAACTATTTAGAACCAAAAGATACTTATGATGCTGCAATGCTTGGATGTATTGAAGGACTTAGAAGTGGTATAACAACTATGGTTGACTATATGTATCCTCACAGTAAACCAGGTCTTTGCGATGGAATAATAGATGCTTATAAAGAATTAGGAATAAGAGGAATACTTGGAAGAGGATGTATGAATACAGGTGCTCAATTTGGAGTTCATCCTGGAATAATGCAAGATGTAGAAACGGTTGAAAAAGATGTAAGAAGATTATTTGAAAAACACCATAATACAGAAAATGGAAGAATCAAAATAGGAGTAGCTCCCGCAGCAATATGGTCAAATTCTCAAGAAATGCTTGAGATGCTATGGAGAGTAGTAAAAGAATATGATGATGCTTTATTTACAGTACACATATCAGAAACTCCTTTTGATAGAGAAGCTGCAAAAGAATTGCATGGGCAATATGACATAGATGTTTTAGAAAAATTAGGAATACTTGGACCAAATGTACTTATGGTACATTGTGTGTATTTAACTGAAAAAGATATGGAACTTACTAAAAAATATGACATGAAAGTATCTCATAATACAGCAAGTAATATGTACTTATCTTCAGGTGTTGCACCAGTACCAGAAATGCTTAAAAAAGGAATAACAGTTAGTTTAGGAGTAGATGGAGCTGCTAGTAATAACTCTCAAGATATGCTTGAACTTATGAAATTAACAGCACTTCAACATAAAGTTAATAAGTGTGATCCATTGGCAATGTCAGCAGAAAAAGTTCTTGAGTTAGCAACTATAGATGGGGCAAGAGCTATTGGAATGGAAGATGAGATAGGGTCATTAGAAATAGGTAAGAAAGCAGATTTACTAATATTTAATCCAATGCTTTCACCAAAAGCAATACCTATGCATAATCCAGTATCTACATTAGTATATTCTTCTAGTATGAAAAATATAGAGGGAGTTATAGTAGATGGAAATATAATAATGGAAGATTCAAAAATATTAACAGCTAATGAAGAAAAAGCATTAAAAGATGCTCAAGATACAGCTGAGAGACTTTGTGTAAGAGGAACTATAAAGAATAGAATGGAAGGTCATAAATGGAATAGCCTTTATTAATAAGTTTGATTTTATTCATAAAGAAGTATAATAAAAACTTTGGCTTAAAAATATGAGTTTTGAGGTGATTTATTTGATTATCAAATGTACCATAAATAATAAAGAAAAAGAATTAAGTATAAGACCAGATGATTTTTTAGCAGATACACTAAGAGAAAATGGGTATATAAGTGTTAAAAAAGGATGCGATACAGGTTCATGTGGACTATGTACAGTAATGGTAAATGACAAGGCAGTACTTTCTTGCAACTATCTTACTGCAAGAGTAGATGGTCAACATATAACAACGCTTGAAGGTGTTTTGGATGAAGCAAAGAAATTTGGGGATTTTCTTGCAGATGAAGGAGCTGACCAATGTGGATTTTGTGCTCCTGGATTTATAATGATGGTTTTGGCTATGAAAAGAGAACTTCAAAATCCAACTGAAGAAGAAGTTATAGATTATGTAAATGGCAACCTTTGTAGATGCACAGGATATAAAGGTCAATTAAGAGCAATACATAAATATTTGAACACTTAAGTTTTTAAGTGAAAATTAAATTGATATGGGGAGAGAATATGATAACTATAAAGGAATATGTAGTTCCAAAAAGTTTAGATGAAGCTTATGAACTGCTAATATCAAGAAAAAATAACATAATACTTGGAGGCTGCGGATTTTTAAAGTTAGGTAATAAAAATATTGGTTCAGCAATAGATTTAAAAGACTTGGCTTTGGATTATATAAATGAAACTGATGATAGCATATTAATTGGAGCAGATACAAGTTTAAGAACTTTAGAATTAAATAAGGTTATTAAAAATTACTGTAATGGAGTAATTTCAAATGCTGTTTCTAATATAGTAGGAGTTCAATTTAGAAGTGGAGCTAGAGTAGGAGCTAGCGTATTTGCTAAGTATGGATTTTCAGATTTAATACCTTCATTACTAGTAGTAGATGCAAAGGTTAGGTTATATAAAAAAGGGGTTATGAACTTAGCTGATTTTTTAGAAAGTGAACTTGAAAAAGATATATTAATAGAAATTATATTACCTAAAAAAGATGCTATAGGTGTATTTGATTCTATAAGAAAATGTACAGGTGATTTTGCAGTATTAAATGGAGCAATGTTAAAAGAAGGAAGTACTTATAAAATTGCAATAGGAGCTAGACCAAGACGAGCAAAAATTGCCTATAAAGCAAGTGAAATATTAAGCTTAGAAAATGATATAGAAAAAGCTGGAGAAGTATCAAGTGAAGAACTTTCATTTGGAAGCAATATAAGAGGAAGTAAAGAGTATAGAAAAGACATGGCAAAAGCTTTAGTAGTAAGAATGTATAATAGTATTGGAGGTGAGTGTGATGGTAAATAAAGAAGTAAGAAAAATAGATAGTGAAGCCATTATTACTGGGAAACCAATATATACAGAAGATTTAATCTTTCATAAAGATGTTTTGACTATTAAACTTCTTAGAAGTCCACATGCTTTTGCAAAGATAAAAAACATCGATATAAAAAATGCATTAAAAGTAAAAGGTGTAGTAGATATATTCACTTACAAAGATGTGCCAAATTATAGATATTCAATGGTTGGTGAATCATATCCAGAAGCCTCACCTCATGACCAATTAATACTTGAAGATATAGTTAGATATGTAGGAGATGAGGTTGCTATAATAGCTGCTGAAGATGAAAGGTCTGCTATTAAAGCTATGAAACTTATAAAAGTAGAATATGAAGTAATGACTCCTATATTGGATGCAAGAGAATCAGAAGGAAATAAAACCTTAATCCATGAAGAAGATGATTTGTTTTGTCCATTTGATTTTGGATTAGATGCTACAAAAAACATTGTATCAAGAGAAAAAATGGGTAAAGGGGATGTAGAAAAAGAGTTTAAAGAAAGTGATGTAATAGTAGAACATTCTTATATGACTCAATCACAAGCCCATTGTATGATGGAAACTCATAGAGCTTATACGTATATAGATACGAATGGTAGATTAGTAGTAACTTCTGCAAATCAATCAGCTTATCATATGAGAAGACAGGTTTCTAGAGCATTGGGAATACCTCTTTCAAAAGTGAGAGTAATAAAACCGAGAATAGGTGGAGGTTTTGGTGGAAAAAATATAGCTGTAACGGAGATATATGCATCATTTGTGACTTGGATGACAAAAAGACCAGCAAAGCTTATTTATACTAGAGAAGAAACTTTTGCAATGACTAATACTAGACATCAGATGTTTTTTGATATAAAGATTGGGTCAGATAAAGAAGGAAATATAAAAGCTATAGATATGAAAGCCTTGAACAATACAGGTGCTTATGGAGATAATGGACCTTCAGTTTGTTCTGAATCAGGGCATAATGTACTTCCAACATATAACAATGTACCTGCAATAAAATTTGATGGAAGAACTGTGTATACTAATTTAGTTCCAGGGGGAGCATTAAGAGGATACGGAGCAACACAAGGTACATTCGCACTTGATTGTGCAATCGATGAATTAGCACATAAACTTAATATGGACCCAACAGAAATAAAATTGAAAAATATTATAAAAAAGCAAACTGAAGGCGGAATAATGAATTTTCCAATCAGAAGTTGTGCACTTGATGAATGTATAATTAGAGGAAAGAAACTTATTGGATGGGATGAAAAATATCCTGTCAGAGAGGTTGGAAACAACAAAGTAAGAGCTGTTGGAATGTCTGTGGGAACTCATGGTTCTGGTATAGCTAACATAGATATGGCAATAGTAAATATGAGAATGGATGAAGATGGAACTTATAAGTTGTTTTCTGGGTCTTCAGACTTAGGAACTGGTTCTGACACAATACTTGCTCAAATAGCTGCAAAAGCATTGAATACATCTATTGATAGAATTTCTGTTTATACAGGAGATACAGATATGTGTCCATATGATACTGGTGCATATGCTTCTTGTACTACTTATGTAACTGGAAATGCTACAATAAAATCTGCTGAAAGTTTAAAACAAAAGATATTAAAAGTAGCACAGAAGAAACTAGATTTACCAATAGATGATTTAATACTATATGAGGATAGAGTTTGCTATAGTGAAGATGTAGATAAGTTTGTATTGTTAAGTGAATTAGGAAGAGAATCTGTTGGTGGTGGAAATCAAGAGGTTTTATATTCGTCTGAATCATATGGAATACAAGAGAGTGCGAAACCATTCTTAGCAGGATTTGCTGAAATTGAGTTAGACAAAACGACAGGTGAGTTTAAAGTAATAAATTATGCCTGTTCTACTGATTGTGGTACAGTTATGAATCCTGCACTTGCTAGAATACAAGTTGAAGGTGGTGTAACTCAAGGTATAGGGCTTGCAATGTATGAAGACCCTAGACATGGTTCTGATGGAAAGCTTCAGACTTCTAATTTATTACAATACAAAGTTCCAACAAAAAAAGATATAGGAAATATATTTGTTGATTTTGTAGATAGTTATGATCCAACAGGTCCATATGGAGCTAAATCTTTAGGGGAAATAGTTATTCATACACCAGCACCAGCAATAGCAAATGCAATATATAATGCTACTGGAGTTCGTGTAAGAGAACTTCCTATAACTTCTGAGAAAGTTTATATGGCTATGAAAAAATTAAATCAGGGGGGAAAATAAATGATTGCTATAAAAAGTAAATACTTAATATCTTCTGCTGATGAAATATATACAAATTATGCTGTTGTAGTAGAAAATGATATTATAAAAGATATATTACCAAATGAAGAAGTTGAAATAAAGTACAAAAATATTGAACAAATAATAGATAAATCGGATGCTATAGTAATGCCAGGATTCATTAATGGTCATATGCACCAATATGGAGTGCTTTCTAGAGGAATACCTGCAAACGTACATTTTACTGATTTTGAAGGTTTTTTAAATGATTATTGGTGGCCATTTATAGAAAACAGAATAGGATTAAAAGAAGTAAAGGCAACAACTAAAGCATCAGCAATAGAGCTTATAGAATCTGGTGTAGTAGCTTTTTGTGATACTCTAGAGGCTCCAAATACAGAGGTAGGAACTTTAATTGAGCAAGGTAAAATATTAGAAGAGATAGGGATGAAAGCGGTTTTATCCCTAGAAAGTTGCGAGAGAATAAGTTATGAAAACGGGCTTAGATGTTTAGATGAAAATTCTAATTTGATAAAGTGGAGTAGAGAAAATAGTAAATTAATAAATGGAATAATGTGTACTCATACAAGTTTTACATGTTCAGATAAATTTATTAAGCAAGCTAAAGAAGATGCAAAGAAATTAGATGCGCCAATGCAATTCCATTTATGTGAGAGTATATATGAACCAAACTATGCTGAAAAACATTTTGGTAAAAAAGCTGTTGAATACTATAATGATTTAGAGATATTGGATGAAACTGTATTAGCTTCTCAGTGTGTAAAAGTAAATGATGAAGAGATAGAGATATTAAAAGAAAAAGGCGTAAAAGTGGTTCATATGCCTCTTAGCAACTGCGAAGTAGGTGGAGGTTTTTCTCCAGTACCAAAAATGATTAAAAAAGGTATAAAAGTAGCACTTGGTACAGATGGATATATAAATGATTTTTTTGAAGTTATGAGAGGTGCATTCTTAATGCACAAATCAGTCGAAGAAGATGCATCTGTAATGCCAGCAAATATGGTCTTTAAAATGGCAACAGAGTATGGTGCTCATGCACTAGGTCTTCAAAAATCTGGTAAAATAGTAGCTGGCAATAAGGCTGATATAATAGTTATGGAAGATGAATTCAAAACTCCTGTAACTCTTGATAACATATTTGACCAGATAGTAGTACAAGGTAAAAAAGAATTTATATCAAATGTATACATAGATGGTAGACATATTTTAAAAGAAAAACAATTAGTTGATTTAGATAAAAAAGCTATTGTTAAAGAGATGAAAGAAGTTGCTTGTGAATTTTGGAAATTTTAATGAATGTAAATATAAATCAATGTAAATATAAATGAAAAGGGGAAGCAGATAATGTACAATTTTTTAGGTAAAGAATTAAAGTCACCACTTATAATAGGTTCAGGACCATTAACATATAGTGCAGCTGGATGTAAAATATTAAGTGATGCAGGAGCAGGGGCAGTTGTTACTAAGACTATAAGAAAAGAAAGAGCTATAAATCCAGCACCACATATGGTTAGAAATACAACTAATGCTCTTTTAAATAATGAGAAATGGACAGATTTTGAACCAGAACAATGGATAGATTTTGAAATACCACAAATGAAAAAAGATGGGACTGTCTGTATAGCTTCAATAGGTCATACAATCGAAGAAAGCAGTGAATTAGTAGAGAAAGTTGCAAATGCAGGAGCTGACTTTATTGAATTAGTATCTTATGACTATAGAGATTTGATACCAATGCTTAAAGATGCTAAAGAAAGAGTAAATATACCAGTAATAGTTAAACTTCCTCCTATGATAGATGAAATAGGAGCTTTTGCTAAAAAATTAGAAGAAGCAGGAGCAGATGCAATAACTGCTTGTGATTCTGTAGGACCAGCATTTAGAATAGACATAGAAACTGGTCAACCTTTATTAGGTGGAAACGGAATAGGATATCTAAGTGGAGAAACTATTAAGCCAATAACTTTACAAAGAATCTATGAAATAAAAAAAGAAGTCAATATACCAATAATTGGTTTAGGTGGATGTGTTAGTGGAGATGATGCATTAGAAATGATTATGGCAGGTGCTGACTTTGTTGGTATATGTTCAGTGGTAATTTTAAAAGGTGCACAAGTAATATCTAAAATACATGATGACTTAAAATCTAATCTTAATAGACTAGGGTATAATACTATAGAAAATGCTTGTGGTATAGTACATAAGCATATGGGCGACGTAAATGAAAGACTTAGCTTTGAATTTACTTATGATGAAGAAAAATGTACTAAATGTAAGATGTGTGAGAGAGTATGTGCCTATCAAGCAAGAAAATTAAATGATAAGATGGAGTTAAATGAAGAAGAGTGTAGATTCTGTGGTCTTTGCATATCAGTTTGTAAACCAAAAGCACTTGGAAGAAAAATTTCATGTTCAGAATTGAATGCATAGGTTATTTTGTAAAGAATAATTAAAAAATAAAACTTTATATAGAAATAAAAGGGTGTGTCTCAAGATGAACTTTTTAGTTCATGAGGCACCCTTTTTGTATGAAATTAAGTATATTTTCATCATTTCAACAATGAAAAATAGGTTTATTTGAAATTATTTTATATTTTGATTAATTATTAATAACTGTTTTATAGATATGTTAACATTGTATAGCATTTGTATAAAATGTTATAATAATTAATAGGGATGGTGATGTAAGTGCAAGATAAGATTTTAGAATTATTACATATTATAAATAAAGATGTAGTTAGTATAAAAGAAGATATGTCTGAAGTAAAACAAGAAATAACTGCATTAAAGAGCGATATGTCTGAAGTAAAACAAGAAATAACTGTGGTAAAAGAAGATATGTCTGAAATGAAACAAGAGATAACAATGTTAAAGGACGACATGTCTGAAATGAAACAAGAGATAACTGTATTAAAGAGCGATATGTCTGAAGTAAAACAAGAGATAACTGTTCTAAAAGAAGATATGTCTGAAGTGAAGCAAGAGATAACTGTTCTAAAAGAAGATATGTCCAAAGTAAAGCAAGAAATAATTGTATTAAAAGAAGGCATGTCCGAAGTAAAACAAGAGATGAATATGTTAAAAGAAGATATATCTGAAGTAAAGCAAGAAGTAAATTTAATGAAAAAAGAAATAACTGGATTAAAACAGGAGATAAGTGTGGTAAAAGAAGATATGTCTGATGTAAAACAAGATATGATTGTGATGAAAGAAGATATATCTGGAGTTAAATCAGAGATGAACTCTATGCAAAGCAAAATAAATAATATTAGTGAAGATATGAGTGGAATTAAGGACGAAATATCTACAGCAAATGAGAAATTATATGGAATTGAAGTAAAGATTGATGTTCTAGAACGTGAAGAGAAATCAATGAAAGAGATACAGGAAGAGCAGAGCAATATTTTAGGAAGCTTATTACATAATTCTGAAATAAATAAAGCTACTCATGATAGTATGGAGCATAATATAGCATATATAAAAGGTGATACAAATGCTATAAAAGAAGATGTTTCTGAAATAAGAAGAGATTTAAATTTAGTAGAGTTAGCTACTAGTAAAAATTGGAGTGATATTGTTAAACTAAAATCAGTCAGATAATATCTTAATTCACTAATTTATCATCCACAAAATAAAAAATATTATATAAAAAAGGCTTATAATGTTACTGTTATTTATTATAAATTTTAGAAATGAAAATAAAAATTTGAGAAAAGACCGTTAAAATTTTATTTTAAGGTCTTTTTTTATGTAGATATAATGAAATTATAAAAATAAAACTTAAAATTTAAATGCGAAAATTTGATAGAACGGTTGAAATAAGTAAAATTTTATCAATAAAATTACAAAAATTTTATAACAAATAAATATACGTAAATATTGGCATTAAAATTGCTCTATAAAAACTATAAATAGTAATGTAAATAAAGCTCTTATTACACAAACAATATTACTATTTTAATTATAGATATTAATATATATCTATAAAATAGATAGAAACTTGTATGTTTTATGTTGCAGGTACAAATATAGTAAAGGAGAGTACATTGATACAACTGAGATACATAGCTTATTAAGTTTTTCTGTCTTATGAGAATTATATTATAAAATATTCATAAATATTTTGAGTTTAAATTAAAAAATTATTTTATGCTTAGATTAATTATCATTTAATTAATTTAATAACAAAAACAGTGAAAGAGTAAATAATATTATTTACAGGGGGTAAAGCAAAGTATATTAAATGAGTTGTACTTTTGGCCCCGTACATGGAGAAATCTATGTAGGACACAACTTTAAAACCAGTAAATCCTAAAGCCTTGCAACTACAATAAAAGATAGAAAGAAACTTTTATGAATGTGGTGAAAACCAGAAACAATAGTAAGGATGGTATATGGTGAGAGCCTAAGTACTTAATAATGGACATTTGGTCGCCAAGCCTAGAAATAGGAAGGTCAAACGACTATCTCGAGAGAGAGTACACTATAAGCTATTGATAGTGGAAACGGGTTGCTCTTAACAGGTAATGCTGAAGATGAAGAAATAGTCTACGCTCATATGAAAGTATGAGGTCACTGGATTTAAAGTGGCATCTATAAAGTAGCGTTTATAGGTAAATGTTTAAAACTTACAAAATATAAATACTTATGAAAACTTATAACTTATAATTATTAAGATTGAAAGATTTAACTTGGATTAAATTTATTGTAAAAAATTAAAAATTCATAGCTATAATATTCTTATGTTTGTAAGCTACTGTATAATAACATATACAAAATGATAGAATAAGTTTATTTGTTAATAATTAAATTTATTGTACGTATTCTTTAAGAGTAAAGACTTAAATGTATAAGGAAGTGTAATCAAAATTTATAAACGTCATTTAATTTAATATATTAGATTTTTAAGTATTTATATAATTCAATAAGTTTTATGTAACGGGAGTTTTTATTATGAAAGCAAAAAGTACATCAAAATTTGAATTAGACGGAATACCACCACTAAAGGAAGCCGTACCTTTAGGGTTACAACACTTAATGGCGATGGTAATAGGAAGTTGTTTACCAGCTATATTGGTTGCAAATGCAGCTGGGCTTGATCATAAAATGTCAACACTCTTGATTCAAGCAGCACTAGTTTTTGCAGGAATATCAACTTTATTACAATTATATCCAATACCTCTATTTAAAGGATTTAAATTAGGGGGAGGGATACCAGTTATAATGGGAGCTACAGCTATGTTTATAGGAGCTGGAGTCTCTGTTGCAGGAAAGTATGGGTTGCCAGTCTTATTTGGTTCTCAAATAATAGCTGGAATAGTAATAATTATAATTGGTTTTGGTCTTAAAAAAATACGATTTATATTTACTCCAGTTGTATCTGGAACAATAGTCGCATGTATGGGTCTTGGACTTTTTCCAATAGCTATAAAAAACTTAGCTGGAGGTATGGGAAATGAAACTTTTGGACAGCCAATTAATTTTATAGTTGGAATCTCTGTATCTCTTATGATATTAGGATTAAACAAGTATGGAAGAGGATTGTTTAAAGATGCATCAATATTAGTTAGTATAATTTTTGGATACATTTTATCACTAATTTTGGGTATTGTAAATTTTTCTTCAATTCAAGAGTTTACTTTGGTAGCGCTTCCAAAACCACTTATTTTTGGTCTAGATATAAGAATCGAAGTTGTAGTGATGTTTTCAATAATATATTTGGTTGAAATAGCAGATATTATGGGTGCATGTACGCTTTCTGCAGTAGGGGGACTCAATAGACAAGTAACAGATGAAGAACTTTCTTCTGCTGTTTTAGGAAATGGAGTACTATCTACGATAGGTGCATTATTTTCTGCAACTCCAATGGGGATGTTTGGTCAAAATTCTGCAATCGTTTCCAATACGAAAATTGTAAGTAAATTTGTATTGGCTATTGGGGGAATTGGGCTATTTTTGGCAGGCATATCACCTTTGCTAGCTAATTTGATAAGAACCATTCCTCCTTGTGTGGTTGGGGGAGCAACACTTGTTATATTTTCAACCCTTACAACATCTGGTTTAAGACTTGTTAGTATGGATGGGTTCAATCAAGAAAATAGCATGATATTAGGTCTTTCTATGGCTTCTGGCATAGGATTTATGGTGGCTCCTCAAGTTCTTGAAAAGTTTCCAAAGTTTATAGAAACCTTATTTGCAGATTCAAGTGTAGTTTCAGGAGCAATGGTAGCCATAATAGTTCAAGCTTTGTATATGGTAAAATTTCCGAAAAGTAGGAATAACAAAGTTGAAGATAAAAAGGAAAATTTATAATGTAAAGAGTTAATAAATGTGAATCAGACATATCACATTTATTGATATAAATTAAAAGATAGATTTAAAAGTTTCAATTTTTAATAAGTATGATGACAGGGGGATAAGATGGTTACTATAAAAGAATATACAGTTCCAGAAAGCTTAGAAGAAGCATATAAAATTTTAACTTCTAAAAAGAATAATGTTATTCTAGGTGGGTGCGGATTTATAAAATTAAGTAATAAGAATATAGGAACAGCCATAGATTTAAAGGCGATAAATCTAAATTATATAAGGGAAGATGAGAAAAATATTCTTATAGGTGCAGATACATCTCTTAGAAGTTTAGAAATTGATAAAACTATTAAAAATTACTGTAGTGGAATAGTTTCAAGTGCTGTTTCTAATATAGTAGGAGTTCAATTTAGACAAGGTGTTAGAATTGGTGCTAGTGTATTTTCAAAGTACGGTTTTTCTGATTTAATACCAGCACTTTTAGTTGTTGGAGCAAAGGTAAGATTATACAAAGAAGGAGTCTTAGAATTAAATGAGTTTTTAGATAATAAGTTAAGTAAAGACATATTAGTTGAGGTAATACTTCCAAAAAGAGATGCAATAGCTGTTTTTGATTCAATAAGAAAATGTACAGGAGATTTTCCTATATTAAACTCAGCCATGTTGAAAGAAAATAATACTTACAAAATAGCAATTGGAGCGAGACCTCAAAGGGCAAAAATAGCTCTTGGAGCAAGTACTATATTAAGTGAAGAAAAAGATATAGATAAGGCATCTATTATTGCAAGTGAGGAATTAACTTATGGAAGTAATATGAGAGCTAGTAAAGATTATAGAATAGACATGGCAAGTGCACTAGTTAAAAGGATGTATAATGTTATTGAGGGAGGAAACTAATAATGATTACTAAGGGGATAAGAAAGATAGATAGTACAGCCATTGTTACAGGGAAGCCTCTATATACTGAAGACCTCATCATGCATAAAGATGTTTTGACATTAAAATTACTTAGAAGTCCACATGCACATGCAAAAATAAAGAATATAGATACATCAAAAGCTGAAAAAATTCCAGGTGTTGTGGGCATTTATACTTATAAAGATGTACCACAAGTTAGATATTGTGTTCCAGGTCAAACAGAGCCAGAAGCATCTCCTTATGACAGAGTTTTGCTTGAAGATACAGTTAGATTTGTTGGTGATGAAGTGGCATTAGTGGCAGCAGAAGATGAAAAAACAGCACTTAAAGCGTTGAAGATGATAAAGGTAGATTATGAAATTTTAAAACCTGTGTTTAATGCAAAGGAAGCAGAAGGAAATGAGGTTGTTATACATCCAGAAGACGATATAGTAGAGCCATACCCTTTTGGATTGGATGCAAAAAATAATATAGTATCTAAAGAGTTTTTTGAATTTGGAGATGTTGAAGCAAAACTTGAAGAAAGTGACTTTGTGGTTGAAGCTTCATATAAAACTCAAAGTCAATCGCATTGTATGATGGAAACTCATAGGTCTTATTCATACAAGGATATAAATGATAGGATTGTTGTAGTTTCATCATTACAATCACCACATAATGTAAAGAGAATACTTAGAAAAGTACTTGGCATACCATCTTCAAAAATAAGGGTGATAAAGCCTAGAATAGGTGGCGGCTTTGGAGGAAAGAATATAGCAGCTACAGATATATTCACTGCATTCGTTACTATGAAAACTGGTAGACCGGCAAAATTCGTTTTTACAAGAGGTGAAACTTTTGTAGGCTCTAATAGTAGACATGAAATGTTTTTTGATGTTAGAGTGGGTGCAGATAAAGAAGGAAATTTAAAGGCAATAGAATTAAAATCATTAAATAATACGGGTGCTTATGGTGGTAATGGTGTTTCTGTTTCTTCCGAATCTGGACATAATACATTACCAATATACAATGATATTGATGCTGTTAGATTTGATGCTAGAACAGTTTATACTAATAGGTTACCAGCAGGAGCTCTTAGAGGATATGGTGCTACACAAGGAATATTTGCAATAGATAGTGCTATTGATGAATTAGCCAATAAGATTGGAATGGACCCGCTTGAATTTAGAGTTAAAAATATAATAGATAGATACACTACTGGAAAAGCAGCTGAAGAAGAAATATTAAGTTGTGAGTTAAAACAATGTATAGAAAAAGGTAAAAAATTAATAAATTGGGATGCTAAGTATCCATGTAAAGATATAGGAAATAACAAGGTAAGAGCAGTAGGTATGGCAGTTGCAAATCATGGTTCTGGTATACCACGTGTAGATATGGCAACAGTGACTATACGCATGGATGAAGATGGAACATACAAGTTGTTATCTGGTCTTGCTGATTTAGGTCAAGGAGCTGATACAATTCAAGCACAAATTGCTGCTGAAACTTTGAATACTACTGTAGATAGAATATCTGTTTATACGGGGGACTCAGATTTATGTCCATATGATACAGGAGCATTTGCTTCTTGTACAACAACAGTTACAGGAAATGCAACTATAAAGACAGCAAATAAATTAAAAGAAATATTACTTTCAGTGGCAGAATTAAAGCTAGGATTTAAAAAAGAAGATTTAGAGTTGGGAAAAGATAGAGTTTTTGTTAAAAATGATAATAGTAAATTTGTGTTATTGGAAGAATTAGGTAGGGAATCAGTAGGAGGCATAGGCTTTGCTAGTGATGATGTGCCAGTAGTCTTGGAAGCGACAGAGTCTTTTGGTATGTTAAAAAGAATAAAACCATTTATAGCAGGATTTGCAGAGATAGAATTAGATAAAAATACAGGTGAATATAAGGTAATAAATTTTGCATGTGTACCTGATTGTGGAACTGTTATAAATCCAACTTTAGCTAGAATACAAGTAGAAGGTGGAGTAATGATGGGTATAGGGTTTGCAATGTATGAAGACCCTAGATTTGATAAAGATGGAAGATTATTAACAGATAGTTTTTTACAATACAAAGTTCCTACAAAAAAAGAAGTAGGAAATATATTGGTAGATTTTGCTGACAATTTCGACCCAGGAGGCCCTTATGGTGCTAAATCATTAGGAGAGATAGTAATACATACACCAGCTCCTGCAATAGCAAATGCAATATTCAATGCTACTGGAGTTCGTATGAGAGAGCTTCCTATGACATTTGAAAAAGTTTATATGGGAATGAAAAACAATAACAAACCATTATAATATGTAATATAATATATAAAAATATGTAAATTTAAATTATTTTGTAAAATAAAGTAACTAAATAGACATTATATATGGCGTTTTGTAAAAATACCATATATAATGTCTAGTAGAGTATATTCTAAAGGAGGTGAGTTTATGCCAAGTAGAATAAAAAATATACACTATGGAACTCAAAGACAACAATTAAAAAACTTAACTAAAAAAGAATATCAAGCTCTACGAGAGATGTGCTTCTTAGCAAAAAACTTATATAATGTTGGGACATACAATGTTAGACAACACTATTTTAATCAAGGAGAACATCTTAACTATGAAGCCAACTATCATGTATGTAAAGAAAATGAAAATTATAAGCTTCTCAATAGTAATATAGCTCAACAGATATTAAAAGAAGTTGATAGTTCGTTTAGGTCTTTTTTTGGATTAATCAAATTAGCTAAAGAAGGTAAGTATGATTTTAGAGGAATAAAATCACCTAAATACCTTGATAAGGAAGGATTCTTTAGTATAATAATAGGTCAAATAAGAATTAAAGAAGATGGCATTCTAAATATACCCATGTCTCCAGCATTTAAAAAATTATATGGGAAAGTAAGTATAAAAGTTCCTCAAAATATATTAGAAAAAAAGATTAAAGAAATAAGAATAATACCTAAACATAAGGCTAGGTTCTTTGAAATTCAGTATTGTTATGAGATACCGAAATCAGAGGAAGTTTCAAATCAAAAAAATGCACTAGCTATAGATTTAGGTTTAGAAAACTTATGTACATGTGTTACAAATTTAGGTGATAGTTTTATCATAGATGGAAAAAGGCTTAAATCTGTGAATCAATGGGCAAATAAACAGAATGATAAAATAGAAGCTTTAAAATTAAAAAAGAATGTAACAGCAATTACAAGAAAGCAATTTAAAGTCTGGAATAAAAGGAATAATCAAGTTAAGGATTATGTAAATAAAACTTGTTTTTACATAATTGATTACTGTATAAAAAATAATATTGGAAACTTAATAGTAGGATATAATGCTAAATTAGAGAAAAGTGATAATGTGGAGAGGAAAATATATAGAAATTTTATAAGAATTCCTTTTGGAGAGATAAAAGGAAAGTTAGAATATCTATGCAAAATAAAAAATATTAATTTTATTAGACAAGAAGAAAGTTATACTAGTAAATCTGACTTTTTTGCTGATGATTTTCTGCCTGATATCAATTTGGATAATGCACAAAAATATGATTTTAAGGGAGAAAGAATAACTCGAGGTCAATATAAATCCAGTGTTGGTATGATTATAAATGCAGATGTAAATGCTAGTCTTAATATATTAAAAAAATCACAAATAGTTGACTTATCCAAGTTGAAGGATAATCCTCAAATATTAAAACAACCACAAAGAATAAGAATATCTTAATTATATTTAAAAGATAAACTGATAGCGTAGGCTTACAGCTTAGCGGCGAATTGGATCCGCCTTGTTGTTTACAACAGAATCTATTTACTTTCGAGTTTATGGAATTTCAAAAATCACTTTTACTAAAAAAGTTTAATTATAAAAAATTAAGAGATTAAAAAATTAGTTACAAGAGGTGAAAGTGTGGAATTATCAAATATAATAGGAAAGAACGAAATAATAACTGTAGTTGGAGCAGGAGGTAAAACTTCATTTATAAACTATTTTGCAGATTTTTATAGATGTAAATTAAGAGTTCTTCTTACAACAACAACTAAAATATATGTACCAGATAATTATGAAAATATAATTATGACAATAGATGGAACTGTTATTCCATCTATTTGTCATGGAGTAACAGTATGTGGAAGCTATATAAATAATGAAAATAAAATAGTAGGTATTGATTCATCTATTTTGGATGAAATTGTAGATAAATTTGATATAGTCTTAATAGAGGGAGATGGTTCAAAGAAAAAAAGACTTAAAGGTTGGAATGATAATGAACCAGTAGTATATCACAAAACTACAAAAACTGTAGGAATATTAGATATAACCTCATTTGGAATGAATATTAATGAAGAAAACATACACAGATTAGACCTATTTAAAAAAATAGTAAATTTAGATACATATAATACTAACAATGATTCTACAGTAAATCTCGAAAATTTAAAAAATATAGTATTAAATCCAAATGGTTTATTTAAAAACTATTGTGGAGAAAAAATATTATTCATCAATAAAGTTGAAGATGAAAAATATAAAAAATTAGCTATAGAATTAATAAAAAGTATTAAAGAAGATGAAAGTAAAATGGAGATATTTTATGGAAGTATAAAACAAAAGTTTTGTACAAGATATTGAAGTATTAAAATAGTTTATATGATATTATATATATAGATAATATCAATAGTGATATTATAAAATCATAGAACTATCAATACATTATAAATACCAAGGATGATATATATGATAAATGCAGTAATAATGGCATCGGGCTTTGCCAGAAGAATGGGAACGAATAAACTTTTATTAGATTATAAAGGATGTTCTATAATAGAACATGTATTAAAAGCAGTTAGTAAAATTAATTTTCATCAAGTTGTAGTTGTAAGTCAATACAAAGAAGTTTCATTGTTGTGTAATAAATATGGTTTTAAATATGTGGATAATAAAAATGCAAATATAGGTCAGAGCGAATCCATAAAATTAGGTATTTTAAACAGTTCAAAATGTGATGGCTACATGTTTTTTGTAGGAGACCAGCCATTTATTGATAGTTTATATATAGATAAAATTATAAATACTTTTAAATTAGATAGAGATTTTATAGTAATTCCACGATGTAAAGATGTATGTGGAAATCCAGTTATATTCCCATACAGCAAAAAAGAAGAATTATTGGCACTTAAAGAAGATGAAAAAGGTAAAACCGTTTTAAAAAATGCATCAAAAATAAAGTATGTAGAAGTTCCTAGAGAAATATTATTAGATATTGATACAAAAACGGACTATGAAAGAATTGGGGGTAAATTATGAAGTTAATAAAAACTATAGATGCTATTGGACAAGTTTTATGTCATGACATAACTCAAATAATACCTGGAGAATTTAAAGGAAGAAAGTTTAAAAAAGGTCATGTAGTAAAAGAAGAAGACATTCCAGTTTTATTATCTCTTGGTAAAGATAATTTGTATGTATGGGAAAAATCAGAAGGCATGATTCATGAAAATGAAGGTGCACTATTTTTAAAAGAATTAACTGCTGGAGAAAATTTAAATTTTAGTGAAATAAAAGAAGGAAAGATAGATTTTATAGCTGCCTGTGATGGGCTTTTAAAGATAGATGTTGATGCACTTTTTGATTTGAATTGTGTCGGTGAAATAATGATGGCTACTCTTCATAATAATTTTATAGTAAATAAAGGTCTGAAAGTAGCTGGAACAAGAGTTATACCTCTAGTCATAGATGAGAAAAAATTAGAAGAGGCAAGAAAAGTAGTTGGAAATAGAAAAATAGTAAATGTAGTGCCCTTTAAACCTAAGAAAGTAGGGATTGTTACTACTGGAAATGAAGTATTCTATAGTCGAATTGTTGACAAATTTGGACCAGTGATAGAAGAAAAAGTAAAGGGCTTTGGATGTGAGGTTATAGGACAAACTATATGTCCAGATGATAAAGAAATTATAAAAAATGCAATAAAAGAATTTATAAGTCAGGGGGCAGAACTTATCTGCTGTACTGGTGGTATGAGTGTAGACCCAGATGATGTCACACCAACAGCAATAAAAGAAACTGGAGCTGATTTGGTAACATATGGGTCACCAATATTGCCAGGAGCAATGTTTTTACTTGCTTACTATGGAGAAGTTCCAATTATGGGTATACCAGGGTGCGCAATGTATCATAAAACTACAGTATTTGACATAGTTCTATCTAGAGTCTTGATTGATGAAAAACTTGATAAGTATGATATAGCTAGATATGGTCATGGAGGACTTTGTATGAACTGTGATGTATGTACTTACCCTGCATGTAATTTTGCTAAAATATAAAGATATTAGAAAAGAGTATTTACAAATTAAGTACTCTTTTTAAATATGAAACAAAACAAACTAAAATACTTTATAAAAAGCATAATTGGTTTATAAGCTATAATAAAGTAATTACAGTATGTAAAAGAATGAATAAAGTTGCAATTTAATTTCTTTATAAGTATAATATAATAGATTGTTAATTTTTATAAATTTACAACTTGTAGTATACCTTAAATAAATATTTCACTAACTTAGTATAAAAAATATACTGTTTAAGTGATAATAGATAATAAAAGTGTTATCAAAATTTTATGATAAAATAAATTATGAGCAAAAAGAAAGGAAAATATATTAATGTTACAAGTTACAGGTGTTGGACTTAGATTTGGTGATAAGGAATTATTTAAAGATGTTAACTTAAAATTCACTAAAGGGAATTGCTACGGAATAATAGGAGCTAATGGTGCGGGAAAATCTACTTTTTTAAAAATATTATCAGGAGAGATAGAGCCAAATACAGGTAGTATATCTATAACTGATAAAGAAAGAATGTCAGTTTTAAAACAGGACCACTTCGAATATGAAGAAGAAACTGTGTTAAATGTTGTCATAAGAGGGCATGAGAGACTTTGGAACATAATGAAAGAAAAAGATGCCTTATATATGAAGGAAGATTTCAATGAAGAAGATGGAATCAAAGCTGCTGAACTTGAGGGAGAGTTTGCGGAACTTGATGGATGGGATGCAGAAACTAATGCTGAGAAAATACTTATGGGTCTTGGTATAACTAAAGATATGCATTACAAGCAAATGAAAGAATTAGTTGGTGGGGAAAAGGTTAAGGTATTGTTAGCACAATCACTTTTTGGTAAGCCTGAAATACTATTAATGGACGAGCCTACTAACCACTTAGATTTTAAATCAATAAACTGGTTAAATAATTTTATTATGGATTTAGAAGAGTCTATAGTTATAATAGTATCGCATGATAGACATTTCTTAAATCAAATATGTACTAATATAGTTGATGTAGATTTTGGTAAAATACAAATGTATGTTGGAAACTATGACTTCTGGTATGAATCAAGTCAATTAGCTTTACAACTTGCTAAGGACCAAAATAAAAAGACTGAAGAAAAGATAGCTCAATTAAAGGAATTCATAGCTAGATTTAGCTCTAATGCTTCAAAGGCTAAGCAAGCTACATCAAGAAAGAAACAATTGGATAAATTAGAAGTTGAAGATATACAACCATCAAGAAGAAGATATCCATATGTAGGGTTTACACCTGCTAGAGAAATTGGTAATGAAGTTTTAGAAGTACACAATTTGACTAAAACTATAGATGGAGTAAAAGTTCTTGATGATGTATCATTTAGATTGGATAGAGATGACAAAGTAGTATTTATGGGTGATGAAATAGCTACTACTGCTCTTTTAAATATAGTTATGGGAGAACTTGAACCAGATAGTGGAGAGTATAAGTGGGGAGTAACTACTTCTCAAGATTATCTTCCAAAGAATCATAATAAGTTTTTTGATGGAGTAGAATATTCCTTAGTTGACTGGCTTAGACAATTCTCTGAAGAAAAAAGTGAGAGCTTTATAAGAGGATTTTTAGGTAGAATGTTATTCTCTGGAGAAGAAGCTTTAAAAGAAGCTCAAGTTATATCTGGAGGAGAAAAAGTTAGATGCATGCTTAGTAAGCTAATGCTTTCAAATGCAAACGTACTTGTTCTAGATGACCCTACTAACCACTTAGACCTAGAAAGTATAACTTCTGTTAATAAAGGACTTGAGAAGTTCCCTGGAGTGCTTTTATTTACTTCTCATGACCATGAGTTTATATCTACTATAGCAAATAGAATTATAGAGATAACTCCAAATGGAATAATGGATAGAAAGATGGACTTTGATGAGTATTTAGAAAGTAAAGAAATACAAGACCAATTAGCTAAAATGTATGGAAAAAGTAAATAAATTATTAATGTAAATATTATCATTTTACAAATTTAATTGTTAGTATAAAACCTTTTAATATTTGAGAACATGCTATGTACAAGTGTGTAAGTTTTTAATCAAATATTAGGAGGTTTTTTATGTTATTAAAATATATGAAACAATAAAAGTATAGTGTCAGAAAGAGAAGTATGAACTCAATTAAATATATATAAATGGATTATAAATTGTGTTTGTTATTAGAATAATGTATTTCTTTGTATCTTAAGAGTTTAAATATACTATAGTAGATGCTATAATAAAAATAAAAAATGTTTTAGGGGGGATATATTATGTTTAAGAAAAAATTAGTAACTATAGTAATGAGTTTAGCCATGATTAGTGTAGGTAATTTTTCATATGCTCACTCAGGAGGACATAGTTCATCAGGAAATCATCATAACAAAAATAAAGCTGAATTAAGACATTATTATTGCGGAGGACATTCAGCACACCTACATAATAATGGAGCATGTCCTTATGCCAGTATAGAAGGAAATTATGAAGCAACAACATCTTCAGTACATAATGGAAAAAATCATAAAAATTATGTTGCAGAAAAAGGGTATAATAAAGGTTATAAAGATGGGTGCAAGGGAAATTATAATTTAGGTCTTACAGGATTCAAACCTGATAATACATATGAAAAAGAGATTTTAAAAAATGCTTATGAAAAAGGATATTTAACTGGACATAATGAATACAAAGCGAAAAAGGTAGATGATGTAATGAAGAAGATGCTAGATATTCCAATGTTAACTAGCATATAATAAAATAGTATTTTAAAAGACATCTTTTATAAGAAAGTATATTTTTTGTTACAAAAATATAAACTTTTATAGAAAAAGTATTATTGATAATTTTAATAAAGTGAAACAAAAAAATTATTTAGATGTTGTCAATTAGAGATAGATACATTTAATATTATAAAAATGAAGACAATAAAACTTGTATTAGTTCATCAATTGATATTTTAATGAATCTATCTCAATAGACTAAGCTAATTTAATCTTAATTAGCATTAAATAAACTTTCAGAAATTTTATCAGAAGCTTCTTTATCCATTTCTTTAAGGACGTGAGAATAAACACTTAAGGTAGTATTTATATTTGAATGTCCAACTCTTTCAGATATAACTTTTATAGGTACCTTAGAATTTATAAGTAAAGTAACATGTGAATGTCTTAAATCATGGAATCTAATATGAGGTAAATCATTTTTTTCTAAAAATCTTTTAAATCTTTTACTCATAACATCTTCAGCAATAGGTTCACACTTCTTATTAAAAAATAACAAATTACTACTATTTCTAGTAGAAGATTTTAATAAATTTTTATTTTGCTTTATTTTATGCTCTCTTAACAAAGATATTAATTCTTTTGGAGCTGATATTTTTCTAACAGAGTTTTCTGTCTTTGGTTCTTTAAGAATTACAGAACCATTAATTCGAGATGTTATCTTGTTTACTGTTATTGTATTTTCTTCAAAATCAATATTGTCCCAAGTTAGACCTAAAACCTCTGAAATTCTCAGACCCAATCCAATTGCCAAATTAATAGGTAACTCCATATCTGTATCTTTTGCTAAATCTAATAATTTTATCATTTGCTCTCTATCATAAATTTCACTTTTAAATTTTTTATATCTTGGAGTCTCTATATTATCCATAATATTTTCTTTTATCAATTTGAGTCTATAAGCTCTCCTTATTGCAAGTTTCAATATATTTATATGAATCTTAATTGATTGAGGATTTAATTTATAAGATAGATTATCTATGTAATTTTGTATGTGAATAGGATGTAAGTCTTGTATTTTATATTTACCAATAGATGGATTAATGTAATTTTTACAAATACCAACGTAATTATTGTATGTAGCTAATGAAATATTTTCGTTGTATTTATTTAGAAAATCTAACATAAATTCTGAAACGGTAATCTCATTTGGAACTAAGAAACCATCTTTATATAAGCTTTCCTTTACCTCATTTAGTCTTTTACTTGCTTCTCTTTTTTTATCAAAGGTACCCATATTTTTTTGCTTTCTTTTGCCAGTATCTTCATCTGCAAATTCAAGGTAAACAATATAGTTCTTATTTCTTTTTCTAATAAATGCATTCATATATAACCCACCAATCAAAATTTTATACATTTATTATAACATATATATACTCAAAAATAGTTTCTGAAATAAAGTTACATTTATTATAAAATATCATGTATATTTATTATAAAATGTATATATTATGTCAAATATTAGAATTTTAATTTAATAATCTGTTATACTTATAGAGAAAAGATATTTAATTTTTATATTAATAGATTATATGTTTGATTTATACTGAAAATATAAATTTTTTATATTAATAAAATTGGATTGAATATTTTAAATAAAACCTTTGACTCTAAAAGTCTATTAATATAGTATTTAATTATATATAAGTTTGAGAGGAGTGTAAAATCATATGACTATTACTAAGATACCACCAGCAGAATTAAAAGTCATGAAATTTATTTGGAGTTCAGATTTTACAGTAACATCAAAAGATGTCATTGAAGCTATGGAAAAACTATATGATTGGAAACAAACTACAACATTAACACTTTTATCAAGATTAGTAAATAAGAAATTCTTAAGTGCAAGAAAAATTGATAGACATACACACTATACAGTTCTTATTGGTGAAGAAGAGTATTTGCATTTTGAAACAAAAACTTTTCTAGATAATATGCATGGTAGTTCTATTGAAAGCTTTATGAAATCATTGTTCAAAAAGGGGGTAAATGAGGATGAATTAAATTCTGTTGAAGAATGGGTTAAAAATATTAAAAAAGATGAATAATTTAATGTAGTTAATTATAATAATTTTGGGTATATATTTTTATTAAAAATAAGATTACATAATTTTAAGTAAATTACATATTTTATATATTTGAATATATAAAAATAAATGGGTTGATAATGTCATGACAGAATTTATATATTTTGTCTGCTTTTGATATGAATTTAATTGTCATAAAATAAATAGTTTTTATAATAATCAGTTAAATGAATATAATGTAAAGTGTTATGTGAAAAGTATAATTTTTTAGAAGTATTTTTATTTTGTTATTACAATGTTAATTTGATAAGTTTGGTGTAAAATCAAACCTATTAGAACTTAATTTTATACTAGACTTATAGTCAATATTAGCATAACTTGATACTAGGTATTAATTTATAAGTCAGAAGTTTTGTTCATTAATTGTGTAAATTAATTGTTTTAGATATATAAAAGGTATAATTTTATTTTTATTTTAATTACTTGTAGAGCTTAAAGTATATATTGGGTTATATTAAATATATTTATATTTATAAATTTGAGATAAATATTTAGATACATATTAGAAATTGTTAAAATAAAAAGTTCCTAGTTTTAGGAACTTTTTTATTTATTTAATATAAAGTGTGCGTTTTTGCTTCAGCAATAGCTCTTGCTGTACTCTTTTGTTTTTCAGTATTTTCTTTTTTATAAAAGTTAATCACTTCTTCTAAATCTTTATTTTCAATGTTATCTTTCTTATTTTCAAGAATATAGTTTACAATTGATTCATTTATCAAATCTGTCAAAATCTTATTTTCATCATTAGTTATCTTAGATATTTCTTGTACTAGAATTTCATTAACTTCTACTGTAATTTGTTTTGTATTTTTTATCATATTATTCACCTCTTAAAAAAATTATATCATCTCAAAAAAATAAAATCAATATGTTTTAAAATTATAGAATTTTAATTCTTAAATTCTAAAAAATAGAATCATTAAATAAAACTGATTTTAGGTATTAAAAGATTAATAAAATATATTTAAGCATAAAAGCTCTATTCTATATAAACCTAAGATAGAGGATTTATAAGGAGTTAAGGTGAATTAAATAGAAGACAACTTCTTAAAGCAAATGGGTGTGGTATTTAAATCTAAATGTAGACATATAATATTAAATATGCTAATATATCAAAATAATAAGGGGGGAATTTATGAAGCTTAAAGAAGCATTGATTACATGTGTTGTATGTAGTGTATGTTTAAGTCCATTATTGGTAAATGGAGAAACGAAAATAGATGCAGATCATTGTAAAGAATCTATAGTAAATATTGATACTATAGTAAAGTCTGGTAAAAGCTTTAATTCCAAATATAATCAAGGTATGAAAGACTATAAAAATAGTGATGAGTATAAGTTAAAAGTACAAAAAGAGAAGCTACAGAATCAGTTAGGAATTAAAATAAAAAAGTTAGTACCCATAACTTTTGAAGTAAGTTATTATACAAGTCTTAACCAAGAAAATGGATATGGAGCTATAACAGCTACAGGAGATGATTTAGAAGATGGTTTTGTGGCAAATAATCACTTGAGTTTTGGAACTAAGATTATTGTAGATGGGAAATTAAAAACTGTTATGGATAGGGGGTCTAGTAAGTATTTTAGTAATTCTAATGCAATAGATGTATTTGTGCCCAAATGGAGTAATGAAAGTGAATCAGAGTACTATGATAGAGTTAATAATATGGGAAGACATTATAAAAAAGGCTACATTATTGTTGAAGAATGATGCTTCTTAAAGTAATATGTGTTGATTGTATCGCTTAATAAATATATAATGAATATAAAACTATTAATACAATGAAATATATTACTGGGAGGACAATATGGAAGAATCTTTTATAAATGGAAAAGCAAACTTATTAGTAGAAAATTATAAGGCATTAAATGAGGTTAAAGGTTCTTGGCAAATGGGGTTAATCCAACATAGTTGTGCACTTGCATTTACCCTTAAGAATAAAAGAATAAGCCCTAGATTAGTAGAAGAGAGAATAGAGCTTATTAAAAAGAATACTGGATTATTCTCTAATTTTAGAGGATATAATATATTTTATATGGCAACACTACTTTCGTTTGAATCAAATCCAGAAAGTAGTTTTAAGATGATTTTGGAAATATATAAGGAACTTAAAAATGAAAAGTTTTGGGGCGATACATATTTACCACTTACAGCATCAATAGTCTACGAGAATAGAGAAAAAATGGATTATGTTACATGTATATCAAAGATGAAAACAATATATGAATATATGAGAAAAAAACATCCATTTTTAACATCTAGTGATGACTATTGTAATATAGCACTTATTGCAATTCATTCAAAAAATTTAGAAGAAGATTTAGAGTATATAGAACAATGTTACGAATTTCTAAATAAAAATGGTTTTTATAAAGGAAATGATTTACAAGCATTATCTCAAATTCTTTTATTTAGTGATGATAGAAGTATGGTTAAATGTAAAAAAACTATTGAACTTAAAAAAGCATTTAAAGAAAATGATTGTAAAATGAATTATTATGGATATCCAATAATAGGAGCAATTTCATTATTAGATTATAGAGAAGATGAAATAATAGAAAAGATAAAAAATGTATCAAATAAACTTAAAGAAGAAAAAGGTTTTGGAAATTGGTCTTTAGGAAAAAGTAATAGAGTGATGATTAGTTCTGCTATTGTAGCTTCTATTTATGCAGATTCTATACAAACTGAGAACAACATAGACTCTATAACTAATAATATATTTTTAAATATTGTTGTTGCTATACAAATTGCATGTGTAATGGCAGCAACAAGTGCAGCTATAGCATCTTCTTCATCAAATTAATAAAATATTGTTGGAGTTGAAGATTGTAAATTTAATAATACAATTTATATGTTTAAAAAAGAATATAATATTACTTTTAAACTAATTGTGATATTTGATGATATGAAACATATAATTAATATATAGATTTTAATAAATATATAATACTACATACAATATAGGGAAAGTGGAAGAAATGTATCTGCTTTCCTTTTTTGATTATAAATTTGAATAAATTTATGTAAAACTTATTCAAGTTTATATTGTATTTTTTTTTAGATGTACTAAAATAAACTTATAAAGAAAATAAAATTTATAACTAATTGATACTATTACAAACAAGGGGGAAGTTAAAATGGATCAAAATCTAAATTGGCTTAATGAAAAGAGAATAGAAAAAACGATAAAATCTCTAGAAAATAATAATATGAGAGGGCATTTAGTAAATAATAAAGAAGAGCTTCTAAAAAAAATTGAAGAAATAGTTAAAGCAGGTTCTCTAGTAGGATGTGGAGGATCTATGACCTTATTTGAAACAGGAGTAATTGATTTTATAAGAGAAAAGTATGATTTTCTTGATAGATATGCAAAAGACATTAAACCAGAAGAAATGAAGGAAATATATAGAAAATCTTTTTCTGCAGATGCTTATTTTACAAGTACTAATGCAATAACAGAGAATGGAGAGCTTTACAATGTAGATGGAAATGGAAATAGAGTAGCTGCTATGATATATGGACCTGACAAAGTAATAGTTATAGCAGGAGTAAATAAAATAGTTAAGGATGTAGATGAAGCTATAAAAAGAACAAAAACGATAGCTGCTCCAGCTAATTGCAAAAGATTAAATACAAATACTGGATGTAAGACTACTGGCATATGTATAGATTGTTCAAGCCCAGGAAGAATATGTTGTAATTATACACTTATAAAGAGACAATTAGCACCAGAAAGAATACATGTAATTTTCTTAAACGAAGATTTTGGATATTAAAAGAATAAAATAAGTAGGGAGAAATAATGAAAAAAGTAAAACTTATATACAATCCTAATTCAGGTGAAAAAAAGATATTATCAAATTTGGACACAATTATAGAATTATATCAGGAGAGAAATTATTTATTGATACCCTATAGATTGAATATTAAAGAACCTGTAAAGAATGCATTTAAGGAAGTGGATAGTTCTTATGACCATATACTAATAGCAGGCGGTGATGGTACCATAGATTTAGTGGTAAATGCAATGAAAGAATTAGACATAAGAATCCCAGTTGGAATTTTACCTACAGGAACTGCAAATGATTTTTCAAATGCTCTTCAAATTTCATTCGATATAAAAGAAGCTATAAAGAAAATCATAAATTTAAAGCCGAGAAAAATAGACATAGGGAAAGTTAATAATAAGTACTTTATAAATGTGGCAAGTGCTGGTATGTTTACAGATGTATCACAAAGGATAAACACAGACTTAAAAAATTCATTTGGAAGAATTTCTTATTATATAAAGGGAATAGAAGAAGCATTGTATATGAGGAAGTTTAAGATAAAAGTATCTTCTAAAGAAATGTATTATGATGGAGATATGTATCTTATGTTGATTTTTAATGGCAAAACAGCAGGAAATATAAATCTAGCATACAAAGCTGAAATAGATGATGGTTATTTGGATGTAATTATTTTTAAAGGAATGCCAATTCCAAAATCAATACCAGTTTTGATAAGTGTGCTTAGAGGTGATTACTTAGATCAGTATAATGGAAATGAAATACTGTACTTTAAAACCAAAAAAGTATATATAGAATGTGAAGATTCCCTTATAACGGATATTGATGGAGAAAAGGGTCCAGATTTTCCTCTTAGCATAGAATGTATAAAAGATGGTATAGAGGTGATGGGAATTAGTAGTGAAAAAAGTTAATAATCTAGAGTAAATTGTGAAGACTCAAATAAAAAATTACTTCTAACTAAAGTTATATATAGTAGAAGTAATTTATATTTTAAGTCTTCATTTTTTTATTGTAGGATTATTTAGCTGGTTTAAAAGAACTTTTTAGAGGAACTATTCTATTAAATACAAGTTTTTCATCAGTTGTATACTTGTTATCTATACTAAAGAATCCATTTCTAACAAATTGGAATTTATCAAAAGGTTTAGCATTTTTTACTTGTGTAGGTTCAACAAAACCTTGTAATATTTCTAATGAATTAGGGTTTATTTGTTCTAGGAAATGTTTGCCTTCATTTTCAGGAACATCATCAAGAATTAATGGCTCAAATAATCTAAATTCACATGGTATAGCAGATTTAGCATCCACCCAATGTATTGTAGATTTTACCTTACGACCTGTAAATCCAGAACCACTCTTAGTTTCAGGGTCATAAGTTCCATGTATTTCAATAACATTTCCATTTTCATCCTTAATTACATCAGTGCATTTTACGAAATAAGCACCTTTTAAACGAACTTCATTTCCTGGGAAAAATCTGAAATATTTCTTAACAGGTTCTTCCATAAAATCATCCTGCTCTATATATAGCTCTCTAGAAAAAGGAACTAATCTCTTTCCTTGAGATTCATCTTTAGCATTATTTTCTATTTCAAGCATTTCAATTTTATCTTCTGGGTAATTAGTTATAACTAGTTTTAAAGGTCTTAAAATTCCCATAGCAAGAGGTGCTTTTGGTTGTAGATTTTCTCTTAGGAAATAATCAAGCATTTGGCTATCTACTGTAGAGTTAACTTTTGATACCCCTATTTCACTACAGAAATTGCGTAATGCTTCTGCAGTATATCCTTTACGTCTGATACCAGATATTGTAGGAACACGAGGGTCATCCCAACCATCAACAACACCTTCATCTACAAGTTGTTTTAATTTTCTTTTACTCATAACAGTATTGTTTATATTAAGCCTAGCAAATTCTATTTGTCTAGGTACATTTTCCATTTCACACTCTTTGACAAACCAATCATAAAGCGGTCTTTGGTCTTCAAATTCTAGAGTACATATAGAGTGAGTTATCCCTTCAATTGCATCTTCAATTGGATGAGCAAAAGCATACATAGGATATATGCACCATTTATCTCCTGTGTTGTGATGTGTTGAATGAGATATTCTATATATAATTGGGTCTCTAAGGTTTATATTTGGAGAACACATATCTATTTTAGCTCTTAATGTTTTTTCACCATCTTTAAATTCACCATTTTTCATTCTTTCAAATAAATCAAGGTTTTCTTCAATAGACCTATTTCTATAAGGACTTTCTTTTCCAGGCTCAGTTAAAGTACCACGATATTCTCTCATTTCTTCTTGTGTCAAGTCACATACATAAGCCTTACCTTTTTTTATTAATATTAAAGCTCTCTTGTACATTTCATCAAAGTAGTTAGATGCAAAATTTAACTCGTTCCAATCAAACCCTAACCACTTAACATCTTCTTTTATAGATTCTACATATTCAACATCTTCTTTTAATGGATTTGTATCATCAAATCTTAAATTAGCTTTTCCGTTAAACTCCTTAGCTAGTCCAAAGTTAAGACATATACTTTTTGCATGACCAATATGTAAATATCCGTTTGGCTCAGGTGGAAAACGAGTTATTATACTGTCGTGTTTTCCTGTTTCTAGGTCATTTATAATAATATTTTTTATAAAGTTAGATGAGTTCGTTTCATTTGACATATTTTATACCTCCTATTTAATTTGCTTATAATACAGGACACTACACTGTATTGCATAATATTAATTTTAATCCAAGATTAGAAAAAAATAAAGGTGTAATTAAGAGTATTATGCAAAATATTAACTTTTATACTAAAAACATGTTTTTTACAGTTTATTTACAAAAAATGAGATTTGTTGAATTAATCCTTAAAAGGCTGTATTATAATATGTATATTGTTAAGAATATTATGTGAAGTTAGTTATCTAAATTTATTTTAAATCTGTTGACAGATTTGTAAAGGAGACGATTATGGGAAAGGTTGCAAAAATTTTATTGAGTTTAATTGTTATTGTTCTAGTGTTTACAGGAATTGTTGTATACACTTTAACACCAAAAGAAAGATATGATGTCAGTTCACAAAATAATGAAATTATAGATGAAGAATACTTATCAAAAGGTTCATATATAAATTCCATGGAAGTAGTAAAAAATCCACTTAGAATGGTTGGGAAAGTGTCTGTTTCAGAGGATGAGTTTAGAAATTTAATATATACATTAATGCATAAGCATGGGATTAAAGAGCTTGAAAATAATTTTGTTGAAATGAAAGATGGAAAAATAAAAGTAGCAGGGCCATATAAGGTATTTGGATTAATAAATAGCCAATATGAACTTGAATTGAGACCTACTTTAAAAGGAGAGAATCTAATTGTAAGCCTTGAAAATGTAAAACTTGGTAAATTCAAGATAAGTGATAAGATGTTAGAAAAAATACTAAGTAACTATAATAAAAAAGTTCCATTTGAAGTTAATGGAAATAAGATTACTTTAGAGAAAAGTTATCTTTATCCAGTAACTCTTAAAAATATATCTATAAAAAAAGGAAATATTGATTTGGATATGGAAGTAGAAATAGATTTGAAGTCACAAATAAATGGGGCATTAGGATATTTGAAGGATTCTGGAAAGGCTCAGGATATACTAAATCATTTGATTAATTTAAAGAAAACAGCTGTTGGTTAAAAATATAGAAAACTTATATTTATATTTTTATTATATTTCATACAATATTGGAGTACTTTAAAATCAAAATTTGTAAAATAACATTTATTGTGTTAGAATGTTTTATGATATTAAGTTGTAAATACGTAATATTATTTAGTTACTAGATTGGGGGGAAATGATGAATAAAGTCTATATTGTAACAACATATACAGGAACTTTATTATCTTACTTAATAAGGAATATAAGTAAAAAACTGTATACACATGTGTCAATATCACTAAATGAAAATTTAAAGCCAATGTATTCTTTTGGGAGATTAAATCCGAGAAATCCGTTTATTGGGGGATTTGTTGAAGAAAATATAAATCAAGGATTATATGCTATAAGAAAAAATACTGTGTGTAGAGTATATTCATTAGAAGTAGATAATTTACAATATGAAAATCTATTTAAAAATATAAAATTAATTAGTGATTATAGAGAAGATTACTATTATGATATAATGGCATTAATATATTTGCCAATGAATATTCATAGACAATCTGAATATAAATATGTATGTTCAAACTTTGTTGCTGATATGTTAGAAAAAAGTGAAATAGACATTTTAAATAAACAATCATTTGAAGTAACACCAAATGATTTTTATAATTTACCTGGTTTAACCTTAGAATATGAAGGTTTATTATCAGAATATAATTCTAGACAACATTCTTATGTATCAAAAATCGCAAACATCTAAAAATTTATTTTAGAGTTTATCATATAAAAACTATTGCTAGATAATTAGGCTGAAGATAGTAGTTTAACTTCGAGAGGATTAAGAATTCGTAAATCTTAGTTAGAACACTTTCTTCAGTTTTTAAATTTTAGTGATTATTTGTATTTTTACAGTATTTTGGGGGTATATAGATAAGATATAATTGAATAAAATATTTATATAAATGTATAAAGATATCTTAACACATAAATAAATATGATAAATATTTATTTTTTGTAAATATATGGATATAATAGTAATAATAACATTTTGTAGAGAGGAGTATTAAATGAAACGATATCTTAAAACATATGGAGTTGCAATAATAATTGTAGCAATTTATGCATTTATTAAATTACCTGTACTTAGATTAGATTTCACATCTTTATTTTCAGTAGGAATAATTTTCTTTGTTGTGGCAGGAATACTAGATATGATGTTAGATAGAAATGAAAGAACATCTAAACTTGCTAAATATAATTTTTCAATAGCAATAGCTTTACTTGTGTATATTGTAGTTGTACCTTTTATAGCTTCTACACCTGTGTTTCATGCAAAGGCATATAAAGAATTATTAGGAAAAGTAACTGAAAGTAAATTTACTGACGACATTAGTCCTGTCAGTGTAAATGACATTCGTCTTGTAGATGAAGATATGGCTATGAAATTGGGAGATAAAAAGCTTGGAGAAGTTCCAGCTATAGGTAGTGTGTCAAAATTAGGAAAATTCCATATACAAAATGTGGATGGAGAATTGTACTGGGTTGCACCTCTTGTTCATAGAGACATAATTAAGTGGGTAACATCTTTAAGTGGTTCAAGTGGTTATGTAAAAGTATCTGCAAGTAACCCTCAAGATGTTCAATTAGTTCAAGAAATAGATGGAAAACCAATAAAGATAGTATATCAACCAGAAGCTTACTTGCATCAAGATTTACAGAGACATTTATACATACATGGTGTGGTAAATGTTGGTATGACAGATTTTACCCTTGAAATAAATGATGAAGGGAAACCTTATTGGGTTGTAAGTTTATATGAGCATAAAATTGGTTATGGAGGAGCAAATGCTACAGGAATAGCTACTGTTGATGCAGAAACTGGAAAAATAAATGTTTACAATGTTAAAAATACACCTAAATGGGTGGATAGAATCCAGCCACAAGAATTTATAACAGACCAGATTAAAGACTGGGGAGTTTATGTTAATGGATTTTTAAATTCTGTTATATCAGAAAAAGGAGTACTAGTGCCAACAGAAGGAACATCATTAGTTTATGGAAATGATAATAGGTCTTATTGGTATACAGGTATAACATCTTCAGGAGGAGATGAATCTACAATTGGATTTATGTTAGTTGATTCTAGAACAAAAGAAGCTAAATTATATAAGCAACCAGGAGCCACTGAGACAGCTGCAATGAAATCAGCTGAAGGTAATGTTCAAGAAAAGAATTATGAAGCAACATTCCCTGTAATGTATAATATATTAGGTCAACCAACATATGTATCATCGTTAAAAGATAAGGCTGGTCTTGTAAAGAGAGTTGCATTTGTATCTGTTGAAGATTATAATGTGCTTGGTTTAGGTGAAGATAAAAACGAAGCATTGAGAAACTATAAAGATTCATTAGAATCTAAGGGTAATGATTTAAAACTGGATAATGATTTAAAAGATGAAGTCATAGAAGGTACAGTGACAAGAATAAGTCCAGATGTACGAGGTGGAAATACTAATTATTATGTGACTTTAGATTCAAATAAAGAGATAATATTCAAAGCTACTTCAAAAGTATCTAGTGAATTGCCATTGACTCAAGTTGGAGATAAAGTCAAAATATCATATTCAAAAGAATTATCTGGTGTAATTGAAATGTCAGAATTTGATAACCTAAATATTGCAAACTTTGAAGATAAAAAAGCAAAAGAGGGAACAGGAACTGACGAAAATACAAACTCTCAAGGTTCTGAGAATCAAGATAATGTATAGTTTAACTTAAAAAAATCGAAAATAGTATTTAATATATTAATAGCTAGTTTTTATAAAATTTATTTTTATAAAAACTAGCTATTTTATTTTAATTCTTTGTAAATTTAATGTCATAAAATTAATATAATATTAGTACAACTTTGCAAATAATACTTCAAGGAGAATGTACTATGACTAATATGGAAAAAGAGATATTGCTTTTAATTAGCAGGGTTAGATGTGTTACAGAAGCTCAATTTAGAAAAATTTATGGAGACCAAAAGAGATATAATAAAAAAAACTTTAAAAAAACCTTGAGAAAAATGTGTAGTGAGTATACACTTAAAAAATATCCTTGTGATGTAGATTATTATAATTACAAAGACCTCTCATACGTATACTATTTGAATGGTAGTAAACTTTTTAAGGGAGATGATTTAATAAAGGCTCTAGTAGGGTCAGAATTAGTTGTTAGAATCAATACTGCAGGTTGTGATGTAAAAAGATTCTACCGAAATGTTAGTGTGGATGATATGAAATATGATTTATTTATTGAATATACAGACCAATTTGGTAATATAAAACAGGTTCTAGTAGATGTTGATTTAAATAATGAAATAGATATTTCTAAATATGAAAATCTTTCTAGAAAGATAGATAAATCTACAATTCCATTTTTTAAAGTGCCAAACGTTTTGGTAGTTACACCAGATAATCTATCTGAATTAAATGATTTAGAGAGATATGATAGTGAGTATAGTATAAATTTTATAGATTTAGGATTAAATAAACTATTTAATTGTATATAACCTAATTTTAAAAAAGAGAATTATAGATTTGCCACATTTTGTAAAATAATTGTTGCAATATTATATAGAATGTGATAAAACTATATTAATAAATTAATTAAAAATAATGAGCCTAGGGTAGAGGTAGCTATATTCAATAGTATTCAATAGGAGCTGGTAAGTGTTGATGATTGATGAAAGGGTCTATAGCCGAAGAAAATTTGTTGACGGATGGATTTTCTGGACTTATGCAGAATATGTATAAGGCTGTCACTTTTAAAGTGATGAGCTACAAGGTTACTTGGTCTATGAGATTTACACGTCCAAAGTATACCTTTGGGCGTTTTTATTTATCAAAATTTAACTTGAGGGGGAAAAAGCATGAGTATAATTGTTCAAAAATATGGTGGAAGTTCGGTGGCAGATACTGATAAAATAAAATCAATTGCAGAAAACATAATAGAACGAAGAAAAGAAAATCCACAAATGGTAATAGTTGTGTCTGCCATGGGTAAATCCACTGATGAATATATAAAGTTGGCTAAAGAATTGAGTAATGAACCTAGTAAAAGAGAATTGGATGCTTTGATGTCTACTGGAGAAATGATTTCAGCTTCTTTATTATCAATAGCATTAAATGCACTTGGATGTAAGGCTGTAAGTTATAATGCTTATCAGCTAAATATAAAAACAAGTGGTCTTCATGGGAAGTCTCAAATTGATGATATAAATGTAAATAGAATTAAAAATAGTTTAGATGAAGGAAATGTCGTAATAGTAACTGGATTTCAAGGAATCAATGAAGATGGTGATGTAACTACTCTTGGGAGAGGTGGTTCAGACACATCTGCTGTGGCTCTTGCAGTTAAATTAAATGGGAAATGTGAGATATATACAGATGTTGATGGAATCTATTTTACAGACCCAAGAAAATATTCAAAGGCTAGTAAACTTGATGAGATTGAATATGAAGAAATGCTTGAGTTAGCAAGTTTAGGAGCACAAGTAATGCATTCAAGAAGTATAGAACTTGCACAAAAATATGGTGTTGAAATTTATGTTGGACGTACATGTGGTACAGTAAAAGGAACATATATAAGAGGGGGAAAAGATATGAAATTAGAGGATAAAGTAATAACAGGATTAGCTACTAGTGATGACGATAGCTCTATAACAATCAAAGATTTTAAAGCAGAAAATATATCTAGTTTATTTGAAGATATAGCAACTATAGGGATAAGTGTAGATATGATAAGTCAGACTGCACCTATCTTAGATAAAATAAGTGTATCATTTACAGTTCCAAAAGAAGAATTAGGAGAATGTAAGAAGATAGTATCTAAGTACACAGATGAAGAACATGTAGTGGTTGATAATAATATCACTAAATTCTCTTTGGTAGGTCTTGGCATGAAAAATACTTCTGGAGTTGCTGCTAAGGTATTTAAGATATTCAATGAAAATGGTATAATGATAAAACTTATAACTACATCAGAAATTCGTATAACATGTGCTATAAATTCTGATGATAAGCAAATAGCTATAGAAAAAATAGCAGAAGTATTTAATATATAAAATTTGGGGAGGATATTATGAAACTTCATGGAACTATGACTGTAAATGATAATGAATTATATATTGGAGGAGTGAGTTGTCTAGAGCTTAGTGAAAAATATCAAACTCCACTTTATGTATTTGATGAAGCTTTGGTAAGACAAAACTGTAGAGAATATGTAGAATATTTTAAAGCCAAAGATGGAAAAAACAAGGTTGCTTATGCAGGTAAAGCTTTTTTACCTATTTATATGTGTAATCTTATAAATGAAGAACAAATGTGCCTAGATGTAGTTTCAGGAGGCGAATTATATACAGCCTACAAATCAAATTTCCCTATGGAAAAAGTTTTCTTCCATGGAAATAATAAGACTAAAGAAGAAATAAATATGGGATTAGATTTAGGTGTAGGTAAGTTTGTAGTAGACAATTTTTATGAATTGGATTTGATTGAAAAGTTATGTGAAGAAAAAGGTAAAGTTCAAGAAATATATTTTAGAATAACACCTGGAATAGAGGCTCATACACACGATTATATAAAAACTGGACAGATAGATTCTAAATTTGGATTTGCCTTAGTGAATGGAGATTTATTTAGAGCAATAGAGAAATTGAGTGAATACAAGAATATAAGACTTGTGGGTCTTCATGCTCATATAGGCTCACAAATATTTGATGTAGAGCCGTACATAGATACAGTGGACATAATGATGAACTTAGTAAAAGAGATAAAAGAAAAATTCAATATACAGTTAACAGAAATTGACTTAGGTGGAGGTGTAGGGGTTTATTACAGTAAAGAAGATAAGCCTAAGACTATAAAAGAATTCTGTGAGACTATAATTGCTAAAGCGGAAAGTTCATGTAAAGAGCTTGGGATAGAAGTACCTATATTGGTAATAGAACCAGGAAGATCAATAGTTGCAAATGCAGGAAGCACATTGTATACAGTAGGTTCAATAAAAGATATAAAAGATGTTAGAGTTTATGTAAGTGTAGATGGAGGTATGACAGATAATGTAAGACCTTCTCTGTATCAAGCTAGTTATGAGTGTAGTATTGTAAATAAAATTAACCATGAGACTATGAATCATGTAACAATAGCTGGAAAATGTTGTGAAAGTGGAGATATATTGATTGGGGATATAGATATAATGGATATTAAAAGTGGAGACATACTTATAACGACATCAACAGGTGCATATGGGTATTCAATGTCTTCAAATTATAATAAAATACCAAGAGCAGCAGTCGTATCAGTATTTGATGGAAATGATAAGGTAATATGTAAGAGACAAAGTTATGAAGATTTATTAGCTTTAGAAGTATAGAATGAAAATTAAATATTAAGTTTATTATAAGTAGATTTACTAAGGTATATATGGCTCTAAATTAATTTTTAGTTTGTTGTAGTTATACATAGCATATCTACTTATTTTTTTCTTTTACTAACAAATTTCTTGTAATAAATATAAAATATTTTAAAAACTTCCTAATTATGATAAAATTTAAAGTATATAACAAGGAGGGGTTTAATGAGAGGAAGAGTAATTTTATTAATATCGATATTATCTATATTTCTTGTAGGATGTTCATTTAATAATAAAGATGAAATAAATTTAACTGAGCAAGGAAAAACATACTTAGAAAAACATGACTATAAAAAAGCTATGGAATCATTGTCCTCTGCATTAGAAGAAGACAATACTAATGAGAATGCAAGGGCTATGTATATGCAAGCTATGAGAATGTCAAATATGACTGAGTTTGAAGAAGCGAAAAATTATGAGGATGCAATTAAGGAACTTAAGCTTATAGAGAAAATAAAAAATGGTTCATCTGTTATTAAAGAAGAAGCAACTAAAAAGAAAGAAGAATTAACTAAATTAGAAAAAGAACAAAATGAAGCAGAAGAGCAAAGAAAGAAAAAGGCAAAAGATACAGCAGGAGAAGATAGGTACAGAGTAGAATCAGACGCAAGAAAAACTTCTTATAGTAGAAATAGTAAAACTAATAAATCTAGTTCTAAAAATAACAGTAAAAAATCAGATGATGATAAATCTGATAATAATAGTAGCTCTTCTCAGAATCAAGAAAAACCAAATAATAATCCAGCACCAACACCACCTTCTCCAGATACTAGTGGTGGAGCAGAGAGTGGTGAAAATTCTCAAAGTTCAAATAATCAATAAATATAAAATGTGCATATATTTTTAATAAATAAAATATGCATTATAAAAAATTAGCTCTTAGCAAATTGTTTTTGTTAAGGGCTAATTTTTTATAAAATAGTTCAATAAAAAGCAACTAAATTTGAAATTAAAAATTTAAAAGTATATACAATAAATATAAGTTATTGTAGCCGATTATCTATATATTTATCAACATAAGTTTTTACAACAGCTGCTATTGGCACTGAAAGGAAAACACCTATAAAACCAAATAGAGATTGACCTATTAAAATTGCAGAAATTACCCATATAGCTCCTATACCAACTTGATTACCCATAACTTTTGGTTCTATAAAGTTTCCATCTAGTTGTTGTAATATAAATATGAATATAACAACCCAGATAGTTTTTTGTGGGCTATATAAGATTGTCATGGCTATTGGAGGTATTGCACCAATAAAAGGACCAAAATACGGTATTATATTACCTAAGAATATTATTGAAGCTAAAAATAAAGCATTTTCTATTCTGATAACAAATTGAAATCCTAAGAATGCAATTATACCAATAATAAGAGAGTCTAATATTCTACCAATCAAATAATCATAGAAAATGTCATGAGTAGTTCTAAAGAATTCTATAATATCATCTGCTTTGTTTCTATCAGTAGAAGAGTATAGTAATTTTTTAAACCCCAATGCAATTTTTTCTTTGTCATATATAATATATATAGACAGTATAAATCCCATTGTCATATTAAATAACATAGAAGATATACTAAGTGCATAGACTAATAAGTTTTTAGGAATTCTACTAATGGAATCATTTGCCTCTTTTAACACATTATCTAAGCTATGTTGTATGTGAGGAACTAAAGTCTTTAAAAAATCTATGTTTGACATATTTTTTTCTATAAAATTGTTTATATAATCAGTGTACATAGGCATTTCACTTATTAACCTGTTTAATGTATTGGCGATTGATGGAATTAACAATCTAATTCCAAAAGCTAAAATAAGACCTATAAATATATAAGCTATAAAAATAGCCAAAAGCCTATGTGCTTTAAATCTTATTTCAAAAAGCATTACTAATGGATTTAAAAGTAAAGCAAGCAAAATAGCTAGAAAAAATGGGCCAAAAAACTTTAAGAATCCTTCAATACTAGATATAAAATCTGATGGAGTATTAACAAATTTAAAAAATAAAATTCCAATAAACACGACTATTAAATAGTATTTTACATTTTCTTTTGAAATAATAATCACTTCCTTAAAATAGTGTTTAGTCAGCTATTACATATTAATAGTATGTGAAAAGAAATTACAATTATTTAGGAAAATTAAATAATTTTTTATCTTGTTTTTAATCAAGGTCTAGTATAGTATAATAATGTAACAAAATTAACATTGATAAAAATATCAAATAACATATAATTTAAGATAAGAAAGGATTATGTATGAGAATTAATAAGTATATAGCTTCTTGTGGGATTGCATCTAGAAGAAAAGCAGAAGAAATTATTCTTGAAGGAAGAATAAAGGTAAATGGAAACGTAATAAAAGAGTTATCATTTAATATTGAGGAAGATAAGGATATAGTGGAATTTGATAATAAAAAAGTAAAGCCAAGTGAAAAGCATGTATATATAGTGTTAAATAAGCCAGAAGGATATATAACTACAGTGAAAGACCAGTTTAATAGACCAAGTGTAATAGATATACTTAAAGATGTGAAAGAAAGAGTGTATCCAATAGGTAGACTAGATTATGAAACTAGTGGATTATTGATACTTACTAATGATGGAGACTTAACATATAAACTTACTCACCCAAAACATGAGGTTAACAAAACATATGTAGCAAGTGTGAAGGGAATTATAAGTAATGATGAAATAAGAAAGTTTGAAAGAGGATTAAACATAGAAGATTACACAACAGCACCTGCTAAAATAAGAGTAACTAAAGAAAATAAAGAAAAGAATTATTCTGTATGTGAAATAACTATACATGAGGGAAGAAATAGACAAGTGAGAAAAATGTGTAAGGCTATAAATCATCCAGTTTTAAATTTAAGAAGAATTTCTGTAGGTAAGATAGAATTAAAAGATATAAAAGTCGGAGAATATAGATACTTAACAGAAGATGAAATAAAATATTTAAAGTCAATAAAATAAGATAACAATGAAATAAGGTTAACAGTAGGGAGAGATAGTATTATGGCATATGCAAAATATTTAACTAAAATTACAGATATAAATAAATTTTATTTAGAAAAGGTTATAAGTAAAGGTGATATAGTAATTGATGCTACTATGGGAAATGGATATGATACAATGTATCTGGCTGAAAAGGTTGGAGAAAAAGGGTTTGTATATGCCTTTGATGTACAAGAAGAAGCAATAAAGTCTACAAGTAAAAAAATAGAAAAAGAAGGCTATGTAGACAGAGTAAAACTAATATTAGATGGTCATGAAAATATGAATAAATATATAAAAGAAGAAGTTTCATGTGTTTTATTTAATTTAGGATATCTTCCAAGAGCAAAACATTCAATTATAACCAAACCAGATACAACTTTAAAAGCTATAAAGTTGAGTTTAAAAATGTTAAAAGAAAATGGAGTAATAAGTATCGCTATATATACAGGGCATGATGGAGGTCAAGAGGAAAGAGATTGTATATATAATCTTATCAATAATTTAAGTCAGGATGAATTTAATGTTTTAGAATCTAGATTTTTAAATCAAGTCAATAACCCACCACAATTGATTTTAATTGAAAAGAAAAAATCACAATAAATACTAAAAAAAACTTGACAAGATTCTATTAAGAGTTAATATATATATTGTGACCTCTTAAAAATACTTTAAATAATAAGCATACGATAGTTTGCTTTTAAAATAAAATATATACTTAAATATGCAAAATAAGATAGGAAACTTTTAAATGAGTAAAAATTGAAAAATTTAAAAGAAATATTGGATAAATATTAAAAAATGCAAGGAAAGATGGTATAATAAATTTAATCGAAAATACTATGTGATGTATAAGGTACAGAAAAGTTAGAATTTTATGAGTTTAAGAAGTTATAATAAAAATTAATATGAAGTTGAGATAAAAACAAAATAATAGAATTTTTACAGAAAAAGACAATATTAACAAAAACAAAATAGTTTGTATAACTAAAAGGAGAAAAAAATGGAAGAAACAAATGAAATGAAGGACAGTAAACATTTGATATCAAATATACAATCTCAGTATACGAGATTGAGTAAAGGTCAAAAACTTATAGCACAATATATTTTAAATAATTATGATAAAGTTGCATTTATGACTGCATGTAAATTAGGTGAAACTGTAGGTGTAAGTGAGTCTACTGTTGTAAGATTTGCAAATGCCTTAGGTTATAGTGGATATCCTAAATTACAAGCAGCACTTCAAGAACTCATAAAAAATAAACTAACTACAGTACAAAGAGTTGAAATGGCACATGATTATTCCGATGATTTTGCAATATTAAACAAAGTTTTAAAGAGTGATATAGATAATATA
This sequence comes from Clostridioides difficile, assembly GCF_001299635.1. GTDB lineage: Bacteria > Bacillota > Clostridia > Peptostreptococcales > Peptostreptococcaceae > Clostridioides > Clostridioides difficile_A. The sequence goes on along the minus strand of NZ_JRHN01000038.1, from coordinate 341,831 downwards.
AGGTCCACATTAGAAGAAATTGATGAAAGAGCATTTAAAGAAGCTTCTAATAAACTTTTAAGAGCCAGAAAGATATATATACTTGGTATGAGAAGTTCTTTTGTAGTAGCTCAATATTTAGGTTTTTACTTAGATATAATACTTGACAATGTTCATATAATTAGAATGGATATGGGAGATGCTTTTGAGCAAATTGTAAGAATAAATGAAGAAGATGTTATAGTTGCAATTAGTTTCCCTCGTTATTCAAAAAAATCTTATCAAATTGTCGATTATGCTAAGGAAAAGGGAGCACATGTAATATCATTAACAGATAGTTTGTTTGCACCAGTAGCATCACTTGCAGATAATACTCTTTTAGTTAAAAGTAATATGGCTTCATTTGTAGATTCTTTAGTTCCAGCACTTAGTATTTCAAATGCTCTTGCTATATCTGTTGGAATGAAAGAGAAAGAAGATATTAAACAACACTTTGATGATTTAGAACAAATTTGGAAAAGATATTCTGTATATGAGTAAATTTTGTATATTAATAAATAGTTTCAAGGGTTAAAACGTTCAAATCTAGCCCTATTTAAACAAAGATATTATAAAAAAACTGACTGACACTTAACTGACAAATTCCTTTTTTAGGTCTAACTGACATTTAACTGACAGTCAGTTTTTTGTTTATCTGAATAATGTTTTGCTTAAATTGTTAGAGACTTCTTTGGCCATTTCCTCTAAAACAATAGAATATCTATTCATAGTTATTTTTATATATGTATGACCCAACCTTTCAGAAACCACTTTCATATTTAGAATAGGAATTTAATACTCTAGGAAAAGATGTTTGGAATACAATACAAAATTTTCCTCTAAGGTATCTAAAACATATTTTGACTTATGCTTAGATTGTGGTGAAATAGTGAGAACTTATATAAATGGTAAGACTGACAGGAATTGGTGTAAAGATGAGAAATAAAAATATATAGGATTTAGACTATCTTTATAGATGCTCTTTTTTTATACAATAAATTAAGAGGACAATGAAGTTATTAAATTTAAAGAAGTATATAAAAAGATTAAGGAATTAATAGAAATTATCTAAACTAATATTAGTACCTGTTGGCTAATAATTAGCTTTATTCTTTATTATATGATATAATGTAAAATAGAGATAAGGAAGTGGTTAGTATAGGAATATTAAAAAGTGCTGAATTAGTTAGAAAGATAGCACAAAGAATTGCTAGAGAAAAAGGAATAAGAGAGCAAGAAGCATGAAATGATGCTGTTACAGAGTATAAACAAAAACATAGATACTTAGTCTAGAGAATCATCTTTATAGATGGTCTTTTTTTATGTAAGAAGTTTGTGTAATAAATTAAAAATAAATGTAAAAAATATTATACAACTATAATAAGATAAAGTAATGTTTTTAAGGAGAAAAAGATATGTTTAATCAGTTTAATGAATTTCTTGGTAACTATATAAATATAATTTCTGTAATTGCATCATTTGCGTCAATAGCAGCCTTGATTATATCAATTATAGCTTTTATGGAATCTAATAAACAAGCCAAATTGATATTAAAATATAGAAGAAATAATGAGAATAATATAGCTGGTGATTATTATGAAAATGGTAATGGATATATTAGACTTGATTCTAATAAGATAGATGATAAACCTGGTATCTATACTAAGATTCGTAGTAATAACTTAGTTGATTTTGTAATAGAAAACAAAAGTACAATTGTTGCAAAAAGCCCTATATTAAGTTTGAAATTTATTAATATGGAAGTAGAGATTGAAGAAAATAATAACTTTGAACAAATAAATAGTGAGCTTAGATGGCATCCCAAAGATAATACTACAATCCATAAAGGAATAAATTTTAGAATAGAGCAATTTAATTTTAGAAACTGTGTTATGCTTAAAAAAGACGTTTATATAGAGGTAGTATTATCAGCTGATAATATGGAGACAAAGGAATTTAGAATACCAATAAAAGTATATTAAAGAACACTAGTAAGTGTTCTTTTTTTATTTAATGAATTGGAGGCATCAAATGAATAAAAGAGAAGTTGTGTATTTAAATTTAGAAGATATAAAACCTTATGAAAATAATGCTTTAAAGATTCAATTAAACTCAAGTAAAATCTCTGTATAAATATTATTATATATTTAAAACATTTTTAGAATAATTATAAATTTATATTAATAAATGACTGTAAGAGTACACTTGTTTTATAGTATAATAAATTAATATATTATTCAGAAAATTAAGGAGAGATACTTATGCAAACCTTAGATGTATACATGAAAAAATTATGTCCACAGTATCTAATAAAACATAGTGAAATCGTTGATGAAGTAACTGTTGATGTACGTACACCAACAGAATATGGTAGTATAACTAAATTACAACATAATATCTCTGTTATTGATGAAAAAGAATATGATTTTCTGCATAGGAATAAACCTATTGCAGGAATTATTGTTTTATATGGTTTAATAAAAAATCGCAAAAATATAAAAAATAAACTCCTATCTATTAGTGATAACAATAGTAAAAAGATAATAATTGCTTGTTCTAAAGGTAGGATTCGTAGTCCAGTTGTTTGGATGTATTCTAGATATTTAAAAATAGATTCTAAAGTATTGTTGGATGGAATAAACTCTATAAAAAATAATTCTTAAAAGCGAAAATTTGAGTATTTTGTAATTGTCGAATAGTTTTTGAAGGATATTGACCTTTAGTTTTTGAAGGATATTGACCTTTGAAGTTGAATTTTATACTTTGGAAGAAATTAATATGGATGAAGAGTATTTAAAAGAATATTTATTTTATTATGAGAAATTAAAAGGCAAGAAGAGTAAAGAAGAAACTATTATAATTTAATAATAATAGAAAAAATAAATATATAGGACAATATAACTGTAGTAGATTTAAATGCTAGAAATAATATGTTGATATGGTTTTATACAGAATTGACTTTGTTTATTGAAATAGATAGTTTATCCATACAAGTTTTAAACAAAGCTTCATTTTCCATACTTATAACAATAATAGTTTTGATTCTTATGATGTATTTGTTATGAAAAAATGGAAAAGAGCTTAAGAATTTAAGCAAAGGAATAGAAAAAGAAAATAGCTTTATGATTAAATAACATCTATATATGAAAGGTATGAGTCCTAAAAAGGGCTCTTTTTTTATTCTCAAAACAAACAAAAACGAGATGGTTATATGGCTAAATATGAATATTGGATAACGGAATGGTGAGTATTTGGATGAAGATATGGGCTTTACATGTGAGTATTGGAAATTAGCTAAAAAGTTCAATTTAATATCAGGTACAATATACAATAAGAAGAGATTAAAATAATATGAGTAATTCAAGTGCTTTTTAGTCTGAAATACGACAAAGATTGACAATGTAAAATATGTAGCAGATGATAGATTCTTAGATGAAGAAGGAAAACCAGTCGAATGGAAATTAAGAGTTTTATCTTCTGAGGAATATGAAACCTTAAGAAGAAAGTGTCCTAAAAGGGTTAAAAGTTGTAGGCAATATACAAGTGAAATTGACTACAATAGCTATGTAGCTGAATTATGTGTAGCATCAACAGTATTTCTTGATTTAAAGAATGATGATTTACAAAATAGTTATGGAGGAATGTGAGAATTTCAGCTATTAAAATAATGCTTACAACAGGAGAATATATAAATTACACAGTAAAAGTGAATGAGGTTAATGGATTTGACACTTCATTTAAAGATAACATAGGAAAAGCAAAAACTAATTCGAGATGGAGAAGAATGTAGAACTTAAAACTAGAGATTAAATTGGCATAGTCACATTACTAATATATGAAAATGTTACAATCTTGGAAATAGATGGATATATATGTTGTATAGTATAATGTAGATAATATATCACTAAGTAAAAAATAACAAAGAAATCTAAATTATTAGAGGTGTATTTATGGAAAATAAGGATATTAAACTTACAATATGTATATTTGCTTTTGTAATTGGAATAATAGTGTTATTTTGCTGTATAGGTTTAGGGCAATTTAATATAGAATGTATTATGCGACAAAATGGTGGAACAATGGATACCAACCAATACAATATATATTTAGAACAATCTATTTCACAGTATAGAAATTTTGGTTCTATATTGGCTTTATTAGGAGGAATAGGAATACTATGTGATAAAAGTGTTAGAAAATACTAAAAAAGTACGTTTTTATTAAGATAAAAATTAATCTTTATTAAGGATGTGATGAATGATATGTCAAGAGAAGTGTTTACTGTAAAAATTACACCAGTAGAAGCACAGAGAATGGTAGAAAAGAATTTGGATGCAGATATAGTTTTTTCTGATATGTATAGCTTAGGGAATGGTAAACTTATACTAATTACAACTTTCGACAAATATTATGCAAGAAGTAATAGTAATTCAGGGTTAGTGGTGATTTGTGAAAATACAACTGGAAAAACTCTTGTTAAAATTGCTTCAACTGGAAGTTCGATAGGACTTCTTCAAATTGATTGGGGAGTAGGAAATAATTTGCTTAAAAGAGTAAAAAATATTCTTAGTGATTATATTATAGGTGTAATTAATATTAATAAAGGTTAAAACTGTACTTATTGTGTATACGAATAATAATCTTATAACTTCTTAAAGATAGGAAAAAGCAATAAAACTTAAAGTCAAGCTATTAGAAATTTCATAGAAATTAGTCTAGACTATAATAAGTGGAACATTTTAAGTTACAGAAAAAGTAAGAGTGTAAAAAATTAAAAACTCTCCCTTGACATAGTTAATTTGATATGCAACAATAGTTATACAACGTTAGTAATCTGAAAATCTAATAAGGAAGTGAAATTTAATGCCACCTAAAGCAAAAATAACAAAAAAAATGATTTTGAATATTGTATTGGAAATTACAAGGGAAACAGGATTTGAGACTGTAAATGCAAGGAGTATAGCAAACAAACTACAATGTTCTACTAGACCGATTTTTACTTGCTATGAAAATATGGATGAATTAAAAAACGAATTTCTTGCTTTTGCATATGAATACTACAAGCAGTATGTCACTAATTACAGTAATTCTGTAAATGTTAGCCCTTACTTAATTCTTCCTCTTTCATATATTGAATTTGCTCAAGAAGAAATACATTTATTTAAGTTATTATTTATAAATGATATGGATTTGAATATGACAGAGGCAAAGGATTTTTACAATGAGATTGACAATGAAAAAAGGGCAAGAGATTTTTCAGAAATCATTGGAATAGAATTAGAACGTGCAAAAGTAATATTCTTGGATTTATTCCTTTATACACATGGTATAGCAGTCTTAGTGGCAACGAAAAAATTAACATTAGATAGAAATAGTGCTGAAAAAATGGTAAGAAAGATATTGTCAGCTTTTATAATACAAGAAAAACCAGATTGGAATTTATCTATTTGATGTTTAATAATTAATATAGAAGGAGTATAATATGAAAACAAACAAATATTTAATTGATTTTTATAATAATTATGATGAAGATAGTAGACTGAGATTAAAGCATGGATTAGTTGAGTTTTTTACAACTATGCGTTATATTGAGAAATATATAAAACCTAACGACCATGTTCTTGAAGTTGGGGCTGGAACTGGACGATATTCTCATACGTTGGCACGTCAAGGATATACAGTTGATGCAGTGGAGTTAGTAGAGCATAATATAGAGATTTTCAATCAAAATACACAATCTGATGAAGATATAACCATCACTCAAGGTAATGCCAAGGACTTATCTATTTTTCCTGACAATAAATATGATATGACTTTGCTATTAGGTCCACTATACCATCTTTATAGCATAGAAGATAAACAACAAGCTCTTCGTGAAGCAATTCGTGTAACAAAACAAGGAGGAGTGATTTTCGCTGCATATGTCATATCTGATGGATGTCTTCTTGATGAAGGGTTTAAACGCAGTAATATTAATGTTGCTGAATATGTTGAAAAAGGATTAATCGATTCTCTGACATTTGACACCAAATCCGAGTCAAAGGATTTATTTGAACTTGTACGTAAAGAAGATATTGATAATTTAATGTCCATATTTCCTGTAACCCGATTGCATTATGTAGCATCAGATGGATGTGCATTATTTATGCGTGAAGCAGTAGATACAATGGACAATGACACATTTGAATTATATCTGAAATATCATTTTGCTACTTGTGAACGTGAAGATTTATTGGGGGTTACAAGTCATGCGATTGATATATTCAGAAAATAAGTATATGGATTTAAATTTAGAGATATTTTATAAATTGATGGTTGTTATTTATGAACTTATACCAACTAATGTAGTTTTGAAAGTATTATAAAAGTATAATTGTTTTTGTTGAAATACTACATAATTTAGACTACTATTAAAGAAAAGGTATTGGAGGATATAGATATGATTATAAGTACTGGAGATATTAAAGAAGAATATGGGGTTATAGATGCTATATTTGCAATAGACTCTCATAAGGAAGGAATTTTTAGAGGTGCAGACCCAAATTCAGCATTTAAAGGAGTAAAAGAACAATTAAAGAAAAAATGTGAACAATTAGGTGGAAATGCTGTAATTAATTGCCAATTTGAATATCGTATTGCTGTGGCAGATGGATTTGCAAGCAAAAAACAAGTTGTTGAAATATTTGCGTATGGAACAGCTGTAAAAACTTTATAATGAAATATAGATTAATTCAAAGGGTCACTTTAATCGATGGTCTATTTTATATATTATGGTAATATATAAAATAATTACTATGTAGTAAAGCATAAAGACATATTTACAAAATTAATAGCAGAAGGAGCATTAAATAAAAATATAAATGATAATGTATAAGTAAAAAATATGCTTAAAGGCACTATAATGTACAGTGGTGATTATAAGTATACATATTAGGATTTATATTATAAAAATGACAAAAGAGAATAATTTAGTAGTTGGTCTATCGAGTGATTTACTGGTTTGACAATACCAGCAAGAATAATAGGTAAGATTACATTTTTAACTAGAAAAGGGAACACTATAACAACGGGAAAAAAATTAACATTAAAAAAATATGAAAGTTTTACTTTAGAGCCAGAGTTAGGTAAGCAAATATTTGTACTTCAAGGTTCTTATTCAGTGCATAAATTTAAACCAGAATATAGCAAAAGATATTTAGATTGTTTAGGAGTCGCTTGCATGAAATAGTTATATGGGAGAAATTTTGAAAATTAAATTAGAAGTTTTTATTTAATATATATGATTAGAAGGTATCAGCTAGAGTTAGTTGTTACCTTCTTTTTTAATAAATTCAAAGTTTATAGAACGATATATCTTTTTCTAATTAAATAATACAATACGGCTGTTATAATTGCTACTACTATTATTACTATTATTGTACTCTCTGATTTTTTTATGAATAAACCCATTGTTATATATTCAAAGCTTATTAAATAGCTATAAAATATATCTAGTTTAACAGTTTTTTTCTATCTATATTCCCATATTTTAATTCTAATTTATTGAAATATCTTTCACTACAAAAATTAGTTTTCCGTTTAATTAAATACCTTATTGTAGTCCCTATTATAATACCTATTCCAATAAGTATAAGATTGATATTATTAAAACTCATAGTAGGTACCTCCTTTAAAATTTAATAAAATAGAGCTGAGTTAAATTTTATTTTTTTTAGTAAATAAATGTGCCAAAAAATAAAATATACAAGCACCTGTTAGCATTCCAACTATAGTGTGAATTTCTATTTTCTTTTTAAATATAGAAATAAGTATAAAATATGAAATAAGTATGCCTAATATGTAGTATAGGAAAAAAATTAAAAGTTTTCTTTTCATATAATCACCAGCTTGTATAAGATTTGTTTTTCTTAATTAAAGTATAGCAGTAGTATATAGATAAAAAGAGTCTAAAATATTACAAATATATACAGTGAAAATTAATAATGATATAATACATTTCAAAAAAATTAGTTGTAAATATGACATACAATAAACATAATATACTTGATGGATATTCTGGATATAAAATAACTGATTGTCATATATTGAAAATCAGTTATTTTTTATATTGCTCAAATTACTATATACTTCTTTGGTACTGCATGTTTTGTAAAAGAATACCTATATTGTTTAAAAACTTTAATATAATTTTATACTCTATAACATATTTGGATAAACTATGTAATGAGATAAAAGGAGGTATAAGCAAATGGAAAATTCTATGTTTTGCTACCAATGTGAACAGACAGTAGGTGGAAAAGGATGTACAAAGATAGGGGTTTGTGGTAAGACACCAGAAATAGCAGCACTTCAAGATTTATTAATTTATCAATTAAAAGGTATAAGTTGTTATGCTAAAGTTCTTATAGATAATGGAGAAGAAATAGATAAAGAAATAGTTTCTTTTGTAGAAAATAGTCTGTTTACGACTCTAACTAATGTTAATTTTGATGGTGATGCTCATGAAGAAATGCTTAGAAAATCACAAGAAATAAAGCAGAGATTAAGAGAAAGAATTAAAGAATCTATTAAAAGTAATGAATATACTGAATATAATTTGAGTGATACAAGAAGTCAAATGTTAGAAGATGCTAAGAGAGCTGGAATAATGTTTGATGAAAGTTTAAATCCTGACATACGTTCACTTAGAATGACAATACTTTATGGGTTAAAAGGTATAAGTGCCTATGGACATCAAGCTAGAGAACTTGGATATTATAATAATCAAGTAGATGAATTTTATTTTAGAGCACTATCAGCAATTACAGATGATGATATTTCTTTAGAAAATTTAATAACATTGACTCTTAAGACTGGAGATATGAGTGTCGCTGTAATGCAAAAACTAGATGAAGCTAATACTACTGTTTATAAAAATCCAGAACCTCATAAGGTAAATGTCAAAATAAAAAAAGGACCTTTTATAATAGTATCGGGGCATGATTTAAAAGATTTAGAAATGTTACTCAAACAGACAGAAGGAAAAGGAATAAATATATATACTCATGGAGAAATGATTCCTTGTCATGGATATCCAGAATTAAATAAATACTCTCATTTAGTAGGTAATTTTGGTGGAGCGTGGCAAGACCAGCAAAAAGAGTTTGATTCTATACCAGGATGTATATTAATGACAACAAATTGTTTGATGAAACCTAGAGATTCTTATAAAGATAGAATTTTTACGACTAGTGTTGTTGGATGTGATGGAGTAAAGTATATAGGTAAAAATGAAAATGGAGAAAAAGATTTTAGTGAAATAATAAATAAAGCACTAGAATTAGGTGGATTTAAGGAAAGTGAAGAGCCGCACGAAATATTAGTTGGTTTTGGGCATAAAGCTACATTAAGTAATGCACCTGCAATAATAGATTCAGTTAAATCTGGAAAGATAAGACATTTTTTCCTGATTGGAGGATGTGATGGTGCAAGACCTGGTAGAAACTATTATACAGAATTTGCTAAACAAGTACCAGAAGATTGTATAATTCTAACTCTTGCATGTGGGAAATATAGATTTAATAAGTTGAATTTTGGGGAAGTAGCAGGATTACCTAGACTGTTAGATGTTGGTCAATGTAATGATGCTTACTCAGCAGTAAGAATAGCCTTAGCTTTAGCTGATGCATTTGACACAGATGTGAATAGCCTTCCTCTTTCAATAATATTGTCATGGTATGAACAAAAAGCAGTAGCAGATTTGTTGGCATTATTATCATTAGATATAAAAAATATATATTTAGGACCAAGTTTACCAGCATTTATAAGTCCAAATGTACTACAGTATTTAGTTGATACATTTAATTTAATACCTATTAGTACTCCTGAAAAGGACTTGGCAACATGCTTAAATATCCCAGCAAAGTAATAAAAATTTTAGATTATAATCAAAAAAGAGTGTTTTAAACACTCTTTTTTAATCATCTTCATCTTCTACATACTCAAGTATATCTCCTGGCTGACATTCTAAAGCTTTACAAATTTCATTTAAAGTAGTGAATCTAATGGCTTTTGCTTTTCCAGTTTTTAATATTGATAAATTAGCATTTGTAATATCTATTTTTTCAGCCAAATCTTTAAGTGATATTTTTCTTTTTGCCATCATTACATCTAGATTAACTATAATTGCCATAACATCACCTCTATATTGTCAAGTCATTATCTTCTTTTATTTTTATAGCTTTATCAAATGTTTCAGCAATTACAAAACACATTAGTGCGAATATAAAAGAAATAATCATAAGTGGTGAAATACCACCATTGTCGCTTCCAAAAATTATTAGATTGTTTGTATTCAAACTGTAACCATTGATACATTCAATCATGGTATTGACTAACAAGCAATATCCCATTATTTTAAATCTCTTTACATTTTCAAGTATAAAAGGTGAGTATTTAGTGCTATTAATTATAAATATTAAGAATAAAATGACTATAAAGTAGTCAGAAAAATATAGTATTCTTGCAATTAAAGTAATTAATTTATCAGAACTAAAATCATACAAAAACATAGGTATCATACACAAAAATGTTATACCAGCAACTCCCAAAATTAATAATATAAAATATAGAAAGATTGATAAAATGTTACTAAAAAATTTTGTAATCATAAAAAATATTCTCTCCTTAACATAGACTATATTATTGATTATAATATATAATTTATTGTTTTTCAATAATAAATTATTGACATAACATATAAAACTATTATAATATATATTAAAAATAAGAATGTATAAGGTGGTAAGTTTATATGAAAAAGAATTTAAGTTCTAAAATATTAAATAATATTGTATTGGTCGGAATAATTTTGACCTTATTATCACTTATTTTAGTGCCATTAGTATTGACTGCATATTTTAAAAGTGGTGTGGGTATTACAGACACAAATATGCCAACTGTGATATCAGTAGCTATATATATATGTGCTATCCCATATATTGTGTCATTGTTTATATTAAAAAAATTATGCAAATTATTAGCAATCAATAAACCATTTTCAAAAGAAATACCTAAAGACTTAAAAAAAATATCTGTATGTGCATTTAGTGAGATTTTTATATTTAATTTTGTAGTGATAATATTATATTATTTCTATGATGTATATTTATATGCAATTACTATAATACCTTCAGTTATAGTGTCATTTGTTTCATTATCTATAGGGTTTTTGACTTTAGTTTTATCAATTTTATTTAAGAAGATTATTGAAATAAAAGAAGAAAATGATAAAACTATATAGTAGACTTAAAATTTGAGTGATAATATTTTATTATTATTTTTTTATAATTAATTTTATTAGATTTATTTAATATCATAACCTTAATGTCACAATAAATATGCATATATTAGTAAGAGATAAAAGATTGAGTTTTGTACATAAATACAGTTTATTGATAACAACAAGTAAAAACTGTACACTGTATAGAAGAGAGAGGGAAAGATAATATTTATCTTTCTTCTCTCTATGTCAATTAATTATTAGTGCTTGTTTAAGATTTTGTATACTTTTAAAGTTTTTAAATAACAATTAATTTATTGTCTATTTAATTACCTTAAATAACATTAAAATTAATTAAAGGCTTATAGACAATGTAATCATGAAAATAATATTGTTATTTTTTATTTAAATGAGGCATTTATCCATTCATCTAATGCGTTTAGTTCTTCTGGCGTGTTAAACCAATGTTTGCTATTTTCAAGAATAGTTAGACTACAACCAAATTTTTGTACGAATTTTTCTACCACACTGATTTCAGTAAGTTCATCATATCTGCCATATAATATTTTTGTTGGTACATTCCATTTAGTAATAGGATGTTTTTTTGCATATAATAGATATTCCCAAGAAAGAGTATGCCCAAATGAAGTTGGAATAACTAGTTCATGTTTAAGTTGCTCTTCTGATACATTTGCCCAAAGCATCATATTTGAAATGAGCTGTTGCATATCAAGAATTGGAGAAACAAAAATACATTCTTTTAATGTATCTCTTTCAAAGCTCAACATACTATACCATGCTCCAATACTATTTGCATATAAAGAAATTTGATTCCAATGACATTTTACATATTCCATAATGGTTGATAACTCTGGGACAACATGCCAGGGGTCAAATGAATTATTTTCTTTTTCACGCTCTCCATGTTCAGGTAAATCTATACTTAAAACCTGATATCCATGATAAACAGCGATATTGGCAAAAGCTTCAGCCTCCTCTTTATAACCTGATTGTCCATGTATGTAAATATACAATTGATTTGAAGGATTTCCCCAAAGAATTGAAGGAATCCCATGAATTTTAAAATATTTTTTTTGCATAAAAGTCTCCTCTCAGTTTGACATAGTAGTTATTTCTATAATTAAGCAAATTATAAAATAATATTGCAATGAAACAAATTAGTATAATACTAATTATATTAGCTTAAAAACTAATGCAATTAGTATTATATTGAATTGAAATCAAATTGTCAATACTTTATAACAGTATAAAATATTTTCTAAGTTTCAATTATTGACGTAACTAATTAGATTAGTTAAACTAATAAGGTAATTAATTTAAAATGAAAGAAGGAGAATTATGCGTGTTAGTAGAGAAATAGTTATACAAACTGCATCAGATATAGCTGATAAAGATGGTCTTAATAAGGTTTCTTTAAAAGTTGTTGCAGCAAAGCTAGGTATACGTACACCATCTTTATACAATCATATAGAAAGTTTAGATGACCTGCTACTTGAATTGGCACATAATGGAATGCGAAAAATGAATAATCAGATGGAAAAGGTTGCTATTGGTAAGTCTGGAGACACAGCTATAAAATGTATAAGTATAGAATATTTTAATTTTGTAATTTCTCATCCTGGTGTCTATGAAACAATACAATGGGCTACTTGGCATGGAAATAATGAAACATTAGAGGTATTTGGTGAATATAAAACCTTATTAGAAAAACTTATTGTTTCTTGTAATTTAGAAATAAAAAACACAGATGAAGTGTTAAATTTGATAATGAGTGTACTGCATGGTTATTCGACTTTACAACTTGGAAAAGCACTTGTAAGTCAAGAAGAAGCTATAAAAGGTCTAGCTGATTCCATTGATACTGTTCTATTAGGTATTCATAAAAAGTATGATTAGTAGGAAACTATTAGGGCTGTATGTTAATACAATAGATGCTTGATATTATATATCTAGTGGGTAAATTGTAAAAATACAATAATAAAAAATATTTCTTGTTTATATAAAGTTAATAGTTTAATAATTAATTTGATTGATACATTAACAAAAAAGATATAAAAAAATAAATCAAAGCTCCATATTAGTAAGATTTTTAAAGTGTGTTATCAAAAATAAAAAAGGTATAATTACTTTTAAGCATTAATAAAAAGCAAAGCTACTATAAAATATTTAAGAGACTTTGCTTTTTATTTAAGTTATTATATTGTCAATTTCATAGGTGTAAAACGTATACCATCAACAGTTTGCTCAATATCAACATCTTTAAATCCTAATTTGTGGTAAACTTCAACTGCATAAGGTGATGAATTTACAGTGATTTCTGTTAGATTGGTTTTGTTATTAGTACAATATTCTATACCTGTATTCATTAATTTTCTTGCAATACCACGTTTATGATAATTTTTATCTACAAATAGCATACATATATGATTTAAATCTCTAATAGATAAGACTCCTATTAATTTTTTACAATCAAAACAACCCCAAAAGAAGAGTGTTTTTTCTTGGACTTTTTCAATAATAGAGTTATATTCTATAAATTCATGAAATGATTTGATTCCATCATCACAATAATCTGGAGACTCAAATTCTTCAAATACATTCCATATTAAATCTAATGCATTCATAATGTCCTGTTCTTTTAATTCTCTTATTAAATATTCTTTACTTATCACAAGCAACACCTCTATTATTAAAAAATTTTATTATAAGTATATATCTTAAATATATTTAAGTCAATACGATTTATTTTATAAATTTAGAATATTATGATAATATATAATTTATATACAATAGAGATATACTATAAAATTTACTCAAATATATACAATTTAGTAGTTTAAATAAGTCTAAAATGACATTATTTAAAAACTATAAATATGACATAATATTGTCGTATTTAAAATGTTAAAATAAAAATATATAAATGATATTTATAAACTATTATATAATTAGAAAAGGAGAAAAGTATGAAAATTATTGATATAAATATAAATAATATTGACAATGAACATATATGCTGTTCAATTTCTGAAAAAAAAGGAGAAAATTGTGCTCTTTCTAAAAAACTTTGGATGAAAAATCATTTTGATAAAGGTCTTGTTTTTAAACGACTTGATGTAAGAGGTAAAGCTTTTATAGAATATATTCCAGCAGAAAATGCATGGTCTCCTATTATTGCAGATAATTATATGTTTATTAACTGTTTTTGGTTATCTGGAAAATTCAAAGGTCAAGGATATTCTAATTTATTGCTACAGGAATGTATTGATGATGCAAAATCAAAAGGAAAATATGGATTAGTTGTGCTTTCATCCAGTAAAAAAATGCCGTTTTTATCTGATGCTAAATATCTAAAATATAAGGGATTTTGTTTAGCAGATACATCAGAACCAAATTATGAGTTATTATATCTTCCATTTACTGATAATGCTCCTATTCCATGTTTTAAGGATTGTGTGAAGCAAAGAAAATTAAATGGAAATAGCATCGTTTTATATTATAGTAACCAGTGTCCACACACAGAAAAATATGCTTCTATTTTGAAGAAAATTGCAGATTCTAGAAGTATAGATGTAAATCTCATAAAATTTGAAACAGCAAAAGAAGCTCAAAATTCTCCTGCACCATTTACTACATACAGTCTTTTTTTTAATGGTGAATTTATGACTAATGAGATACTTTCTGAGAAAAAGATTGAAAAATTTTTAGATAGTAAGGTTCAAAATATATAACTAAAAAATGATATAAATATTGCAATCTGAAATTGTAGTATTCTATAATTTAATATATTTTAGATGTCTCTTAAATTGATATATGATAATATAAAAGAATAGTATTAGGAGGTGATGAATATGAAAAGACTCTTTAAACAGATTAAAATATATATAAACAATAATAGAAGGATTGTTATTGTATCTGTTTAGGTGTTTTTTTGATAACAATTATAATCTTTCTCTTAAAAAGGAGAAAAAATGATATTAAAAACAAAAAGATTAACTTTAATTCCACTATCACTTCGTCAACTTGAGCTTTGGATTTTCGATAACTCAAAATTAGAAGGAGAATTAAATTGTACTTATTGTGCACAACCAGTAACTGGATTTTTCTATGATATTGTAAAAGGACAAATAAATATTGCTAATAAAGATAAAAAAAATATATTATTTTATACATTTTGGTTTATTATGTTAAATGAAAATCGTAAAGTTATAGGCCTAGTTGATTTTAAAGATGTACCAAATTTTCATGGTGAAATTGAGATTGGTTATGGTTTAGGTGATAATTACAGAAAAAAAGGATATATGACAGAAGCAGTTGAAAAAATATGTGACTGGGGATTAAATCAACCAAATGTATCTTTTGTAATAGCTGAAACTGATATTGAAAATATCGCTTCACAAAATGTTTTATTACGATGTGGATTTAAATTGTATCGAAATTCGAATACAAAATGGTGGAAATTAAGCATATAGAAAAAAATTCCAAAATTTTATAAATTATATTGACAAAGTTAAAAAAATAAACTATCATATAAAACAATAAGAAAATAAATTGAAATTCTATGAAAAAGAGAGTAGCATAAAAATAATTGATAGAGAGCTGGGGATGGTGGAAGCCTAGTAATGAATTTTATTGTGAATAGAGCTTTGGAGAAGATTACCAGAATTAATAGTATGGTAATTGGTGAGTCTCGCCTTAAGAGATTAGAGTGGGTAAGATTATCTTATCAATTAGAGTGGTAACGCGGGTGTATATTCGTCTCTTGGTCTTTGACCAAGAGGCTTTTTTAATTTTAAGAATTCATTTGCAGATACTTTTTAATTTGATTTGTAGAAATTGTTATAATTTTACCAATAAGAGTGGTACCGCGGAAATTCGCCTCTTAGTATTTATAATACTAAGGGGCTTTTATTTTGGTTAGAAGGTTTTAATCTATGTATTATCAAATGATTATTATATGATAAGAAATAAAAATAGAATTCTAATATTGCTTTAATATAAAATGGAGGGAATAAAATGAGTAAAATAAAAGCTGGGATTATTGGCGCAACTGGATATGTGGGAGTAGAATTACTAAGATTATTAATAAACCATGATAAAGTTGAAGTGACAGCAATAGGTTCAAATTCGTATGTAGGAAAAGATATAGTTGAACTATACCCGAGTATAGGCTATAAAAATAGCATGATATGTATAGAAAACGAAAAAGTTATTGATATGTGTGATGTTGTGTTCACTGCTCTCCCACATGGGGTTAGTGAAAAGTTTGCAATAAAAGCAATTGAATCTAAAAAGAAAGTTATAGATTTAGGTGCTGATTTTAGAATAAAAGATGAAGAAATATATAGCAAGTGGTATGGAGTATCATTTATAGATGAGACTTTACATAAAAAAGCTGTTTATGGATTAAGTGAAATATATGAGGATGATATAAAAGATGCAGATATAATTGCAAATCCAGGATGTTATCCTACTAGTATTTCTTTACCATTAATACCATTATTGAGTTCTAAGTTAATAAAATGCAATAATATAATCATTGACTCTAAATCAGGTCTTACAGGGGCTGGTAGAGAATTGTCATTTAGTAGCCATTTTACTGAGGTTAATGAAAATATAACTGCATATAAAATAGGCAAACATAGACATACTCCAGAGATAGAACAAAATTTAAGTGAAGCATATAAAGAAAAAATAAATGTAGTTTTTACACCGAATCTAATTCCAGTAAATAGAGGGATATTATCAACTATATATTGTGCAAAAGAGGATAATATCTCTATAAATCAGATATATGAAAAATTGACTGATTATTATGAATATAAAGAATTTATAGAAGTTCTTCCATTGGGAAAAGTAGCCTCTTTAAAGAATGTCAAGTTATCAAATAAATGTGCAATATCATTACATGAAAATGGAGATACATTGATAATTTGCTCAGCTATAGACAATATGATTAAGGGAGCAGCAGGGCAAGCTATACAGAATATGAATATAATGTTCGGTATTGATGAAACTACAGGTTTAAAAAATATAGCACCATCATTTTAGGAATAAAAAATACTAAACTCATATAGGTAGGAGGATAAAGATGGAAATTATAAAGGGTGGAGTTACAGTTTCAGAAGGATTCTTTGCTTCTGGAATTCACTGTGGCTTGAGAAAAAATAAAGAAAAAAGAGATTTAGCCTTGGTTTATTCAGATGTTTTATGTGATGCAGCAGCGGTAGTTACTCAAAATAAGGTAAAAGGAAATCCTGTTTATGTAACACAAGAACATATTAAAAATGGAAAAGCACAGGCTATTATAGTAAACAGTGCTAATGCTAACACATTTAATGGAAAAGAAGGACTTATAAATGCTTATAAAATGGCTAAATTCACTAGTGATAAATTAAATATTAAGGAAAATGATGTTTTAGTTGCATCTACAGGTGTTATAGGAAAGCCATTAAATATAGACTTAATAGAAGAAAATATGGATGAATTAGTGAATAATCTAAGCAAGCAAGGTCATATTGGAGCAAGAGAAGCAATTATGACGACTGACATTATAAAAAAAGAAATAGCAGTAGCAATAATGTATGGGGATAAAAAGATAACTATTGGAGGTATGGCAAAAGGTTCAGGTATGATACACCCTAATATGGCTACTACTTTAGGATTTATAACTACTGATGCAAATATTGATGGAGTTTTGCTAAAAGAAGCTTTAAAGGTGGCTGTTGATAAAAGTTTCAATAGAGTTAGTGTAGATGGAGACACAAGTACTAATGATATGGTAATGATTCTAGCAAATGGAAAAGCAAAGAATGAGAAGATGAGTAAAAAGGATGAACATTATCAAGTATTCTTGAGTGCACTTACATATGTTTGTATAGAACTTGCTAAATTAGTTGCCAAAGATGGAGAAGGATGTACAAAATTAATTGAATGTTATATAAATGGAGCATTAAGTGAAGAACATGCAGTAAAATTAGCAAAAACAGTTATATCTTCTTCGCTAGTAAAGACAGCTGTATTTGGAGCTGATGCAAATTGGGGAAGAATACTGTGTGCTTTAGGATATGCAGGTGAAGATATAGATATGGAAAAAGTGGATATTATTTTTGAAAGTATGAAGGGATATATTGAAGTATGTAAAAATGGAAATGGATTAGATTTTAATGAAGAAAAAGCAAAAAAAATTCTTGAAGATGATGAAATAAGTATATTAGTAAATTTAAATATGGGAAATGCTCGAGGAAATGCATGGGGATGTGACTTAAGCTATGATTATGTAAGAATAAATGGAAGCTATAGAAATTAGGAGGAAATATTTTAATGATTAATATAGAAAAAGCAAATACACTTATAGAAGCTTTACCTTATATAGAAAAACATCAAGGTAAGACTATTGTGGTTAAGTATGGTGGAAGTGCAATGAAAAAAGATGGTCTAAAAGAATCTGTTATGGAAGACCTTGTACTAATGAGTTATGTTGGAATCAATATAGTTCTAGTACATGGCGGAGGGGCAGAAATTAATAAGATGCTCGCAAAAGTAGATATAGAAAGTAAATTTGTAAATGGACTTAGATATACAGATGAAGAGACTATGGAAATTGTAAAAATGGTGCTTGCTGGTAAAGTAAATAAAGACTTAGTGAATAAAATACATACAAAAGGTGGAAAAGCAGTGGGTCTTTGTGGAATAGACAATAATATGCTTTTATGCGACCCGTATAAAAATTATGAGCTAGGATTTGTAGGTGAAATCAAAAAAGTAAATGTGGAGCTTATAGAATCTTGTTTAAAGTCAGGTTATATTTCAGTAATTGCCACTATAGGTGTTGGAGAGGATGGCGAAACTTATAATATAAATGGAGATACAGCAGCTTCTGCTATAGCCAAGGAATTAAATGCAGATAAATTGATACTTCTTACAGATGTACCTGGCTTATTAAGAGATCCAGATGAAGAAAAATCATTAATAACAGAAGTTATATTAGAGAATGTTGATAAATTATTTGCAGAAGGAATAATTACTGGAGGTATGATACCTAAAATACGTGGTTGTGTAGATGCCTTAAATAATGGAGTAAATAGAGTGCATATTTTGGATGGAAGAGTTCCTCATTCTATAATAACAGAGTTATTTACTGATAGTGGTATAGGAACATTAATAAGAAAAGAAAATGAATAGAAACGAAAATAATATATAAGAAAATTATGAATTTAAGAGGGGATGATAAGAATGAATAAGAACAGTACAATCTCAAAATGGAATGAATATTTTATAGATACATATAATCAACCTAATTTTGTTATAGATTATGGTAAAGGAAGTTGCTTTTTTGATATTGATGGTAATAAGTATATAGATTTTACAAGTGGATATGGAGTATCTTCTCTTGGATATAGTAATAACAGTCTAAAAAATGCTTTAAAAGAACAAGTGGATAAACTACTTCATACTTCAAATCTATATTTTAATGAACCAGTATTATATGCTGGAGAGAAAATAATTAATATAAGTGGAATGGATAAAGTATATTTTTGTAATTCTGGAACAGAGGCAAATGAGACAGCATTTAAAATAGCAAGAAAGTATAGTAGTGATAAATATGGTGAAGGTAGAGGAACTATTATAAGTTTAAAAGACTCTTTTCATGGTAGAACAATGATGTCTTTAATGGCAACTGGTATGGATAAATATCATAAGTACTTTTATCCACTTCCTGAAGGTTTTAAGTATATAGAAAGAAATAATATTGAAGATTTAAAAAGTAACATAGATTCAAGTGTTTGTGCAATAATACTCGAAGCAATCCAAGGTGAAGGTGGAGTTAATGTACTTGAAAAAGATTATGTTTTAGAACTAGCAAAAATATGCAAAGAAAAAGATATAGTGTTGATTTTTGATGAAGTCCAATGTGGTATAGCAAGAACTGGTAAGCTTTTTGGATATGAATACTTTGATGTAAAACCAGACATAGTTACAGTAGCAAAAGGATTAGGAGCAGGCATACCAATAGGTGGAGTACTAGTAAATGAAAAGCTTTCAAAAGTACTAGGAAAAGGAGACCAAGGTACAACCTTTGGAGGTAATTTATTGGCTATGGTGGCAGCTACAGTTGTATTAGATGAGATATCTAAAGAAGGTTTTTATAATGATATAACAGAAAAAGGTGCTTATATAAGAAAATCTATTGAGGATTTTAATAGTGAAGTAGTACTAAACACAAAAGGTCTTGGTTTGATGATAGGAATTGAAACTAGTGTTGAATCTAGCATTATAGAAGAGAAAGCTAGAAAAAAAGGGTTGCTTATTTTGACTGCTGGTAAAAATGTATTAAGATTTTTACCACCATTAACAGTCAGTTACAAAGAAATAGATGAGGCTCTTAAAATTTTAAAAGACATACTACTAGAAATTAACTAAATATTCAAAAAAAATAATTAAAATAAAGAATTAAGATATATAAAATAAATAACTCGCAAATTTAACTGAATTTAAAAAGTTTACAAAAAGGGGAGAATGAATATGAATAATATAAGCTTAAAGGGAAAGAGTTTTTTAACATTAAAGGATTTTACAAAAGAGGAAATCAGATACTTATTAACTTTATCTAGTTATTTAAAAACTAAGAAAAAGGTCGGCATAAAAGGAGATTTACTACAAGGGAAAAATATAGCTTTATTATTTGAGAAAACATCAACAAGAACTAGATGTTCATTTGAAGTAGCTGCCCATGATGAAGGAGCACATGTAACTTATCTAGGCCCTAATGATTGCCATATGGGAAAAAAAGAGTCTGTATCTGATACAGCAAAAGTCTTAGGCAGATTTTATGATGGAATAGAGTTTAGAGGCTTTAAACAGGAAACAGTTGAAAGCTTGGCTAAATATTCTGGTGTACCTGTTTGGAATGGACTTACAGATGAATACCATCCAACGCAAATACTTGCAGATTTTTTAACAGTGATTGAAAATGTAGATAAGGATTTGAATAAAGTCAAATTCGTGTATGTTGGTGATGCTAGAAATAATATGGGAAATTCATTAATGATAGGATGTGCTAAAATGGGAATCCATTTTGTAGCACTTGCACCTAAAGAACTTTGGCCAAATGAAGAGTTAGTGAATGATATGAAGGAGATAGCTAAGAAATCTAAGGGAGATATAATATTGACTGAGAATATTAATGATGTAAAAGGTGCAGATGTTATATATACAGATGTATGGGTTTCTATGGGAGAAGAAGAACAATATGAAACAAGAATAAATCAACTTAAGGATTATCAAGTAAATATGGAAATGATAAAGAAAACTGAAAATGAAAATGTTATATTTTTACACTGCCTTCCAGCATTCCATGACTTAGAAACTAAAGTTGCTCAAGAAATTTATGAAAAATTTGGATTATCAGAGCTAGAGGTTACAGATGAGGTATTTAATTCAAAATATTCAAAGGTATTTGAAGAAGCTGAAAATAGAATGCATACTATAAAAGCGGTTATGGTTTCTACTATGACTGATGTAGACATGAATAACAGTTTAGTATAGATATCCTTTATCCTAAGCCTTATTTTAAGGAAAATGCATAAATATTCTAAATATATTATTCAAAAACTCTTATTATATGTTAAAATAACTTATGTATCAACAAATTAAGAGGGAGGATTTGAGA
The DNA here is from genome assembly GCF_001299635.1 of Clostridioides difficile. GTDB lineage: Bacteria > Bacillota > Clostridia > Peptostreptococcales > Peptostreptococcaceae > Clostridioides > Clostridioides difficile_A. The sequence goes on along the minus strand of NZ_JRHN01000038.1, from coordinate 319,860 downwards.
TATGAAAAAAATCATATTAGTTTTAACAACTTTTTTATTAGCAATATCTTTAACAGCATGTTCAAGTGCAAAACCAGAAGATACAATCGATAGTTTTTTTAACAGTGCAAAGAAGTTTGACTTTGAAGGCATGAATAAGGTAATGGAGAATAATGACGAAAAATATAAAGATGTATTAAAAGAACTAGATACAAAAGACCCAAATGCACAGTATGCTTTAGATTATCTAAAACAGAATGCATCTAAAATCACATATACAATAAAAGATAGTGAGATTAAAGATAATAAGGCGACAGTAAAAGTAGAGTGTAAGTTTGTAGATTCAACACCATTACTTAAAGAGATAGTAGCTGAAGCATTTACAAAGATGCTTGGTATGAGTTTTTCAGGACAAGACTTAACTGATGAAAAAACAACTGAAATGCTAGTATCAATTATGAAAGAAAAACAAAAAAGTGTTAAAGAGACTTATGTAACAAAAACTGTAGAGTTTGAGTGTTCTAAAAAAGATAACAAATGGATAATAAGTTCAGTTAATGATGCAGTAGCTGATGTATTATTATCTAATCTTGTTACAGCAGGACAAGAGTTATCTAATTCTATGGGTACTATTCAATAGTATAATCTTAAATGTAATAAATAGAAAAATATTTAAAAAGGATACCAATCTTGGTATCCTTTTCTATTAAAATACTATAATATATAGTTAAATTTTATATCATCAAAGAACTAAAATATAAAACTATAGGTTTATATTTTTTTAACTAAACAAACAACTTGTATCTTTTCTAAAATATAGTATCTAAAAATTTATTTAGCTAGTTTTAGATATTTATTGATAACTGCTTCAGCTAAACATTTTGATGAATCGATAATATTAATTGAAGAATGAGATTTTTCTAAAACTACATTTAAATCAGTACAAGCAATTATTATATTTTTAATAGATTATTTTTTCACATCTTCAATAAGTTCATTCCAAATATCAATATTATATGGGTTTCCTTTATCTGTTTTTATATTTTGAATAAGAGTATTTAATTTTTTCTGCCATTCATCTTTAAATATAAACTCATGCCCATTATGTAGTATGCCCTCTTGATAAATTGTAGATTCAAACGTTGATTTAGTTGAAAAAAGGGTTACTTTTTGTGAGACAGTAGGAAGTTTCTTAATGGTTTCTTCTACAATGTTTAACAGTGGTATATTAATTGATTCTTTTAATTCTTTAAAGTATATATGTGCTGAATTACATGGCATAGCAATAAAATTTACTCCAATTGATTCAAGTTTTTGCAAACCATCAATAATAGTTTGTTTCATAAGTTCATGGTTTATTGAACGGTCAATGTAAAATGGAGTAGGTAAGGAATATATCATCATCTTTGGGAACTCATCATCATATTTTGCTCCATATTGTGATTGACATTCATCAATAACTAAATCCACAAATGGTGCAGTTGACCTTGGGCCCATTCCAGCTAAAATTCCAATTAATTTTTCATCCATAAAAATTATCTCCTTAATGTACAAATTTATCTTAGGTATAAAATATCAAAACTGGTTATATAATAGTATAAAAGTCTGCTTTTATAATAGATAATATAATACAATTATATAGCATAAGGTAAGTAATGATAATATGCTTTAATTGTGTATTTTTTCTGGTATAAAATTATTTTAAATCGAGATTATCTAATATTTTTAAAAATATTTTTACAGCAATATCTAAATCATCTACAGAAACACTTTCGTCAGGATTATGACTTATTCCTCCAGCGCATCTTATAAATACCATACCAATATCAGTTATATTGTCCATTTCTTGAGCATCATGACCAGCTCCACTGTAAATATAAAAAGGATTAAGATTTAAGTCTATAAAACTTTTTTCTATAGTTTTAGTTATTTTATCAGAACATGGTACAGGAACATTTTCAAAAGAAAGTTCACTTGTATAATTAAGCTTTCTATCCTCACATATATGAGATATTTCGTTGAATATCTTTTCTACTGAACTATCAAGAACTTCTTGAGAACAAGAACGTACATCAAGGGTAAATTCAACCCTTTCAGGTACTACATTTGATGAAGATGGATAGAAATTCATCTTTCCAACAGTAGCAACTAAATTAGTAGTCATTCTAGCTATATTTTCAATGGCTAACACACATTCGCAAGCACAACATCCAGCATCAAATCTCATATCCATTGGTAGCGTACCAGCATGTCCAGATTTACCGTTTACTGATATCTTAAAACTTTTAAATCCTGTAATACTTGATACAATTCCAGCAGGAAGAGATTCATTTTCTAAGACAGGTCCTTGTTCAATATGAAATTCTAAATACGCATCTATATCTTTTCTAGGATGTAAATTTATTAAGTTTTTAGTATTAAATCCAAACTTTGTTACAGCTTCTTCAAGTGTAATTCCATTTTCATCAACAGATTTAAGAAGATTCTCTTTAAAAGTGCCAGCAAAAACTTTACTTCCCATTAAAGATGTTTCAAATCTAGTTCCTTCCTCTTCGGCGAAGGCAACTAGCTTAATGTTGAAAGGATAAGATTTATTCTTGTTTCTTGACTCTTCAAGTCCAATTAAAGGGACTATTATTCCTAGCATACCATCAAATATACCTCCACATTTTACACTATCTTGATGAGATGCAACTACTAATGTAGGGGCATTTGGAATATTAGATTTATATGTACCTATGACATTTCCAATATCATCAATTTCAATATCAAGATTCAAATCTTTCATCCATGAACTTATTAAATCAATAGATTTTTTATGTTCATCAGTTAATATAAGTCTTGTAAGACCATTTGTTGTTGAACTTATTTTTCCTAATGTTTGCAGATAATTCATACATTTTTGACCTAGCATGTGTACCTCCTAAATATGTATTTTTTTATTTTCAAGATTAGTAAGGTTATATTCTAATAATCCTTGAAAAATAACATCCTCATCTTGCTTTTCTACTTTTTCTGTAATTTCTAATTCCGTGTTTGAACTGTCTCCTTATACAATCTTTTATTTATTTTCATTTTTTATCTAGAACAATTGAAATACTCTAGTTTAACATTATTCTAATAGTCATTTATGCTGATGTCAAATTAAGAAAATTTATTTTTAACTTTATATTATCAAGATTAAAATTTTTAAAAACAAAATAGAGCTTTAATTCTATTAATAATGATTAATAAATTTAGTGATTTTGGGAATTAAGTATTAAAATAATTTAATTTACTGTGTATAAGAATTATTTTTAAAAAGAGTCTTGTTTTTAGATTCAAGAATGTAATTAATAATTAAATTTATATGAATATCATGTTGAATGAATATACTGATAAAAGAGTAAAGTATTATTAAAGATAAATATTCAAAATATAATACCGAGTAGATATAAGACATAAAAATAAAATACTATCAAAACAAAATTGATAGTATTTTTAATAAAATCTTACTTAAACAGTTTAAATAAAAACCCATATAAAATATTTTATATTTCTTTTTTGCTATAAATTTTTGATGATATAAAATATGAAATTACAAATAGCAATATAGCAATAAATGGAAGAGAATATAATAGTGTATTAAATATAATTTCTAGTGAAAGAGGTGAACTAATAGTTTCTAGAATATTTTTAGAAACTAATAAAAGTAATGTTGGAACTAAAAAACATAAAATCATTAATACACGAGCTTTTTCTGTACCAAATTTATAAACAAGTGGTAAGATAAGACTACCAAAACATATTGAAATAGATAAGACTAATGCATTAATAAGTAGAGTTTCACTTAATATAAAATTATGTTTAAAATAACCAATAATGATACTAAGTATAAGTGAAACCAATACACCTACAAAGCTAAATATTAACATAGTCAAATATTTACTTAGTACAATATCATTACGCTTAATAGGCATTGTAAGTACATAACTATCCCATTTATTTAAATCATCATATGAGAATGTTGAAACAATCATTGTTGTACATAGGACTACAATAATACCCACAAGATTATTAGCATCTCCTCCTCCAAAAGAAGATATAAGCCCAAACATAATTACAAATAAAAGTAGAAATTTTATATTGCCTTTTAAATTAATTAAATCTTTTAAAATTAAGCCTTTCATTATTTATCACCTCTCACATAAAATAACATAATTTCTTCTATAGACGTATTATCAACTACAAAGTTTGGATGTTTTGCTATAAATCTATATTTATCATTAAGAAGTACTTCATATCCAAATTGGCTTTTACGATAATATGAGTAATCTTCTTTTGAAATATTATCAAAATCAGTAGGTTTGCATTTTAAAATTCCCATATTATTAATTAATTCATCCTTATTTTCACTAAAGACTATTTTACCTTTATGTATAAATGTAATATAGTCTGCTATTTTATCTAAATCACTTGTAATATGTGAAGATAAAATAATAGAGTGTTCTTCATCTTGTATAAAATCTAAAAATATATCCAATATTTCTTCACGAACAATAGGGTCAAGTGAACTAGTTGCTTCATCTAGAATTAATAATTTTGGATTATGTGATAAAGCTACAGCAATACTAAGTTTCATTTTGTTACCCTTTGAAAACTCCTTAATTAGCTTATTCTCTGGAACTCTCAACTTTTTTAAATAGTCTTTGAATAATGCATGATTCCAATTTTTATAGATTTTACTCATAATTTTTGATACATTATCTAGATTTAAATTTTCATGAAAATTACTTCCTTCAAATACAACACCAATTTGTTCCTTAATTTCTTTTTCATTTTTTTTGTTATCAAGACCAAATATTTCTATATTTCCACTATCATAAGAAATTAAATTTAAAATTGCTTTTAATGTAGTAGTTTTTCCTGCACCATTTTCACCTACAAATCCCATTATGCTTCCTTTTGGTACTGAAAAAGATACATTTTGTAGACTAAAATCTTTATAAGTTTTATTTAAGTTTTTTATAGTTATTGCATCCATAATTATCATTCTCCCTTATATAATAAAAGTAAAATATCTTTTAGTTCGTCATATGTAATACCACTACTTTTAGCTGTATCAACTGCTTTTTGTAGATACTCTTCAATTAAACGAAATTGCTCTTCTTTCACAAAATCCATGTTTTTACTAGATACAAAGCTACCTTTACCAGTAACTGTCTCAATAAATCCATCACGTTCTAAATCACTATATGCTCGTTTTGTAGTAATCACGCTTATTCTAAGTTCCTTTGCCAATAGTCTCATACTTGGAAGAGCTGACCCTTCTGGTAATTCTCCACTTATAATCATACTTTTAATTTGTGTAGTAATTTGTTCATATATTGGCTTTCCACTTGAATTACTAATAACTATATTCAACAAAACACCTCCTTAAAGTGTATATATAGTATATACACATTATATAAATATATATATAATATGTCAACTGTTTTTAGAAAAAAAGGAATTTGAAATATATATATTTGAAAAAAGTATTTTATAAGATACTAGTTTTTTTTGATGTATTAAAATTTTAAAAAAAATTTATAAATATTGTTCTAAAATGTTACCAATAAATTGGAAATGCTAATTTAAAAACGTAATAAAGTTTAGCTTATAGGTAAACAAAAGTTTAGTCTAGAGCTAAACTTCTTGCATTCTTACTTTTGACATACATATTTTTTTGTAATATATTTATATTATCAATTAGAGGTAAGGAGAGTGATAAGAGATATTTAATTTAGATAAGACATTAAAAAAAGACCTAAATCAGGAATATACAGAGAGTAAAGATTTAGTTATGAATAAAAGTAAATATATGAATATTTGCTTTAAAAATTATATTAAAGTAGTAGAAGGAATGTATACTAAAAGAGATTTAATTCCATTAAAATTAATAAACTCTATGGATAAAAATAATAAGATTAGAAAAACACTACATGAATTATCTTGTGAACTTGAATATCCAAAAACTTCTTTATCTTCATTGTTTACAGAATTGAAAAAAATGGATTTTTTACAGAGAGTGAAAAATGGGGAGTATATGATAAATCCACATATAGCTTATAAAGGTAGTAGAGCTGATAAAGAAAGTTTATTAGCAGAATATAATGAGATAAAAAGACCTAGTAAGGTTAGTAAATAAGGAAGAAGGTTTTTATATGAGTTTAAAACTTGATAGAAATGTTCTACAGTGGTTTGATTATGTATTTGAGAATGAAAAAACTAGTTTAAGACACTACAATTTTGATTGTACACTAAAAGAGATTAGTCGTGCTAGTTTAAATAGAGTAGCTTTTATATTAGAAAAAAATAATTCTAGGTACTGGAAGCTTTATTTTGAAATACCAGCCGAAGTCACTTTAAAACTTAAACAAAACATTCATCCTTTATTTAGGGAGTATATATATGAACAAATATCACTGTATAACGATAATCAAATTTACAATTTTGTAAATTCAAACATATTAAAAGTGTTTAACAATATTGCTATTTATCAATATAATATTTTAGAAAATCTATATACTATTGATTTTAGAAAGAGTTTTATAGATAAATGTCAATATTTATTAATTGGTGAAAAAAGACTTATAGATGAAGATTTATACTTAAGGGCAAAATCAAAAGAAGTATTTGATTTTTTTAATTCAGATGAAACTTTTAATCTAACGTTAAGTTTTGACATGCAAAAAAATGAGAATTTACTCGATAGTCTTTTGGAGCTTAGGAAATCAATAATCATAAATGAGAGAATTTAATTTATTTGGATATAATATTAAAATGGAGGGATTTATATGGACGTAGAAAAAATGACTTTAAGAGTTCAAAAAAGTTTAAATGAGGCTTATAATGAAGCAGTAAAAAATCACAACCAACAAGTAGATGTAATTCATCTTTTCTCAGCACTTATTAACCAAGAAGATGGATTAATACCAAATATAATCGAAAAAATGAATATATCAATTGATTCTTTGAGAAATACTGTAAATTCTGAACTGGATAAGCTTCCAAAAGTATATGGAGAAGGCGCTGACTCACAAGGAGTTTCAGCTACTAGAAAAATAAATGAAGTACTTATAAAGGCAGAGAGTATTTCTAAAGAATTTAAAGATTCATATATAAGTGTAGAGCATGTCATGCTTGCAATGATGGAAACAGAATCAAAATCAATTGTTGGTAAAATATTAAAACAATATAATATAAATAAAAATGACTTTTTAAATGTTTTATCACAAGTTAGAGGGAGCCAAAGAGTAGAAACACAAGACCCAGAAGGGACATATGATGCACTTGCTAGATATGGAACAAACCTAGTAGATTTAGCTAAGAAAAATAAATTAGACCCTGTAATTGGAAGAGATGAAGAAATAAGAAGAATTATAAGAATTTTATCAAGAAGAACTAAAAATAATCCTGTATTAATTGGTGAGCCAGGTGTAGGTAAGACTGCAATTGTTGAAGGATTAGCAGAGAGAATTGTAAGAGGCGATGTACCAGAAGGATTAAAAGACAAAATTGTATTTTCCCTTGATATGGGAGCATTAATTGCTGGTGCAAAGTATAGAGGTGAATTTGAAGAAAGATTAAAGGCAGTTTTAAAAGAAGTTCAAAGTTCTGATGGAAAGATTATATTATTTATAGATGAAATTCATACTATAGTTGGAGCTGGTAAAACAGAAGGTTCAATGGATGCAGGTAATCTTATTAAGCCTATGCTTGCAAGAGGTGAATTAAATTGTATTGGTGCAACTACTTTTGATGAATATAGAAAATATATAGAAAAAGATAAGGCACTTGAAAGACGTTTTCAGCCTGTAATTGCAGAAGAACCTACTGTTGAAGATACAATATCTATACTTAGAGGTTTAAAAGAAAGATTTGAGATACACCATGGAGTAAGAATACATGATAATGCTATTGTAGCAGCAGCAAAACTTTCTCATAGATATATACAAGATAGATTTTTACCAGACAAAGCAATTGATTTAATTGATGAAGCAGGAGCTATGATTCGTAGTGAAATAGATTCGTTACCAACAGAATTGGATGTTGTAAGAAGAAAGTTATTTATGCTAGAAACTGAAAGAGAAGCATTACTTAAAGAAAATGATGATAAGAGTAAATCAAGATTGGATGATATTCAAAAGGAAATAGCGGAATTAAAATCTAAAAATGATGAAATGACTGCTAAATACGAAAAAGAAAAGAGTCAAATATTAGATATTAAAAACTTAAAATCTCAATTGGATGAAGCTAAAGGTAAAGCTGAAAAATATGAGAGAGAATATGATTTCAATAAAGCAGCAGAGGTTAAGTATGGTGAAATACCTAAATTAGAAGAACAAATAAAGAACTATGAAGAAAGTATGAAAGATGGTTCTGAAAATTCACTTTTAAAGGAAGAAGTTACTGAAGAAGAAATATCTAGTATTGTATCAAAATGGACAGGTATACCAGTAACTAAACTAGTTGAAGGTGAAAGAGAAAAATTACTTAAACTAGAAGAAGAGCTTCACAAAAGGGTTATAGGGCAAGATGAAGCAGTTACAGCGGTTTCAAATGCAGTAATACGTGCAAGAGCTGGTCTAAAAGATGAAAGAAAGCCAATTGGTTCATTTATTTTCTTAGGACCTACAGGTGTTGGTAAAACTGAGCTTGCAAAAACTCTTGCTAGAAATTTATTTGATAGTGAAGATAATATAATTAGAATTGATATGTCTGAATACATGGAAAAACATGCTGTATCGAGATTAGTTGGACCTCCTCCAGGATATGTAGGATATGAGGAAGGAGGACAACTTACAGAAGCAGTTAGACGTGCTCCTTATTCTGTAATACTATTTGATGAGATAGAAAAAGCACATGAGGATGTATTTAATATGTTTTTACAAATATTGGATGATGGTAGACTTACTGATAATAAGGGTAAAACTGTGGACTTCAAAAATACTCTTATAATAATGACTTCTAATATAGGAAGCAATTATCTATTAGAAGCAGGAGGAAATATAACAGAGACTACTAACAGCTTAGTAATGAATGAAATGAAACACAGATTTAAACCTGAGTTTTTAAATAGAGTAGATGACATTATAATGTTCAAGCCTCTAGACCAAGAAAATATCAAGAAAATTATAGATATATTTATGACAGATTTAAAAAATAGATTAAAAGAAAAAGATATTACTATTGAGGTTACAGATTCAGCTAAAGATGTTATGGTGAGAGAGGGTTATGACCCTGTATATGGAGCAAGACCACTTAAGAGATATATAGGAAATACATTAGAAACTGTAATTGCAAAGAAACTTATTGCTGGAGAAGTATATGATGGATGTACTATAGTTATAGATGGAAAAGATGAAAATATTGAAGTTTTAGTTAAATAATTAAAAAAGAAGCAGGGTATAATTATGTTAAAGATTTTACCCTGTTTCTTTTTGATTTATAAACTATAATAAAATATATGTTTTGTCAAACTAATAAAAATACTTTTAAATCAATATATTAAAACTAATCTGATTCAAAGTCAGTATTTTAATAAGTTCTCTATGATATATTCATAGTTCTAAGATACTTATAACTTTAAGATAATTGTAAAAAACTATTATTCATTTTTATTATACTTAAATAAATAAAAGCCAATTAATAGTGCCCCTATTAGGCAAAGAAGTGTAATAATAATATAAACATTTCTCATTCCAAATACAAATATTTTATCATTATCAATTATATAGTCGTTAACCCTATACCCAGCCTTAATACTCATAAAATTATATAAAAGTGTTGTAGAAATGGTAATACCTATAACTTGACCTAAATTTCTTACAAGAGAATTTATACTTCCGACAACTCCCAACTTACTTTTGGGAAAATTTGACATTATCAAAGCATTATTGGCAGGTTGAAACACAGATTGTCCTATTGATATTATTGATACAGAAATCACGAATAAAATAAGGATAGAACTCTCTTTTAATCTTGACATTAAGAAAAATCCAAAGCTCATAAAAATAAGACCAATTAAAATAATTTTTTCTGACTTAATTTTATCTGATATATTCCCAAATATCGGTGAAAAAATGGCTAAAATCAAAGGGGATAATATCATAAATAAACCTGCTTGAATTGGGGAAAGTTTCATAGTATTTTGTAAATAAAATGGAATTAAAATACTAGATGATGCAATACAAATGAATGATGTAAGAGCACAAACTAAATTCAATGAAAATTTTAAGTTTCTAAAAATTTCAAGGTCAAGAAGTGGTTGAGGATGATTTTTTTCTAATATCAAAAATAATATAATAAAAATAATTGATAGTAATAGTGTAATTAATATATATGGATTTAGTAATCCCGTTTGTTGAGCAATAATTAGAGCACTAAAAAATAATGTTGTTCCTAAGAATTGAAGTATAGCACCAGCCTTATCCATTTTTTCTGAAGTTATTTTACTGTCTGGGAGAAATTTTGTATTTAAAAATATTACAATAATACCTATTGGAATGTTTATAAAGAATATAAAGTTCCAATTAAACATTGATAAAATAAATCCTCCTATAGATGGTCCGACCATATTGCCAATAGCAACAGCAGTAACCAAAATTCCTAGAGCTTTACCTCTACTTTCTTTTGGAAATAACTCTGTAATGATTCCATGATTGTTTGCCATGTAAGCAGAAGCACCTATTCCTTGAATAAAACGGCAAATTATAAGTAAAGTTAAAGAATTACTTAATCCACACAATAATGAAGCTGTTGTAAAAAGAATAGTGCCTGCTTGAAATATTCTAGGTTTACCAATGATATCTCCAAGTCTTCCGAAAAATAATAGTGTTGAACAAATAATAATTGAATAACTTGCTACTATCCATTCAATGGATGATAGAGAGACATTTAATTCACTTGCAAGAACAGGAAGTGCTACATTTATAATACTAGAATCTAATGTTGCCATAAAAGTCATTGCAATAACTACAAATAAAACTGTTATACTTTTTTTATTTTCACTTTCTTTAAAAAATTTTGTCATTTTTATTACCTCCTTATTATAATGACTAGTATTATTTTAATGTTTACAATAATAATTACATTTTATATAATATCGATATGAAATAATGAATACAACAACGATATTGCTTATAATTAGCACTATTTTGATAAGAGGTAAATAATGAATGATAAAAACAAATATTTTGACAGAAAAAGTCAAGAAAGTTTCATAGATATTTTTTTTAAAGAGGATATTAAAAAGGGAGAAAATTTTAAAAGACATTGGCATGAGCATCTACAAATATATTATTTTGTTGATGGTATAGCATACTTAGAATGTGGCTTGAGTAATTTTAAAGTAGTATCTGGAAATATTGCAATAGCAAATAGTAATGAATTACATTATTTAGAAAGTCTATCAGATAATCTGAAATTTTATACTATTCGTATTGAACCTAGTTTTCTTTTTAGTAATCAAGTTGATTTGTTACAAACTAAGTACTTAGCACCAATAACTCTAAATCGTATTGTATTTAAGAATTTAATTCAAAATGATTCTTTTATTTTAAAATATATTAAAGATATACTTGATGAATATGACAATAAAGAAATTGGATATGAGTTATCTATAAAAGCTAATATTTATCAATTTATAGTATTTTTGTTAAGAAATCATGTTGACAAAATCTTTTCTGAAGAAGAATTTATAGAAAGAAAATATTCTTTAGAAAAATTTGAAAGTGTATTTGATTTGATAGAAGAAAAATACATGGATAAAATCACATTAAAAGAACTTGCTGACAATATGAATTTGAGCACACATCATTTTTGTAGAACATTCAAACAAATAACTGGTAAGACTACAACTGATTATATAAATGGAGTAAGACTTGATAAGGCTATATATTATTTAAAACAAACAGATTTAAATATGACAGAAATTGCTATGAGATGTGGTTTTGATAGTATAAATTATTTTAGTCGTTTATTTAAAAAGAATTATGATATATCTCCAACTAAATATAGACATGAACATAGAGATGCTTGCAGTATTCTCTTAAAAAATAATAACGAATAACTTATAAATATACTTTATAGAAAGTATAGTATTTCAAGTTTTTGAGTTTTTATAAAGATTGATAAAATATATGATATAAAAGAGTAAAATTATTAATAAAATTAAAGTTATAAATGAATATGAAAGGATATTGTACCTAATGAAAAATATTTTTTATTATGAAACTAAAATTGGTAAAATAGGAATAGCAGAAAAAAATAGTTGTATTACAAATCTGTTTTTTGACACATCTAGCTTAGATTCTAAAGAATATTTAGTCAAAGAAACCAAAATTATAATAGAAGCAAATAAACAACTAAAAGAATATTTAGATGGAAATAGAAAAGAGTTTGATTTACCTTTAGAGTTGTCTGGAAGTGAGTTTATGAGAAAAGTTTGGAATGAACTTTGTAAAATTCCATATGGAGAAACAATGACTTATATAGAACTAGCAAACATAATTAATAATCCTAAAGCATACAGAGCAGTAGGGATGGCAAATAGCAAAAATCCTATTTCTATCTTTATACCTTGTCATAGACTAATAGGTTCTAATGGCAGTTTAAGAGGTTATCTAGGAGGAATAAAGGTAAAGGAATATTTGTTGAAACTTGAAAAAGATAATAAATAATACATGCAAAGTAAAAGTTTAAAGACAATGATTATTAGAGAAAAGTTAAATTCTATCTAAAAAACTACAATAAGTTAAATGAATATAAAAATTTTATATATTTATAAAAAGTTTTATAATAAAAATTATCTTAAAAAATATATAAAAATGTAAAAAATATACAAGATTCTACAATAATAGATTTTTTTGTTATTATTACGAGTTTTTTATTGCATCTGTAGAATAAAAGTATTATTATATAGTTAAGATAATTATCTAGGAAAATTTTGGATGATTATAACATATTTTATAAAATATAAATACATAAACTTTATTAAAAAATTGTTGGAATTTCTGACTAACATTAAGAACGTAAGTTTGCTGGGGGATGGTGTATGTGGAAAAATCAAATACTACTGTTACAAGAAAAGAAAAAATTGAAGATACAGGAATGAAATTAGATTATTTATTGAGTGAAGATATTACTTTTTATGAATTATTACTTGAGGTTTTGAATAAAGAAAAAGAAGAGAATTAATTCTCTTCTTTGAGAAATCTTTTTAGATAAGCATTATCAATCATTTTTTCTATAGCTTCTCTATCTTCTTTTTCAAGTGAATATATTTTTTCTAATAGTTTTTTTGTTTTTTCACTGACTGATAAGTTTTCTATGATTAATTTATCTTCTTTACTCATCTTTGTACTTTCATTTACACCCAGTAAATAATCAGTGGATGTTTTCAGTTCTTTTGCCAATCTTACTATAATTTCACTTTTAGGTTCTCGTAAATTATTTTCATAACGTGATAAACTCGCCTCAGTTATACCGACTTTAGTAGCAAGTTCTTTTTGATTTATATCCAATTCTTTTCGTAAATTTGCTATTCTATCTCCTAAACTTTCCATATGTACATCACTCCTTACCGAAATTATAAGTTATTTTTATAAAAAGTAAAATAAAATTACCAAAAATATAAAAAAAAAAGATTAAAATAATAAAATATATTGAAAATTACCATTTGTATATGTATAATATGAATTATACAAATGGTAATTGATAAAGAGGTGATATTCTGAAAATAGAACATAAATAAGTAATAAATATATACTATCTAGATACATTTTATTTAAATATAAATAAATATTTTAACAATGAAATTACCAAATGTATAAAACGATGCTATAGTATAAATAGTTTGATGTTTCAATAAATTTAAATGTTTAAATATACTAGAAATAAATTATATGATATTGCTTCTTATAAATTAAAATAAATTGAGTAGATGGAGGAATTAATGTGATAATAATTAGAAGTCAAGATAAAACTGATTTAATGCAAGTTAATCAAATTAAAATAAATGATAGTCGAATTTATGTAGTATTTGAAAATCTTAATACTAAAAAAATAGGAACTTATGAAAGCAATGCAAGAGCTATACAAGTGTTGGATAATATACAAAGTTTTATTGAGAATGGAACAAAATATGATTATATAACATCTAACAAAGTTAGATATAATATTAATAAAATATTTCAGATGCCAATTAAATAGTGAATGTGTATTTTATGTTTAAGAATGGAAGCCTTCTTTCCTTATATAGAATATAGAAAAGAAGGCTTTACATCTTTATGAATATTGAAATATTTTTGTTTTTTTATTTAGATTATTCAATAGTATATTAAGGACCAATTAAATAACAAGAATTCTCCTAAAACAGTCAATATTAAATATATGATAGCTTCATTTTTATAAAGAGGGGTAGTTTTTTTATTTATTTCATCATCGATTGTAATAGCAATTTCATCTTGAATGATATTTTTACATATCGGTGCTAAAATAGTATTTTTCTTCATCAAATTAAATAACTTATTTACACATATCCATATTAAATATCCTAAAATAGCTCCTAATGTATTCATCATTAAATCGTCAATATCTGTAGTTCTAAGATTAAATAATTGACAAAATTCAATTGATAATGAGAAACCTAATCCAGTTATTGACACATTAATAATATTTCTAAATTCCTTCCAAATTAAAGGAAGTAAAAATCCTAAAGGCATAAACATAATTATATTTAAAATATATGTTAAAGCACCAACTGAGCTAAATGGTATTAGATTTATTTCATTAAATCTAATAATTTCTCTATACCTTCCTATATCCCAGATGCTACCAATACCAGCTTTACTAAGTGCTAAGTAAATATATAGTAAAAAGATATATACCCATACTAAATGTATTACTACATTCTTTTCACATTTCAAGTTTTTTCTTTTGATAACAATTATTTGATATATCAAGCATGGTAGTATAGCGCAAAGAAATGAATAAAGTATCCACATAATTGTATTTTATCTCCTTTCAAAATTTATGTTTTAGCTATATAACTACTATATTTATATTAAGCTTTAAGTTTTAAAAATCTTTTAATAAAATCTTACAAATTTATTAATTTATAAAAATATCTTATTAATCTTAATAAAGCATAGAAAACCAAAGTTCCTATACTTATATATGGATGTTTAAAAAATTTTATCATATGCATAAATATTATAAATATATGGAAATAATAATAGTATATTTTGGTAAAATAGGAGGGATTCTATGAAATGGATTAAATGGTATAGTATTACATGTATATGTATTTTTATATTTGTAGCTTTTTGGATGCTAATATTTCCTAGTGAAGTAAAATCGATTGACACTTCATCTGCATATAATTTTGTTGAAAAAAAGGTTCCAAAAAGTGCAGTATATCAAGGATATAAGCAGAACCCAATCAATGGTACTACTACAATTTATTATAATTATAATGATTCAACACATATAGTTAAATTGTCACATCCAGAAGATTATTCAAGAGAGATTAATTGGAATAAAGTTTCAAATATTAGATTTGATTAATAAAAAAGTATCTAAAAAATACAAATACTAAAGAGTTTAAATATGCAAAACAAAAAGATTTTTTAGAGTGCATATATTTAATATACTTAAAGTAATTCAGTCAATCAAAATGATTGGCTGTTTTCTTTATATGATAAAAGAAGTATAAATCTAATTGGATAACATGATTGTCAGTTTCTTATACTAGAAAAATAAAAATTGTCATCAAAACACATAAAAGCGAAAGTATATATATTCATAGCTTGTAAACAATTGAATTTACTAGATTCTAATAAAACGGAAAATACTGATATTTATCTATTAAGATTATTTATTCTGTTTCATAGAATAAATAATCTTACTCTATGATTTTCAAAATTTATTAAAAATATAATTATATAATCCAATTGTTTAATATATTTATAGTAAATTGTAATAATTTTGCATTAGTAGATACTAATATTTTTTAGATTTTTCGTAATTAATTAATAGAAAAATGTATTATAATAATATTATGAAAATTTAAAAAAGTGGGAAAGAGGTAATATTATGAGAAGTGATATAAAAAAAGGAATAGAGGGAGCTCCAAAGAGAGCATTAATGTATGGAATGGGTCTTACTATAGAAGAAATTGAAAGACCTTTAATAGGTATAGTAAATGCACAAAATGAGGTGATTCCTGGTCATCTCCACCTTGATGAAATAGCAGAAGCAGCAAAAACTGGTGTTAGAATGAGTGGTGGGTTACCATTAGAATTTCCAGCCATAGGAGTATGTGATGGTATAGCCATGGGACATGTTGGAATGAATTATTCACTTGCTTCAAGAGAATTAATAGCAGATTCAATAGAAGCTATGGCTATGGCACATGGTTTTGATGCTTTAGTACTTATACCTAATTGTGATAAGATAGTTCCAGGAATGTTAATGGCTGCTGCAAGACTTAATATACCAAGCGTTGTTGTGAGTGGAGGCCCTATGCTTTCAGGCAGAAAAAATGGAAAAGTGTACGATTTTAACTCTGCTATGGAAGGTGTTGGAGCATGTAAAGATGGAGCAATGAGTGAAGAAGAATTAGAAGAATTAGCTATGAACTCTTGTCCTGGATGTGGTTCATGTTCTGGGCTTTTTACAGCAAATAGCATGAATTGTTTAACAGAAGCATTAGGTATGGGTATTCCATATAATGGTACTGCCGCATCACATTCTGGAGAAAGAAAAAGAATAGCAAAATATGCAGGTATGTATGTTATGGAACTACTTAAAAATGATATAAAACCTAGAGATATTTTAACAGTAGATGCATTTAAAAATGCAATAACTGTGGATATGGCAATGGCTGGTTCTACAAATACAGTACTTCACTTACCTGCAATAGCTTATGAAGCAGGAATAGAACTTAACTTAGACTTTTTTGATGAAATAAGTGAGAAAACTCCTTGTCTAACAAAATTGAGTCCAAGTGGGAAACATCATATTGAAGATTTACATATGGCAGGAGGAATTCCAGCTATAATGAATGAACTTTCTAAGATAGAAGGAATAAACTTAAATTGTAAAACTGTGACAGGTAAGACTATAGGAGAAAATATAAGAAATTGTAAAATAGAAAATGAGGAAGTAATACATACATTAAAAAACCCATATAGTGAACAAGGTGGACTTGCAATCTTGAGAGGAAATCTTGCTACAAACGGAGCTGTTGTAAAAAAATCAGCAGTTGCAGAGGAAATGTTAGTTCATGAAGGGCCAGCAAGAGTTTTTAATTCAGAAGAAGAAGCTGTAAGTGCTATATTTAATAAAAAAATAAATAAAGGCGATGTTATAGTTATAAGATATGAAGGACCAAAAGGAGGTCCAGGAATGAAAGAAATGTTATCTCCTACTTCAGCAGTTGCAGGAATGGGACTTGATAAACATGTTGCACTTCTTACTGATGGTCGTTTTTCAGGAGCAACTAGAGGAGCATCCATAGGTCATATTTCTCCAGAAGCTATGGAAGGAGGTTTAATTGGAATAGTTGAGGAAGGTGATATAATTTCTATCAATATACCAGAAAAAAAATTAGAGTTAAAAGTAAATGAAATAGAAATAGAAAATAGAAGATTAAAATTTATACCTTTAGAGCCTAAAATAAAACATGGGTACTTAAGTAGATATGCTAAACTGGTAACATCAGCAAATACAGGGGCAGTGTTGAAGTAGTAGATTATGTATAAGAGAGTTAAGTAAAAATATAAAAAGGATATCTAAATGTTCCAGTACTAATAAGATATCCTTTTTATCTGATATATAAAAGATTTAAATCATTATAAATATATTGAATTTCTTACGCTTTAGAATATAAGTATAAGTAAATTTTTACTTTTAATATAATTGTCTAAATATTATTTTATATACAATAAAATATGACTCCTAAAAATAAAAAATACATCATAAATATAAATAAGTAGATATAAGTTGTTAATTTGATTTATAAACTTATCATGAAAGCAAATTTATAATATTTATAAGTAATAAAATTTTTAGGAGGATATATAATGAATAAAAGAATGAAACTAATTCCTTATGAAATAAATGAAAATCTAAGAGGAGCAAAGAATAAGTTTCCCTATGGAATAAAACAAATGAATGCCAGAGGAATGTGGGATGAAGGATATACTGGGAAAAATATTTTAATTGGGATAATCGATACAGGCTGTGACAGCTCTCATCCGCTTTTAAAAGGTAAAATAATTGGTGGCGCAAACTTTAGTGATGATAGTAATGGAAATAAAAATATATATGAGGATTTTAATGGACATGGAACTCATGTAGCAGGAATTATAGCTGCATCTAATTATAATAATGAGGTTATGGGTGTAGCTCCAGACTGTAAATTATTAATAGCAAAGGCGTTAAATAAAGATGGTGTTGGGACATATCAAAGTATAATTAATGCTGTTAATTTTGCTATAAATAACAAAGTTGATATTATATCTATGTCTCTTGGAGGAAATAAAGATGACAAAAACTTAAGAAATGTAGTTTTACAAGCAGTAAAGAATAATATTTCTGTAGTGTGTGCAGCAGGAAATAATGGAGATGGAGATTCTAGTACAAGTGAGTATAGTTATCCAGCCAGTTATGCTGAGGTAATAGAAGTAGGTGCAATAAATGAAAACTATTTAGTTGAAAAGTTTAGTAATTCAAATACCACAATAGATTTGGTAGCTCCAGGAAGAAATATTATATCAACTTATATGGATAATAAACTTGCTATTATGAGTGGCACTAGTATGAGTGCACCATATGTATCAGGGTCACTAGCACTAATTAAAGAATGGGCTAGAGAAGAATTTGAGAGAGATTTAGATGAAGCTGAGTTATATGCACAATTAATAAAATGTACAAGAGCACTTGGAATACCTAGAACAGAACAGGGGAATGGGTACCTATATTTAAATCTTTATAAATACAAGAATACTGGAAAAAGATAATTTATAATTTGACAGTAAAATACAGATATTCTATGTAGTCAATGTAAATGTTGACGAGTTTTTAAGTATAGAATTTCATAGAGATAGACGAAAATATAGAGTAATAAAATTTATAGATATGCCAGAGAACTAATGATTATAAAAAATATACAGTATTATAGATAGCGCATCTTAGAAAAGGTGTGTTTTCTATATATCTGTATAGTCAAAAATTTGAATATAGGAAATACAAGCTAAATTAAGGCTAATATATGAATATATAAGATGATTTGTAATATAAATAAAATGATATGAAAAATATCCTCATTAAAGATTTAGGTATAAGGAGTAATTTTACACATAAAAAAATATACAAAATTTAAATGATAAATATTATCAATAACTATTGAATTTCAAACTCAATTATGCTATTCTATATTTAAGAAAATGAAGAGATTTCAAATAAAGAAATCTTTTATTTTTTAGATTCTAGTTAGCTATAGGTAACTATTAATTAAAGATATTATAGGAGGTAAGGATGAGTAAAATATATATTGTTTATTGGAGTGGAACAGGAAATACTGAAAAAATGGCAAATTTTGTAGCTGAAGGAGTGAAGTTAAAAGGTAAAACACCAGAAGTTATAGATGTAAGCTTATTAAAACCAAGTGACTTAAAAGAAGAAAATAAATTTGCATTAGGTTGCCCATCTATGGGAGCAGAACAATTAGAAGAGGGTTATATGGAGCCATTTGTGGCAGAATTAGAATCTATTGTATCAGGTAAGCAGATTGGATTATTTGGTTCATATGGTTGGGGAAATTGTGAATGGATGAGAGAATGGGAAGAACGTATGCAAAATGCTGGTGCTACAATTATAGGTGGTGAAGGAATTACTTCAATGGAAGAACCCGATGAAGAAGCAAAAGATGAATGTGTACAATTAGGTAAAATGTTAGCTGAATAAGTTTATATACTATAGTAATTATATATAACTAATAATAACAACATTATATAATACTAAAAGAGACTAATATTACAATACATAAGAAAATATCCTTAATAAAAATAGATAAAATATTAGTCTCTTTTAGTATAAATCAAATTTATAAATTAATGTCGTTTTTTATCTGGTACAATCTCATCATAGAAAGACAATAATTGTTTGATAACATAAGTTATAAATGTTGTGTCTTGTGCAAAACAGAGCATACTTGCTCCTGTATTAATCCATGTTTCAATACTTTTCTTTTCTATTGAAGGAAAGATAATAAAGGGCATATTGTATTTTTTACATGCTTTAGCTGCTTGAGAAATCATATCTTTTATTTCAATTCTATTCATATATCCAGAAAATCCCATATCTAAAGATAAATCACCAGAGCCTAATGCTATAATATCGACACCTTTGACTTGTGCTATTTCTTCAATGTTATCATAACCTGCTTTCTGTTCAATTAACATCATTTTTAATATTTCGTTATTTGCGTTTTTAACATAGTCTAAATGACTCATATTTCCATAATAGGAAGCTCTTTGAGGATTGCATCCTCTTATAACTATATGGAGGATAAGTACAAGCTGATACTGCTTTTTCTGCATTCTGTGCTGTATTAATAAATGGAAAACATATAATATCTGTTCTCATATATATTATAGGTTTAACAAGGTCAGGATTATTGTTTGATAATCTAATTAAAGAAGCAGCACCAGCATGTGCAGCTATCATATGTTGCTGAATATCTTTACAGTCTAAAACACCATGTTCACCTTCAATCCAAACAAAATCATATTCTGATAGACCAATTAATTCACTTACAGATGAATCAGATAGTGAAACTGCCACTCCACACAATACCTTTCCTTTATTTAAATTTTCTTTAATCATAGTTGTGTATTTTTCTATTTATATTATTCCTTTCTTTCGGTAATTTATTTTTACACTTCAAAGAATACAACTTCAACCTAGCTTGAAGTCAATACTTTTTTATTGACTATTGCATAATGGATTTTTATAATGTTCTTATTCATATAAAATTTTATGGAGGAAAAAATATGAAATATTCCATGACTGATGTATCAAAAATAACGAACATTTCTTCATAGGCTATTCGATTTTATGAAGAAAAGGATTTACTACTTCCTATCAGTAGAAAACCAAGTGGTGTTCGTTATTTCTGTGAAGAAGATATAGAGCGTTTGACATTTATAAAAGATTTAAAAAATGCTGGTTTATCTATTAAAGATATCCATGAATGTTTTCATTTTTGTGATATGGGAGACGATACTATAGATAAAAGAATCCAATTTTTCCAACAGCACAAGAAAAACATTAAAAATAAAATACAGGAATTAGAAGATTGTATGGATAAAATAGATGAGAAGATATGTTATTTAAATGAAAAAAAGATGTGTAAAAAATAATTCTTATAAAATAATTAAACTTTTAATTTCTTTAATATAAAGAATAAGTTAGAACTATTTAAGTTTATTGTTTTCAAGACGTATTTTTACATATAATAGAACTATGTTCTATATAGTTATTTCTCTATGTAATAAAAAAGAAAATTATGATAATATATATTAATGTAAGTGGCAAGATATCCTAATTTATAAATATGAGTATTTTTAAATACTATAAATATGAATACTATAAGTTTTTGAATATATAGTTATATTTTTCTAATTATTATAATTAAAATATTATAATAGAGTTGTTAAATTTGGAGGCTATTGGAATGTATGAATCAAGAGAAAATTATTTGGAGACAATACTTATTTTAGAAAAGAAGAATGGACTTGTAAAATCTGTTGATATAGCTAAAAAGCTAAATTATAGTAAAGCAAGTGTAAGTAGAGCTATGGGAATCCTAAAAGAATATAGACTTATTATAATGGAAGTTGATGGTGGCATTATTTTAACTAAAGAAGGTAGAAAAAAAGCAGAGGAAATTTATGAAAAACATATTTTAATCACTAAATTTTTAGTAAATACATTGGGAATTTCATTTGATATAGCTGAGAAAGATGCATGTAGGATAGAACATATTATAAGCAAAGAGACATTTGAAGGAATAAAAAAATATTTAGACAAAAACTAAGAGGTGAGTTTATGGAGTATTTTAGTGAGTCGAATAATGAAGTACAAAAATTTGATTGGGGAGAAGTTACATGGATACATGAACCATCAAAAACACAATTTAATAGGCTTAGTGCTGGAATTGTAAGATTTTTTCCAAAAAACTGCCAAGAAAAACATTTTCATTTAAGTGAAGAACAGCTTTTATATGTAATTCAGGGGGAAGGATTACAAATTATTGATGGTAAAAAGGTCAATATAAAGGAAAAATCAATAGTTTATTGCCCACCATATTCAGAACACGAAATTATAAATACTGGTAAAATTGATTTAGTAATATTAATCACTTATGTCCCTCATAAATTTTCGAGCTTGAAACAACTACCTATAGTATTTTCTGAAAATACTATACAAGAGCTAATTAATGTAAATATAATTGAAAATATTGCAAATCAAATATCTAATATATTGAAACTTAGAATATCTGTATATGATTCAAAACATAAAGAAATATTTGATACTAAAAAAGAAACTAGATTTTGTGATATTTGTAAAAGTATAAAAGTGTGCAATAGAAAACTTGATAAGAGTATAAATGGTGATAATTTTGAAAAAATGTATGAATGTGATTATGGTATTTCTAGTTTGGAAATACCAATAGTATTAGAAGAAAATATAGTTGGCTTTATAGAGTGTGGTAATTTTATAATATATAAATCTAGTGATACAGATAAAAATTTATCTAAATTGTCAAGTAGTTCAGATATTGATGTAAAATACATAAGTAAAATCTACAATGAACTTTCATTAATTCCAAAAAGTAGACTATATGTGTTAAAAGAAAATTTATTAATGATGTCTGAATTTATTCAGGAAATAGCTAAGAGAAATTTTTTTGAAAATCAACTTAGTATAAAAGATGAGGAGATATTGAAGAATAGAAAGGAAAATATAAAGCTTGAAGAAGCACTTAAAAAAGCAAATATTAAATTGTTAGAAGAAAAGTATATTATCAATCCAATCGATTTATTCAATAATGTTTTACGAGAATATCCTTTTGAATTAGAACTTTCTATAGAGAAAGAAATAAAAGACATGAATTTAGAAGGGATTTATAATCTGATAGATGCTAATAAATTAATGTATAATGATGTTAGAGATATTATTCAAGAAATGATATTTGTATTATCTAGAACAGTGCTTAGAGATTTAGAAGATTTAAAGTTTATATCTTATCTAAGAAATAAATACAATAAAAAAATATCACTTACAAATAGTGATGAAGATTTGTGGGATATATTATTACAATTTTCTGAAGAGTGTATTGATAAGAATAGAGAATTTTGGAAACAAGATAAGAGAGATTTGATTGAAAATGTGAATGAATATATACAAAAATATTATAAAGATAATATAAACTTAAATAGTATAGCGAAGGTATTTTTTATAAGTCCAAATTATTTGAGCTCTATTTTTAATGAAAAAAATCAAGTATCAATAACTGAGTATATAAATCTTCTTAGGATAGAAGAATCTAAAAAATACCTATTAAATATAAATATGAGTATTAGTGAGGTTTGTAAGAAAGTAGGTTTTAATAATAGTAGTTATTTTTCACAAATATTTAAGAAGTTCAATAATATGAGTCCAAATGAGTATAGAAAAAATATGCTAGACGATAGAGATTAGATAGTATTATGTAAGATATATGTTTTATTGGTTAGATTTATAATTAATATCTTGTATGAATGATATATATTATAAATTCTAAAGCATTGAAATTGCAAAGGTATAGCTGATTATATAAAATTGATTATATTAGCTTTTAAAATAGGTAAATTAGATTTTGCCGCCCGTTTGCCACCGTATTATAGTTTTGGGTGGCAAACTAGTTTGTAATTCTTTCAAATATATCTACAGTTTCATTTTTCATTTTTTCAGTTACATGTGAATAGGTATCCATTGTAGTTGATAACTGACTATGACCTAAGCGATTTTGTATATCTTTAATGTTAGCTCCATTTTCTAATAATAGGGTAGCATGTGTATGTCTTAAACAATGAAAATGGAAGTCGTTGTTTAAAGCTTTTCGAATTTGTTTTACTATAGTGTCTAAAGTGTGGGTGTTTACTTGTTGACCATTTTCTTTCGTACATACCCAGTTACTATCAAAGTAAAATTCACCATATTTTAATTTCATTTTCTTTTGATGTAGTTTATGTTCTTTTAATAGCCTTATTAAAGTATCTCCTGTAAAGATAGTTCTACAAGAACTTTCTGTTTTTGGTTGGCTTAATTCAAATATTCCATTCTTCTTTTTAATCAGTGTATGTTTTACTGTAATAGTCTTATTATCAAGATTTATATCATCCCATGTTAATGCAATAATTTCTCCTCTTCTCATGCCAGTATAAAATCCAATTAGTAGGACTATACGCTGAAATGAATCTTGAGGAAATATATTCAGGATTTGATTAAATTCATCTAATGTAATAGTTTTAACTTTGCTAGATTCTGTTTTAGTCTTAGCTTTTGGTATACTTACATATTGCATAGGATTTTCTCGTATATGTTTGTAAGGATAGACTGCTGACTTTAATGACCTATGTAATATGTTTTTTAATACTTGTAATGTATTTTGAGAATATTCTTCTTTGTATTTTTTATTTATGAAGCTTTGTAGTATCGCGGGTGTTAAAGCTTTTACCTTGTAAATTCCTAGTTTTGGTTTTATATGTTTTTCTATATTTATTCTATAGCTTTCTTGTGTGTTGTATTTACAGTTAAGTAAAACATATTCTTTGTACCAAAAGTCTAAATAGTCTGATACACTTATGTTGCTTTCTTCAAATACTATACCAGAGTTTTCATATTCATTTAGTGCTTCTCTTAGTGCTTTTTCTGCTTCCTTTTTTGTATTGCCACCAACTCTTTCTACTTTTTTTCTTTTACCTTCTACTATCCCTAGGTCAAAGTAGTAATACCATTTGTTACTTCTTTTTCTTACTCCACCCTTCATAATAGTAACCCCCTTTTCAGAATGTATGTTTGTTTTTTATTTATATAAAAGAGCAGAATTACTGCTCTTAAATAACTAGTTTAATTATAAAGATAATATTTATTTTATGTATTTTTCTGCAATAAAGACTAATTCATTTTTTAGCTCATTTATGTCTATTACAGCATCCATTTTATATTCTAAATAATCTTCACTTCCATTAGGCAAACGAATCATCTTATGGGCTCCTAGTTCTATTTTACATATCCAATGCTCAGGATTATTTTTATACATTATATTAACTTCATTATTTAATTTTTTATAAGTGATTTCATTTTTATCAATTTTTTTAGATAAAATATCTTGAACTATATTAATAGCTTTCAATTCATCATCAGTAATTACTATATTACATTTATCAATTTTTTCTACAATAGGAGCTTGTTTTTCTTCTTTTTGTTTTATAAGTTCAGTATCAGTTTTACTTTTTTCTTTCTTTTTGCTATCTTTTACTTTCTTTTTATCATATTCTTCATTATCATTTTCTAATAATGTTTTTAATTTCTCATTCATAAAATCGTTGACAAATTGGGACATAGACCTTTTGACTATAGGTCTGAATTTTTCTACTACATTTTGTGTTTTAACACCATTGTAGAAATCGTTTATTATAAACCTAACAAATTCATCTGATGGGTTTTCTAATTGTGAGTTTAACTGGGATTTTATTAGATTTGTATATTTTAATTCTGATGCTATATTAAAAATAGTATCTATATTAAAGGTACTTTTAGTAAATTTTTTCAAATGTGATATTTTGTTATCATCCATATTTAATAGATTTAATACTAAAAATGGCTTATCATCCATCTTATTTTTTTCTTCTAAGTCAGTGAAAAATTTATAAATTATTCCATTTGTAAGTATTGCAAATTTTGCTTCTGTTGCTGTAAAATATCTGAATAGTTGAGCATCATGTTTTTTGAGTTTATCTGTTGCACATTTTGCTTCTATTAAAATTAAAGGTTTACCATTTTCAAGTATAGCATAATCTACTTTTTCTCCTTTTTTTACACCTACATCTGCGATAAATTCTGGCATAAATTCTAAAGGATTAAAAATATCATATTCTAATATTTGAAACAAAGGCATTATTAATGCTGTTTTTGTTGCTTCTTCTGTAATTAAACTATCTTTTAGTGTTTCGATTCTTTTGCTGAATTGTTTTATTTTGTCTGAAAAATCCATATAAAATCCCCCTATCTTATTTGTTATAAAGTATATTATAAATTTGTAAATACATAAAATAATTAATAAATTTCATCATAATGTTTATTTTATTAGGTCTAAATTAGCATCAATAATACTTTTAGCTAAGTAGCTAGTTGTTGATGAAAATTTTATATCATATTTTTTTTCATCAAACAATAGATATAGAGCAAATAAATTTGCTTCATGTTCAAGTTTAGAATCAGAAGAGCCAAAATGATTTACACCTTTGTGTTCTAATATAATATGTCCTAATTCATGAGCACAAAGTATAGATTGTGACTCTTCAGTAAAGTTTGAATTTAAATAAATTATTTTTTTACCTAATACATCTGTATAATAACCTTTCATTCCATCAGGATTATAGTTTTTGAATCTTATAGTCACATCAAGTTTTTCGCACAATTCAAATGGATTGTTAGTTTTAAAATTATTTATAACATAATTAACTACATTAGCTATATTCTTTATATCATTTATTCCCATTACTCCCCCTAAAAATATTATTTTTTATATTTAAAACTGATTAGTTTTATTTGTTGTAATAAATCATTTGCAAAATCTATAACTTCTTCATCACTTAATTTTTTTATATTATAATCTCCATAGGCCATAAGTGTTGGTTGCTGGAGAATAAATTTTATGGCATCATTTGCATTATCAAATGACTTTGGTAGAGATTCAGAACAATTATTATTTTTGATGTCTGTTTTACCTAATAAATAATCAACACTTACATTAAAAATTTTTGATAATTCAGCAATCATATAGGCATCTGGTACTGTTTTCCCCTGTTCATAGTAACCATATGCACTTTTACTTAATCCAATTTTTTTTGAGATATCTTCTTGTGTAAAATTAAGTTCTTTTCTTAGTTCTTTTAATCTGTTTTCAAGTTTTTTATTTGACAATATTATCAACTCCTTATATCTTAAATATACAATTAATAATCGTAAAAGTAAAGGAGACAATTTTAAATTGTAGAAAAAACAATTTAAAGTTGACAAACAAGTATAAATTGTTTATTATTAATTTATAAAGAAATTCAGTATAATAAATATATGATTAACTTCATTAATTTCAAAGTGAAATGGGTTAGAACTTTAAAAAGTAAATACTTAAATTGTTTGATAGATATATGAAATTACTTGGGATGAAAAATTTTAATAGACTATATTTATTATAGTATAATGTAGTATTAATTGTAATATTATTGTATAAAAAACACTTACTTTATATAAAGTAGGTGTTTTTTATACAATAATGTTGAGATTGATAGTTAAAACTATATGAATATTTAACTTATCTATTATTGAAATCTATACAGAAAAGTTTACTAAATAAATAACAGAATATTTTGACATAAATGATTTTATAAATTAAACTTGTGAGGAAGAAACGGAATGGATGAAAAAAGAGTAAAATTAATTGATGATGAAGATAAAGGGGTGGGTGAAATACTGACTCCTGGGGGTAATCAAAATATAAACAATGTGTTAGATTTGTACAAATAAGGAGATAATACATATAAGCAATCACTGCATATAGTGTAAATAAAAAAGAGAAGGCGTTTAATTTTAAGTAAATTTAAATAGGTTATCAGAAACTTGAAAAGTTGTATAAATAGAAAAAGAAGAGAATTTTATCTCTTCTAAATCTATATACCACATAGTTAATATAATAATGTTTCTTGTTACATTTGTAAAATAAATATATTTATTTTTACATACCACATAGTTAATATAAGGAATATATATAGTTTATATTGTATATTATAGCATATTTATGTTACTATATTACTACAGACTTCCATAATTTGTAAAATTAATATGTTTATTGGTTAGTAATTATGGAAATACATAATAACATTATTTTAAACCATTTATCAAATTATTTCAATATATATTAAATAATTTGATAAATGATATATCATAGAAGACTACTTAGTTATCATAGACAAGAAAAATTTTAATAGGGGTATTATAAAATATTTACAGGTGGAGGAATGTAGTAATGGATGAAGTTGAAAATGTAAAATCTAAAGAAGTTAAAAAAGCTAAAGAATTTATTGAATTATTAAGTATTCTAAAAGTTGTTAATAAAGATAAGTTTTTAGAATCTAAAGGTTTGTTAATGGGGTTAAATACAAAATAAAAAAACAGAGTAACACTACTCTGTTTTTTTATTTTCACTATCTGCTTCTTCTATTGATGCCAATATAAATTTTTTAACGACACCTCTCATTTCATCATTAAGTTTCAAATACATTCTAGTCATTTCTTTTATTTCTTCATCTGCATCAATTCCTTCTAATAAATCAACATATTTATCTCCAGAGCCATCTATAAGCCAATCTTTATTAATTCCATAAAAATTATATAAGTCATCTAAGATTCTGTTTGTAAAATTTTTAGCACCTGTTTCAAGACCTGCTAAGTGACTTCTTGAAATCCTAAGACTTGATGCAAAATCAGACTGTGTGATTTTCTTCTCTTCTCTGATTTCTTTTAATCTAGAACCAATTTCTTTATTTTTTTCTGTTTGCATTTTATACCCCTCCTAGAGAACATTATATAATAAGAAAAGTTCTTTTGCAACAATAATGAAACAAAAATGTTCTTTTTGAAAAAAATATATAAAATACTATTGATTTTTGTTCGAAAAGAACCTATAATGAAGTTACTAAAGTTCTTAAAGAACAAATGGAAGTTCTTAAAGAACTGTAAAAGGAGGAGATA
Organism: Clostridioides difficile; assembly: GCF_001299635.1. Lineage (GTDB taxonomy): Bacteria > Bacillota > Clostridia > Peptostreptococcales > Peptostreptococcaceae > Clostridioides > Clostridioides difficile_A. The sequence continues at coordinate 290,769 of NZ_JRHN01000038.1, read as the reverse complement.
TTTTATGAAACTTTCAACAGAAGAGCAAAAAAAACACAGAGATGAGTTTATTAGTAATATTGATAAATTGAAGAAGGCTAATATTTATGCTTTTTTCGAGGCAAAAGGACTAGTAAAAGGTATACTTGAAAATAAAAAATCTGAAGATACAAAAAACTAGGGAGGAATAAATTATGAGTAATAATTTGATGATGTTTGAAGGAAAAGAAGTTGAAGTGTTTGAATTTGAAGGTGAAATTTTATTTAATCCATATCATTGTGGAAATTGCTTAGGAATTAGTAATGAAGGAGTTAGAAAGGCAGTTACTAGAATGAATAAGAATCAAGTGATTAAGTTGACTAATTCAATTGTGACAGATAGTCACTTTAGAAAATTACATAATACAGGAGAGAATTTTCTTACTGAAAGTGGAGTATATAAATTAATTTTTAAATCAAGAAAAGAAGAAGCTGAGAAATTTCAAGATTGGGTTACAGATGAAGTTCTACCATCTATTCGTAAAACAGGTACATATAGTAGTAACAAACCTAAAGATACTAAGGATGAATCAGAAATAAAATACATGAATGCTCAGGCAAGATTAAAAAATGCAAGAGCGAGGGAAGCGAAAATATATTTAGAGTTGGCTGATAAAGTAGATATAAAAGAATATAAACAAATTATGTACTCAAAGACTACTGAACTTATTTCTGGAGAAGCATTAATACCACTTCCTAAAATGGAAAGAAAAACTTATTCAGCTACAGAGATAGGTAAGATGTTAGGAATTTCAGCTAACAAAGTAGGAGGATTAGCAAATGCTTACAACTTAAAGACAGACGAATATGGTATCAAAGTATGGGATAAAGCTAAATATTCAGATAAACAAGTTGAAAGTTTTAGATACTATGAAAATGTAATACCTGTTTTAGAAAAAGCTTTAAACGCTTTTGAAAACTAAAAATTACAAAAATTAATAACAGAATATTTTAATAATAGTGAGGGGATTAAACAATGGATAACACAAATGAAATAGTTAAAATATTAAGTAATAGCTTAAGGTCTTTAATAGAAGTTGAGGTAAATAAACAAGAGACTGATAGAGTTAGAAGTCAAACTCTTGAACAAAAGGTAAAAGTACTAGAGCCTAAAGATATAGTTGTTTTGATAAAAAGAAGCTATCCAAATTATTTAATAACAATAGAAGAAGCAAGAGGAATCTTAAAATTAGATACAAATTTTATGCGTAGATTGGTAAGCACAGGGTTAATAAAATCACTAGCTAGAGGTGATGGTAGAAAAATTTCAAGATATGAAGTTGATGATTTTATTGAAAGAAATCAAGGTAGAAATTTGGATGAACTTTTAGAAGAAGCAGAGAGGGGGGATAAAGTTGCTGAGTCTTAATATTAATAATAAGAATGTAGTAACACTTAAAAAAGATGGGAAGTTTTTAGCAGATATAGTATTTAAGGATGTTAAAACTGGCAAGAAAATATCAGTTGCTATATTAAATAAAAAGTGCTGGTCAAATAACCAACACACAAAAAAATAAAAAATAAAATATAACACAAATAAAGTATAACACAAAAAGGAGAGATTTAAAATGGTTGAAGTAAATGTAAATGTAAAAGTTAAAGTGGAAGCACCAGAATTTACAAATGCACTATTAGTAGTAGCTAATGCTTTAGGAGGTCTTAATTTAGGACAAGCAATGCAAATAGAACCTATAAATATAACAGATATAAAAGAAGAGAAGAAAGTTGAAACTAAGAAAGCTGAAAAGACTAAAAAGGTAAAAGTAAAAGAAAATGTTAAAGAAGAGAAAACAGAAGTCGAAGAAGTAACAGAGAATAATGAAAATACAACTAGTGAGATTAAATACACAAAAGAAGAGGTAAGAAGTAAGGCAGCACAAGCAAGTAAGGCAGGCAAGAAAGATAAGCTTAAAGAGTTATTTGGCGAATTTGGGGCTAGTAAGTTAAGTGAAGTAAAAGAAGAAGATTATATAGCTTTTATGGAGAAATTAGAAAGTTTATAGGAGGTACATAAATGGCACAACATGCAAGACTTAGTGCAAGTGGAGCACATAGATGGCTTCACTGCACTCCTAGTATAAAATTAGAAGAAAACTATCCATCATCAACTAGTATATATGCAGAAGAAGGAACAGTAGCACATGAATTAGCAGAAGCTAAATTAATGCTAGAGTATGAAAAAATAAGTAAAAAGGCATATAATGCAAGAATTAAAAACATACAGAAAAGTGAATATTATAACTCAGAAATGGAGGATTACATACAATCTTATGTTGATAATGTAATTGAATTAGTAAATGACAGTAAAGCTATATGTGATGATGTAATAGTAATGTTAGAAGAGAGACTTGATTTTAGTGAATGGGTTCCAGAAGGCTTTGGAACAGGAGATGTTGTTGTAATATCTGATGGAATACTTCAAGTGATAGACCTAAAGTATGGAAAAGGTGTGGAAGTCTCAGCTATAGAGAACCCTCAACTTAGACTATATGGTTTAGGTGCATATAATCAGTTTGAAATACTATATGATATTGATTTGGTTAAGACAACAATAATTCAACCTAGATTTGATAATATATCAAGCGAAGAAATAGAAGTTACCAAGTTACTTACATGGGCAGAGAATGTTAAAAAGAAGGCTCAAATGGCTTTTAATGGTGAGGGTGATTTTGTAAGTGGTGAACATTGTGGATTTTGTAGAGCTAAAAATGATTGTAGAAAAAGAGCTGAAGATAATCTTGAGAAAGCTAGAAAATATGATTTTGCTGATACATTTACTCTTAATGAATATGAGATTGCAGACATTTTGGGATTTGCTAAGAATGTTCAAGATTGGTTAAAGGATGTTCAAAGTTATGCACTAGAACAAGCTGAAAAGCATGGTGTTAAATATCCAGGATATAAGCTTGTAGAAGGTAGAAGTAATAGAAAGTATGTGGATGAACAAGAGGTTGCTAATGTTTTATTAAATTCAGATTATGATGAGGAAAAGATTTATAAACCAAGAACATTAAAAGGAATTAGTGATATGGAAAAAGCTATAGGCAAAAAGAGTTTCACTAATCTACTAAATGATTTAATTATAAAACCAGTTGGAAAAGCCACTTTAGTAGCAGAAAGTGATAAAAGGGCAGAAATTAATAGTATAGATTCAGCTAAAAAAGACTTTGAAATATAAATAGGGGGTGTATTACATGCCATTAGATGAAGCTACAAAAGATAAATTAGATGAGAGTATAAGTACAATTTTAGATTTAAAGAAAAGAAAAAAGAGTATTGAAGAAGATTTAGATTATGAAAAAGATAATTTGCTTGATATATTGAAGAGATTAAATATTACAGAGTATAATTCAGTAGAACAAAATGCAAAAGCTATAGTAATGGATTTTAAAAGAGAAAGTTTAATAAAGGATAAAGTGATGTCAACTTTCTTTGAAGTAAATGACAATCATCTTGATAGAGTTTATATACCAGAACATATAAAGGTTAGTCCAGTGTGCTTTGTATCAGTAAGAGTAAAGGATAATTAAAAATATTTAATTCCTAGTAGCTATAAAACGTTTAAAAAGGGGATATAGTTTTATGGATAATCAAGAAATAATTAAACTAGTGCTAGAATTCAAAAATGGAAATGAATTAGCATTTGAAACATTACTAAGAGAATTTGACAAAGAAATAAAGATAACAACCAATATATTGTTAAAAAACAATAAAAATAAAACTTATATATATAAAGATGACTTAATTCAATCTGGATATATAGGATTGTATGAGGGAATAAAAAATCTGAAGACAGAAGGAGAGACTTACCCTAAAGCATATTTTAAGAAATGTATTAGATACAAAATGTATGCTTATATTAAAAGTCAGTTGAGAAAAAAACATACATTTTTGAATGAAGGAATTTCTATAGAACCAAAACATTATGAAGTACTGTCTAATGGCAATACACTAATAGAAGATGAAGTAATAAACACATATATTTCAAAAAAAGTAATTAATTATATTAATTATTTACCAGAAAAGCAACAAAAGGTAATGAGATTATATGCAGAAGGTTTTGAGGTTATACAGATATCTAAACTATTAAAATATAAAAGAAAAAATGTAGAAAATGGGGTATACAGTGCAAAAAAGAATTTAAGAGAATTATGTTTAGATAATATCTATTTATAAAATATAAAAATATTAGGAGGAAGAAAATTATGAGTAATTCAGTACAATCAACAAAGGTGGTAACAGGAAAGGTGAGATTAAGTTATTGTAATATTTTTAAAAGCAGAGCAATGTTAGAAGGTGCAGAGCCCAAGTATTCAGTTTGTATTTTAATACCAAAATCAGACAAGGTGACTTTAGGAAGAATAAAGAAGGCTATTGATGCAGCAAAAGAACAAGGTAAAACTTCTAAATGGGGTGGAAAGTTACCAGGTAATTTAAAAACACCTCTTCGTGATGGAGATGACGAAAGAGCTGATGAAGCAGAGGAATATATAGGAATGTATTTTCTAAATGCAAATAGTACTCAAAAGCCAGGAGTAGTTGATAAAGACTTAAATGAAATATTAGATAATACAGAAGTATATAGTGGTTGTTATGGAAGAGTTAGTATAAACTTTTTCCCATACAATAGTGCAGGAAATAAAGGAATAGGTTGTGGGTTGCAAAATGTTCAAAAGTTAGCAGATGGAGAAGTACTTGGAGGAGCTAGAGCTAGTGCAGAAGCAGATTTCTCAGATGATTTTGAAGATGAAGAAGAGGACTTCTTAAGTTAATGAGAACATTATCAATTGATATAGAGACATATAGTGATTTAGATATAAAGAAAGTTGGAGTCTACAGATATGTAGACTCTACTAATTTTGAGATACTGTTATTTGCCTATGCTTTTGATGAAGAAGAAGTAAGCGTTATTGATTTAGTAAATGATGAAGAGTTACCAAAAGAAGTAATAGAGGCTTTAAAAGAGAACACTATTATAAAATCAGCATTTAATGCTAACTTTGAAAGAATAGCAATAAGTAAATTTTTAGATATTGATTTAAAACCAAATGAGTGGTTATGTACAATGATAAAAGCTTTAACACTGGGACTTCCAGGAAGCTTAGATAGTGTATCTAAGGCTTTAAAGTTTAATGAAGATAAGCAGAAAATGAAAGAAGGTAAGTCGTTAATACAATATTTCTGTAAGCCTTGTAAAGCTACAAAAATTAACAAAGGAAGAACTAGAAATTTACCAATACATGATATGGAAAAGTGGAATAAATTTAAAGAATATTGTAAGCAAGATGTTGTAGTTGAAAGAGAAATAAGAAATAAACTTAGCAAGTATAAGACTTCTGAAAGAGAAAATAAGTTATGGTATTTAGACCAAATAATTAATGACACTGGCATCAGAGTAGATACACAGCTAATAGAAAATGCAATAGAGTGTGATAGAAAGTACACTGAAAAACTTACAAAAGAAGCAATTGAAATAACTGGTCTAAATAATCCAAATAGTCCTGCTCAATTAAAAAAATGGTTAAGTGATAAATCGGGCTTTGAGGTTACAAGCCTAACAAAAGAAAGTATTCCAGAAATATTAAAACAAGTTGAGGATAAAAATGTAATTAGGGTTTTAGAGCTTAGAAAATTAATGTCCAAAACCTCTATAAAGAAGTATGAGGCTATGAAATTAGCTAAAGGTAATGATAATAGAGTAAGAGGTCTACTACAGTTTTATGGGGCTAATAGGACTGGTAGATGGGCAGGAAGATTAGTCCAGGTACAGAATCTACCACAAAATCATATAGAAGATTTAGACTTGGTTAGAAATCTATTAAAAGAAGGTGATTTTGATTTAATAGAGCTTTTGTATGATAGTGTACCAGATGTGTTAAGTCAGTTAATAAGAACAGCTTTTATACCAAGTGAAGGTCATAGGTTTATAGTTTCAGATTTTAGTGCAATAGAAGCTAGGGTTATAGCTTGGCTCGCTGGTGAGAAGTGGAGATTAGATGTATTTAATTCTCATGGAAAAATATATGAAGCTAGTGCCAGTCAGATGTTTAAAGTTCCAATAGAAAGTATTAAAAAAGGTTCTGAGCTTAGACAAAAAGGAAAGCTAGCAGAATTATCGAATGGATATGGTGGGAGTGTAGGGGCTTTAATTTCTATGGGAGCTATTAAAATGGGGCTTAAAGAAGAAGAACTTCAACCTATTGTTACTGCATGGAGAAATGCTAATCCAAATATAACTAAGTTTTGGTGGGATGTAGATAAGGCAACTAAAAAAGCTATAAAAGATAGGACTATAGTAGAACTTCAACATGGGATTAAATTTATTTATAATCCAGGAGTTTTATTTATAGAACTACCAAGTGGTAGAAGATTATCCTACTTAAGACCTAAGATAGAACCTCATACTACGTTTAGTGGGGATAAGATAACATATGAAGGCATGGAACAGACAAGTAAACAATGGAAAAGAATAGATACCTATGGACCTAAATTAGTTGAGAATATTGTTCAAGCTACAGCTAGAGATTGCCTAAGAGAAGCTATGTTTAATGTAAAAGATGCAGGTTATGACATTGTAATGCATGTACATGATGAACTTGTACTTGATGTAGATAAAAAATATGGTTCTTTGGAAGACGTTAACAGAATTATGGCAAAAGAAATCTCTTGGGCTAAAGGACTTCCACTTAAAGCAGATGGATATGAATGTGATTATTATAAGAAAGACTAGGTGATTAATTTATGGATGTAAAGGCCAGTGAAATTGAACACATAAATGTAAAACATGATGGCCAACTCATGCTGGCCATAGGAAAAAGTAAGTTAGAAACTCATTGGAAGAATAAAAGTATTTTATGGTCCGAACTTGTAAATAGATTAAGTAAAACATTAAGAACTCAAGAAACCTATACAGAATATAAGAAGATGTCAAAGACTGAAAAAGATAGAGTAAAAGATGTTGGTGGGTTTGTAGGTGGAAGTTTAAAAAATGGTAGACGAAAAGCAGAGAATATTGCAAATAGAAGTATTATAACTTTGGATATAGACTATGCAGATAAGGCTATATGGGATGATATTACACTATTAAATGATTATGCTTGCCTTATGTACTCTACTCACTCACATACTGAGAGTAACCCTAGATACAGACTGCTAATACCTTTAGCTAGACCAGTACTACCAGAAGAGTATCAAGCAATTTCTAGGATGATAGCAGATGCTATAGGAATAGATATGTTTGATGATACTACATATCAACCTCATAGGCTTATGTACTTTCCAAGTACTTCAATTGATGGAGAATATATATTTAAATTTCAAGATGGTGAATTTTTAAACCCAAATGAAATACTAGATTTATATTTAGACTGGACGGATGTAAGTTATTGGCCAGAAAGTTCAAGAGAGAGACAAAAGTTTAATACACAATTAAAAAAGCAACAAGACCCTCTTGAAAAGGACGGAATTATAGGTGCCTTTTGCAGGTCCTATAGTATCACAGAAGTTATAGAAACTTTCTTAAATGAAGTATATATTTCTGGTATTGATGAAACGAGGTATACATATGCAGAAGGTAGTACAAGTGGTGGAATAGTTATTTATGATGATAAGTTTTCCTATAGTCACCATGGGACAGACCCTGCAAGTGGAATTTTATGTAATGCTTTTGATTTAGTTAGGATACATAAATTTGGAGAACTTGATGAAGACTCTAAACCAGAAACACCTGTAAATAGATTACCTTCATTTACTCGAATGAGCGAATTTGCAAGCAGTGACACTAAAGTACGAAAGACTATAGGGAGAGAAAACATTGATAAAGCTAAGGATGATTTTGGTGATATAGATTTTGAAGATGATGAATGGTTAACTAGATTAGATTATGACAATAAAGGAAGCTACAAGAAAACAACAAACAATATCTTAATGTTTATAGAAAATGACCCATATTTGAAAGGAAAAATAGCTTACAATGAATTTTCAAATAGAGCTGTTGTCTTAGGTAAGTTACCTTGGAGAAAAGATGATAAATTAAATGATTGGAATGATAGTGATGATTCTGGACTTAGACATCATATAGAAACAATTTATAATATCTCCTCACCATCAAAAGTAAATGATGCTCTAGTAATTGCTTTTGAAAATAATACTTTTCACCCTATAAAAGATTATTTAAATTCTTTAAAGTGGGATGATATTAAGAGAGTGGATACACTTTTAATTGACTATTTGGGTGCAGAAGATAACCATTATACAAGGACTATAATAAGAAAAGTTTTAGTAGCAGCAGTAGCAAGAGTATTTAATCCAGGAATAAAATTTGATAATATGATGGTTTTATCTGGTCCTCAAGGAATGGGAAAAAGTACTTTTATTAAAAAACTTGGTGGAGACTGGTATTCTGATAGTTTAACTACTGTGCAAGGTAAAGAGGCATATGAACAATTACAAGGAGTATGGTTGCTTGAAATGGGTGAAATGATGGCTACTAAAAAAGCAGATATTGAGGTAGTTAAGCATTTTCTAAGTAAATCAGAGGATATATATAGGGTTGCATATGGGAAGAGAACATCAAGATTTTTACGTCAATGTGTAGTTATAGGTACAACCAATGATAAAGAGTTTTTAAGGGATAAAACTGGTAATAGAAGATTTTGGCCAATAGATACAGGAGTAAAGAAGATTAACAAGAGTATATTTAATGGCCAACTTGATAATGAAAGAAATCAAATTTGGGCAGAAGCATTAGAATTATATAAAGCTAATGAACCTTTGTATCTATCAGATGAAGAGAAAAAGGAAGCTGAAAAACAACAAAAAAACCACTCAGAAGAAAATGCTAAATCTGGAATTATTGAAGAATATTTAAATAAACTTATTACTGAGAATTGGTATGATTTAAGTATTTCAGAAAAGAGAGAATATATTCATGGTTCAGATTTTGGTGATTTAAAAGAAGGAACAATATTAAGAGAAAAAACGTGTGTTATGGAGATATGGGTTGAGCTATTTAATGGAGAACCTAAACAACTCACACCTATCTTATCAAGAGAAATTAATGACATATTAAAAGGTTTAGATGGATGGGAGCCACACAGTAGTCATCTAAGATTTGGAAAAGTGTATGGTAAACAAAGAGCATATATTAGAACAAAATAGTGTCTACAAAGTAAGTTTTACTAAATTTATGTAAAATAGGTAGGTGTCTACAATGTCTACAGAAAAAATAGCTTTGTAGACACTTCTGTAGACACCTAAAATATAGATATTGCAATGTATGGAATACTAACGTCTACAATGTCTACAAAAATTATATATAAAGTAATAAAAGTAATATTAGGCATATACGTATATATATGAGTATACCTAATATGCATATATACATATATATAGAAAATCTGTAGACATTGTAGACACCTAAATTTAAGGAAGTGATATTTTGTTAGAATTAAAAATAGAAAAAAGACTTAAAAAAGAGATTGAGTTGTTAGGTGGAAAAGCTATGAAATTTATTTCACCAGGGGAAGCAGGTGTGCCAGATAGGATTGTCTTATTACCAGAAGGACATGTTATATTTGTAGAACTTAAAGCACCAGGTAAAAAACCAAGTAAGCTTCAACAGTATAAAATGCGAGAATTAAGAGAGTTAGGATTTAAAGTTAAGTGTGTAAGTACATTAAAAGAGATAGATGATTTTATCAAGGAGGTTAAGGGATGGAATTTAAACCACATCCATACCAAGAGTACACAATTAGAAAAACTATAGATAATAATAATATAGGTTTACTATTAGATATGGGATTAGGTAAAACAGTCTGTACTTTAACAGCTATAAATGAATTAATGTATGATTACTTTGAGATATCAAAAGTTTTAGTTATAGCACCTTTAAGAGTTGCAAGAGATACCTGGAGTAGTGAAGTAAGAAAATGGGAGCATCTAAAGCGTTTGAAAGTGTCTAAAGTTCTTGGTAGTAAATTAGATAGAGTAAAAGCTTTAAGTGTGGACTCAGATATTTATATAATAAATAGGGAAATGGTATCTTGGATAGTGGATTTTTATAAAAGTAAATGGCCATTTGATATGGTTGTGATAGATGAACTTAGTTCTTTTAAATCAAATAAAGCACAACGATTTAAAAGTTTAAAGAGAGTATTGCCTTTAACTAAAAGAGTAGTTGGGCTTACTGGTACACCAACACCAAATAGTTTAATAGATTTGTGGCCACAGATGTATTTACTTGATAGGGGTGAAAGACTAGGCAAAACTATTACAGGATATAAAGAACGATATTTTGAACCAGGACAAAAAAATTATCAAACAGGAGCTATATATAATTGGCAACCTAAAGATGGAGCAGAAAATACAATACATAATAAAATAAAAGATATTTGTATAAGCTTAAAAGCAGAAGATTATTTGAATATGCCTAGAAAAATAGAAAATAAAATTGAAATACATCTTGATAGTAAAATACTTAAATATTACAAAGAACTAGAAAGAGAGAAAATATTAGAATTAGATAAAGATATAATAACTGCTTCATCAGCAGCTGTAGTAGCAAATAAACTTTTACAATTAGCTAATGGAGCAATTTATGATAATGATAAAAATGTAAAGGAACTTCATAGAGAAAAATTAGAAGCCCTAAAAGAAATTATAGATGTTTCAAATGGGAAACCTATTATAGTTTTTTATAATTATAAACATGATTATAGACGTTTGATGAAAGAGTTTAAGAGTTTAAAACCAAGAACAATAGAAAACTCAAAAGATATACAAGATTGGAATAATGGCAAAATACAATTATTACTTTGTCATCCAGCAAGTACAGGACATGGACTTAATTTACAATCAGGTGGAAGTATAATTGTTTGGTTTGGATTAACTTGGAGCTTAGAACTGTACCAACAAGCTAATGCAAGGCTTTATAGACAAGGTCAAAGGGAAACTGTTATTATCAATCATCTAATCTGTAAAGGTACAATAGATGAACAAGTAATGGAGGCTCTAGAGAATAAGGATAAAGAACAAAGTGCATTACTTGAAGCAGTAAAAGCTAAGTTAAAAGAATATGGGGAGTGAGAATATGAAAGTAAAAAGAAAAGATGGAACTTATAAGCCCAGGTAAAATAGTAATATGTCTTTATTGTGGAAAAAGATTTTATAAATTAGATAACTCTAAAGTCATATATTGCAGTAGAAGATGTTCAAGGAGAGCAAGAGGGAGTGGTTTAAGTGGATAAAGAAAGTATAAAAGAAATTGTAAGAGAATTAAGAAAAGAAGAAAAAGAAAATAAAAAAAGAGAAGTCTTTCATAATACTAAGCTTTTATTAAAGCATTATAATGATTTAACAAGTCATATTGCGAATTCTATTAGTGATATTGAAGATATTAAAAGTGATTATGATGATTTACTATGTCTAGATACAGAAGATTTATATATATTAAGCATTAAAAGAAGTAAAGCAAAAACCTTAATTATGGTAGCACATATAGATATGGCATTAGAAACTTTAAAAGCAACACAAAATAAATTGCAGTCTTTAGAAAAATACAAAGCTTTAGAGTTATATTTTTTTAAGGAAAAAACATATGAGGATATAGCAGAACTTTTACATTGTGGAGTAGCAACTGTAAGACGTTGGGTGAATGAAATGGTTAAAGAGCTTGGAATATACCTATTTGGAGTAGATGGTCTAAAAATAAAACTGTGATAAAATGATGATATTTTATTGTTATTTTATATAAGTTATAATGATAGTATGAAACAAGTGTATAATATATTCCACCTTGAAAAAGACTAAGTTACCCCCGACTTAGTCTTTTTCTTTTTTAAACAAAGGAGAATAAAAAATGGATATGATTAATCTAGAGGAAATCTTTTGTAAAGCAAAGTTGTTAGATAAAAAATATATAAGTTTAAAAATAAATATAACAGAATACTCAAGTGAAGAAATAATAATTATTCAAAATATAAACTTTGATAGTAAACTTAGATATTATAAAGAAATATATGATTATAAATTAAATCATAAATATGTAGATGGTATAAAAATAATAGATTGTACATATGGAAATGATTTTAAAGAGATAGAGCTATCTTTAAATAAAAACGGAGATTAATTTTTAATAGAAAATAAAGGAAGCAATGTTGGTGGAACTAGCAGTATTCAGAATTATTTTGTAATTGTCGAATAGTTTTTAAAGGATATTGACCTTTGAAGTTGAATTTTATACTTTGGAGGGAGAGTGTGAATTATGGATTCAGATAAAATTTTTTCAAAAGATAAACTGAAAGTTCACATGTTTTATATTATAGTTATATTAATATTAGCATTAGTGGTTGTTATAACAGATAGAGGATATGATAATAAAGATTTATCACAATGGATTGCTTTTGGGGCAACTCTATCAGGAATAATATTATCTGTTTTAGCAATTATATTAACCTTAATAGGAGAGACTAAATCAGATAACACTAAAGATGGTCTTTTAAATATATCTAAAAAATTAGAAGATGTAGTTGAAAACGTTGAAGGTGCAACTAATAAATTAGAAAATATAAGTTCTAAGAATGAAGAATTTCAAAGTAAAATTATGAGTAGTGTTTCAGGGTCTATTCAGATGGAAAAAATAAAGGACTGTGAATCTAACGAAAACAATTACAATTATAAATACATGTTTGAAAGATATATAAAAATTTGTGAAAATTTAGGCTATAGATACTCTGAAATTGAAAAAATCCATATTAATGCACTTTATTTTACATTAATCTCATTTAAAAAAATAAATAAAGTAAGTATTAAGGAATTTGAAAAATTTGTTGAGAGTTTAGATGTTTATGATTTTGAAGAATGTGATAAATTGGTCACATGGCATATAATGTTAGTTTTCAGTTATGGAATACAAAGAGATGAAGTATTCATGGAATATATTAAGAAAAAAATGATGACTCATTATTCTGAAACAAAAGAAAGGATAGATACAATATTTGATTAATTATTAGTAGTATAAAAAATGAGGTGGGTATGTAGAAAAATATGAATACTGGATAACAGAAGAAGGGTTAATTAAGATTGAAGGATGGTCAAGAGAGGGACTTAACAATGAACAAATATGTAACAATATAGGTATAACTGTAGAAACTTTTAATCAATGGCAAAAGAAGTATTCTAATATATCTGATGCCCTAAAAAAAGGGAAAGAAGTGATTGCTGGACAGGTTGAAAAGGCCTTACTAAAAAGAGCATTAGGTTATGAGTATGATGAAGTAATCTATGAAGGAGGCCAAGAAACTAAGAGAGTTAAAAAACATGTAGTACCAGATACTACAGCACAGATATTTTGGTTAAAAAACAGAAAGCCATCTTGAATAGAGAGATAAACAAGTGATAAAATTAACTAGTGAAATTAAAATAAACAATTTATTTAAAAGAGTATCTACATATGAATTAAAAAGCTAGTAAAATTAAATTCTAAGGAATCATAGATATTGCTTGACTTTACTATAGTCCTAGAGCACTATAATATTATTAGGAAGGAAGTGATTATATTATGGCGAAAGTTTTTACTCCTGAAAACGAAAAAATTATTAGGGTAAAGGCATCTGAATTGCATGCACATGGAAATGCAGAGTATGTTGTATCTATTGGGACAGAAATATGGGAAGATGCTCCTCATAGAGTTTTAAAAGTACAAATGTCTTATGGTGGAAAAATATCTGGACGTAGAAGTCCATCATATCCAATAGGGACAGATGACTACAAGAGAGTTATACAAGCAATGGAAAAGTTAATGGCAGAAGAAGATGAAGAATAACTCTAATAGTAGATTTCAAAAATTGATTAAAGTTATATAAAAGAACTCCAAATAGAGTTCTTTTTTTATTCCCAAAATGACAAATAAACGAGGTGGTGGTATGAATGAAAAGGCAGATTTAGCCCATGAAGATTACTTAAAAGGGCTTAAATACAAGGAAATAGCTGAGAAGCATAATGTAAGTTTATCAACTGTGAAATCATGGGCAACTAGGTACTGGAAACAAAAAGGTTGCAATCAACCAAAAAAAGTTGCAACCAAAAAGAGAGGTGCGCCCTTTGGTAATAAAAATGCTACTGGTCCTCCTGGCAATAAGAACGCTGAAAAGTTTGGTTTCTTCTCAAAATATCTACCTGAAGAAACTAGAGAATTAATACAAGAAATATCCATAAAAGATAAATTTGATATTCTTTGGGAACAGATAACAATTCAATATGCGGCAATAATAAGAGCACAAAAGATAATGTATGTTAAAGATAAGGAAGAAATGATAAAAGAAGTCAAAAAAGAAAAAACAACAGAGTTTGGAGAAGAAATACAATATGAATTTCAATTCTCATGGGATAGACAAGCTTCTTTTCTTAACGCTCAATCAAGAGCTATGAGTGAACTTAGAAGTCTTATAAAGCAGTATGATAATATGATTCATAAAGATTGGAATCTAGCAACAGAAGAACAAAAACAAAGAATTGAAATATTAAAATCTAAAATACCAAATAAAGATAATATTAATATCAATTCACAGATAACAGCTCTTGCAGATTTGATAAATAATCCAGTAGAAGAAAGGATTATAGAAAATGATTAACTATTCTCCACTAACAAAAAGACAAACAGAGTACATAAGGAAAAGTAAAGATAGTTGGTTAAATGTTTTAGAGGGTGGGAAAAGAGCTGGTAAGAATATTATAAATTTGATAGCTTATTCTATGTGTTTAGAGGTTCATCCAGATAAATTACATTTAGTAGCAGGTGTTTCATTAGGAGCTGCTAAGATGAACATTACAGATAGTAATGGTTTTGGTTTGCAATATCTATTTGAAGGTAGATGTAGAGAAGGTGAATATAAAAATAGAGACGCATTATATATTCAAACTTTAACTGGAGAGAAGATTATCATTATTGCAGGTGGAGGAAAAGCAAATGATGCAGCAAGAATAAAAGGGAACTCATATGGAACAGTCTATATATCAGAAGTAAATGAGTGTCACCAATCATTTGTACAAGAAGTTTTTGATAGAACACTAGCAAGTAGCAAAAGACAGTTATTCTTTGATTTAAATCCATTTTCACCAAGTCATTGGTTTTATAGAGATATATTAGATTATCAGGATGAATTGAAAAATAGTGGAGAGAATGAGGGATATAATTATTCACATTTCACTATAAAAGATAATTTAAGCATAAATAATAATGTATTAAAAGAAGTTTTAAGAACCTATGATAAAACATCACTTTGGTACCAAGCTGACATATTAGGAAGAAGAGTAGCAGCAACAGGAAGAATATATACTGGATATAAAAAGAGTGAAGTTGTTATAGATAGAAACTATATAAAAGATAATAATATAACATTTATTGAATTTAGTATAGGCATAGATATTGGTGGTACAGATGCAACTGTAGCCACTCTAACAGGTTTTACTAAAGGCTATAATGAGATTATAGAGTTAGATGGATATTATCATAAACAAGGAAAGAATCATGGTTATACACATGATAGATATGCAAAAGAAATAGTCGATAAGATTGAGGAGTGGTCAGATACCTATCCTCATTTTTTATTTTCTACCTATATATTCTGTGAAAGTGCAGATAAATTATTTAGACAATCTCTAAGTAATGAATTGAAACGAAGAGGTATAAATATCCAAGTAACACCAAGCTACAAAAAAGATGGGATAGTAGACAGAATAAGGCTTGTAAATATACTAATAAATCAAGGTAGATATAAGATTATGAAACATTTAAATAAATGGATAGAAGCTATTGAAAATGCAATATGGGATGATGATGAAAAATCAAAGGGAAATTGGGTTCGTGTTGATGATGGAAGCTATCCTGTTGATTGCCTAGATAGTTCAGAGTATTCAATACAACCATTTAAAAAGAGATTGGAGGTTTAAGAATGTGGGGTGGTTAAAAGATATGGCTACTAAAACAGCTATAAAATTACTTAATATACAACCAGCTATTGATAGGGAAATTACAATAAAAGAGCCATTGGGGTTTAATGGGAATATAATGAAAAATAGAATTTGGTATAGAGGAGAACCTTCTGAATTAGACCAATTTTTTAAAAAGACTGCCAATGATTTAGTAAGTAAGTCTAGATTCTGGGCAGCTGTACCTAGTTCTGATTTTAATGTTAGAAAAGTACATTCAGGGATTCCTGCTATGATTGCTGAGAGATTGGCAGATATAGTTGTAGCTGATATGGATAAAATAGAACTTGATACAGAAGAATTGACTAATTTATGGACTGATATAAGTAAAGATAATCATTTTAATAAGCTTATTGGAGAATCTATTATTGAAACTTTAGTAGCTGGAGATGGAGCTTTTAAAATAACAGTAGATACAGATATAACTACTAATCCAATTATAGAGTATTATAGTGGTGAAAGAGTAGAGTATAAATTTAAAAGAGGTAGATTATCTGAAGTACATTTTCTTACAGACTATTCAAAAGATAATTCAACATACACTTTAATTGAGATATTTGGAAAAGGATATATAATAAATAAATTGACTAATAGTAGAGGTCAAGAAGTTCCATTAAATACGTTAGATGAAACTATAGAGTTAGAAGATATCACCTATGAAGGTGATTTTTTAATGTCTGTACCTATGATGTTTTTTAAATCACCTAAATGGCTAGGTAGAGGGAAAAGTATATTTGATAGTAAGTCAGATAGCTTTGATGCTTTAGATGAAACTATAAGCCAATGGGTAGATGCTATTAGAGATGGAAGAGTTAAACAATATATACCAGAAAGTTTACTTCCTAAAAATCCAGTAACAGGAGAAATTATTAAATCCAATTCATTTGATAATAAATATATAGCTATAGCATCTAGTTTAGCTGAAGATTCTCAAAATACAATAGAAATTCAGCAGCCATCAATTAATTATGAAGCATATGTAAATACCTATGCAAGTAATATAGATATGTGTTTACAAGGTATTATATCACCTGCCACTCTTGGTATTGATTTGAAGAAAACGGATAGTGCAGAATCACAAAGAGAAAAAGAAAAAACGACTCTATATACTAGAGGTAAAATAATAGATGTTTTAAATGAAGTTATACCAGAGATAGTATCAACTGTACTTAAAGCTAATGATTTATTGTATGAAAGAGCTATAGGAGAATATACTCCAGTTATAAGTTTTGGTGAATACTCAACACCGAGTTTTGATACAGTAGTTGAGACAGTAGGTAAAGCTAAAAGTTATGGAATAATGAGTACAGAAATGGCTGTAGATGAACTCTATGGTGATACTATGAGTGATGAAAAGAAAGCAGAAGAAGTTCTTAGGATAAAAGAAGAAAATGGACTAATGGATATAGAAGAACCAGCAACTAATATAGATGGAATGAATGATGATGTAGTTAATGAGGATGTGGTCTAGTTGGCTTTAAATCCTTATGATATATCATCTATTTATAGTGATATGGAACTTGATTTAGTGAAGTCAATGAAGCGAAACATGAAACTACATGAGTCAGAAGAATTAAAAGAAGGTTTTAAGTGGGAACAATGGCAGAAAACTAAATTAAGGGAAATAAAGAAATTTCAAAAGAGAAATAAAGGTATAATAAAAGATTATCAAAAGATAATTGATGGAGAAACAGATAAGTTACTAAAATTTAGTTTTAAAAATGGGTCTAAAAGGTCAGAAAATTTTATTAGTAAGACACTAAATAAAGTAAGTTCTAAATTTAAAAACATGTTTGAGCCTAAAGAAAAAAGCTTTTTTAAAATAAATGAAGATAAGGTTTTTAGTCTTATTAAATCTGTTAAAGGTGATTTACATAATGCAAATCATGCTGCACTTAGAAAAATGGATGATGTATATAGACAAACAATATTCAAATCTCAAATGTATGTAACTAATGGGTCTATGACAGTAAATCAAGCAGTAGATATGGCTACTAAAGATTTTTTAGACAAAGGAATAAATTGTATTACATATAAAAATGGCAGAAAAGTAAATATATCTAGTTATGCAGAAATGAGTATAAGAACAGCTAATCAGCGTGTAACGCTAATGGGAGAAGGTATAAAAAGAGATGAGTATGGAGTACATACAGTTATAACATCAAATCATACAAATACTTGTCCACTATGTTTACCTTGGCAAGGAAGAGTATTAATTGATGATGTATATAGTAAAGGAAGTTCAAAAGAAGGAAGATATCCTTTATTAAGTGAAGCTATGGCTATAGGTTTTTTGCATCCAAATTGTAGACATCATCCAACTACATTTTTTCCTGGAATTAATGAAATTCCTAAACCTTTGACAGAAGAAGAAAAACAAGATGCTCTTGATAGATATAATGCTGAACAGAAGCAAAGAGAAATTGAAAGAAATATAAGAAAGTGGAAAAGAATAGAGGAAGGAAGCACTGATTTAAATAATATAGCAAAAGCAAGTAATAACTTACATAAGTATGAACTGGAAATGTCTAACCATTTAAATGAATACAGTTATCTTAGAAGAGATAATTGGAGAGAAAAAATAAGAAAAGATGAAGTAGAAAGATTTAAAAATGAGTTGAAAAATGGCGAATACTTAAAAATACCAGAATCAACACTTGAACATTCAACAAAAGGAGATTTCACTAATCCTAAAAACCCTAAAAAAGTAAAGCCTGGTGAAATAAAATTAAAAAATGGTGGACATAGTGAGGAGAATATTAAACTATTAAAAGAAAAGGGGATAGAGTATAATATATCTAAAGAATATGATAATGGCGTAAGAGTTGGTAATATTCCTACTCATAAGCGTCCTGAGAAAAGAAAAGATATAAATCAATCATGGTTTCCTAGTGACTGGACAAATGAAGATATAAAGAAAGCTGGGTTATATGTTGCTAATATAAAAGATAAAGATAAATATATATTAGAATATTTTAAGACTGATGGAAAAACATTTGCGATATATAAATATGCTAATTTTGATGATGTAACAGTATGTGTTTGTTATGATGTCAATAAAGATAAAATAACAACAATATTTCCAGATAAGAATCAAAGGTTATTGAGGAGATGATTAAATGATTGATAGGGATAAAGTTGAATTTATGATAAAGTATACAAAATGGCATGCTGATTGTGGAGGAGATGCTCCTAGTGAATGGTGGGATGAATTTCCTAAAATGTTTACTAAAAATGTAAAAGAAACAATAAAGTTTTTGGATGATTGTAATGAAGAAGAGATTTATTGGTTAAGTGAAATTTTTGAAGAAATATCAAGTGGACTACAAAGTAAAGAATTTATAGATTTTATTAAGAGGTTACAAAAAAAGTTTCCTAACATAGATATGGGGCTAAGTATTCATTGGGCAGAGCAAGCTATACAAGAAGATTAAGGGAGAAAAAAATGATTGATAAAGAATCTATTATTTATGATTTGAAATTTATAGACTCAATGAGACAGCATGGAGCTTCTCCTAATGTGGATGATTATTGGAAGCGAACTATTGATATGTTGACTGAAAATGAAGAAAATACCAAAAAGTTTTTAAATAACTGTTCAGACTGGGAATTGTATCATCTAAGTGAGATACTTGAAGAAGTAGCTTTTAAGTTTCAAAGTAAACATTTTATAGAATTTCTTAAAGAGCTAAATAAAAATCATCCCAATTCAGATATGACAGAAGATATAAAATGGGCAGAACAAGCTATACAAGAAGATTAAGCACATACTTAAAACTAAGTAGGTGCTTTTTTTATCGCCATTTTGTTGTTTTGGGCGTTAACTATAAACTCATCACTGGGCAAGACCAGGTTAAAAAATGAAGATGAAAAGGGAGAAAGATAAAATGAATAAAGAACAATTTATTGCATTAGGATTAACAGAAGAACTTGCTAAAAAGGCAGAATCAGAATCACTTTCAGAACTTAAAAATTACATACCTAAAACAAGATTTGATGAAGTAAATACAGCTAAAAAACAATTTGAAAATGATATACAAGATAGAGATAAACAATTAGAAAACTTAAAAATAAATAGTGGAAATTCAGAAGAATTAAAAAAGCAAATTGAAACATTACAAGAAGAAAATAAAAATAAAGATATTAAATATCAAGAAGAATTACAAGATTTAAAACTTAGTAATGCCATTAAGTTATCAATATCAGGTAAAGTTCATGATGAAGAGTTAACAGCAGGTTTATTTGACAAATCAAAATTAATTTTGGGTGATGATGGAAAAGTTGCTGGAATAGAAGAACAACTTAAAGCTATTCAAGAATCAAAGAAATTTTTATTTAAAGAAGAGAAACAAAGTAGTCCTAAATCAGGTTTTAAATTTGGTAGTGATGGAGGAAATAATATAGATAACTCTAATCAACCAAGTAAATTGAGTATGAAAGATGCTATACAAGCAAAAATACAGTCTCAAATGGCTAAACAAGAGTAATTTTAAAGGAGGAAAATAAATATGGCAATTACATTAGAAGAAGCTAGTAAAAATGTACAAGATGATTTACAAATAGGTGTTATAGATGAATTTAGAAAGTCAAACTGGATTTTAGATAACTTAACATTTGATGATGCTGTTTCACCAACAGGAGGAGGGTCTACACTTACTTATTCTTATACAAGACTTAAAACTCAGCCAACAGCAGCATTTAGAGAAATAAACAAAGAATATATACCACATGAAGTAACTAAAGAAAGACATTCTGTTGATTTAAAGGTATTTGGAGGTAGCTACCAAATAGATAGAGTTATAGCTAATATGGGTGGTATTGTATCAGAAGTTGAGCTTCAACAAGCACAAAAAATAAAGGCAGCTCAAGCACTTTTTAATGATACATTTATAAATGGAGATAGTGCAGTAGATTCAAAAGCATTTGATGGTTTAGAGAAAGCTCTAGCTGGAAGTTCAACAGAATATAATTTAGGTGACAGTTCAATAGACTTATCTACTTCACAAGCTATTACAACAAATTATATGGCATTTTTAGATATGTTGGATGAGTTTTTAACAGGTCTAGATGGAACTCCATCATTTATAGCAGGAAATACTAAATTGATATCTAAGTTAAGAGCATGTGCAAGAAGAGCAAGCATGTACCAAACGCAACTAAATAGTTTTGGCCAACAAATAGAATCATACGGAAATGTACCATTTGTTGATCTAGGAGCAAAGCCTGGTACAAATGATGATGTAGTAGCTACAGATACTACAAAAGGAACAACATCATTATATGTTGCAAGACTTGGTTTAGATGGTTTACATGGAGTATCAATGACTGGTGTATCACCTGTGCAAACATGGTTACCAGATTTCACTACTTCTGGAGCAGTAAAAACAGGAGAAGTTGAAATGAGTGCAGCAATAGCTTTAAAAGCATCAAAAGCAGCTGGAGTTTTTAGAAATATAAAAGTTAAATAGGGAGGATTAGATGGCTAAAGTAATAGCACCAAATAGTCAATATAATGGTTTAAGTGCCAATGTATATTTTCAAAATGGGATTGGTGAAACCACTAATCCCATTTTGATTGAATGGTTTAATGAACATGGCTATAAGATAATAAACGATAGATTAGAAGAAAAAATAACTAAACCAAAACGTAAATAGGAAGTGATAAAGTGCCTTATGCGACAGAAGAATACTATAAAAACGATTATGGTGGAAATCTTATAGAAGATGAAAAGTTAATTAGTAAATTAGAAAGAGCATCTGACCAAATAGATGTTTTAACATTTAATAGAATTGTTACTATAGGTTTTGATAGTTTAACAGAATTTCAAAGAGATAAAATAAAGAAAGCTGCGTGTATACAAGCCGATTTCATATATAAGTATGGAGAATATATTGATATGCCTTTAAGTGGGTATTCAGCAGGGGACATATCTCTAAGTTTTAATGCAAGTACTATAAATGGTATAACCACTACAAATGAAATAATTAATTATTTATCTCAAACAGGTCTTACTTGTAGGAAAATATAGATGAAGCTACCATTTCCTAGGTGGATTTTAGTTACACCTGTTAAGATATATAGTACTTATATAAGTGAAGATGGAGAGCCTATTGAAAGTTTGATACTTGATGGTATGTGTAACTATTCTGAAAAAACTAAACAAACTTTAGATAAAGAAAGAAAACTTATAACTTTAGCTGGAAAGATTATTTGTGAAGGTGACATTTATCCAAATAAAATATTGCAAGGATATATTGAAATACAAGGTAATAAAAGAGATATTTATAGAGTATCAAAACCTAGGAATCCAGATGGCTCAATTTTTTCTACTGAAATAGAATTAATTTAAAAAAAGCCCTCATTTTGTCTTAATATGTGCTATTATTTTGTTAAAAGGGGGGAGTTTTTATGATAATTTCAGATGAAGAATTGAAACTAGTTAAAAAAGATGCAGGTGGATTATTGGGAGCAGTAGGTGGTACTTATGTGGATTATTGTGGTGGAGTAACTGGATTAAAAGAAAATTCAAAAGGACAATTATTAATATTAAAAAATGGATTTTCGTTTGATAGTTTGTTTCAAAAAAAACTATTTATTCCACTTGATAATGTACTTAAGGTTTATAAATACAATAATGTGATATTTATAGACTTTATAGAAGAAGAAAATCAGTATAGAGTTGAATTTAAAGCAAAAAACATTGATAAGATAAAAGAGATGACAGATGCCATTAAAAGATTAAGTGGAGATATAGAGATAGAAAAACTTCAAGCTAGAAAGCAATTAGAGGATATTCCAGTAGGAGATGAGTTTATATACTCAAATGATTCTGAAGGAATTAATGTAAAAGAATATAAAGAAGAAAAAGAATTACCCTATTTATCTCTAACAGATATAGAGATAGCTTCTATTATAGAAGAATGTGGATATAATAAAGTTAACTCTATAAAACAAATAAATAAATTAACCAGTTTAAGTTTGACTCAGTGTAAAAAGATAGTTGATGATTATTTTATAAATAATAATTTGGGGAATATAGAAAAATATGATACAATAAAAGATTCTAATAATGAAAAAAAACATGAGGATAAAATTAAAAAGCTTCAAGAAAAACAACTTAAACTTGAAATGAAAAATACAAAACTAAATATAAAACAACAAAAAAATGCTATAAAACAAGATAAAAAAACAGCTCGTTGCCCTAAGTGTGGCTCAACGTCTCTATCAGCACATAAAAAAGGTTTTGGTATAGGGAAAGCTGTTGTTGGAACATTAGTTACTTCTAATCTTATTGGTCTTGTTGCTGGAAATGCAAATGCTAAAAAAGTTAGAGTTACATGTCTAAAATGTGGCAAACAGTTTTGGGCATAATAATTATTAAAGAGTACTTGTTTTATCAAGTACTTTTTTATTTTGGAGTTGATTATAATTAAAAAGCCATTTAGAAGTAAACTAAGTATTGATATAAAAATAAATAATACAAAAATTAATAAGCTAAAAAAAGCTCAGAGAGAAGCTGCTAAAATGACAGCAGAAGCTTTAAAAACAGAAATTAATACAATGCAAGTTGTACCAAAACAAACAGGAGTACTTGAAGAATCTGTAAGCATAAATTTGAAGTTACTTAATAAAGGTCAACTTAAAATAACATACGATACACCATATGCTAGACGTTTATATTATCATCCTGAGTATAATTTTAGGAAAGACAAAAATAAGAACGCACAAGGTAGATGGTTAGAAGTTTTTACAGAAGGAAATAAAAAAGATTTCTCAGAAAAAGCATATTATAAATGCTATAAAAAGTTAACTGGAGTGTAAAATGTATCTTAAAGATATTAAAGAATGGTTAAAGGAAACTATAAGTGATAAAAATATTGCATTTTATATTGGTAAGATAGATGCTAATAAAGAAAAAGTGATAGGTATATATAATAAAAATAGTAACAATAACACAATAGCTATAGGTGGACTTGCAAGTACATCAACATCTACTAAAGCTATTACAATTTTAATTCATTGGGATAAAAATTGTGACACAACTGAAAAAATGTCTAGATGCATTTATGATTTATTTAATGGGAAAACCGTTGTCATTAATAAAGTAAGTGCTTTTTTTATTATGAAAAATGATGAACCAGTATTTTTAGGTACTGATGAAAATGGAATTTATGAATATGTAATTGATTTAGATATAATTTATGAAAGGTAGTGATTAAATGGCTGGGAAAAGTGGAGTAGTACCTGTATATGACTTAACCTTTGGAGTTAATACAACTGGTAGAACTGGTGATGCAGATACTATTGTTAAGGATGCAGAATCATTAAGTGTTAGTATTGATGGAAATATAGAAGAATGGAATCCTATGGATCAAGGTGGATGGACAAGAAGGTTAATGACATCTAAGTCTTTATCAGTATCTATGGGAGGAAAAAGAAATTATGGAGACCCTGGCAATGACTATATAGCAGGACTTGCTTTTAAAAATGGACAAGATTGTAATAGTGTATTTTCAATTAATTTTCCAGATGGAGCAACTCTTAAGTTTGATTGTATAATAAATGTAACTAGCATGGGTGGAGATTCTACTGCTACAGATGCATTAGAGTGGGAAGCCTTAAGTGATGGGAAACCAATATATACACCTGCATCAGGTTCTAGTGAAAGTTAGAAATATTAATAAGAGGAGTTAAAGTATGTCAAATACAATAGATATATCAACAAAATTAACAAACGAAAAACCAAAAATAAAAATATCTGAAGGTAAAATATATACTGTAAATAACAGTAAAAATACTGTTCTTATAGTAAATCAGAGAATGTCTGAGAATAATTCAAATGAAATTGAGCTTATAGATGATGCTTTAAAACTATTACTTGGAGAAAAGGCATTCAAGGAAATAGATTCAATGCAGCTTTCATTTGTAGATTACAAAACTATATTTATAGCAGTTATGGCTGCTATATCAGGAGAAACTTACGAAGATACAGAAAGTCGATTTCAAAACTCAAAATAAATCTGATGGATTTTATGATTTATATGAAGATTGGGAATTAATAGAATCAAGCTTTGCAAAACAATATGGAATAAGACTCCGAACTGAGATTGATATGTCTTGGTCGGAGTTTTGTTCTTTATTATCTGGAATTATGCCAGAGACACCTCTTGGTCAAATTGTATCAATTAGAGCTGAAAAAGACCCTAAAATATTAAAAGGTTTTACTAAAGAACAGAGAAAGATAAGAAATGATTGGATATTAAAACGTAATAAAAAGCTTAGAGAAGATAAAAATAATTATTCTTCTTATATAAATAACTTTCAAAATTGGTGTAAGGAAACCTTTAGTTAGAAGGGAGGTGTATAGATGAGTATTAGTGTAGGTACTATAAATTTAGGTCTAAATATAAATCAGGGAACTTTTAATAAACAATTAAGTGGTATAGCAAATGGAGCTAAATCAACAATTGGAAGTGCTTTTGGTGGAGTAGGTAAAATGGTAGGAGTAGCTTTAAGTGTAACTGCAATAGCTGCATTTGGTAAATCATGTATTGATTTAGGCTCTGATTTAAACGAAGTACAGAACGTGGTAGATGTTACCTTTGGAAGTATGGCACAGGATATTAATGATTTTGCTAAAACTTCTATAACTCAAATGGGTATGTCAGAAACAGCTGCTAAAAGATATACTGGAACTATGGGAGCTATGCTTAAAAGTTCTGGATTATCAACTAAGCAAGCTGCTGATATGTCTAAAACTATAACACAATTATCTGCTGATATGTCTTCATTTTATAATCTTGATTCAGAAGAATCTTTTAATAAAATACGAAGTGGTATAGCAGGAGAGATAGAACCTTTAAGACAATTAGGTATTAATATGTCAGTTGCTAACTTAGAGGCATATGCAATGTCAAAAGGAATAACTAAAGCATATCAAAATATGAGTCAATCAGAACAAACTTTACTTAGATACAATTATTTACTAAGTGTTACAAAAGATGCACAGGGCGATTTTGTCAGAACTCAAGGAGCTTGGGCAAATCAGACTAGAATACTTTCAGAGCAATTCAATGTTTTAAAAGCTACATTAGGTCAAGCTCTTATTAATATGCTTACACCAGTTGTAAAAATGTTAAATACACTTATACTTAAACTACAAGTTGTAGCACAACAATTTAAAGCTTTCACAGAATCTGTTTTTGGAGATAATGCATCATCTGGTAGTTTTGGCTCTATACCCAAAGATATTGAATCAATTGGAAATAACTCTGATGGTGCAAGTGATTCAATAAATGGTATTGGTGATGCATCAAAAGATGCAGCAAAAAAAATAAAAGGATTAATAAGTGGTTTTGATGAGATAAATACACTAACTAAAAATTCAGATACTGAGGGCTTAGGAGATATGGGAAATGTAACTTCCCCTATTAGCCCTAATATAGATACAGGAAATTTATCAAAAGTAAATCAAGAACTAAATAAAATGTTAGCAGATATGTTTAAGCCATTTCAAGATGCTTGGAGTAAAGAAGGTCAAGCAACTATTGATAGTATGAAATATGCCTTTACAAGTATAAAAGATGTAATAAAATCAATAGGTTCGTCATTTAAAGAAGTATGGACAAATGGTACAGGAACAGAAATATTAATTACTACTCTTCAGATACTTCAAAATATATTTAATGTTATAGGAGACATTAACAATGCTTTTATAATAGCTTGGGAATCTAATAATTTAGGAACTCAATTAATTCAAAGTATATCAGATGCCTTATTGAATGTATTAAGAATTATTAGAGATATAGGAAATTCTTTTATAGAAGTTTGGAATAATGGTACAGGTATTGAATTTTGTACAAATATACTTAATTTACTAAAAACAATATTTGATATTATAGGAAGTATTGCAGGTGCATTTGATATAGCCTGGAAGAGTAATGAAACAGGAACAATATTAATACAAACCATATTTGATATGTTAAATTCTATTTTAGAGTTGATAAATAATATAGGTCAAACTTTTGTTGAGGTATGGAACAATGGCACAGGGGTAGAAATAAATACGCTGATACTTCAAATATTAACAGATATCTTTGGGACTATAGGAGATATAGCAAATGCTTTTGGGACAGCATGGCAAAATGGAGATATTGGTAATCAAATTATTCAAGGCATTTGTGATACTATAAGTAATTTATTGACACTGATAAAGCATATAGGAGAGTCTTTTAGAGAAGCTTTGGGAACTGTTAGTACAGATGTAGCAAATACATTTATGGAAGTAATTAATTCAATTATAGGAGTTCTTGAAAATTTATCATCAAAATTTGTATTAGTTTGGGATGAAGGTGGAAGTCATTTGTTTCAAGGGTTAATAGAATTAGGTGCAAAGTTATTTGAATTAATTGGTTATATAATAACAGAATTTATAACACCTTTTGCAAATGGATTAATAAATATATTGGGGCCTGCAATTTCTTTTGTTCTAGATCATTTAGGATATTTATTAGATACTTTAACAAATATAATTGACTGGTTATTGAATGATGGAAAACCTGTTTTGGATATAATAATATCAGTACTTGGAAGTGTAGCAGTTGCATTTGGAACAATAAAAGCTGCATGTACAGTATTTGATACTATAAAAAATGGTATAGCTATATTTAATACTTTAAAGTCAACCATATCAGCAGCTGGAGGTGTAATTGGAATACTGTGTAAAAGTTTAGGTGGTATATCTCCACAAGTCCTTATAGTTGTAGGTGTAATAAGTGCTTTAATTGGTATAGGAGTAGCATTATATAAAAATTGGGATGTAATAAAAGAAAAAGCCAGTGAAATATGGAATGGTATAAAGGATTCAGTTGTTGGTAAATGTAATAGTATAAAAGATACTGCATCTAAATCGTGGACTACATTGAAAGATAATATTTCTGCTACTTGGTCATCATTAAAGACAAATGCTTCAACTACATTTGAGAATATTAAAAAATCTATTATAGATAATTTTAATAAAGCTAAAGATATACCACAGTCTATATGTAAGAATATATCTGGATTTATAACAGATGTTTATAAAAAAGCATCAGAAATGATAGGAAAGATACCAGGAGTATTTAAAAATGGATTTAATGGATTAAAAGATATAGTAAAAGCACCACTTAATGCCGTTATAAAATTATTTAATAGTAGCTTAGGAAGTCTTAAATTTGATATTCCAGATTGGGTTCCTGGTCTTGGAGGTAATTCTTTTGGAATACCTAAAATACCTCTTCTTGCAAAAGGAGGTATCATTGAACAACCAACATTAAGTATGGTTGGAGAAAGAGGAACAGAAGCTGTAGTACCACTTGAAAATAATACACAAGGGCTTGACTTATTAGCAAACAAAATCATGGAAAGAATGAATGGATTAGGAAAAAACAATAATACTAGTGGAGATTTAACAGTAGAATTAAAAATGGATGGAAATAAAATGGGTGAAGTTGTAATAAAAGCATTTAGACAAATGGAAAGAAAAACAGGCAAAACAATATTGGAGTTATAAGGAGTGGTGATATGTTATCTATAAATGGTGTAGACATAATTGCTCCTACAGTTTTTCAAGTAGATTTAACTGATATAGATGGAGAAAGTAATAGAAATGCAAAAGGAGAGATGTGTCGAGATAGAATAGCAACTAAAAGAAAGTTAAGTTGTGAATGGGGTATTTTAGGTTCAAGTGAAATATCTATACTTCTAAATCAAGTAAAAGATGTGTTTTTTAAAATAACATATCCAGACCCTGTTTTAGGGCACATAGAGACAAAGACTTTTTATGTAGGTGATAGGTCTATGCCTGTTGCGTTAAAAAAAGATAATAATATCTTTTGGCAAAGTCTAAAAATGAATTTTATAGAAAAGTAAGGAGGTATATTCATGGATATAAAAATAAGCGATAGATTACTTTATCAAAAGGCTTTAAATGAGGTTGTAAAACTTCAAAACGATTTAATCATACAAAAAGCTATTAATGATGAAAAAGATACTTATATTATTGAACTACAAGAAAAATTAGCTGAGTTTGAAGAATGTGATAATAATGAAAGAAACTAGTCAAGAATATAAAAAAGCAATATTGGAAAGTTCAAGGATTATAAGTTCTAAAATTATAATAAATGATGAAAAATATACTGATGAAGATATAATATCTATAAATATAGAAGAATCTATTTTAAATAATGAAAAGTTTGAACTTGGTGGGGGAATAGCTACATCAGTAAACATAGAAATAAATAACTATTCTAATAAATTTAAAGACTATAAATTTAAAAATAAATGGTTTGACCTGTATTTTTATATAGAAATAGCAATAAATGAATATCAATCAAGAATAGAAGAAATTTACTTTGGAAAATACTATATATTCGAAACAGAGTTAAGTGGAAAAATAATAAAACTTGAATGTTATGATACCCTTATATTAACTGATAAAGCTTATAAACCAAATATAGGATTTCCAGCAACAGTTTATGATATAGTTGTAGATATAGCGAACATTTTAAATCTAAAATTAAGTGACAAGATAGTAAAACGTAGATTCAATAATAATGACTTACTTATAGAATATAAACCAAATTCAGATGAAGCTACATATAGACAAGTTTTGATGGACTGTGCAGTCATTGCAGGGTCTTTTTTGATTGTTAAATATGGTGAAATAGAATTTTTAGACTTAATAGAAACAAATGTGCAAATCACAGGTAATAATTGGTTTGATGTAACTATAGGTAGTGAATCTAATCAAATAAATTTTGTTGATATAAATGGAGTAGTTGCTGGAGACCCTTTTGAAAATGGATTACAATTAAGTATTTTGTTACTTGATTACAATAAGGAAAGTGAGATAAGAAAAGTTGCACAAAGCATTTTAAATAAATACAAGAATTTTGTTTATACTGGTTTTAGTATGGATTGGCAAGGTGATTTTGGACTTGATGTAGGTGATAAATTAATTATCTATGATAAAGATGATATACCACAGACTACATTTATAAGTGATAATAAGATAAATTATAATGGTGGTCTTAGTTCTACAGTTAAAGCAAAGATAGATAAAGAGGAAGTTAGAAGTGCATCAAGGACTATACAAAGGCTTGATAGTAATTTAAAAAAACTTGAGAGTGGCTTTATTCAAACAAATGAAAGTATAGAACTCTATGTAAAAGAAATTACAGATAAACAAGAAACTTTAGAATCTAAGTTTGAAATATTGTCTGGTAGTATAGAAGCTATAGTACAAAGTACAGTTGATGAAGCAGTATCAAAAATTGTTATTGATACTGAAAAAATAGTCATGGAAGTAACTAAAAAAATAGATGGTGAGTACATAGTATCAACTATTAACCAATCAGCAGAAAAGATAGAGATGTCTGCAATAAATATTGATTTAGAAGGATATGTTACTTTCAATTCTCTTGAAGATGAGGGAGAAACTAGAATAAATGGTAGCAATATAATAACAGATACTTTGTCTGTTGATAAGTTAAAATCAAGCACAGATAATCCAATTATTCATCTATTTGTAAATGAAGAACGAGGTATTGATTGTTCTATAGATGCTACTGCTCAATATGAAGAGGGTATTGGAGATGCATTAAGATATAAAAGAGATTCTGAAAATTATTTGTGTATTAGAGAAAACTCTTTCAGTCTATATCAAAGTGGTTATCCAGAATACGAGGTATTCACTTTTGGAAATACAGAAAATTCATGTTTTATAGATACTGTAAATGGGAAAATCTCTTTTGAAAAAGATAGAATATATTATGAAAACGCAGGAGTTAGAAAGAGGATATTATTAGAGGGTGATTCTAGTGGCGGTGATTCTGGCGGCGAAGATAGTGGTGGAAGTACGAAACCACCAAACCCTGCAAAAGAAGCAAAATTCCTTATCAAAGAAGGAGTAAGATTATCAGCTGACATTCAAGAAGGTAGTTTTTATGGAAGGGGTACAATAACGACAGAGCAAGGGAAGGTATACAGATACTATACAGGTAGTATTAAAAATAGAAGTTTGGGCACTTATTCTGAATATATGGATTTATCAAGTTATAAAATTGCAAAGCTTGTTACAAATTTAGAATATCATTCTTCTGATATTGAGTCAGGAAAGAAAATGAACGTGGAATTGGGAATAAGTATAGACCCAGGTAGTAATACTACGACTGCCATGTATAAAAAAATACTAACACTAGATGATGTAAAATCGACTATAGTAACTAGGTATAATGTTATTTTAACTTGTCCATTTAATTTATTAGAAGGAAAAATTAGAATGTGGTTTACAAATAATAATTCCAACTATTTTGTAGCAAATTTAGATATAGTAAATTTGTGGATTGAATAAAAATATTATGCAAAAGGCAGGTGAGTAAAAAATGAGAGATAAAATTTATACTGTTGATTTGAATACGAAAGTATATTCTGTGCCAATATATAAGCAATTTGACAATTTAATACCTTTTTCAATAAGATTAGTTGAAGATGGCAAAGAGGTAGATTTGGAGGGATATACAGCATTAGCGTTTTTTCAGAATGATAAAGTACTAATTCAAAAGAATTGTATTATAAATGGTAACATTGTAAAGGCTATTTTAGATAACAATATTCTTGCATTGCCTGGATTAATTAAGGTAGAATTTCAATTTAGAAAAAATCAAGAGATAGTAACTACTTTTCAGATGAAAATACAAGTCGAAGAATCATTAGACAAAGATAATGCTATAGAATCAACTCCTCAATGGGATTTATTAGGCCAAGCAATAATTGATATTACAAATTCAATAATTGATATAAATGACACTAAAGATAATTTAATAGAAGATATAAATACTAATATAAGTACTTTAAATAGTAAGATTGATAGTTCTGTAGATTTGATGACTCAAGATATTAATATTGCTAAGGAGAATCTAGTAGATGATATAGCAGAGTTAGCTACAAAAGTAGATGAACGTGTAGCGCTGGAGATATTTGATGGAGATTATAATAGCTTAATTAATAAACCAACTAAAGTATCTAATTTTGAAAATGATGTAGGATATATAACAAGTTCAGATATAGATAGTTCACAAAATCATGTTCATACAAACAAGGTAGTTTTAGATGGAATTACACAGGATAAAGTGATAAGTTGGGATGCTAAAACAAACTTTGATGGTAATTACAATAGTTTAACAAATAAGCCAACTAAAGTATCTGATTTTGAAAATGATTCAGGATATATAACAAGTTCAGATATAGATACTTCACAGAATCATATTCATGAGAATAAAAAAATACTAGATGAGATTACACAAGAAAAAGTAGATAATTGGAATTCAAAATCAGAATTTAACGGAGATTATAATAATTTAACTAATAAGCCAGACTTAAGTTCAAATGCAATAACAGGATTAAAATTTTGGACTGGAACACAAGCTGAGTATGATGGAATAATAGATAAAGAGAATACAACTTTATATATAATCAAAGAGGACATAATATTATGATAAAAACTGGAAATCAAAATGTAAACAATGTGTTTTTGGGAAATCAAAACATAAATAAGATTTTACTTGGCACTAATGAGATTTATTCCAAGATGACAGAAACAAAACATAATGAAAAGTATAATCCTTTTATGATAGCCAATAATAAGCCAGAACCATTTGAAGTCAATGCAAGTCAAAATACATGGGGAACATATAAGGCATTTACAGAAACCTTAGAAGATGACTTAAACTTAACTGGTTTAAGTAAAAATACAAGTCAATGGGTCCAAATAAAACTAGATAAAGATATAAAGATATGGGCTATTAAAATGCACTTTCGAACAACAATATCAAATCAAGATACTGCACAAGTTCCATTTAAATTTAAGGTATTAGGTTCAAATAATAGTATAGATTTTATAGAAATATATAGTTGTGAAGGTTGTAGTCCAGATTTATTTTGTAAATGGAAAAATGATATTTCTAAGTATGATTTTTCAGATGCTGATTTTATAGAAATAACTTGTAGTAACAAATATCAGTATTATAGGGTTGAATTTTTTAATACTCAAAGTATATCAAAAGGAAGCGTAATTAATACAGAAGGAACTGAAGTTAAAATAACACTATTGAATTTATATCAGGTAGAATAGGAGGTCACTATGGAACAACTAGTAACAGAGTTAAGTAGCTTGGGAGCAATAGGAATATTATGTGCCCTTTTATTTAAGAATACTATGCAAGAGAAAAAAGAAGATAGAGATATGTACAAAAAGACTGTAGAAAACTTCATTGAGCTATCTACACAACAACAAGAAATAAATAAAAACATACTTGTTGAAATGGGAACTATGAAAACTGATGTAGAAGTAATAAAAGAAGATGTAACAGATATAAAAGTTATGTTACAGAAAGAAGATGCTTAATATGAAAATAAAACTAGGATAAAAAGTTAATAACTAATCTACACTCTTTATAAAGTATTAGATTTTCTAAATAAATAAGAGTATAATTAAAATGTATGTCTAAAGATAAAAACTAAGATATACTATATAATTTATTATGAGTTAAAACTGAAATTTTCTGTGAACTAGAAAGCTTAAGTATATCACTTAATGAATATCTATTTTCTAAATAAATAGCTAATAATTTAGATAAATACATAAGTATTTATAAGGTATAAAGAGCATACTAATAGTTCTTTATACTTTAATTTTGTAATTAAAAAATAAGGGTGGCAAAATCTAATTTGCCACCATCTTGCCACCGAAAACAAGGAATAGAATAAATTTAAATTAAATGCAATAAAACATAAACAACAAACTAATACTAATAAATCGTTGGAATACCAACATTTGTTAAAAAATAATAATAATAAACAAATAACTTAGAATAAGATTGTAGGTTATGTAAGATATATGTTGTTAATAAAATTGAGATAGAATATGTGGAGGAGTTTTATGCTTGTAATTATTTTTTTATGCATAGGAGGTTTTTTAGCTGCTTTTGTAGACTCTATAGCAGGAGGGGGCGGACTCATAAGTATGCCTGTTCTTATGGCGATTGGAGTGCCAGTGCATCTTGCTATTGGTACAAATAAATTTGCTGCATCAGCAGGCTGTATAAGTAGTGCTTATAGATACTCAAAATCTGGTAAAACTAATAATGAACTTTTAAAGAAATTAGTACCATTTACTATTATTGGTAGTATTTTAGGTGTAAGATGTGTACTATCAATAAGTGAAGATATATTAAATGTTTTAGTTGTAATAATGATTTTAATAGTGGCTATTTACACTTTTATTTCTAAAAACTTAGGTCAAGAAGATAATTTTGAAGGTATTAATAAGAAAAATCTAAGATTAGGTATGATTATGGCTCTTATAATGGGTTTTTATGATGGTTTTTTTGGACCTGGTACAGGTACTTTTTTAACTTTTGGATTTATAAAAATATATGGATATGATTTTTTACATGCTTCTGCAAATACAAAAATATTAAACTTAACAAGTAACATAACATCATTATTATTGTTTATGATAAATGGTCAAGTATACTACAAAATTGCTATAGTGTTTGCATTAGTAATGATAATAGGTGCTTATGTGGGTGCTAAAGTTGCTATAAAAAAAGGTTCAAAGATGATAAAACCAATATTTTTAGTAATGGCATTGTTTATGGTCACAAAATTAGTGTATCAAACATTATTTTAATTGATTAACTTTTAAATTTTATAAGTAGTTGTGGTTTTCTTATATTAAAATATATCAAATGACTTTTAAAAGTTCTAATTATCTTCTAATACAGTTCATATGTAATACACATATAAATTGTAATATTATATATAGAAAGATTATATATCAAAAAAATATAATTTTAATTTTATTTATATGAAATATATAATAATTTGTAGGAGGAGTTGTTTATGAATATATCAAGAAGAGCTATGAAGATAATCGAATTGGCACAAAAAATCGCTAATAAAAAAGGTGTAACAGTACAAGAAGCTTGGAATGATGCAATGATAGAATACAAAGCAAAATATGAATATGTTGCATAATCATATGCATTATATTTTAAATATAGGAAATATATAAAATATAAGGGTCTAGAGTTAACTTCTAGGCTCTTTTATTTTTTGAAGTTAAGATATTTGAATAGACATAAAATGTAAGTAAAATCAACTTATTTACAGAAAATAAAAACTTTATTTGATAATTTAAAATAAGTATTTAGAAAAAATTCTAAATAGATATTGAAATATAATAATACCTATGCTATATTCTAATTAGATGAAATTCTAAATAGAGAGGTGATGGTGTTGGGTTTTCCAGAAACGTTTAAAGCTCTTTCAGACCCTGTAAGAAGAGAAATATTACTTATGTTAAGGGGGAATAAAATGTCAGCAGGAGAAATTAGTGAAAAATTTAATATGACAAATGCCACAATTTCTTATCATCTATCTCAATTAAAAAAGGCAGGACTCATATTTGAGACAAAGTATAAAAATTTTATTTTCTATGAAATAAACATTTCGGTTTTTGAAGAGGTTATGCTTTGGTTTTCACAATTTATGGAGAAGGGAGAAAAAGATAATGAAAAAAGCGATAAATAAACAATTTATTTTATCTACATTAATATGTTTTATACCATTTATTGTATCAATATATTTTTACAATAGACTACCAAATGAAGTTGCAATTCATTTTGATACTTATGGAAATCCAGATAATTATGCTCCAAAATTTATAGCATCTTTTGGGGTACCATTATTAATGCTATGTGTTCATTTGTATACATGGTTTAGACTTGAAAATGAACCTAAAAAGGCTAATTTTTCAAATGTCATGCAAAATTTATCAAAATGGGGAGTCGCTATACTTGCAGTCATCTTACAAATAATGATGGTTTTGTATTCAACAGGAATTAGTTTGGAGTTTAATTTTTATACAGGATTGATTTTGGGGATAGTAGTTATTTTATTTGGAAATTATCTTCCTAAATGTAAGAAAAATTATTCTATGGGAATAATTTCACCATGGACTCTTAATGATGAAGACAATTGGAATAAGACACATCGTTTAGCTGGATGGATTTGGATTATTGGTGGGATATTGTTAATTATTAATGCTTTTATTAACATACCTTTTTATAATATGTTTGTAATTTTTGTAATTGTAATACTACCATTTATATATTCTTATTTGATATACAGAGTTTCAATGAAAAATAACTAATACAATCAATAATCATCATAATATTTAAATGAATGCAATACTTTTCAGAGCTAAAATATATAATTTAAAATGTACTAAGATGTTTGTTTTAGCTCTGAAAAAATATTATTTAATGAAATTAATATGGTATATTGAAAATTTTAAGAAATTATATTAATTAATCTATTGAATATAATTTAAAAATTTGAATTTAATGTTGAAAGCATAAGTATAGTGTGCTACTATTATAAAAAATTATTTATAAATATAGGAGGTAGAAGATGAATACTAAAGAAATGAAGGAATATAGAAAGTTTTACAATAAAAAATTAAGTGATACAGATGAATTTTTCAGAGTATTTGGAAGTCTTGATGATAAGGCTTATTCAGAAGGAGCTATAAGCAAAAAAAATAAAGAATTAATGGGATTAGCTATTTCTATCTTGAGTAGATGTGATGAATGTATTTGTTATCATATTGAGGGTTGTATTAATTCTGGCACGAGTAATGATGAAATTATAGAAGCAATAAAAATAGGTGTAATTGGTGGTGGGTCTCTTACATATCCAAACGCAAGATTCGCAATAAAGGTTCTAGAAGAGTTTAATGTATAATTTTAGTATCAATAATTTATTTATATTAGTAGCATTTAGTTGTTTAAAATTGTGCTAAATTTTATTCTTATAATATATATTTTTATTGATTTTTTATAATTGTATACAAAAATTTAAAAATGATTTTAAAATTTAGAGTATTTTTTTATTACAGATTATATTGAGAATTATATAGTGCTGCTATTAAATATACGATACTTTTTATTGTTTTGAATAAATTGAATATTGGGATAATTATATTTACATATTTATGTTTCATATAGTAATATATTTTTTATAAGTCATATAAGTCATATAAGTCATATAAGTCTTAATAAAAAGTTTTTGAAAGTACAATAAATAAAATTTTGTTCATTGTATTTTATTATCAAATTTACTACAAATTAAATTGTCTATTTTTATTTATAGAGTAGAATAAACTGTTTTTGTTAGGAATTTTGAAAATAGAATCAGACTAAAAAAATAAAGGAACTAATTTGTCTAACGTTTATTGGTGAAAAATAAATATATAGAAGTTATAATAAGTATATAAAAGTGTATGAGAGGTGTTATATGTTTGGTAAACAAAAAGAAAGTGTTAGATTTCTAGACTTTAATGATGTAGCAGAAAAATTTGGAGAGAAAAAGGCTGTTGCAATTTTTGATGCTATAGCTGGAAAAAAATCTAAAGAACATATTATCAAAGATATAGAAAAATTAGTAAAAAATGAAGTTTAGACATTTATAAGGTATATTGAGCTTGAGGGTAGCTCTTTATACCTTCTTTTTTATTATTTGAGGTATTCTAATGTTTAATTTATTATAGAGATAATGTATTTAAATGCTTTTATATACATAACATAGAGCATTTAATAAACAGTGTTTAGATTTAGATGTGTGAATTTAGTTAATATCTTATTAAATAATATAATTGAAAATTTATTAAGATTTTTAGTTTGAATTTCTATAACTAAGTTTTAGCAATTTCATTTTCTATTTAAATAAAAAACTTATTGTTATAGATTAATATTTATATAGCGATAAGTCTTTGTAGTTTAAAATTGTAATTAATTTTAAAGAAATTATGCTTTAACCGTAAACAATATATAGAAATACTTTATATAGCATATAACTAAAAATTAAATATTTATTGTAGTTTATTTTTTAGTGTATCGAGATTGAGTTTAGGATCTTTATTATCTTTATTAAAGTATAACGCTTTATTTAAATATTGTTGAGCTTCATCAAATTTTTTATGAAACATGAGTATAACACCTTTTAAGTTATATACATTGCTTGCATTTTTTTTATAGTCCGCGTCCTTTTTATCTAGATACTTTAAAGATTTATTAATTGAATTCAAAGCATTGTATGTTGCATCTGGATAATCAGGGTATCCATCGAAACGCATGTAATTACACGCTTGTGCATAATAAAGGTCTGAATCAGTAGGATTAATAGTAATAGCTTTTTTTAGTATGACTTCGACTTCTTTAAATATTTTCAGCCCATGATCATCAAGTTTAAGTTGAGCAAAATCCATACTATTAATTCCAAATTCTTTTTTAAAATCTTCATATAACAAGAGTTTATACTTATTATTTTCAACTACAAAATATCTATTTACCTTTAAAGATTCATCTTTTTTATAAAGAAGATTTTTTATATTAAAAGATTCTTCTAATTTAACAACATTTTTATATTCTTTTCCACCATAGTTATATGTTTTTATAGTTTTTTCTTTACCTATTTTATAGTTAATTATTCTTTTTGTTTCAATTAAAATATCTTGAAATTCTTCAAGATTTTCTAGACTAATTTTTTTCTTGCTATCTTTACTTAATAAACTATATGCTGTTTCATAGTCACCAGAGTTCACTCTATCAATATATTGTTTTGCTACTTCACTAGCACTTTCTTTTGGGGAACATCCTACTACTGATATTACAATTGATAATGTTAAGAGTAAAGTTATGCCTTTAGTAATATTCATAATGCAATCACCTATAATTAAATTTTATTAATTATATTTTAGCATCAAACATTGAATAAGTCATTAGCTTTAAAGTACATAAAGTGAATAGTTTAGTAAAATTAAAAACCTAACTCTGATAGCCAACTCATCAGTTTATTTTCTCGGTATTTTGAATCATGATTATTAAATTTACCTAATTTAATTTTCCCAACAATCATACCATCAGACATAAATAGTACTCGTTCTGTTTTTATTGCTACTTTTACATCATGAGTTACAAGCATAATAGCTGTACCTAATTGATTAATATCTATAAGAATATCCATTATTTCATTTGTTAACTTGGAGTTAAGTGCACCTGTGGGCTCATCTCCAAATAAAATTTTCGGATTATTAATTAAAGCACGACATATAGAAGCTCTTTGAAGTTGACCTCCAGAGACTTGAGTAATATCTTTATCTTTTATTTCTAGAATGTTCATTTTTTCCATAAGTTTTGTTGCTTGTTCATTGATTATTTGACGATTTTCTTCTTTACTTAAGTAAGCAGAAATAATTATGTTATCAAATATATTTAAATTTTTAAGTAAATTACTTTGTTGAAATATAAATCCCATATTTTTTAATCGAAGTTTTGATAATGCTTCTTCTGACAGATTAGAAATCATTTCACCCGAAAATTTGACTGTACCAGAAGTTAATTTATCCATTCCACTTATGTTATGTAGTAGTGTTGATTTACCAGAGCCAGAAGAACCCATAATAGATATAAATTCACCATGTTGAATTGACAAATCTATTCCTTTCAAAACTTGTTGTACATTTCCTTTACCAATAGTATACTCTTTAATAATTTTTTTAGCTTCTATAATATTATTCATAACATACCCCTTATTCTATAATAGACATAATTTTTATTTTATTAATTGCTCTACTAATTACTATAATTGTAGTTAATACTGTGAGAATTAAAACTGATGGATAAAGCACATATACAATTAATGGATTTATTACAAACTGGAGATTTGAGATACCAGAAAGTAGTAATCCAGATATTTTTTGTCCAAGTGTATTTGCCATAATGACTCCTAAAACAGTTCCAATCATAAGTATCAATAACGCTCTAGTAATGTATTGAATGCGTATATCTTTAGTAGAAAATCCTAAGCTAAACATAATTGCTGTTTGTGGCGTATCCTTAGCAATGAGCATTTTAAAGAACATCGCAGTAATTAGTGAAGAAATTGCAATAGATATAACAATAGCTAATTTTATAACAAGTTTTAATTGGCTGATAACAGAACCTAATGTTTGACTTGTATAATTATTCATATCAGTAATCTTAGCAGGGTAATAATTTATGCTGTACTGCTTTAATTTATCTGCTACATTGACACCAGGCTTTAAATTCAAATTTACAATATGCCATAGTATATTATCTTCACTAGATGGTAGCATAGCTTTTGCAGTCTTACCACCATAGGTAATGTCTTGATATATTCCACTAACAGTCAAAATCAACTCTTTATCTTTTAAGAAAATTGATAAATTATCTCCAATGCTTTTTTCTAGTTCATTTGCATTTATGACAGACAATGCAATTTCATTTTCTTTCATTGGTGCAGAACCTTTTACATATGTCAGTGGGAAAGTTCTAAAGTTTCCATTTTCTATTTTAATATTTTCTATTTTGCCATCTTTATTTTTTATTTTATATGAACTTGTTGTAAAGGATGCATACTTTTTAACATCATTGTCAACATTAATTTTTTCTAGTATAGAATTAAAAAGATGCTTAGTTTGTTTTGTTTGAGGCAAATCAATACGAATATCACTCTTGCCAGCACCCATATAAGTGATAAATTCAGGTGATTTAATAGTATTTAAAAAATTAGTTGGTACAGTCATAATAAAAATACAAATCGTATATACAAAACAAAGCAATCCATAGACTGTAATTTTTTTAAACACTTCGTTTAATCCTAAAAGTATGTTAGTATTTGTTATTTTATTTTTGTGTATTTGAAAACTGAATCCATATTTTACAGAGTTAGTAGAACGGTTACCTCTTAATGCATTAACTACTGATATTTTTTTGAATTTTTTAAGTATAACTTTACAAAAGAATACAACACTTAAAAATACAAGAACTGAACCTATAAATGGAACGAGAATACTAAAAATGGTTTTGTCTATGGCTCCCATATAAATGTAAATATTTTTTGTAAAAAGAGGGTCTATAAATAATGAGAGTATGTAACCAAGAAAACTTGCAAAAGATGCAATTAACAAGTATTTTATTAAATATAAGTTTTGGATGTTACCATTTTGAATACCAATGGCCTTCATAACACCAATTTCTCGATAATCTTCTTCAATCGTTGTAATTAAAGTAAATCGTAAACATAAAATAGAAATTGTAATAAGAAGAATACTAATTAAGATGATAATAGTAATTACAATCCCATCAGACAAAGAATTTAGTAATTTGTAAATAGAATAAGTCACTGATGTACCTGTTTGAGGGAGCTTAGTTGATTGATATAACGTTTCAAACTCACTAATTTTATTTATATCATCTAATATAAATTCAATTAAATATTCGCTTTCTCCTATATTAGATTTTAACGTGTTCCAATCATTATCACTGATTAAAAAACGCTTTGAAGTAACAAGTGAAGGGTTCATTTGTGAGTCACGTATAAAATCTTTTATTGTAAATTTCATAAAGAAATTACCATTAATAATTTTTATAGTATCTCCAATTTTCAAATTGGATTGTTTCATATAATATACAGGGACACCTATTTCTCCATCTTTTATTTGCATTATTTGATTGTCCATATCTAATAAAAAATCAAATTTATCGTTTTGTTTTGTAAAACTATTTTCTAGTACACTATTAGCTTGATTTTCTGCTTTATTTCCTAGAAAAATATTAGCTCCATTTATATTTAGAAGTTCAGAAGTTTGCTGTTTTTTTATATATGGAGTTTTAGCTGAGAACTTATCAATTTCTTTTTGTTGTAATTTCCCAGAATACATTTGGACATAATGTGGTGTATGAGATTTTTGAAACAAGGAAGTCATTGAATTAGTTAGCTCTATAATGATATTTATTGAACTAGATACTAGCATTGATGCAAGTAAAATAAAAATAAATAGAGTAATTGTTACTACTTTATTTCGTGTTAAATCTTTTAATAATATTCTTTTTAGCATAAATAATCCTCATTTCTTAAAAATTTTGTATTAAATATTTTAGAATTTTTTTAGTAGCTATATAAACATAAATAAGAAACTGACCGTCGGTCTATAATGATAATATTATAATATCATTAGTTTGTCAAGTCATTTAAAAAGTAAAATATATACATCTTATGATAAAGTGCGTAGAGAGGATTTAGCATAGATAAAGTAGTAAAAATTTTAAAAAGAGAATAATTAATACAAATTATTTTTAGGTTTTTATTAATCATTAATTTTTTATATTAATTAAGGATGTAAAAAATTATCGATTATTTTTATATATTAATATTTATTGAAAAAGATTTGTTAAAAGTAGTGATATCATATACAAATTACTATTTTTTAGATGAATTATGAAGAAGAATAATTAAATTAATAAATATAAAGATATTTTTTGGTTATTATTAATTAAAAATTTAATTTATATTTAATTAATATAAAATTTGATGTAATATTATTTTTAAATTGTTTAAATTATGTTATTATTCAGATATAGGCAATATTAGATAAATCTAATGACGCAAAGCTATAGGGACTAAAATCTTTATATAATAAAGGTCATGTCAGCCAGTTGCCAAAAAGATAATAATTCTTTTTGTTGAAAGTATTTTTTAAAGTTATATATTTTTAATAACTTAATATTTGGCAAGAGGAGGGCTTAAGATGATATCTGAATTAATGTTGAAAAGTTTTGGCGAATCTAGCATCAATTTTAAGACTAAAATTAAATTAAATTTAAGAGAAAGACCAGACATAAATAGTATGAAGTTGAAAAGTATACCAGAAGGTAAAATTGTTAAGTTAAAATGTGTCGATGGAATATGGGCAGAAGTTGAAAGTAATTATGACAAAGGTTGGTTACTTTATAAATATTTAGAAAAATTAAGTAATGCTAAAAGCAATAGTAATGGTATAGTAAAAAATAGAAAAAAGAATTATGTAGGAAATATAAGAACGAATGGCTTAAGTCTAGAACTTAGAAATGATAGAACATTAGACTCTAGAATTATAACTACAATTCCTGATGGTTTTAAAGTTGAAGTATGTTATAGTGTTGGCAAATGGGCAAGGGTTAATATTGATAGAAATGGAAAAAAATATTCTGGATATGTATATAGTCAATATATAGAAGAATGTTTAAGTTTATCATAATTGGATACTAGTAAGCTTTAAATATACTAATAAATTTTAGAAAAAGAATCCTATTCATGGGATTCTTTTTCTTTTGTAAAAAAACTTATTATAATATTAAATATAATAAATTAACTAGGTCATTTTAATTGTAAATCGAAGATTTAATTGAAAA
Organism: Clostridioides difficile; assembly: GCF_001299635.1. Lineage (GTDB taxonomy): Bacteria > Bacillota > Clostridia > Peptostreptococcales > Peptostreptococcaceae > Clostridioides > Clostridioides difficile_A. Next base: position 247,407 of record NZ_JRHN01000038.1, on the reverse strand, counting down.
TAAATTTAACTTATGATTTGTATTTTAGGTGCCATAAATTGAGATTGATTTAGAAAATTTTAATAAAAAGAAAGTTGATAGGATAAAAATAATATTAAAGATAAGAAAAGATATAAGAAATTTGAAAAATTTTGTAATTTTTAGTTTTATATATATTATAATAAACTAGATATAAGATTTTTATGAGGGGGAAAATATGAAAAAAAAGAAAACATTGATTGGAATAGCTATATCTTTTTTGCTTATAATTAGCACTATAAATCCATTGCAAGTTGAAGCTGAAGCTATTATTGATTCTAGTGTATACATTTCTTCAGCACAAGAAAATTATAAATCTAATAATACTAGATTTAAAACTATTAAATCTAAAAGTAAGCATAAACGTAGTAAATCTAGAAAAAGTAGAGTTAATTTGAAGAAAAGAACTATAAGAACTAAAAATTATGGACATAGAAATTTAGATAAACATAAAAGTCAAAGCATAGGAAGATATAATATTCTTTCAAAATTGATACTTTCAGTAATAGTTGTATTTATTGTTATAGTTTTAATTGGGATAATATTTATTAGAAGAAAGAAGAAGAAATTTTATTAAATACAAGAATAAAAATTACATAGTTGTATTATATGATTTTATTGTATTATATACAATATTGCTTTTCATCTTATTTTAAGTTTTTTTATGAATAACTATTTTATAGTTTAGTTGGAATTATATTGTTATGATTTTGTTCTTCATTAGATAGTAATTTAAAGAATAGCGTTTTGCTAATTATTGATGTTTATTTTATAGCATGATATAATTTAAGCAGAATGATATTCTGTTTAAAAGGAGATACAAAAATGGCACGAAAACGAATATTAAATGGTGGTAAACGAGATGAACTTATTGGGAATGCACTTAATTTGTTTTTAGAATATGGGTATGAAAATACTTCTATAAGAATGATTTTAGATAGTGTTGGTGGTGAAGTTGGTATGTTTTATCACTATTTTAAATCAAAAGATGAAATATTCAATGAAGTTATAAAATTATTTCTAGCTCAGTATGAAAAAAGTTTTTCTGATGTTTTATATGATGATTGTATACCAAATAATCTTAAAATCGATGTGGTATTTGAGTTATTACAAAAAACTCTTTTAAAGTATAAGACATTTAAATTAGGTAAATTTCATTGGAGTATGCAAATTGCACTCAATCAATTAACTTTAAAAAGTTTAGTTCCTCATATAGCAAAATATATAAACTATATGCGTGATAAAGGTGAGATTGGGAGTTGTGCAATTGAAACGGATTTAGAGCTTGCAAATGCTGTTCTTTATTCATCATTTGCAATATTACATCAAGACTCACTAACTGAATTAACAGAGAAAGAATTAGAGCAAAAAAAACAGATTATCAAAGGAATTATTCACAGGATTTTGGATATAAAAAGAAATACATAATCTTATTTTACTATTTTTTAGGAAAAATATATTTTGAAATTTATAAAAACATATTGACATTTTTTAGAAAAAATAATATTATTATTTCAACGACAAAATTTAATAAAGTAAATTAAATCCTATGAAAAGGAAGAGTAGTTAAATTTAGGTTCATTATAGAGAGCTGAGGATGGTGGAATCTTAGCAAGAAAAAATTCAATGAATGGCCCTTAGAGGAGTAAATTGAAATCATAGTTTTGAGAGTAGACTTTATCGTCAGTCGCACGTTATAGCGAATAAGGTATGTAAGTACCTGATAATGAGATATATAAAAATTAAATTTTGTATTAGTTTTTATATAATTTAGGTGGCAACGCGGATAATCTCCGTCCTATTAGTTTAGGACGGAGTTTTTTATTTTACTGAAAAATTTAAATATAGAAGGTGGTGAAAAAGATGTTATGAATTTCCAGCGTTAAAGATGATGATATAATAAATTGGCAAAAAAATAAATTGAAAATTAAAAAAATAGGAGGAAATACGAAAATGAAAACAAATACAAAAAAATTAACTTTAAATGCAATACTTTTAGCGATGGGATTATTGATACATCAAATTACACCAGCTATAGGGCTACCAATGAAACCAGATATACCACTAGCAATGTTATTTGTAATATTAGTTTTAAATAGAGATGATTATAAAACTTGTTTAATAGCAGGTATAGTAACAGGAATATTTACAGCTCTTACATCAAGTTTTCCAGGAGGTCAAATTCCTAATGTAATAGATAAAACTCTTACAGCAAATGTAGTATTTTTATTAATGAACATTAGTTATAAAATGCCTTTTATAAAAAGATTAGCTAAAAAGGCGCAAGATACTATAGTAGTTACAATCATAATGCCAATAGGAACACTTGTAAGTGGAACAATTTTCTTATTAGCAGCTCAAGCTATAGTTGGTCTTCCAGGTGCTTCATTTACAGCTTTATTTTTAGCAGTAGTATTACCAGCTGTTTTAATAAATTTAGTTGCAGGACTATTTTTATTCAAGATTGTTAGCCTATCAATAAGAAGAGTTAGTTATCAAGCTTAAATATGAAATAATACTTTACTTTATAAACTATTATAATAATCAAGCAATATAAGAATAGAGTAGTTATATCTACTCTATTCTTATATTATTTAAAGATTTAGCATTATATTTTTTTGTTTTTAATAAAATATTTATATAATAGTAATATATCTTCAACCTAACAGATAAATTATCATACCTATGTTAATCTTCTTATATGTATCTCATTTGTAGTTATTAAATATAAAATTTATTTTAATTTGCTTTTTCAAGATAAATTTGTATATTAATCTTCTCTGATTTATCAGCTATTTAAATATACTAAAATTTCTACTTAATTTAATCTGTATATATTTACATTTATAAATTTCTAAAAAATATAATAAAAGCATATTTTTTGTGAAAAACTTATTTAAATTTGATTAGGAAAAAAATATATAGTTCGTAATATAAAATGAAATTTAGTTAAAACTTATAAAACTATACCTGTAAAATATGTTTTTAATATAAAATAGAAAATTCTAAATTTAAATAATACTTTAGCCAAATAAAATATGTGTAACTATAATAGAAATAGAATATTTTGAGAAATATATCTATATACTTAAAAAAGAAAAATAAATCTATTAAAATAACATAATAAAAAAAATATTAAGAATAAAAATAAAATTATAAGTATTTATATAAATCTAGTTGATTTTTAATATAAATGTAAATACAATTATATTTATATGAATAATTGCATTGGTGATTATTAGTAATACAATCTAATGTAGTTTACGATTTTACATAAGTTTGTTAAGTACATAACCTAATTAAGAGAATGTATTCATATATTAAAAATTTATTATGAGGGGGATAATTTTATTATGAAATTCTGTAAAAGAATGTTAACATTGACTTTGAGTATTTCTTTTGCATTTGCAAATATTCAACTAGTAAATGCAATATCATCTGTAGAGAAGATACAAGGAAATAATAAGTATGAAATTGCAGGTAATGTAGCAGATGAAAATGCATATAAGACTGCTATACTAATTAATACTAATAATTCTATAGCAGATGGTCTAAGTGCAAGTGGATTAGCAGGAGCTTTAAATGCACCTATATTATTAACTGAAAAAAATACTATACCAACTGAGACATCTGCAAGATTAAAAAATGTATCAAAAGTTTATATAATTGGAGGAACATATTCTATAAGTACAGCTGTAGAAAATTCATTAAAAGCTAAAAATATAAAAGTTGTAAGAATTCAGGGAAGTGACAGAATAAAAACAAGTTATAATGTTGCAAAAGAAATAAACTCAATAAAAAAAGTTGACACTGTAATGTTAACAAATGCATATAAAGGAGAAGCTGATGCTATAAGTATTGCATCTGTAGCTGCAAGAGATAGTACACCAATAATTCTTACTAATGGGCGAAGTATACCTTTTTCAACTAGTGGCTTAAAATCTTATGTAATAGGAGGAACATCTTCAATGAGTACTACTTTAGTAAACAAGACTAAATCTACTAGATTGGGAGGAAGTACTCGCTTTGAAACTAATAAAGCAATAATAGATAAATTTTACAAAGATGCTAAAGATTTTTATATAGCTGGAGCATATGAATTAACAAATGCTCTTGTAGGTTCATCTTTATCAAAAAATAGTCCAATGGTATTAGTTGATAATGGCAGTAATAAAAGCGTCTTAAAGAATGCTAAAAAGATAACTTCTATAGGGTATATAAATTCAACTATAATTCAACAATGTCTAAATGTAACAAATGGACTTGGAGATATTAATACTGGAATTATAAAAGATGATGCTAAGCCGACTACAAAGACTATAAAAGCTGGTATGTATAAGGTTGGAAAAGATATATCAGCAGGGGAATACTTAATAACTTCAAATTCAGGAAGTTATGCTTCTTATTATGAAGTTACAAGTGATAGTACAGGAAATGCTGATAGTATACTTTCAAATGATATTTTTAGTGGAACTAGATATATAACTTTAGAGAATGGGCAGTATATTAAAATTGAGGATTCAACAATGATATTAGCCAAGTATGCTAAAGTTCAAAAGGCCAAGAATGGTAAGTTTGGAAATGGTATGTACAAAATTGGACTAGAAATTCCTGCTGGAGAATATACTATAGTTTCAAATTCTTCTGATGCATATTATGAAGTTAGAGATGATAGCTTGGGTGATGTGGATGGAATAGTTACTAATGATGTTTTCTCAGGAAACAGATATATAACAGTTGAGGAAGGACAATATTTAATACTAAATAATTGTTATTTGATTGAGAATAAATAGGTTTAATTATAATTCAGTAGGAAATAGGTCATTTTAATATAAGAAAGATGTTTTAAATTAAAATTTAAAACATCTTTTTTTATTTTTTAGCAATATACTATATCTAAATTATTATCAAAACACACATATAAAAATAATAATATCTTTAAAAGATTTTTCTTATTTGATATAATTAAGGTTATGTGTAATATAAGAAATTAAATAGGAGGAATAGACGTGAGCAAAAGAAAACAAGTAACAATACCTATAGAGAAAATACAAGAACAAGATAAATATATAGAACAAATACACAGACAAAATGAAGAATACTTCAACAGAACTGGAAAGAGAAAACTCGTGTTTACTCAAACCTTTGGATGCCAAATGAATGAACATGATTCAGAAAAATTATGTTCAATGCTAGAAGAAATGGGATACAAAATGTCAATGATGGTTGAAGAAAGTGATTTAATAATATATAACACATGTGCAGTTAGAGAAAATGCAGAACTAAAAGTATATGGCAACTTAGGACAATTAAAGAACTTAAAAGGAAAAAATCCAAATATGAAAATAGCTGTATGTGGGTGTATGATGCAACAACCACATGTTGTAGAAGAACTAAGAAAAAAATACAAACATGTAGACCTTATATTTGGAACACATAATCTATATAAATTTCCACAATTACTTACAGAGTCAATGGATTCTGACAAAATGTTGGTAGATGTTTGGGATGTAGATGGAGAGGTAATAGAAGGGCTTAGAAGTAATAGAAAATTTGAATTAAAAGCATTTGTAAATATAATGTATGGATGCAATAATTTCTGCACATACTGTATAGTTCCATATACAAGAGGCAGAGAAAGAAGTAGAACACCTGAAGATATAATTGATGAGATAAAAGAACTTGTAGCAAATGGAACAAAAGAAATAACTTTACTTGGACAAAATGTTGACTCTTATGGTAAGACACTTGAAAATCCAGTTACATTTGCAGAACTTCTAAGAAAAGTAAATGATATAGAAGGAATTGAAAGGGTTAGATTTATGACATCTCATCCAAAAGATATATCTGATGAAGTAATATATGCAATTAGAGACTGTGATAAGGTATGTGAATTTTTACACTTACCAATACAATGTGGAAGTAGTAGTCTTTTGAAAAAAATGAATAGACATTATACAAAAGAATATTATTTAGAAATAATAAAAAAGGCTAAAAAAGAAGTACCAGACATTGCTTTTTCAACAGATTTAATGATAGGTTTTCCAGGAGAAACAGAAGAAGATTTATTAGATACTTTAGATGTAATTGAAAAAGTAAAATATGATTCAGCTTTTACGTTTATTTATTCCAAAAGACAGGGAACACCTGCTGCCAAAATGGAAAATCAAATACCAGAAGAAATAAAACATGAGAGATTTAATAGAGTGTTAGAAGCTGTAAATAGGATTTCAGCAGATATAAATAATGGATATAAAAATAGAATAGTTGAAGTTTTAGTTGAAGGAAGAAGTAAAAATAATGAAAATAAATTTGCTGGTAGAACTAGACAAAATAAACTTGTAAATTTCGAAGGCGGAAATGATAATTTAATTGGGGAATTAGTTATGGTTAGAATTACTGAACCTAGAACTTTTTCATTAAATGGAGTACTAATAAATGATTAATATTGTACAATATAATAAAATTATGTAAACTTATCAAAATAGATGTACTATAAAACAAAATATATCAAATTTTAAAAACATACATTACATATGTTATGTTAATTTCAGTTTTTATTATAAATAAATTTGATATAAAATGTAAATTGATAGTACATCTATTTTTATTTTATCAAGTTTTACCTAACTATATATTAATCTTTCCTTATTATATACTAATATGTTATAGAATAAACATAGAAAAGCAGTTAATCTTTAATTAACTGCTTAGCTTACTAAATATTATTTTTTACATTTCTTATTAGAATAATAGATATTGAAAAACACACTAGCAAGTATAACGATTATAAATATCACAGCAAATGGAAGCATTTCTTTTTCACCCATTTGTCCATTCTCTACTCTATAACCAAGAAATGCCATAATAAACAACATTATAGATACAATAAAAATAACAATGCTAGAACTTCTACATAATTTTTTTTTATCATATCTAGCTTTCTCTTTATCACTCATAGTATTATACCCTGCTAATAGCATACTTGCTTTTCCATTAAATAATAATATACTTAAAATGAAAAGGGCAATTGCGGATATAACAATAAATCCTACTGCAAACATTATAAGCACCTCCATATACTTTGATTTACAGTTTACTAACTTGTTATATTTTACCATAAAGATACATTAAAATCATTTATTTCATATCTTAACCTTATTAGATATATTATTATGCTATAATTTATCTATAGTATGATAATAACACTTAGTATTTACCTTGAAATTGTATTGGTAATTATGTAATAATAATTAAATAAAAAATTATAAAACATAATTTCTTATATTTTTTAGAATTATTACATTTAAAATTTTGAATATTCACTTACAAGTATTATTCTGATAAGAAGTTTAAAAAGTTTTCTAGTATTTTTGCTGTCATACCCCATATTACATAATCTTTATATTTATAGAATAGAATAGGGTAACTTCCACTTTCAAACTTATAATCTTTTTGGTTTGGAATTGATCCATAGGGTAGATTTTCATCAGGAAAAACTTTTACAGTATTATTATAAGTATTTGGAGGATTTTCTAAAAGATATTTTATAGGTACCAAAAAAGTATGGTCAACTTCATCTTTATTTATATTTAAATTGTTAATGTTTTTTATATATCCTAAATAAGGATGTATTATAAATTTTACAGGTGTTATAAGTAGGTCTAGACTAGATATGATTTCTATATTGTCACTAAAAGTGCCTAATTCCTCACAAGTTTCTCTGATAGCAGCATTATATGGAGTTTCATTGGATTCTATTTTGCCACCAGGAAAAGAAATTTCATTAGGTTGATGCTTTAAATTCTTTGAGCGAACTTCAAATAATATATGATGTATGTTATTTATTTCTACTATTGGAATTAAAACAGATGCTCTTTTCATATTTTTATATCCATTTATATATGGTTTGTAATCTTTGAACTTATTTTTAATATCGTTTATCATTTTTTCCTCCTAAAATAATATTATTAAAAATTATATAATTGAGTTTTGACAATAATATATAATTATGATTTATCTAATTTAAGATATAGTAACTATCTATATTATTATATAATATAATGATAAATATATATTAACAAATAATAAAAAAATTAATTTGTATATAAATTAGTTTGTTATTAAATTAGTATCAATTAGAATTAAAAAGTTCAAAATTTTACTTAGATGTATTCTATAATTCAATTTCTATGTTTGTTGAGAATGCAATTATAGCTTTTCCAATTATTTTTACTTCAACTGGCTTATTATCTGAAATAATTACTTTTACTAACATCTTGCCTTTGCGTTTTATTGCTTCTCCTTGAACTGCTTCAAATATAAACTGTGTGTTAGGTGTAGGTATTACTTTATAATGTACAATATACGCACCTAAAGGCCCATTAGCATTTCCTGTAACAGGGTCTTCTGAAATACCAATTGCAGGAGCAAACATCCTTCCATGAACTTGTAGCATTTCTTTATTATTTAATGTAAAAATATAATATCCATTACATTTTATTTCTTGACTTATTTTCGATAATTCATATAAATTTGGAGATAAATTATTTAATGTTGATAATCTCTTTATTCCAATCATAACCTTTGAATGTCCTGTAGATGCTATGGCAATAGGACAATCTGTATGAATATCTTCCTTTAAAATACCAAATGCATTAAGTAATCTTTCTTGATATGTTTGTTTTAATGGTGGAGATACTTCAATTTTTCCTTGTGTCATAATTATTTCATAATCATTATCTTTTTTTATAATATCAACTGGCAATATTCCAGCACCAGTTTTTTGAAATACTGTTGTGCTATTGAGTTGGTTTTCTACTGCTCTAGCATAATGGGCAGCAATAGTAGCATGACCACATATAGGAACCTCATTAGTTGGTGTAAAAAATCTGATATGTACATCATAATTTTCTTGATGATTTTTAACAAATTTATTGAAAATAAAAGCAGTTTCTGAATTATTTAATTCTCTTGCTATTTTTTGCATTTGTGATTCAGATAAGCCATCAGCATTTGTAATTACACCAGCTGGATTACCTGTAAATTTTTCTTTTGTAAATGAGTCAACTTGATAAAGACGAAATGTTTTATTCATATTATATAATCCTTTCTAAATATTAGAGTAGTTTGTGTACATAGAAAACTTTAGATAAGTTATTACTTATTATTATCTATTTAAATAAAATTAATAAAACAGTATATGTCTATATTAAAATTTAAACATATACATCTAAAAAAGTAGTATTATGTAAGGCTCTATGCTACAATCAAGATTATATTACGAATTAGTATGCTAAACAAGAATGCACTTTTTAGTTAGATACTTACTATTTTGAAAGAGAGGATTGGGATGGATATAGATAATAATTTTGAAGAATTTCCAAATATTGAAGAAAGACAAAAAGATTTTAATTGTTCAATTGGTTTTACCATGACTGTGATAGGAAGTAAATGGAGGGCAATTATTTTATGGCATATTTTAAAACAAGAGCCAATACGTTACAGTCAATTAAAAAAAGAAGTTGTTCATATAAGTCATAAGATACTGTCACAAGAATTAAAGTATCTTGAAAGAGATGGACTTATTAAGAGGATTTCTTATCCGACTATTCCTCCAAAAGTTGAATATTTGTCTACTAAACGTGGTAAATCATTGGAATCGATATTATTAGAATTATGTAATTGGGGTAAACAGTATATGAGATAAACTCAACTGTTTACTTCATGAAAAATAGATAATGAAGCTTATTTTAATTAGTTCTTTAATGTATTATAAAACGTAGATAAAACTAAAAAGGTTTTTCTAGAAAATAAAATTTCTTTAATTATATCTGCTTACCAATACCATCACTTGATGCAAACAAGATTCTACCACGTTCTCTCCATATTCTAGTATAAAGTCATTTAATTGTGTATCTATAAAATTGCAGTAATCGTATGAACTGCATATATATGCAGTTAGTATATGCGTACATCTATCCATTTTATCTATAAACATATATCATTTATCCCCCTAAAAAACTTTCATAAAAACAAAAAGAAAATATCTTTTTGGCAACTGGCTGACATAACTCGTTTCATAAGTCTTAGTCCCTATAGCTTTGCGTCACTAAATTTCTCTAGTTTTGCCTATTTAGTTTTATTCTACAATTACAATCATATAGGAAAACGTTTGATTTTTCAAGGTACATATTAAAAAATTTAAAAATTAAAAAAAATAATTTATTTTTCAAAAATAAATTAGGTAAAATAATTACATTATATAGTTTATATATACAAATCAGAATAAGAGGTTTTTATTATTAACCTAAATTGAACTGATTTGAGGCAGTAGAATAAAGCTAAATAAAGTCAAATGGTTAATAAAATAAAGAAAAATCATTATAATAGTATATTTTTATAACTAAGTTTTAAAATTTAATCAAACTCTAATAAATTATGATGAGTAGGTATTGTGGCAATATACTTTTTTAAAAATACTAAAAAATACTATTTTGGTATTATATATTTTAAAATAGATAAAATATATAATATGAATAAAAAATTTGTTAAAATATGATAAGTGTAGTATAATCAAGTAGAAAAGATATAATATATTTCGGGGAGCTAATGTGCTGAGAGGAGATTTTATCTCGACCCTTTGAACCTGTTTGGATAATGCCAGTGTAGGGAGACCAGTAAAGATGAAAATAAGTCTTATCCTATTGTGGATAAGACTTTTATTTTATTTAAATATATTATCTTTTAGAAGTAAAATTTTTAATAAAAAGCAAAATATACCTAGTAGGTATTAATTATTTTTAAAGGAGTGATTTAAATGGTAATCGCAGACATAGCAGTAATGCCACTAAGACCTTACAAAGGTGAAGAAGAAATGTATAAAGTAGTAGATGCTTGTATTGCTGAAATTGAAAAAAGTGGTCTTAAATGTGAAATAGGTGCAATGAGTACGACTGTTGAAGGTGATTTTGATGAAGTTTTTGAATTATTGAAGAAAGTACATAAAATCCCTTTTAACCTTGGATGTGAAAGAGTTATAACAGTAGCTAGAGTAGATGAAAAAGCTGGGGGTTTGACTATAGATGAAAAACTTAGAAATCATAGATAAAGTTAAAGATAGTATATATCCAATAGCAACATTTTTGTTTATACTTATTCTTTGGCAATCTGTGGTAGAAGTTTTAAAAGTCCCACAGTATATACTACCCACGCCAGTAGATATACTTAATGTATTTTTTAAAGACTCTCAAAATTTATCCATGCATGCTGTAGTTACTATAGGAGAAGCAATACTTGGTTTTATAGTTGCAATTATAATATCATTAATAATTGGTGTATTGATGGATTTTGTGTCGATAATAAAAAAGTGTCTTTATCCTATTATGTTGGTCACTCAAATGATACCTACAATAATTATAGCTCCACTTTTTATGATATGGTTTGGCTTTGGGACAATGCCAAAAATATTGATGGTAACGCTTACTTGTTTTTTTCCTATATTAATAAGTTTTGTAGATGGAATCGAGAATATTGATAAAGATTATTTAAATTTATTTAAGACTATGAATTCAAATAAAATTAATACATTTATTCATCTTAAATTTCCTATGGCAATGGATAAATTTTTTTCTGGGCTTAAAATATCTGCGACCTATGCTGTAATGGCAGCGACTGTTGCAGAGTGGTTAGGTGGAACCAAAGGTCTTGGTGTTTATATGCTAAGGTCAAAAAGTGCATATGCTCTTGATAAAGTATTTGCATCTACTATATTGGTAGTTATATTTAGTTTAATATTTGTAGGAGTTGTACAAGTAGTAAAAAAAATTGTTATAAGACATAGATTAGCAGATTAATTGTATTTGAGGGAGGAAATTATGAATTTCAAAAAATTAGGAATATTAGGTTTAGTAAGTGTTTTTACATTAGCGACAATAACTGGATGTTCTTCAAATAATGATAAGGATAAAAGTAGTACTAAAGATGATTCTTCTAAAAAAGTGACTATGGTGCTTGATTGGACACCAAATACAAATCATACTGGATTATTTGTAGCACTTGATAAAGGTTATTATAAAGAAGAAGGTTTAGATGTTGAAATAGTGCAACCACCTGAAAGTGGAGCTGAGACTTTAGTTGCAACAGGCAAAGCGGACTTTGGTATAAGTTATCAAGAACAAGTTACCTATGCAAAGACTAGTGAAGACCCACTTCCAATAAAAGCTGTAGCAGCTGTTATACAACATAATACTTCTGGGTTTGCATCACCAAAAGAAAAAAATATAACTACAGCTAAGGATTTTGAGGGAAAAACTTATGGCGGTTGGGGTTCTCCATCAGAAGAAGCTGTTTTTAAAGCAGTTATGAAGAAAAATGGAGCCGACTTTAACAAATTAAAAATAGTTAATACTGGTCAAGATGATTTTTTTGCAGCTATGAAAACTGTAGATTTTGCATGGATATTTGAAGGTTGGGATGCAGTTAAGGCAAGTTTAATTGACTATGATTTGAACTTTATACCAGTAAAAGATTTAGATGAAAGATTAGATTATTATACACCACTTATAATTTCTAATGAAACTGTACTAAAAGATAATCCAGAACTAGCTAAGAAATTCTTAAAGGCTACAACAAAAGGTTACGAATATGCAATTAAAAATCCAGAAGATGCAGCAAAAACATTAGTAAAACATGCACCTGAGGTAGATGAAAAATTAGCATTAAAGAGTCAAGAATATCTAGCAAGTAAATATAAAGACGATGCACCTAGATGGGGAGAAATGAAAGACAGTGTATGGAATAACTACACATCATTCTTAAAAGAATATAAATTAATAGATAAGGATATGAAGGCAAGTGATGCTTACACAAATGAATTCTTACCACAATAAAAAAATAAAAGTATCTATAGAAAATGTATCAAAAACATATAAAGAAGTTGAAGTTTTAAAAGATATAAGTATTGATGTATATGAAGGCGAATTTGTTTCTATATTAGGACCAAGTGGATGTGGTAAAAGTACTATCTTTAATATTATAACTAAACTTACAGATTACAATAGTGGTAAAGTAGATATAAATGGAAAATACAGTTACATGTACCAAAAAGACTTACTTTTACCATATAAAACTATAATAGATAACGTGTCACTACCACTAGTCTTAAAAAAAGAAAAAAAGAGTAAAGCAAGGGAAATGGTAAAACATTATTTTGAGGTTTTTGGTTTAAATGGATATGAAAATAAATATCCGTCTGAACTTTCTGGAGGAATGAGACAGAGAGCAAATTTCCTGAGAACCTTTGTAAATTCTGATGACATAATGCTTTTAGATGAGCCTTTTGGAGCACTCGACTCGTTGACTAAGACATCTATGCAAAAATGGCTTTTAGATGTTAAGAAAAAGGTAAATTCAACAATACTTCTTATAACCCATGATATTGATGAAGCTATAATGCTGTCAAATAGAATTTATGTCATTTCAAAAAAGCCATCAATAATAAAAAAAGAATTTATTATTGATAGTAAAAAACTGAATGAAGATAACCTTGAAAATGTCATTAAACTTAAGAAAGAAATAATATCTTTGTTGTAAAAATTATATATATGCTTTATTCAAAGAGTATTAAACCTAGCAATCCAAAATGCAATTATACATTTTGGATTGTTTTTTAGTTATACGTCAAAATTTTATATATTATGTTAATAATAATCATCTACTATGATATAATATTTAATTAGAAAAGAAGGAGGTTTGATAATGCAAATAGATATGAATAAATTGACTCCTATGATGAAGCAGTACCTTGAAGTAAAAAACCGATATAAAGATTGTATACTGTTTTTTAGATTGGGAGATTTTTATGAAATGTTTTTTGAAGATGCATTAGTAGCTTCAAAAGCTCTTGAAATAGCATTAACAGGAAAAGCTTGTGGTTTAGAAGAACGTGCTCCTATGTGTGGTGTGCCTTTCCACTCAGCCAATTCATATATATCAAAATTAGTTGAAAATGGATATAAAGTAGCAATAGGTGAACAAATGGAAGACCCATCTACTGCAAAAGGAATTGTTAGAAGAGAGGTTATAAGAGTCATCACTCCTGGAACTGTTTTAGATGGAAATTTACTTGAAAATAAAAAAAATAATTATTTGTTGTCTTTATATAAGGATGGTTCTAATATAGGGCTAACTTATGTCGATATAAGTACTGGAGAAACTAATGCAACTTGTTTAAATGAAGATAAAGTAATTGAAGAGATTGCAAAAATCCATCCTACAGAAATAATTATAAATGATTTAGACTTTATAGAAAAGCTTAGAGATATAGCTACTGTAAGTAATATATACATAAATGAAAGTTTTAGCGATAACTATTTGGATATAAACATATTAAGAGAATATTTTCCAGAGGTTTATCTACAAAAACTAAAGTTTGATGATAAAGGTCTTATAAAGTCAAGCTTATCAATTCTTCTGAATTATATATATAATACTCAAAAACAAATAACATCTAATATAAATAATATAAATATATACAATTCATCAGAATACATGGTTTTAGATATGTTTACTAGAACTAACTTAGAGCTTACTCAAACTATAAGAGGCAATAAGAAGAAAGGTTCATTATTGCATGTTCTTGATAAAACTTCTACAGCAATGGGAGGTAGACTTTTAAGAAAATATGTTGAAGAACCTTTGATAAATAAATCTAAAATTGAAAATAGATTAGATGTAATAGAAGAGATAAAAGATGATTTTATATTAAGAGAAGATTTAAATGATATACTTAAAAATATATACGATATAGAAAGAATATGTGGAAAGATAGCATTTGAAAGGGTTACACCAAAAGAATTAGTTCACTTAAAAAATTCAATAGAAAAATTACCAAATTTAAAAGACACAATAGATTTATCAAATGCAACAATATTAAAAGAGTATGTTTCAGAAATGGATAAATTGGATGATATATACAATTTAATAGATGAAGCTATTTTAGAAGAACCTACAATAACTATAAAAGATGGAAATATAATTAAGTCTGATTTTAGTGAAGAGCTTAAAGAATTAAGAGATATTTCTAAAAATGGAGCTTTTCTTGTAAAAGAAATAGAAAATAGGGAAAGAGAAAAGACAGGAGTTAAATCATTAAAAATAGGTTTTAATAAAGTTTTTGGTTACTATATAGAAATAACAAAAGCTAACTTTAAACAGGCAAAACTAGATGAGACATATATAAGAAAGCAGACACTTAGTAATGCAGAAAGATATATAACTCCAGAATTAAAGGAAATAGAAGAAAAGATATTACATGCTGAAGAAAAAATTAAGTCTCTAGAATACGAGATATTTGTAGGTATAAGAGATACTATATACAAAAATATAGATAGAATACAAAAAGTAGCTAAAACTATAGCTAATATAGATGTTTTTGTATCTCTGGCAACAGTTGCACACATAAATAATTATGTAAAGCCAGCAATAAATGAAAATAATAAACTTGATATAAGAAATGGTAGACATCCAGTTGTTGAAAATATAGTAGGTGAGGAAAATTTCGTTCCAAATGATACATATCTAAACCGTGGAGAAAACATTATTAACATAATAACTGGTCCTAATATGTCTGGGAAATCAACCTATATGAGACAAACTGCTATAATAGCACTTATGGCACATATAGGTTCATTTGTACCAGCAGAATATGCTGATATTCCAATCTTAGATAGAATATTTACTAGAGTTGGAGCTAGTGATGACTTATCTCAAGGGCAGTCTACTTTTATGGTGGAAATGAATGAAGTATCTCTTATACTAAAAAATGCTACAGAGAGAAGTCTAGTTATATTAGATGAAATAGGTCGTGGAACCAGCACTTATGATGGTATAAGTTTAGCATGGTCAATAGTGGAATATATTCAGAAGAATATTAGATGCAAAACATTATTTGCAACACATTATCATGAACTTACTGATTTAGAAGAGGAGTTTAAAGAGGTTAAGAATTATTCAATAGCAGTCAAAGAAGATGGAGAAGGAATAATCTTTTTAAGAAAAATAATTCCTCAAGGGGCAGATAAGAGTTATGGAATATATGTTGCTAAATTAGCTAAACTACCAGATGAAGTCATAGAAAGAGCAAAATATATACTTAAAGACTTGGAAAAAAATCATGTCTATAACAGTGTAGCGATAAATGGTGATAAAGAAAAAACTAATGCGACTAGCATTAATTTAGATGAAGAATTGCTTAAGGTAAATCAAAGTAATTTTAAGAATAAATATGAATCTCTAAAAATAGAACATGAACTTATAGTAAAAGACTATAAGCATATAAAAAAGGATTATGATAAATTAAATTCTAAATTTAAGTTACTAAATGATGAAGTTGCTTTAATAAAGGAAAATGATGATATGGAGAAAACCAATAAAGAAGATTCTGTAAAAGAAGTAGCATTAACTCAAATATCTTTTGACAGTGTAAAGAGAGACATACTATCAGAAGAAATTTTAAATCTAGATATCCTAAATATGACTCCATTGGATGCGATAAATTCTCTTTATAATCTTCAAAAAAAAGCAAAAGAAATAAAATCTTAGAGGTGTGCAAATGAAAAATATAATTAACATCCTAGATGATTTAACTATAAATAAGATAGCAGCAGGTGAAGTTGTAGAAAGACCTTCTTCTGTAGTGAAAGAACTTATTGAAAACTCTATCGATGCAGGTGCAAGCAAAATTTCTATAGATATAGTTGATGGAGGCAAGAGTTTAATTAAGATTACAGATAATGGAATAGGAATACCTTCAAGTGAAGTTGAGAAATCATTTTTAAGACATGCTACTAGTAAAATTAAAGAAATTGATGATTTGTACGACTTATATTCTCTTGGTTTTAGAGGGGAGGCATTAGCATCTATTTCAGCTGTATCCAAATTAGATATGACTACTAAAACAAAGGATGAGATTATAGGAACTAAAATATACGTTGAGGGTGGAAAAATAATATCAAAAGAACCAATTGGTTCTACTAATGGGACTACAATCATTATAAAAGATATTTTCTTTAATACACCAGCAAGACAGAAGTTTTTAAAGTCTACTCATGCAGAAACTATAAATATAAGTGATTTAATAAATAAACTTGCAATAGGTAATCCAAGTGTTCAATTTAAATATACAAATAATAACAAACAAATGTTAAATACTCCAGGAGATGGTAAACTAGTAAATACCATTAGAAGCATATATGGAAAAGAAATAACAGAAAATATAATAGATGTGGAGTTTAAATGTAATCACTTTAAAATGAATGGATATATAAGTAATAACAATATATATCGTTCCAATAAAAATTTACAACATATCTATATAAATAAAAGATTTGTAAAAAGCAAAATAATCATAGATGCAATAACAGAAAGTTATAAGTCTATAATTCCAATAGGTAAACATGCAGTTTGTTTCTTAAATATAGAAGTGGAACCATCATGTATCGATGTAAATATACATCCTAATAAACTCGAAATTAAATTTGAAAAAGAACAAGAAGTCTATATAGAACTTAGAGATTTTCTAAAGGTTAAACTGATACATTCAAATCTTATTGGAAAGTATGCTACTTATTCAGATAAAAAAACGCAACCTAGAATTGCTATTAATAATAGAGAAAAAAGTACAGGTTTTGAATTGAAAAATAATAATTTATTAGAAGATGATTCTAAAAATAACAATATTACTAAAGAAAAAGATGAAGCTATTGAAGTTATAACTTTATCGAGTGAAAAACCAATAAATAAATTTCAATCGGTAAGTGAAGTATTAAATGAAAGTGTAGAAGATGAATTAAAAAACACTAAGTATCTAAGTGAAGATACTGTAAATGACAACATACAAGAAGAATTTCAAGTTGATGGTTCAAGAAGCGATGGTAACTGTTATATTGATAGCATTAGAGAGTGTGAAGAAGAATATTTATATAGTTCAAAAGTTAAATTTTCTCTATATGGATATTCTGTAATTGGTGTTGTGTTTAATACTTATATAATTTTAAACAAAGATGATTCTATGTATTTGTTGGACCAACATGCTGCACATGAAAGAATATTATATGAGAGATATATGGAAAAGTTTTATAGACAAGATATCAATATGCAAATACTTTTAGACCCAGTGGTAATTGAAGTATCAAATGTAGATATGCTTCAAATTGAAAATAATTTAGAGTTATTTATGAAATTTGGTTTTGAATTAGAAGTATTTGGTAATAATCATATAATGATAAGATGTGTACCAACTATATTTGGAGTTCCTGAAACTGAAAAGTTCATCCTTCAGATAGTTGATAATATAGAAGAGATTACAAGTAATTATGATTTAAAGGGAGAAAGATTTGCATCTATGGCATGTAGGTCTGCTATAAAAGCAAATGATAAAATATATGATATTGAAATAAAAAGTCTGTTAAAACAATTAGAAGATTGTGAGAATCCATTTACATGTCCTCATGGAAGACCTATAATGGTCGAAATATCTAAGACGGAAATAGAAAAAATGTTTAAAAGAATCATGTAAAATATTTGGATAGTTAAAATATATGGAAAGGAATATTATGAAAAAAATACCACTTATAATACTTACAGGTCCAACTGCTGTTGGAAAGACAGATTTGTCAATAAAATTAGCAAAAGACATGAATGCAGAGATAATTTCAGCAGATTCTATGCAAATATATAAATATATGGATATTGGAAGTGCAAAAGTTACAGAAGAAGAGATGCAGGGAGTAAAGCACTATCTTATAGATGAAGTTAAGCCTGACTATCCATTTTCAGTCTCAGAGTTTCAACAAAGGGCAAAAAAGTATATATATGAAATAAATCAAAAAGGAAAATCTGTATTAGTAACTGGAGGCACAGGGCTTTATTTAAATTCTTTAATATATAATATGGATTTTGCAAAATCTGATGCCAATAATGAATTGAGAGATGAACTTCAAAATCAGCTTGCTGAAAAGGGAATAGATTACATGCATGATAGATTGAAATCACTCGATGAAGAAGCTGCTAATAGAATTCATAAGAACAATACTAAAAGAGTTATAAGGGCACTTGAAGTTTGTCTAAGCGGTAAGAAAATGAATGACTTTTCAAGTGATTTAAAATTTAATGAAGAGTATGAACCAATAATAATTGTATTAAATAGAAATAGAGAACACTTATATGAAAGAATAAATATGAGAGTTGACATCATGCTTGAAAATGGGTTGGTTGAAGAAGTCAAAAAACTTTTAAGTATGGGATTTAAAAAAGACATGATATCCATGCAAGGTATAGGCTATAAAGAGATATTAAAGTATCTAGATGGAGAATATACATACGAAGAAGCTATCGAAATAATCAAAAGAGATTCTAGAAGGTATGCAAAGCGTCAGATAACTTGGTTTAAAAGATATGAAATAGCAAAATGGTTTGATTTAGATAAATATGAAAGCATAGATACATTAAAAAATGAAATAATCTTATATATTAAAGATTCTATAAAATAATATATAATTTTTTAAGTATACAACTTAATATTGAAAATTTATCATAACTTATATAGAATATAAGGTAGGAATATTTTAGAAGTTCAATTTAATCTTGGGAGGGTACAAATCTAATGAAAAATACAGTTTTAAATTTACAAGATTTGTTTTTAAATAATGCTAGGAAAGAAAGGATACCTGTTACTATATACTTAGTTAATGGAGTACAAGTTAAAGGGCTTGTAAAAGGATTTGATAGTTATATAATATTAATAGAAGGAGATAATAGACAGCAAAACATGATTTATAAACATGCTGTTTCAACTATACAACCTGGAAAGTATATTAATCTAACAAATCAAAATCAAAACAATAACAATAATAACAACAGATAGATAATAATTTAATTTAAGATGATTGAGAGGAGACTTATACTAACCTATAAACTATGATTTATTTGTTTTAGTAAAATAGTCTCCTTTGGCATGTTTAAATAAAATAATAAAGAGACAGGTGATAAAATGCTTAATGAGACAAAAGAATTATTAAAAGATTACTATGGGATAGATGATGATACTTTTAAACTATCGCAAGAAGTAATGGAAGAAATAAAGGACAAGTTTGAAGAAATAAAGGAAATAAGAGAATATAATCAATATAAAGTTTTAAAAGCTATGCAAGAGTCTAAACTAAGTGATATGCACTTTAACTGGACTACAGGATATGGATATAATGATATTGGTCGTGAAAAAATAGAAGAAATTTATTCTAAAGTTTTTAATACAGAAGATGCTCTTGTAAGACCAATAATTGTAAATGGAACACATGCACTTACTTTGTGCATACAAGGTATAGTTAGACCAGGAGATGAAATTTTGTCTGTTACTGGTAGACCATATGATACTTTAGAAGGTGTTATAGGGATAAGAGAAGAAAAAGGTTCATTAAAAGAGTATGGTGTTACATATGATGATGTAGATTTTTTAGAAAATGGGAATTTAGATTTAGAAGGAATTAGAAATAAAATAAATGATAGAACTAAACTTGTTATGATACAAAGGTCAAAAGGATATTCTTGGAGAAAATCGCTTTCAATTAGTGATATAAAAGAAGCTATTGATGTAATAAAGTCTGTTAAACCAGAAGTTATTGTAATGGTTGATAATTGTTATGGTGAGTTTTTAGATACTAAAGAACCTACTGATGTTGGAGCAGATGTTATGGCTGGTTCTCTAATAAAAAATCCTGGTGGTGGTCTTGCATTAACAGGTGGATATATTGCTGGTAAAAAAGATTTAATTGAACTTATATCTTATAGAATGACTTCTCCTGGAATAGGAAAAGAATGTGGTCTTACTTTTGGAACTACTAGAAATGTACTTCAAGGATTCTTCTTGGCACCTTATATAGTGTCTCAGGCTGTAATGGGAGCCATATTTTGTTCAAGAGCTTTTGAAAAGTTAGGTTATAATGTATTGCCAAAATACGATGATTTAAGAAGTGATATTATTCAATGTATTAGACTTAATGATGCTGATGAGGTAATAAGTTTTTGTGAAGGGATACAAGAAGCTGCACCAGTTGATTCTTATGTAAAACCTGTTCCTTGGGACATGCCTGGATATGAAAGTGAAGTCATAATGGCAGCAGGAGCTTTTATCCAAGGTTCTTCTATAGAGTTAAGTGCAGATGCTCCAATAAGACCTCCTTATAACGTCTATTTCCAAGGTGGACTTACATTTGACCATTCTAAAATGGGGACTTTAAAAGCGATTGAATTTATAAAAAAACTGAAAAAATAAGCATATTTTTTTTTAAAAAGGTCAAAATATTTATTAGTATATTATGATGAAAATTGAAGGGTGATAATATGAAAGAGCAAATTAAAGAAAAAGTAAATTCTCTACAAGATGAAATGATTTCTTCTATACAAGAAAGTGTAAAAATACCTAGTGTTATATCTGAAGCAACTGAAAACTGTCCATTTGGTGAAAATGTAGATAAGGCTTTAAGAGGTATATTAGACTTATGTAAATCTCTAGGATTTAAGACAGTATATAAGGATGGATATTATGGATATGCTGAAATCGGACAAGGCGAAAAGATGATAGGTATACTTGGTCATGTTGATGTAGTTCCAGAAGGTGATTTGGAAAGTTGGAATCATCCTCCATTTGAAGCTGTCCTAGAAAATGGTAATTTATATGGAAGAGGAACACAAGATGATAAAGGTCCTACAATATCAGCAATTTATGCAGTAAAAGCTCTTATGGATTTAAAGGTAGACTTTAATAAGAGAATAAGATTTATTTTTGGAGCTGATGAAGAAAATCTTTGGAGATGTATAAATAAATATAAAGAAAATAATGAAGAAATACCAAATTACGGATTTACTCCAGATTCTAGATTTCCAATAACAAATGCAGAAAAAGGTCTTTTACAAGTTCACTTAACTTGTGATAGTAAAAGTGATATAGAATTGTCAGTTGGAAAAGCCTTAAATGCGGTTCCAGGAAAAGCGATTTATATTGGAAAATATTCTGATAAATTAAAAAAAGAACTTGATAAGTTAAATTTTGAATATACTGTTGAAGGAAATAAAATATGTATAATAGGAAAAAGTGTCCATTCAGCAGCAAGTGATACTGGTATAAATGCAGTAGCTAGACTTTGTATAGCTCTTAATAATATAGGTATAGATTCTAATATAATTAAGTTCTTAGCAGAAGTCATTGGAGAGGATGCTAATGGTAATAATATAATTCCTAATTGTAAGGATGATGTATCTGGCAAGCTAACAGTAAATATAGGTAGAGTAACTATTGATAGTGAAAAAGAATTTGCTGGAATAGATATAAGAATTCCAGTAACATACAAAAAAGATGACTTTGTAAAAGAATTAAAGAAAATGACAGATAAGTACAATTTAACTTATAAGGAGTATGATTTCTTAGATTCAATCTATGTTCCAGAAGATACACTTCTTGTAAAAACACTTAGAAAAGTATACGAAGAAGAAACTGGTCTTGATGGAACACCACTTTCATCTGGAGGAGCAACTTATGCAAGAGCTTTAGATAATTGTGTTGCATTTGGAGCTATTTTCCCAGGAAAACCAGAAACAGAACATCAAGCTAATGAATATTTAATAGTAGAGGATATTGTAAAGGCTACTCAAATATATGCTCTTTCTATTTATGAATTATTAAAGATTTAATATAAATATAAGGCTGTCTTGTAATAGGATTTTTTCTAGGAAGAGACAGCTTTATTGTTGTATTATTAAAGACATGATATGAATATTTAATAGATATAAAAAACAGTAGTAATATTTATATTAGGAGGAATCATATGAAAATAGCTATATTTTTAGGAGCAGGAGCTTCAGCAGCGGAAAATCTACCTATTCAAAATGAACTTTTTAGTGAATATTTTAAAAAACTAAATCCTAAAAACTATAATACCAATATGAATAGAGAATTATACAATTTTTTTAAACAGATGTTCAACATTGATATAGTAAAAGATAATCTAGATAATGCAAACTTTCCTACATTTGAGGAAGTTCTAGGTCTTTTGGATTTAGCAGAACAAAGAAGAGAGGCCTTTAGAAACTTTGGTCTAGAAAATCTAAATAATAGAAGTGATAGTATACGTTTTTTGAGACAATACTTAATATTATTAATGGCTGAAGCAATTCATAATACACCTAGAACAGATAGTAAATATCATAAACTTTTAGTTGAAAACCTTTTAGAAAGTGATTTACTTCTTGATACCACTTTTATTAGTGCAAATTATGATATACATATAGACAATACAGTCACTGGTTTAAGGGACAAAAATGATTCTCCAATTATGCTTGATTATGGTGTGGAATTTACTAATTTTAAGGAAGAAATAAATTGGAGAAAACCAAAAGAACCACTAATAAAATTATATAAGGTACATGGGTCATTAAATTGGCTTTATTGCCCTATTTGTAATAGTGTAACTCTTACCCCACATGAAGGTGGTGTCATGAAACTTATTGAAAATAGTTCAGAAACAAAATGTCTAGAATGTGGTGAATTGACAGAACCTATTATAGTCCCACCAACATATTTTAAGAATATGTCAAATATATTTTTAAGTAATGTTTGGAATGAAACAGAAAAAACGTTAAGAGATACTGACCTTTTAATATTTTGTGGATATTCATTTCCTGAAGCTGATATGCATATAAAATACATGTTAAAAAGAGTTCAGACAAATAGAAAAAAAGCTCCACTTAAAATAATGGTTTTTAACAATCATTCACAGAAACAAAGAATTACATTGAAAAAAGAAGAAGGAAGATACAAACGTTTTTTAGGAGAAGATGTTATATTTACTGATAATTCTTTTCAAGATTTTTCTGTAAATCCCTTGAAATTTATAAAAACTATATATTAGTATGGTATATAATGGAATAAAAACTGATAGAAATAAAGTGAATTTAGGTATATAATAGAAAATAAAACATAGGGGGTATATAAAAATGAAGGTTTTTGATTTAACTCATGTGACACATAACGACATGCCTGTATATGCAGAGCCTAACAGACCAGATATCAAAAAAGTAGCAATTATTGAAGAAAATGGTTATCAAGAAACACTTATTAGTGTATTTTCTCATAATGGAACTCATATGGATTCACCAAGACATATGTATACTAAAGGTGAGACCCTAGACAAATTGGATATAGAAAATTTTGTTGGAAAAGCTTATGTATTGGAACTTGAAAAAGGAAACAAGAATATAGAGCTAGAATATCTAAAAAAATATGAAGATGAAATAAAACGTAGTGATTTTATAATATTTAAATCAGGTTGGTCAAAGTTTTGGGATAAAAAGCAGTACTATGTAGGTTATCCTACATTAACAGAAGAAGCTGCAAATTATATAGCTGATACTAATATAAAAGGTATAGGCATAGACATGCTATCAGTTGATAGATATGATACATCAGTTTTTAAAGTGCATCATATTCTATTTGAAAAAGGTAAAATAATAATAGAAAATCTTACAAATCTAGAAAATGTTCCAGAAAAATTTCTATTTATAGCAGCTCCATTTAAGTATAATGACGCTGATGGTGCTCCAGTAAGAGCAATAGCTATTGTAGAGTAATATCTTAAAGAGGGTATAGAAATAACAAAGTGTTTAAGGAGAAAAGAGAAATATGAATGATTTGAAAGATAAAGTTATGAAAGAAGAAGACGAAAATGAAGTGAGAATTAATGAAACTAAAATATATAGTGTCTTGGACAAATTAAATATTGAATATGATGTAGTAGAGCATGAAGCTGTATATACAGCAGAACAACTAGTAATTTTGGATGAAATAACAAAAGGATGCCAATGTAAAAATTTATTTTTAAGAAATGCTAAAGGAAATAAGTATTACCTTATTGTAGTTAAAGGAGAAAAGCAGGTTGATTTAAACTCACTTAAAGATAAGATAGGAAGTTCTAGGTTATCATTTGCTTCGCCTGAAAGATTATACAATGTACTTAAACTTCTTCCAGGAAGTGTAAATCCTTTTTCATTGATAAATGACACAGAAAGAAAAGTGGAGCTTTACATAGACAAGGATGTAATTAAAGAAGATTTCTTAAATTTTCATCCAAATATAAATACTAAAACTGTAAATATATCTAGAAAAGGATTTGAAGAATTTTTGGAATATTTAAAATATCCACTACAAACTATTGATGTTTAAGTTTTGATAATATGAGTAAATTTTAATTAGCTAATCGAGGGGAGAAAAAATGTTTGGAGTAATAGCAAATAGTCTAGCAATTGCAGGTGGATGTATAGTAGGTCTTATAATTAAAGGAGGACTACCTCAAAGAGTAAGTGATACTATAATGAATGGAATTGCTTTATGTGTATTGTATATCGGTATATCAGGAGCTTTAGAGGGGAAAAATACGTTAGTAACAATAACATCTATAGCTATAGGTGCTTTAATAGGAGAGTTAATAGATATAGATAAATGGGTAAACAAACTAGGAGTTTTTTTACAAAGTAAATTCTCTAAAGGAAATAAAAAAGATTCTATTGCGGAAGGTTTTATATCATCTAGTTTATTATTTTGTATAGGAGCTATGGCAGTAGTTGGAGCACTAGAAAGTGGACTTACAGGAAGTCATGATACATTATTTGTAAAATCTGTAATAGATGGAATAGCTTCTATTATATTCACTGCTTCTTTAGGTATAGGTGTAATGTTTTCTGCAATATCCGTATTTTTATATGAAGGTATTATATGTTTAGGTGCATCGTTTTTAAATGGATTCTTAAGTGACCCTGTAGTTACAGAGATGACAGCAGCTGGAAGCTTACTGATTATAGGTCTCGGTTTAAATGTACTTAAACTAACAAATATAAAAGTAGCAAATTTGTTGCCAGCTATATTTATACCAATATTATTTGGAGTATTTGGAATAATTTAAAGAATAATAGTCTAAGATTTGTCTAATTTTTTTAAAAACTTTAGACAAATTTTTTATTTAGAAGGAAAATAGCTTTTATCATCAAATTAATAATTATAGTATAAATAAGTTTAATATTATGATTATAAAGTTTATATTAAATTTATTTTATTGATGAAACTAATGGGGAGGTTAAAACTCAATGATTACTTTTGATGTAAATGGAGCTATTATCAGATTTGATGATACGAAAAATAATTATAATAAGATAAGGAAAATCTTTAAACTATACGCTTTGGAAATTTCTAAAAACTTTGAAAGAGATTGTTTAAATAATTTTCAAAATTTAAAACAAATATCAGATAGAGGTTTAAATTTAGGAGAAAAATATATAGAGGAATCTTTTAAGAAAGGCATTGAGACTATAGTAAGTTTTGGAATTATAACTATAGATATCGATACCTTTAAAAGTGTTTATTGCGAAAAATACTTGGATTTTAAGAGACTTTTTAATAATTTGAATAAAACTTTTATCATTCCAAATAAAAATAAAAAAAATGGTCATGCTAGTTTTTTAGAAATAGAATCAACAGTAAAAAAAATGAGTAATTATTTATATAATGATTGTTTTAAAATTCATTATGCTGTAGTGGATGCTCTTATAGAAAATAGGGTAACTGAGGTACATTCTTATATTGATGAAGAATCTATAAAAAAATCTAATGCATTATTTAATAATTATAAAGATGGCTTTATTGGAAAAGCTGATGAATGTAAGGTTGTAAAACAAATAATAACCTTAAATCCATATAGAGAAGATGTATACGAATTTTTGGTGAAAGAAGATGGAGATTTCAATAAGGAAATTGAGAGATTAACTGAATTTTTAGGTTATGATATAAAAGATTATAAAGCTTCATTAATGGATATTTATATAAATGAGTTAATGGAGAGTGATGAAAGTGATGTTGAAAATGCAAAAGAAAAGATAGAGAAATATGCTAAATATATTGGATGTAGCGATGAAAATTTATATATAGCAAGAATTAATGCCATATATACTTTTGCAAATGCATGATATAATTAGATATTAAATAAAAAATATCTAATTATATAAATTTAAATTAAAAGATAAACTTGTCAATATAAAATAACATTTATCAAAAACCATTCTTTAGAAAGAGTGGTTTTTATTTATGATGATATTAAATAGAGAGAGTATATTAGTGATAATTTAAAATGAATAAAAAGACATCATATTGACAAAAAGTTGATGAGTTGATACAATAAAATAGTCAATATGATGTCTTAATTTAGAGGATTCATATTACATTAGATAAAGTTATTTTAAATATATAAATCACTAATATTATAAGGAGAAATGGATTATGAAAGTAAATGTATACAATTTAGAATCGTTTGTAGATGAAAGACTTAAAATTATAGTTTCAGATTTAACTCCAAATACTAAACTTAAAGTAAGCATGAAAATGGAATTTCCATGGTGTAAGGGAGAAGAATTCTCTTCTTATGGAGTATTTTCTTCAAATGAAAAGGGAGAAGTAGATTTAGATTCAGTTGAACCTATAGAAGGTACTTATAAAAATCCTGACTGTATGGGATTAATTTATTCGCTGGAAAAATCTAAAACTGAAGGTAATAATTTTGCAGAAAATATATCTATAGATAAGCCAATAATCATGAATATGATATTTGAATCTTCTAATGAAAGAAAAGAAGTTAAACTGAAAAGACTATTTAAATCACATGATATTACTACAAAATACATATCTGATGAATTTATAGGAAAATTATTTTATAAACAAAATTCTAATAATAAAACAATTCTAATGTTGGGTGGTTCTGATGGGAGTTTAGATGCTCTAGACCTTTTAGCAGCTCCACTTGCATCTAGGGGATTCAATGTACTAACAGTTGCTTATTTTGCCTTAGAGGGTCTACCAGATAAATTAGAAGAAGTTCCATTAGAATATTTTGAAAAAGTATTTAAATGGATTAGTGAAAATGAAATTACTAATACTAAAGAAATCTTTATTCATGGAACATCAAAGGGTGGAGAGTTAGCACTTTTACTTGCCTCAAAATATGAACAGATTAAAAAAGTTGTAGTATCAGCTCCACATACTTATTGTTTCCAAGCTCTTAATGGATTGGAGAATGGAAAAGATACTTCATCATGGTCGTATAAAGGGGAACCATTTTCATATATCCACTTAGATGATGATATCTTTCTTGAAGAACAAAAGAAAGCTATCTCAAAAGGAATTCCATTTGGATTTGCCAATTCTTATAAAAAAAATCTTGAAAGAGCGAATAATAGAAATGAAGCTAGAATAAGAATAGAAAATTCCAAAGCAGACATACTTATGATTGCTGGGAAAAAAGATAATATATGGAATAGTTATGACGCTTGTTTAGAGGCATTAGAAATACTTAAAGAAAACAATTATCCATGTAAAGTAGAATTATTAACATATAATAATATGGGGCATCCATTACCAATTCCATATGTTATACCTTTAAAAGAGACCTTATGTATGAATGTAGGTGGAGGTATCTTTTCTTCAGGAGGAACGATAGAAGGAAATACACAAGGGCAATTTGAATCATGGAAAAGAACCATTGAGTTTTATAAAGAGCCTTTATCAAGTGATATAAACAAATAAAAATGAAGATGTCTTTCCATATATGCACAAAATCTATCAATTTTATAAATTTAATTTATTGTTTATGCAATTTGCATGTTATATACTAGTTTTAACGACATTGATAATTTATAAACAATTATAAGGTTGTAAATTTATAAGAGTTATCGAAAGGTGGAGTGAAATTATGGAAAGACTCACTAGAATAGAGCAACCTCATATAAAATTTGGATTGTTCAAGATACGAATTCCATTTATACATTACAGGTTTGAGAAACCAGAAGCTATTCAAGGAATAATATCAAGTATGACAAGTTTAGGAACTATTGGTCTTAGTACACAAATTTTGGGATTACCTTATGAAGTAGCATGGAGTATGGCTATAATCAACTCCATATTATACTGCTTACATGTTTTTATGGGAGACCCAGTTGTACCTGGTTGGATTACGGCTTCTATAACTCTTACAACTGCATATTTGTTAAAGTTTAGCATGGGCATTGAAAGAATACAAGCATTAACAGCTTTACAAATAGATTTAGGAATCATATTTATTTTGATGGGAATAACTGGAGTAGCTGGAAAGTTAGTTAGTAAAATACCAAATTCTATTAAAGGTGGGATATTAATGGGTGTTGGTATCTCTACTGTAATATCAGAATTTAGTCCTAAAGGTAGATTTGATTCTTATCCAATAGCTATAACAGTAGGAATTTTGGTTGCCTGTTTTGTAATGTTTTCTGAAAGATTTGACACTTTAAAAGTTAAAAATAAATTTCTATTTCATTTAGGAGAATATGGAGTAGTATCAGCTATTTTAGTGAGTTTAATTGTAGGTATATTTAGCAAAGAAATAGGAATTCCTAGTTTGAGTTTTGATAAAATAATTTACATAGTAGACTTAAAAAATTTAATAAATACAGTATCTCCTCTTGGAATAGGTTTTCCAAACATGATGTTATTTATACAAGGGTTACCAATGGCTTTTATGATATATATAATTGCATTTGGTGATTTTATAACAGGTGAAAATTTAGTACTTTCTGAAAGTGAAAACAGAAAAGATGAATATATAGATTTCAATTCAAATAGGTCTAATATTATAAGTGGTATAAGAAATATTGTTATGGCAGTTATTTCTCCATATATACCAATGTGTGGTCCATTAGCTGCGACACTTACTGGAAGTGTTGCTCAAAGATATAAGGTTGGAAAGGAAGCAATGCAGTCCATTTTTAGTGGTATGGGTACATTAGTGTGGGTTTCAGCTATTTTTATATGTTTTTATCCAGTTGCTCAGATTGCTACTCCTCTTATACCATTAGCACTTTCAGTGACACTCTTAGTTCAAGGTTATTTATGTACAAAGTTGTCAATGGAACTATGTAATACTGGTGTAGAGAAGGGATTAATTGGGCTTATGGGAGGTGTGATTGCTGCTAAAGGTGGAACATGGGGACTTGTTGTAGGATTTATACTGTATTTTGTTTTAATCGATTCTAAAAAGAGAAGAGAAAAAGATATTAACTCAACAGAAGATTGTGTATATGAAATATTAGAAAAAAAGAAAAGTATTTAAAGTTAAAATAGGAGTTGCAACTATCTACTGATAGATTAATTGTAACTCCTATTTTTTTATTGAGAGCGCAAGCGTTCTGTAAGTGATTTTTTTTCTATATTTCTTACAAGTAATTCAGTTGTTAAAACTTGTATTCCAATTAATACAAAAGAAAAAATTAAAATAGTAAATATAGAAAAGTTAAAATTAATAAAATCTACTCTAACTACATCTTTTATAAAAGTACAAAGTAAACTTGAACCCAAATAACCTAATAAACTTGAAATACATACAGCTTTAATACTTATATTTAAACCTTCTCTGTAAAGCATATTTCGAAGTTGCTTTTTTGTCATTCCAACAGCTTGAAGTAAAGCAAATTCTCTTTTTCTGATTAAAATACTATTTATTAGAATATTGGTCATATTTAGTATACCAAAACAAGAAATTAAACCAACAAAAATGTATGAAGTTACAACTATATACTTAAATGCTCTAGTAATCATTTTATAATCATCCTCATATGAATAAAGCATTAAACTAGAATGTTCCTGAATGATACTTAGCAACTTTTCCTCAACTTCTTTAGAATATTTTTTATCTACCAAAATAGAAAAATCTAAGCTTGTATTATATGGAGTTAGAGATTCTAAGGTTTTATCCAAAGCAAAAAACATACTACCTGTATTAGAATTATCAATAATTCCTTTAATTTTCATTTGTTTTTTAATAATATTATTTCCACTAAAAATATCAAATGTAACTGTATCTCCAAGTTTTAAATCTAATCCATAGGATTTTGCTCTATACTTATTTACAATTAAATCATTTGAGTTAAGTTTTTTATAATCTGATTTTCCACTTACAATATATTCTTCAAATGATTTTAAAAGTTCAGGTGTAAGACCTTTAATTAAAGTAGTAAATTGTTTTTCATCTTTATCTTTGATAGAAGGCTCTATAAGATTACCTTTAATTGATTTAGATTCAATTACTTTTTTTACTCCATGAATAGATTCAATCTCATTTTTAAGGGAATCTGTTAATGGGTTGTTTTGTTGAATTTGTGTAATGCGTTCATATAAATTATCACTCTTAATGCTAACAAGGTAATTTTCGTTATATACAAATTGTTGTGACAACTGTTTCTTAAAATTTATCGAATTAGCAAGATTAGCAATTGAAATAAATAAAATTCCACTAATACTTAGTGAGATTAATGCAATTAAGTTCTTCTTTTTATTTGACTCAATATTTTTTAAGGCTAAATTTTTAATATTTATATAATTAAAGTTTTTTATTTTTTTTCTAAATTTAATTTCTGTGTATTGCATAGCTTCAATAGCAGATATTTTGGAAATAATTCTAGCAGGTTTATGTAGAGAAATTCTAACAGTTAAGTACATTACTAGTGATAAAATTAAGAGTATAAATGAATCATCTATTATCTGCCATGCCAATGGCTGAATTATGTAAGCAATTATACACGATATAATGATACCTAATGGAATAAAAACAATCGATAAAAAATTTCCTTGTAGAGAAATAATCTTTTTTAACTGAAAAGAAGTCATTCCTAAAGATTTCAACTTAGCATACACATGAACCGAATTAACAACTGAAACATAAAAAATACTGTATATAACAAAAATACTAGAAAAAAGAATAACTATTCCAACTGCCAAAACTGTAATAACCTGTTCACTATCGATTAAATTTGATTCAATATATTTATCATTTAAGTATATATTATGTTTTTTAATCCCTAAAGAAAAGCCAATATCTTTTAATTGTGCCTTAATTGAAGCTGAATCTTTCTTTGTATTTTCTTCTGACAATTTTACTAATACATCTACATCGTTAGGTCTTGTATCATCAAAATTGCTACTTTTGTTTTGTAAAGATGTAGAAATTGTGTTCTTAAAATAGTCATTTGAAACAACTGTATAATATTGTTTAGCATTATCTTGATAATAATTTTCTAAAAGGCCAACAATAACAAAATCTCTTTGTATTTCTTTATTCGTCATATTATCACGATAAGTTAATTTAATACTGTCTCCAATGTCTTTATTTAAAGAAAGTTGCTGTAAGTATTTTTCTGAAATAGCAATCTCATTTTTATTTGTAGGCATAGTACCTTTCATTGGTTGAAAATTCATAAGTTTGATTGCTATATTATCTGCATAAATAGTTGACATCATATAATCTGTCTTCTTGTTACTGCCAATTAACTTGTATGTTCCTACATCACTAAAATTTTTATCTCGATATAGTATGTTTTTTGATTTTTCATTTACAGACTTATATATAGCATGATATGGAGATGAATTAACTAAATCTACAGAACCATTATATGAAACTAAGGCTACTGTTAACAGTAAACATGTAGAAATCATTATAATAATACCTGAAAGAGATGTTTTGAGTTTATTAATTTTCAAATCATTTAAAGCTATTTTTCTTATAAAAGCACGATTGTTATTTTTAAACATATATTACACCTCCTAATTATCAATTTTTCCATCTTCAATACGAATAATTCTATCAGTTAGTTGAGCAATTTCATTATTGTGAGTAATCATTACAATTGTTTGATTGAATTTTTCACTTGTCATTTTCAGTAAAGCTAACACATCTGTACTCGTTTTACTATCAAGATTACCTGTTGGTTCGTCTGCTAGTATAATAGCAGGTTTTGTTACAAGTGCCCTAGCTATAGCAACACGTTGTTGTTGTCCTCCAGAAAGATTGCTTGGTATATCATATAGTTTTTCTTCTAGAGAAAGCATGCTTATAATTTCATCTATAAAATCTTTATCTATCGTCTCTCCATCTAATCCTATTGGTAAAATAATATTCTCATATACATTAAGCAAAGGAACAAGATTATAATTTTGAAATATAAAACCTATGTTTCTACGTCTAAAAATTGTAAGTTGTTCGTCAGTCATATTTGATAATTCTTTATCTCTTATAACAACCTTTCCAGATGTAGGATTATCTAATCCTCCCATCATATTTAATAATGTTGATTTACCACTTCCAGATGTACCTACAATAGAGATAAACTCACCTTTCTCAATAGATAAACTTACACCATCGAGAGCTTTTGTAATATTTGAATTTTCACCATAATATTTCTTCAAATCAATTACTTGTAAAATACTCATCATAAAACCTCCTTAATATATTATAAGAACAGTATAAAATCAAAATGTTGCAGAATTATCACAAATAAAATATTTAAAGAGCTATTTATTTGGTAAGAATATAGAAAATGTAGCCCCTTTTCCAATATCTGATGTAACTTTAATATATCCACCTTGAAGAGATATAATTTTTCTTGAAAGATATAGACCTATTCCAATACCATCTATATCATGTACATCTTCCTCACGATAGAATCTTTTAAATATTTCTGCTTGATGACTTTCTGATATTCCTTTTCCATTATCAGTGATATCTATTTTGGTGTACATAACCCAACATTCTGTAGATACATGTATTTTCCCATTAGCATTCGTGTATTTTACTGCATTATCCAATATATTAAAAATAGCTTCAGAAGTCCATTTTTTATCATGAACTATATATAAATTAGGGTCACAATCGACTGTAACTTCAATGTTCTTTTTTTCAGCATCAAATAAAATTCCACTAAGTGCTATAGCAATTGTTTCATAAATTAAATTTTTCTTTTTAGATAGTGTAATTATACCTGTTTCTAATCTAGATGTTTTCACCATAGACTGCATCAAAAAATCTAATTTATCTAATTGACCTTCCATATCCATCAAAAACTCATTTTGAATTTCTGTTTTAAATTTTTGATTGAGTAGAGTAGTATTAATCATCTTTAAATTTGCAATAGGAGTTTTAATTTGGTGAGATATATCAGAAACTAATTCTTGTAAGTTAGCTTTTTCCATAGCAACATTATGACGATTTTCTTGAATAACTTCATACATTCTAACTAATCTATGATTGATACGTGATAAAATAGTTTCTTCTTCTAATACAATTTCAATATTGTCTTCACTATTCATCATACTATCTAAAGTATGACATATTTCAGAACAAAACATAGTTATTTTTTTATGAAGTAAAAATACTATTAGGGCCATAAATCCACAAAGTATTATTGTATATATTAATAATAATACAACTAGTTTTATATCATCAATTATTACATAAATTACTATACTAAATAGAATGGCTGTAAAAATTAGACCAATGGCAATTGTTAAATAAATAGAGCTAAAAGAAAATTTTTTAAACTTCATTTCTTTCACCCAACCACATATACCCCATACCATATACTGTTTTAATATATTGAAAATTATCCTTTTCAATCTTACTTCTAATTCTACTTATAACAGATGTTAAAGTATGTTCATCTACAAAGTTAGCATCTATATCCCAGAGTTTTTCTAAAAGTATTTTTCTTGTTAATATGTTTTTAGGATTTTCAGTAAATAGCTTCAATGTACGAAACTCTAATGGAGTAAATATAATTTGATTTCCATTTATGTTGGCTGATAGCTCAGAAAAGTTAATTTCAAGATATCCATCATCATAGCAATCTTGTTTTGTTTTTATTGTAATATGATTTAAAAGAGCTTTTACTTTCTGCTTAAATACATTTATATTAAAGGGTTTTGTTATATAATCTAAAGCTCCAAGCTCATAACCTTTAATCATATCGTATTCCATATCATTAGCTGTTAAAAAAATTATTGGTATATCACAATTCATCTTAATTTCTTTACATAATTCAAATCCACTCTTATCTGGTAAATTAACATCTAAAATGATTAAGTCGAATTTATACTCCATAATAGACTTTAATGCAGAAATAGCTGTAAATTTTGAAGTAATCAAATATCCATCTTCTGTTAGGTTATATGACAGAGTTTTATTTAATATAGTATCATCTTCCACAATCAATATCTTTTCCATATATATACTCCTTTTATGTTTGACATTTTATAATGTCAATTATAAATTTAAAATATTGCTGAATTGTTATAGTCAAGAAAAAATCCTTTATAATCTATGTATTTAATAAAAAATCTGTCCTATAATTCATCATAGGACAGACTCTTGACTAAGTAGAACTATTTTAACCAAGAAGGGTTGCCAGGTACAAATATTCTTTTACCAAATTTTGAAGTATACTCATCTAAAGCTTTTTCAATAAGTTCATTATTACCCTTAAAAGAAGTGGTATTTTTTATAGTTTCAAGATTTTGGCTGAATGGGCAAGCAGATATACACATACCACAATCTGTACCTAAATATCTCCATTTAATATAACATGTTTCATGTTCAATTACCCAATTATACTTTCCATCATCACTAATCTTAATATCATTAGAAAGTGAGTGAGAAGGACAGTTAAAAGAACATTTTTTACAGACCTTGCAAAAATCTTCTAATCCAAAATCAACATATTCATCTTCTAAAAGTGGAATATCTGTAGTAACAACACCTAATCTAAGTCTAGAACCATAATCTTTATTTGTAAGAATAGCATTTCTTCCTATATCGCCCAGACCAGCATCACGAGCTATAAAAACAGGCATTACTAAATAGTTAGCATCCATATGATTTCTGGCATCATATCCTAAGTTTCTTATGTAGTAACTTAAAATCATTCCAACAATAGAAGCATCTACATAACACTTTGATGTTTCTATAACTTCACATATCATTGGTGCTCTATTTATCATTTCTTTATCCATTTCACATCCAAATACAATAGCATACTTGTGAGTCAGATTAACTTCTTCTCCATAATTTTCTTCATGTCTTCCCCTATTTGTATAAATATGATAGTCTTTTAATTTAGTTATACCAACTACAGAAGCACCATATTGTTTTGCAAAACCTTTTATTTTTTTTGTCATTGATTTTGCGTCTACATCTACTTTTGTGTCAGAAACGTTTCCTTCACATAAGGACTTTATATCAGATAAAAAATCAAATGCACTACTTGCCATTGGAGAATTTACTTTGTTGTAAGTCATTGTTCCTTCGCTACATAAGTTTGGTCTGCTTCTTATACTATCATCAATTTCTTTTTTCTCAGGATTTTGCTTATAATAGTCATTATAAGCAGTACTATCCTTTTTATAATTTGCCCTTGCAAACATAGTATTTCTTTCATCAACCCTTTTCATCTCTATTCCCCCTAGTAAAAATATACTTAAAAAATATATCATTATTGTTGTATAATTTAATTATATAAGAACAACGTTGTATTTTCAATTTAAGTGTAGTTAAATTGAGAAATGTATAACTACATAATTAATTATAATATTTTTATAAGGAAATTATATTAATATTAAAAAAATTAGGAGCAAATACGTTTTGTTGTCTTTAAATGGAGTGTGTTGACATATTGTAAAGAATCTTATTATAATTAATGTACTAATGATTAGTATAAACTAATAAAGAAAGAAGTGAATTTATATGTCAAGAAATAAATACTCTGATAAAATAAAAAATCAGATACTAGAAGTCGCATGGAAAATATTTGAAGAGCAAGATTATGATGATGTAACTATGCAACAAATCGTTGATACTCTTGATATATCTAAAGAGGCTGTGTATTATCATTTTAAAGACAAGGAAATGCTATTTGAAGAGATAGTATTAAATAGTTTAAGAGTAGAAGTTGAAAATCTAAAGTCATTATTAAACAATCCTAAGTTAACTGTTAGAGAAAAAATATCTGAATTTATTTTATATATATCTAGTTCAGAAATAAGAAAAAAATTGATTGATTATATGTGCAGTCAAAAAAAACCAACTTTTTTTATAAAGAATATACGAGCATCTACTATTGAAATAACTCCTTTATTATCTTGTCTAATAAAGCAAGGCGTAGAAGAAGGTATTTTTAAAACAGATTATCCAGATGAAGTATCTGAAGTATTCATAATTTTAATTAATATTTGGCTAGACCCAATATTATTTAGAGATAGTACAGAAAAATATTTCAAGCGTATTGAATTTTTATCTGAATTTTTAAGTGCAAGTGGTGTACCTATTATAACTGATGATAATTTAGATTCAATCAAAATGTTTTATGAGGCATATTCTAAGAATGAAGAGTAAGTACAAGATATAAGACTGTAACTAGATTTGAAAAACAAATTTAATTACAGTCTTTTTAGTGAAATAAATATATATTAAAACTATAACAAGACAAAAATAATTAAAATTTAAAGGAGTGTAAAATTGAACTTATTAATTATTGAGGATGATATAAACTTAAACGAAGGCCTTTTTTATGCGTTTGAAAGTGATGGATTTAATGTATTTAAGGCTTACACAGTACAAGAAGGATTGCATGTATTTAATAATAAAAATATAGACCTTATAATTTTGGACTGTAATCTCCCAGATGGAAATGGATTTGATGTGTGTAAGTTAATAAGAGAAAAGTCAGATACACCAATTATAATGCTTACTGCAAGAGATTCAGAAATTGATGAGGTAAAAGGATTAGAAATAGGACTTGATGATTACATTACAAAACCATTCTCTTTATCTGTATTAAAGGCAAGGGTTAAAGTAGCAATAAGAAAAAAATTAAATAATAAAGTAATATATTCTAATGGAATAAAATTGGACCAAAACTTACTTAGAGTATATAAAAATGAAGAATGTTTAGAACTTAGCTCTGTAGAATATAAGCTTCTAAGTTACCTAATTGAAAATAAAGGTCAGATATTATTAAAGGAACAAATTTTGCATCATATTTGGGATAGTGAAGAAAATTATGTTGATGAGAATATTGTATCTGTAAATATAAGAAGACTTAGAATAAAAGTAGAAGATAATCCATCTAATCCAAAATATATAAAAACAGCTTATGGAATGGGGTATCTATGGAACGAGGTAGAATAAGATGATGGTATTAGCTTTTATGATATGTATAGTAGCTATATGTATCATAATCACTAAAAAAAATCAAAATAGATATGATGAATTGAGCTTAATGTTAAATCAAATATTGGAAGGTAAAGAAATTACTTATTCAGATACTAAAGATACAAGATTATCAAAAATTTCTCACCAAGTAAAAAAAGTTAAAGATATGATAGAAATAGAAGTAGAACAGTCAAAATTAGAAAAAGAAGCAATTAAAAGTTTAATCTCAAATATGTCACATCAATTAAAAACTCCACTTTCAAATATAACTATTTATTGCGAACTTCTGGAGAATATGAATATTTCTACATCACAGAAAAAGGAGTTTTTACAAAAGATGAAAAATGAAACCTTTAAGATTGATTGGTTATTACAATCTCTATTTAAGATGACTAAATTAGAAGATGGAGTCATTAATTTTGAGGTAGAGGAACTGTTAATAAAAGATACTATTCTGCAAAGTATTAGTACTGTTTTTAATAAAGCAGAGGCTAAAAATATAAGGATAAGTCTAGAACCATTTTCAGATGTAAAGCTAGTCCATAATAAAAAATGGACTATAGAAGCAATTGTAAATGTATTAGAAAATGCAATAAAATACTCACCATCAAATAGTGTAATTACTGTCTCTATAATAAAAATGGAATTGTATACTAAAATCACTATTAAAGATGAAGGAATAGGCATTGATAGTAAAGAGTTAAATGATATTTTTAAAAGGTTTTATAGAAGCAAGAATGTAGAAAATCAAAATGGAACAGGGATTGGTCTATATCTTGCAAGGTTAATTTTAGAAAAAGAAAATGGGAATATTATAGTAGAATCTAAGTTAGGAAATGGAAGTTGTTTTAGTATCTTCTTACAAAACTGTAAGAGTTTAAATTAACTTTGTAGGATGAGTGTAATTATCGTCATTTACAATATCTTATAAGAACATATACCTGTACTGAAAGGAGAAATTAAATGAGTATATTAATGACGAATAATTTAGTAAAACACTATGGAAAAGATGAGACTAAAGTCAAAGCTTTAAATGGAGTAAGTATAGAAATTGAACGAGCTACGTTTACTGCTATAGTTGGAACTTCTGGTTCTGGTAAAAGCACATTATTAAACATTATAGGTGGATTAGATAATCCAACATCAGGTGATGTAATAATTAAAGGAAAGAATATATCTAAAATAGGAAAAAAAGATTTAACAGTATTTAGAAGAAGAAATATAGGGTTTATATTTCAAAACTACAGTTTAATACCAGTACTGAACACTTATGATAATATAACTCTTCCTGTTACATTAGATAGAGGAAATAATGTAGACCATGAATATATTGAAATGTTGATGAATACATTGGGGATTTGGGATAAGCGTCTAAAGTTTCCAAATGAGCTTTCTGGTGGACAGCAACAAAGAGTAGCAATTGCTAGGGCTTTAGCAAATAAACCTGCACTTATATTAGCAGATGAACCAACTGGAAATCTTGATAGTAAAACCACAATGGAAGTAGTATGTTTATTAAAAGAAAGTAGTGCAAAATTTCATCAAACGATACTGATGGTAACACATAATGAAAATATAGCACAAGTATGTGATTCAATTATACATATTGAAGATGGAATTGTAGTAAATAATGGTGGTGGAGTACTATGATGTCTTTGATAAAGTTTGCAATTCAATATATTAAACATTATAAAAAACAATCTATATCTATATTTTTAAGCATAGTATTATCAGTAGCACTCTTGACAGGAATTGGTTCTCTAGTTCATAGTGCAAATAAAAGTGCAATCGAAAAAATAAGGGAAGATAGTGGAAATTATCATTTTTACTATAAAGTAAACGAGAAACAACTAAAAAAAATTAAAGAAAATAAAAAATCAAAAAAATACACTATAGATAAACTTGGAGTTACAAATGCTAAATCTCATATAGATGAACCTTTTATTATAGAATTTTTAAATGCAGATTCATCATACCTAGATATGACAGGTAGAAAATTATTGCAAGGAAGTCTTCCTAGTAAAGATGGAGAGATAGCTTTTGACACAGATTCACTAAATAATTTAAATGTAAAAAAAGAGATTGGAACGACAATTAAATTAGATGGTAAAACTTATAAATTATGTGGTATTTTATCAAATCTTACAAATCCCAAAACTGATATGCAAGGATTTGTAAATGATTATTCACAACCTAAAGAAAATAATTCTTATTTAGTTTATGTAAAGTATGATGAAAATAAAAATATAAATAAGCAAAACTCTAAATTTATAAAAAAATTCAATATATCAAAAGAAAACGCTCGTGTAAATTGGCACTTATCAATTGAATTTGGAGTAAAGCCTCCAAAAGGCATAGAAAAATATAATATATTTGAGTTCTTAAAAAATCTAGAGCTAAATACAAATGCAATTATCTTACTTGTTGGAGTATTTGGCGCAGCAGCAGTATATAGTATTTTCCACGTTTCAATACTTCAGAGAATATCACAATATGGAGTTTTAGAAGTATTAGGTGCCAATAATAAACAACTCTTATTCTTACTATTTTTAGAGTTATTTTTACTTTTTATTATTGGATTTCCTATAGGTTGTATATTGGGTATTGGAGTAGCATCTACAATATATGAACGATTTCCACATATATTTTTGAGCAGTGATATTACTCCAGGAGCATTTTTTATAAGCGAAAAATCTATTTATTTGGGATTCTTATTTATTTTATTACTGTTAATTATAATTACTGTGCGTGTTGTACATCAATTAAATAAATATTCTAGTATAGAATCCATGAAAAATTTTAAGGTCACTAATAAGCAAAAAAGGACTTTAGAAAGTGTAAGACATTCTAATATGACAAAGGTACTATCTCATAAATACATGACTCAAAAAAAGGGAATGTTTGTGGGTATTTTATTTTCATTGTCACTTGGTGGGATTATTTTCCTATGTTCCAGTTACTCTATACAGCTTACTAA
Organism: Clostridioides difficile; assembly: GCF_001299635.1. Lineage (GTDB taxonomy): Bacteria > Bacillota > Clostridia > Peptostreptococcales > Peptostreptococcaceae > Clostridioides > Clostridioides difficile_A. The sequence continues at coordinate 206,256 of NZ_JRHN01000038.1, read as the reverse complement.
AAATAATAATGAACTTACAATGAAAGCTGATGATGGTTTAAATTCTGACTACCAAGTAACTATGCAAACAACCGATTTTGATATAGGTATACCTAAAGGTAAAATTTCAAGACTCAATGAGGTTGAGGGATTATCACGAGTTTATCCAGTAAAGTATTTGTTTGGAGCTATACAAATTAAAGAAAAACAATTATTTTGGAAAGACTTCTTTAAACCTCTTGAGAAAGATTATAGAATAAAGAATTTTTTTAATGGTATTTGTACAAAACAAAGTGAAGGTGGATACCTTTTAAAAACCAATATATATGGATATAACAATGGAATGTTAGAAGGGCTAAATTCTTATGTCATAGATGGAAAAGTTAATCATGATGATATGGTCAAAAATAATAAAGTTATAGTTAGATTACCTATGGATGGGACTGGTATGTATGATGCAGTGGATATAAAACCAGGAAATACAATAAAGGTTAAAGTACCAAAAACAATGGAACCAACAGGTGAAATTGTTAAATTTAAAGAAGAAAATAAGGATGATTATGTAACAAAAGAATTTGTAGTTGCTGCTACTGTAAAACGTGTAATGGCTAATAACATATATTTTATTGGCGACTATGGTATGGATATAGTTATGACAAATGAACAAATGAAGAATAACTTTAATATTGAAAATTACAATTCAGTAAGTATAAAAAAGACAAAAGAAAGTAATAGCGTAGAGTTGTCTGAAAATATAAAAAGTGTTGTAAATAATATAAAGAGATGTATAGTAACAGACTATACCATAGCTATTGAAAAAAATAATACCTATTTAAATCAAAAACTTTTATTTATATATGGTATTGTATTTGTACTTCTAGCAATAAGTCTGTTTCATATTATCAATACAGTAAGTTACTTAGTTTTTTCAAGAAGACATGAATTTGGGATTTTAAGAGCTATGGGTATTACGGATAATAGCTTTTTACTTATGATGATGAGAGAAGGTTTCTTATATGGATTATATGCAAGTATTATAATGATAATTGGAAGTATTATTGGACAATTTATGATTTATTTTATGGTAAAACGCATATATTTATATATAAATCCAATCTTTGAAGTAAATGCACCTCTCTATATAGGCATGATTGTTTTAAATATTATTATCAGCATCGTTGCAGTTATTATTCCAGTAAAGCAAATTTTAAAAAATGATATTATATCAGAAATAAGCAAGAGCTAGAATTGTATAAATCTAAATAAGAATGTTTATATAATCTAAAAATGCCTTAGAGTTAGTCATTTCTAGAGTCATTAAATAAACCTCTTAATTGATACATAGTAAAATGTATCAATTAAGAGGTTTTAATAAATTTTAAATTTAATATAGAGAAATAAAATCCTCTTTAAAAAAATTATTTTGTATAATTGTCAAAGTATCCTTGTATGTAAATAATAGGAGTACCTTTATCTCCACTTCCAGATGTTAAATCTGCTAAAGAACCTATAAGGTCTGTTAATCTTCTTGGAGTAGTACCTTGAGAAACCATATTTCCTGTTAAATCATCAGATTTATTATCTTTTTCAACTATGTATTTAGAAATAGCTTCTTTTAATTCATCACCAGATAAGTCAGCAAAATCATTATCTGCTAAATATTTTAATTTCACTTCATTTGGAGTTCCTTCTAAACCTTTTGTATAAGCAGGAGATACTACTGGGTCAGCTAACTCCCATATTTTCCCTACAGGGTCTTTAAAAGCTCCATCTCCATAAACCATTACTTCTACATTTTTACCTGTGATTTCTTTTATGTCACCTTGAATTTTGTTTACAACCTCATCACAATTTATAGGGAATAATTTTACTGTTTCTTCTGTAGCTTTGTTTGAACCTAAAAGTCCGTATTGGTCATTATACCCACTACCATCTACACTTGATGTCATTATATCATCAAGAGAATACACTTTTTTAGCACCATTTTGCTTTAAAATTCTCTTTGTTCTTTGTCTTGTATGTATATCACAAGTTAAAATACTTGTTGTATAGTCAAGAATAGTTTTTGGATTATTGGCAAATATAATTTCTACTTCTGCACCACAATCTTTAATTAAATTCTTATAATAATCAACATAATCTACGCCAGTAAATGTATGTTTGTTATATCCAAATAACTCTCTATATTTTTCCTCTGTTAAAACATCTGACCAAGGATTTATTCCTTTATCATCAAGTTCATCAATACTTATTAAATGGTTTCCAACTTCATCAGAAGGGTAGCTTAACATTAATACAACTTTTCTACATCCTTTTGCAATTCCTTTTAAACATATTGCAAAACGGTTTCTACTTAAAATTGGGAATATAACACCAACAGTATCATCTCCAAATTTATCTTTTACATCTGTCGCAATATTATCAACATGAGCATAATTTCCTTGTGCTCTAGCTACAACAGCTTCTGTAACTGCAATTACATCTTTGTCTCTAACTTCAAAGTTTTCACTTTTTGACGCATTTAAAACAGAATCAACAACTATTTTGACTAAGTCATCTCCTTGTCTTATAATAGGTGCTCTAACCCCTCTTGAAACAGTCCCAACTAATCTATTCATTATTCAAAATCCTCCTAAAGAATTAATATTGTCATATTAGTACCATGTATATTATAATTCAAATATGATTATAAGTAAAATAAATAATACTAATATTTGACATAAGGAGTAATTATATATGAATATAAAACTTGAACTATATAGGATTTTTAATGCAGTTGCAAGTAATAAGAGTTTTTCTCTTGCTGCCAAAGAATTATTTATGTCACAGCCAGCTGTAAGCCAGTCAATAAAACAATTAGAAGAACAATTGGACACTATACTGTTTTATAGAAATAATAAAGGTGTAAAATTAACACCAGAGGGAAAGATTTTAAGTGAACATGTAACTACTGCATTAAAGCTAATAGCATCTGGAGAAGATAGAATAAATAAATTTAAAAAATTAGAATATGGTTCTTTAAAAATAGGAGTAGGAGATACTGCTGCACGTTTTTTCTTATTAAAGTATTTAGAAATCTTTCATAAGAAGTATCCACATATACATGTATCTACAATAAATAGAACGAGTAGAGAACTTATATCCTTACTTAAAGATGGAAATATAGATATAGCAATTATAAATATGCCAATAGAAGATGATTCACTAAATATTGTTGAGTGTATTGAAATACATGATATATTTGTATGTGCAGATGATTACATAGAATATAAAGGTAAAAAAATATCCTTAGAAGAATTAAATACATTGCCTTTGATAATGTTGGAAAATAAAGCAAATTCAAGGTTGTATGTAAATGAATATTTTTTATCAAAAGGTATAAAACTAAACCCAGATATAGAATTGGGTTCTCATGAATTACTTTTAGAATTTGCGTACATAAATCTTGGCGTATCTTGTGTTATAGAAGAATTCAGTATAGATTATTTGGAAAGCGAAAAATTATTTAAATTGGATATAAAAGAGCCAATACCTAAGAGAAGTATAGGGTACTGTCACTTAAAGGATATCTCCTTGTCTTTAGCAACGAAAGAATTTTTAAGTATGATTTCAAATAATATGTAATTTAGAATGTATATAACAAGTGTGTTGATATACAAAGTGGATACAAGTTTGTACGTTTGAAAGATTCATATAATAAGCTAGTTTTTATTAAAAATAGAAATAAGGTTAATTTGAGAACATTTATATAATTAATATCGTATTTTAAATATGAACAGTATATTTAGATTAATGTATAAAGGGGGATTAGAAATGTCTGATTCTGGATATCCTCAAATGAAAACCTTAGAAACTAGAAACTGTATACTAAGACCTGCATCCTTAGAGGATGTTGAAGATTTTTTTGATTGTTATAAAAATAAAGTAGTAGTAAAGCATTTACCATTTAGTGAACACAAATCTTTAGAAGATACAAGAAAGTTTATAAAATCTTTTTTTCTAAATCCTTATAAAAAAGGAAAGATTGGTCATTTTGCTATAGTATATAAAAAAGACAATAAAGTTATTGGAAATATGGGGTTTAATAATATAAATCCCAAAGCATTGGAAGCAGAAATAGGTATATGTATCAACCCAAACTATTGGGGACATGATTTTGCTACTGAGATAACTAAAAGAGTAATACAGTATGGGTTTAGAGAATTAAACTTAAATAAAATCATTGCTATAACATATGAAGAAAATCAGAATTCTACAAAATCATTAGATTTGCTAGGATTTAAATGTATGGGAAAACATATTAAGAAAATTCATGCTGGTAGTATTGTAAAAAATGTTCCTTGTTATCAATATGAATTGAGAAAATAATAGATATAAGTATTTAATATACTAATAAAGTTTAAACAAAAAGGACATGAGACTTTCAGACTCATGCCCTTTTATATAAAATTCTTATTAAGCAAAATTAATTAAAGTATTAACTTTATAATTAATTTTCTAATTTTTTAAACCCTTCTCCAAGAACTTCATGTACATCTGTAACTATAACAAATGCAGTAGGGTCAGTTCTTTTAACCAATCTCTTTAGATAAAGCTCTTGTTTTTTAGAAACTACAACTAATAAGACCTCTTTATTTTCTCTAGTATATCCACCCTTACCATCTAGAATAGTAAGACCTCTATCAAGTTCTTCAGTTATAGCTTTTCTTAAATTTTCTGGCTCATCAGAAATAATAAAAAATGCTTTTGAATGGTCAAATCCTTCTATTATCATGTCTGCTATTTTTATTAATATACAAAGTGCTATACCAGAGTAAAGAGCAGTTTCTAAACTACGATTTACTATACCAGAAGATATAACAACCATTCCATCTAAACATGACATGAATTTTGTAGCTTTTATTCCTGGGAATTTTTTACTAAGTATGAGTGCAATTAAATCTGTTCCCCCAGTAGAAGCATCTGACTTAAACATTATTCCTAAACCAATACCAACTAATATTCCACCTGCAATAGCAGATAATAGTAAGTCATCAGTAAATCTTAATTTTGATAATGGGTCTGTTAATTGGACTATAGCAGAAAACACGATTGTACCAAATAACGTTTTTAATGAATTTTTTGTTCCCATAATTCTAAAAGCAAGTATTACTAATGGTATACCTATAATTAACATGATGGCTGATACTGGAAGTCCTGTAACTTTGTTTAATACTAATGATAGACCACTAAGCCCACCTGGAGCAATTGTATGTGGTTTTAAAAACATATTTATACCAATACTCATTGATATACAACCAAAAAATAGACCAAACATCTCAAGTAAAATTGGCGACTTTTGTTTTTTCATATAAACACCTCCATGAACTTGTCACAATTTAATATTATAACATATTTGACCAATTTATATTATATAAATTTTTCTTGATATAAGTAATTTCAAGTGTTTCATTATTCTTAATATTTGTGAATTTTATATAGTGTTTTAATATTTTTACTAATATTGTTATTTATCTATGAAAGTTTTATATGTTATAATTTTTTAGTTCTTTTATAAAGTATCCCCTATAAAGATAGTTATATGAAGAATTTCTTTATATTGTTTAATATGCTGAGATACTTTTATTTAAATTTATTGAAGACAATAACTATCTTGATAACATAAAGTAATATAAATATAATTTATATAGATAGTTATATTTTTAAATCAAAATACAAGCTTAAGAAAAGAGTTGATTAAATGCGTAAACCTAGTTACAAGACAATACTCCATTCATACCTTATTTTTTTCGTAATTTTTCTTTGTTTAATTTTTATTGTAATAGGCATTTTCTTATCCCTTATTACTATTCAACAGCCAAATGGGAAGTATGTACATAGTGATTGGGCTAAAAAATTTACTGAAGATTTTAATGAACAAATAATGTTTATAGATAATAAACCACAAATAAAAGAATATGGTTTAGAAAAACTTCAAGAAAACAAATTGTGGTTGCAAATTTTAGATTCTAATGGAAATATAGTTTATGGATTTTCGGAACCCAAAGACCATAAAAATTACTATTCTAATTCTGAATTGTTAGCATTAGTTGAGCAAAATAATTCTAGTGATGGCACTACATACTTTAATACTATTACAAATAACAAAAATGATTTTATTTATATTATACATTTTCCATTAAATATATCTAAAGTAAATATGTTTTTTGATGGTAATAAATTTATAGGTGGAAAGTCAATTATATTTTCAATTATAGTAATTATATTTTTAATAATTTTGATTTTTGGAGTCATTTATAGTTACTGGGTAACAAAGTGTATTTCCAATATTACAATTGCTGTTAGTGATGTTTCAAAAAGAAGCTATCTACCAATTAAGATTAAAGGAGTTTTTGCTGATGTTTATAATAGTTTAAATCTTCTGAGTGAAGAAATTCATAAAAGTGACGAGATACAAAAGAAAACTGATATTATGCGAGAAGAATGGATTTCAAATATAACCCATGATTTAAAAACTCCACTTTCACCAATAAAAGGATACGCAGAACTCCTTGCAGATAACAGTATTACTCATTCATCCGAAAAGATACATAAATACGCTTCAATCATGTTAAAAAATATAGAATATACAAATAAACTTATAAGCGATTTAAAGTTAACCTATCAATTACAAAATGGAACTATTCCTTTAAATAAGAAAAATGATGATTTAGTAAGGTTTTTGAAGGAATTGGCCATTGATATTTTAAACTACCCAGAGTATGAGTTAAATATAATTGAATTTAAAAATGATACAGACATTATTAACTTTAGTTTTGATTATACACTATTAAAACGTGCTTTTAGTAATCTTATCATTAATGCTTTTACATATGGAAATAAGGATACCAAAGTTGTTGTGAATATAGCGTTGAATGAACAAATTGAAATTACTATTTCAGATAATGGAAAAGGGATTACAAGAGAAGAAGTGTCAAATTTATTTAATCGTTATTATAGAGGAACCACGCAAAAGCAAAGAAAAAATGGAACTGGCTTAGGATTAGCAATAACAAAGCAAATCATTGAAATTCATAAAGGAGATATATCTATTGAAAGTGAATTGGGTCTAGGCAGTTCATTTCATATCTGCTTTCCACTTAATTAAGGTTAATTAAGGTTAATTAAAAAATATATTAAGATTGGTAGATTATTATGTTTATATAATAGTTTATCAATCTTTTTTATTTAGGATTTTGTTTAGTTGAAAACAGAATAAAAAGTTGTATTAGAGATTCTACATAGATTGGATTAAATCTAAGTCTAGGTTAAATTTAATTAAGGAAGTAGGTGTAAATTTGAAGATTATATTAAAGTATATTTTAACAAATGTTAGAGAAAGAAAAATTAGGACAACAGTTATGTTATTGTCCATAGTTTTATCGACAGTTTTACTTTTTGTTTCGTTCTCGATTGGATTATCTTACGAAAGTGCACAGAGAAAGATGGCAAGAGGTATGTTTGGTAGTGCAACTATATCTATCCAAAATAAAAATCCAGATATGTTAACTAGTCTAGAAGATATTCCTAATCTAAATTCTATAAAATCAAAGGCTGGGATATTAGAAAGTTCTGCTATTTATCATAAGGATGGATATTATGAATCATTCAGTCTTATATCAGCAGACTTAAATCAACTGAATAAAATCAACAAACCACGATTGGAAAATGGGAATAGTATTACTGATTTTTCTGGTGATAAGATTATTCTTCCCAACAGTTTTACATCAAAATATAAAATAAAAAAAGGTGATTCTATTACTTTACAAATCTATGGGAAGCCCTATACTTTTGAAGTTAGTGATATTGCTTCATATGATACAGTATTTTTGAGACATACAAGAGGTGTAAATGCACTATTACCTAAAGAAACTCTATCTAAAATATTAAATAAAGTAAATGGATATACAAGAGTTCTTATCGAATCAAAAGGAGAAAAGACAGAAAGTCTAGTAAGTAAATTGTCTGAAGAACTTCCAACTGAAAAATACAAGGTATCAAGTACCATAAATGAAAGTAAGATAGTTGCAGATGCTAGACAAAAAACAATGCCTTTCTTCTTAATAAGCTTTTTCGCATTAACTCTTAGTATATTTATCATATACAGTAGTTATAAAGTGATTACACTAGAACGCATTCCATTTATTGGTACTTTTAGAAGTGTTGGAGCTAATGAAAAAACTGTAACTTATATTTTAATGTTTGAAAGTTTGCTATATGGAAGTATTGGAGGAGTGATTGCTATTCCTATTGGTATAGTTGTTTTAAATATTATGCTACATGGACTTGGAAATTCTCTTGAACAAGGAATATCAATTCCAACAGTAATATCTCCTCTTGGGGTGATTATCTCTGTTATAGTAGCAATAATTGTTTCTTTATTTAGTGCATATATACCTGTTAAAAAAGCTAGTCATTTACCTATTAAAAATGTCGTATTAGGAACTGTAGAAGAAAAGAATGTTTCAAATCGTCATATACTTTTTATAGGCACTATTATACTTATTTTGTCTATTCTACTACCAAGAATATCACCTGAAAATACACTGTATTTAGCTGGTGGATTTTCATTACTGGGATTAATCGTATCTACTATTGTGTTAATACCTCCTTTTACTGATACCATGTCTACAATTTTTGAGTTTGTTTATGAAAAGATTTTAGGTAATGAGGGGAAATTAGCTGCTAGAAATATGAAAAATAACAAAAATATTACACAGAATATTACGTTATTATTTATAAGTATTTCTGCAGTGATTGTAATAAGTGTTGTTGGCAGTTTTGTCAAAACTTATGTAGGTGATGTATTTCGTGATGCAGAACTACAAGGTTTTGCAGATGGAAAGATGGATGAAGAGTTTATTGAAGATGTTAGACATATAAGTGGAATTAAAAATATTTTACCTATTTATGTTATGAATAATAAGATTTGTGGTAACAATACAACATTTTCAAGACTAGAAGCCACAGATAATTTAAAATTGTATAGTTCTATGCTTGCAATCAATTATACAAATTCTGATATGAAAAAACAAGTAATTGAATCTTTTGAAGATAAGCGTTCTGTTATTTTGAATGAAGATACTTTAAAAAAACTAGGTTTATCTATAGGAGATACAGTAACTTTATCTAATAATAAATATGAATTTTCTTATAGTATAGTAGGTAGTTTTAAATCTCGTGCAAGTGATGTAGAAGCTGTTATACCATCACATTATGCTGTTAGCGATTTTGATGAAACTAATTATGGTCTTTTAACATATACAGCAGTTAATCCAGATGCTGTTATGATTCAGATAAGAGACCTATTTAAAGATACATCTAACTGGAGCCGTACAGTTAAAGAATTTAATAATGATGCTTTAAAAACTATAAATAGTTTTTTATCTCCTATGAATAAAATGACCTATTTCATTTTTATTCTTGCTACAGTTGGGATTATCAATAACCTAATAATTAATTATATTCAAAAAAGACGTTCTATAGCTATGTATAAATCGGTAGGGCAAAGCAATAAACAAAATGTAAAAATGACATTGATTGAAGGTTTTACCTCAGGTTTGCTCGGTTCTATTATTGGAATTGTAATATCTATAATGGAAATTCAAACTATATTCATAGTTGCAGGACCAAAGATTTCAATGTCACCAGAATTGGATTTTAAAACATTCATTATTGTAGGATTATTGGGAATTGTAGTAACTTTAATAGGTTCAATAGTCCCAATTGTAAAAAGTAAGAAAATGAATCTAGTAGAAGAAATTAAATTTGAATAATAATGGAGGTTAATATGAAAACTATATTTAAGAGTTTAGCTGTAGAAGCTAAAAATATTATTAAAGAATTCAAAATTGGAAATGCAACAACTAGGGTGCTAAAAGATATATCCTTGCAAGTAATGAAAGGTGAATTTGTTTCTATTATGGGTCAATCTGGTTCTGGGAAAAGCACTCTTTTATATATCTTAGGAGGCTTAGATACTCCAACTAATGGAAAAGTGTATATAAATGGAACTGATATATCACATTTTGATGATGATAATATGAGTATGATACGTCGTAGAAATATAGGATTTGTATTTCAATTTTATAATCTAATACCAAATCTAAATGTTGAAGAAAATATAATGCTTCCCTTATTATTAGATGGTAAGAATTTAAAAGATTATAAAAATCAATTAGATGAAATATTAGATATAGTAGGTTTATGTGATAGACGTAAACATACACCACGAGAGTTATCTGGTGGTCAACAACAACGTGTTGCTATAGCTAGGGCTTTAATAGGAAAGCCAGAAATTTTATTTGCTGATGAACCTACTGGAAATTTAGATAGCAATACAGGAACAGAAATAATAAATTTACTAAGTAAAATAAACAGAGAAAGTGGTCAAACTATAATTATGGTAACCCACTCATTAGAAGCAGCTAAAAGTAGTAGCCGTACTATTACAGTTTTAGATGGTTTAATTGTATAATGAGTTGCTAGGATATGAATTACCAATAAATTAGAAGTTTCAGAGAGCGTGGAAAGTGTCATAAAAAGGTTGTTAAAACTAGGTTTAAGTGTTGAAGAAGTTTCAAAACATACGATGTAGCCTGCTGAATTTATTAAACAGTTTCAATAATTATAAAATGTTAAAATATAAGTTTTTTTATATTGCAAGAACTAAATACTTAGTACATAATATAAGGACACGTAAAATAGCTTACAAACTCAATGTTTGAATTTAGATTATTGGAGGTAATTAAGTTATGTATGATGAATTGAAAATAAAAATGTATTCATTTACAATGGATTGTAAAGACCCATATGAATTAGCAAAATTCTATGCAACATTACTTAAGTGGGAAATACCATTTTATAATGAAGAATTTGCATGTGTTGGTGCTCCAGGAACAAATCAAGGTACATATCCTGGTATAACGTTCCAACGAAATCCTGAGTATAAACAACCTGTATGGCCAGGAAAGCCCGAAGCTCAACAGCAGATGGCTCATATGGATTTTGCTGTTAATGATTTGGAAAAAGCAGTTCAGTATGCAATTCATTGTGGAGCGACAATCGCAAAAGAGCAATTTTCTGATGATTGGAAAGTTATGTTTGACCCAGCTGGACATCCTTTTTGCTTATGTCAGATGAAATCAGTTATTGAGAGTAGCCATTTTGCATTGTTATAGCCACAACATCTTTGAGTAGTTACAAATGGAAATTATAAAAAGAAAGAAGAAGCACGATGATACGTACCATTGTGCTTTTCTTGTTGTATACAGAGAAGCTTTCAAATATATAAATTTTGCATATATGAATTGGTCATTATCAAATGTGTTATAATATTAAGGCAACAAATAAAAGAATTATATTTTTTAGCAAAACTTTTATTTGTTTACTATGCATACAATAGGGTATTTACTTAAGGAAATAAAATATCATATAAAATATTTTAAAGCTTTAAGTAATATTTGGCAGAAGTTTTAGTAAAATATGCAAAAACTAATTGATTATGTACCTTATATGGGTATATAATAGATATTGTTTTAATAAAATATTTGAAAGGGAATGATTTAATGAAAATTACTTTACCAGAAACAGCTATTGATACTTTGAAAAGTATCTTAAAAGACAATCAAGATAAACCTAATAATATAAGAGTATACTTTGCAGGTGTTGGTTGTGGAGGTCCTTCTTTTGGATTAGCTTTAGATGAGAAAAAAGAAGATGACTTAACTTATGAAGTTGGAGAATTACAATTTGTAATGAGCTCTGATGAATATAGTCAGTATGGAGATATAACAATAGAAGATACAGGATTTGGATTTAGAGTTATTCCTGAAAATATGAAAGATCAAGGTGGAGGAGGATGCTCTGGGTGTTCAGGGTGCCACTAAGATTAATTTTTTAGCAGATTAAGAGCTCTCTTTATAGAAATAGATTTCTATTTTAAGAGAGTTCTTTTTATTTTTTGCTTAGATAATGTATAATAAAAAATGTATTTTACTAATTTTTATATATAAGGAGAATTATTGTGAGAAGAAGACGAAAAAAAGGTGCAGATGAAAAACTTTTAAGTTATACAAAATACGTTTTAAGAGACAATATAGAAGAATTAAAAGGTAAGTGGAGTTTTAAGTTTGGTAATGATAATCCAATACATGTGGAATTTGGTACTGGTAAAGGTAAGTTTATAACAACTTTAGCCCAGCAAAACCCTGACATAAATTATATTGCTATGGAACTTAAAGAAGAAGTTCTTTTAAAGGCTGTTGAAAAGGCTGATGTTTCTAATTTAAATAATATATTATTTTTATGGGGAGATGTAAGTAATATTTTAGATTACTTTGAAGCTAAAGAATTGTCAAGAATTTATATAAACTTCTGTGACCCATGGCCTAAAAATAGATGGAGTAAAAGAAGACTCACTCATTCTGGATTTTTAGATATGTATAACAAGGTTTTAGAAGATAATGGCGAAATTCACTTTAAAACAGATAATGAAAAATTATTCGAGTTTAGTTTAAATGAAATTGCTGCAAATAATTGGCTATTGAAGAATATTTCTCTTGATTTAGGAAATAGTGAGTATGAAAATAATGTTACAACAGAGTATGAGGACAAATTTATGTCACAAGGTATGCGAATATTTAGATGTGAGGCTAAAAAACGTAACTAGCAATATGTTTATAAGTTTAATAGTAGAAATTTATTTTAATTTATATTAATAAAGTGTACGAAAGTAGGTATATACAACAAGGAAACAGAACCCTCTCATAGAAATTAAATTACTATATATAAAAAATTTATGTGGGAGGGTACTATGAATTTAGCTAATGTAATACCATTTCTTATTTCTGCGGCAGCTTTAAGTCCAATAAATTCAAATGATAATGTTTTAAGCGACAATCAACTTAAAAATATTTTTCCTGATGCCAATCTAAGAGCAGTTGTAAAACGATATATAAACCCAGATGAGATGACTATAAGCAATATAAAGGCTTTAGATGGAGAATTTTATGCAACTGGTGAAAACATTTCAAATTTAAAAGGAATATCCTATCTTGAAAATGTAGACAATTTTATTTTTTGGAACAATAATATAAAAGAAGTTCCTAGAGAAGCTTTAAGTCTAAAAGATATGGATTCAATCAATTTAGCAAATAATTATTTGGTTGATGATGGTGTAGTAAATTCTCTTTCTGATAATGGTGTGGATGTGAATTGTGATTTGAATTTTATTGATACAAAAGACAATCAATATAAACTGGATTCTAAATATCATAATGTTGATATAGCAAAAGGTGAAAGTATTGATTTGAGAAAAATAATTACAAAGAAAATTGATAGCTATTATAAGTATTGGGAAGTTACTGATAGCCTTCCAAAGGATTTAGATTTTACTGTATCTGTAAGTGATAAAAACATAATTTCATATGAAGGTATGACTGTTAAAGGTAATAAAACAGGTCAAGCTGTAGTAAAAGTTGTACTAAGTGACAAAAATGATTTAAATACATCTCAAGAAGTTCTAATCACTTTCAATGTAAAATAAGTATATGTCAACTTACTTAATAATTTAATTTTTAATTTAAATGTATAACTAAAATAAAGGTTGCTGGTAACAGAGCACTATTATTAGCACTTTGTTACTAGCAACCTTTAGATATCTATTAAAAATAGATTATCTAGAAAATACCATTTCTTCTGTTAGTAGCCCATATTCCTATTAAAATTATTAATGAATATATGATATATAAAACTATTCTTATATACTGGACATCTAGTCCAAAAAATTCAATGTTACTTTGTGAGGTATGCAACATCACAAGGACTGCAGATATACCAATAAGCAAAGGATTGATTACTATTTGCTTATCAGTTCTTAAAATCATTATTTTACCCATCCAAATAATTGATAATATAAAAAATAAAATTTTAAGACCAAATTCTAATGTATCTACCAAAGCGAAAACATCCCTTCATTTATAATAAATTTTTCAGCTCAACAAAAATATAAAACCCTGTAATAATTTTTAAACCTGTGTTAAATCCATAATGAGATAAATTAATTGAGTAGCATAAAACTTTATCTACATTAATATATACTACACTATACTTCAAATTTCTTAAACATAAATTAATGAAATTAACAAAAATTTATTCATAAGCATATAAAGATATATTTCATTATTTAAACGCATATCATTATATATACAGTTTTAGGAGGTGAGGTATATGGAATCTAAATTTTTTAATTGGTACACTCAATCCCTAGGAGGAACTTTTGGCATTATATCGTGTATATGCGCTTACTTAAATGGATACATGTTTGTTTATACAAATAGTGCTAGTAAATACTTTGAAAGTATCGGCTTTTTAGGAATAATTTCAAGTTATATATTACTCCCACTTTGTATGTTAACTGTAATTTTTGGAATTATATGTTCTTATACTCCAAAGACATCTGATAAAAGTATCTTTAATATACCTTTTTTTACTTTAAATAAAAGATTAATATTTCTTACAGTAGTTTTTGGCTTTATAGGTGCTAGAGTTTATTTTATAATTCCTGCAATTTTAATAACTTTTAACATGTATAGTGATATTTTAATAACTAAGTTAAAGTATATTCTATGTAAAGATAAAGAAAATGATACTAATTTGAAAGAAAGCGAAGTCTAAATTGCATAATATTGGTATTTGTCTTAAAAATCCCCGAGGTATTAATTTGTATTCTCTTGTATTTTGCAAAAAATATTGAATTTTATTCATTTTATACTTATAATCTATATTAATAATGGAAAATTAAAACAAATATAAGTTACTTGTTGTTAATCTAAAATTAAAATATATATTAATGTGTTGATTCTCTAGTCAGCACTTTTTCTTTTATAAATTTGTTTTTTGTGATATAATATTAGCACCAGGTAATAATACAAGGGGGTAACAACATGAACATCAATGAAATTAAGGAATTATTAAAGGTTATAGACTCAACTAACTTAGAATATGTAAAACTTGAAAGCAGCGATTTAAAATTAGAAGTATCTAAAAAAGCTCAAGTTACAAGTTCACCTGTTTTAAGCGTACAACAAGAATCAGTAGTGGATCTTTCTTTAGAAAAGCCAGTTGTAAACGATATACCTGTCGCATCTAATGAGAATCTATCAGTGGTAGTAGCTCCTTTGATGGGAACATTCTATGATTCTCCAAGTCCAGATGCAGATAGTTTTGTCAAAGTTGGCGATGTAGTTGAAGAAGGCGATACTTTATGTATATTAGAAGCGATGAAGCTTATGAATGAGATAACAAGTGAAATTAAAGGTGAAATAATTGAAGTATTAGTTGATAATGAAGAACTAGTAGAATATAATCAACCTTTATTTAAGATAAAACCATTGTAGTAGGAGGTATTTAAGTTGATAAAAAAAATACTAGTTGCAAATAGAGGCGATATAGCAGTTAGAATCATCAGAACATGTAAAGAATTAGGTATAAAGACTGTTGCTATCTATTCTGAAATAGATAAAGATTGTTTTCATAGATATATAGCTGATGAATCTATTTGTATAGGGCCAAACAATATAAGCAAGAGTTATAACAATATAGAAAATATAATATACCTTGCTCTTAAATTAAAGTGTGATGCTATTCATCCAGGTTTTGGTTTTTTATCAGAGAATCCTGAATTTGCAAGACAATGTGAAGAGAATAATATTATTTTTATAGGTCCAACAAGAGAACAAATGATTTTGATGGGAGATAAATCTAGAGCAAGAGAAACTATGATGGAATTAAATATCCCTGTTGTTCCTGGTTCAGAATCTGTTTTGAAAACTAAGGAAGAAGCTTTAGAAGTTGCAAGAGAAATTGGCTATCCTGTTATGATAAAAGCCTCAAGTGGAGGCGGTGGAAAAGGTATGAGAATCGTTAGAAAAGAAGAAGAACTTTTTTCAAATTTTGACATGGCAAGTTCAGAAGCTCTAGCAGCATTTTCTAATAGCGATTTATATATGGAAAAATTCATAGAAAATCCTAGACATATAGAAGTACAAGTATTTGGGGACAAACACTCAAATGCAATACATTTAGGTGATAGAGATTGTTCTATGCAGAGAAGAAATCAAAAAGTAATAGAAGAATCTTTAAGTCCATACCTTTCAGATGAAGAGAGACAAAAACTTCATAAAATCGCAGTAGATATAGTAAAAGGTGTAGGTTATATTGGTGCTGGTACTATTGAGTTTATAGTTGACAAAGATAAAAGCTTTTATTTTATAGAGATGAATACAAGAATACAAGTTGAGCATCCAGTTACAGAGATGGTAACAAGTCTTGACCTTATAAAGCTTCAAATATCTATAGCTAATGGGGAAGAAATTCCTTTTAAACAAGAAGATATTACTTTTAGAGGTCATGCTATTGAGTGTAGAATAAATGCTGAAGATTCATCAAATAACTTTGCTCCATCACCAGGTAAGATAGAATCGTTAAATTTACCTGGAGGTTTTGGTGTTAGATTTGATACTTTTGTATATGCAGGATATACCATACCACCTTTATATGATTCTATGATAGGTAAATTAATATGTTGGGCTGAGACTAGAGAAGAATGTATAAATAGAATGTATAGAGCTCTAGACGAAATTATTGTAGAAGGTATTAATACAAATGTAGAATTCCAAAAGGCACTTGTAACAAGTGAAGAGTTTAGAGAAGATACTCATCATACCAAATTTATAGAAGATGTCTTTATGAAGAAAGAATTTGCTACATTATAAGGAGTAAATAGATTATGATAAAAAAATTTTTATCATCAAAAGAATCTAAGTATGTTACGATTTCTTTAGATGACAACTTTAAAAAGAATAGTGTAGATGATAAATTTTGGACTTATTGCAAAGGTTGCGATAGTCATGTATTTAGAAAGGACATAGAAGAAAATTCATTTGTATGTCCAAAATGTTCAAGACATTATGGATTAAGAGCAAGAAAAAGAATAAATTTATTGATTGATAAGGGAACTTTTATGGAGTTTAATTCTGAGGTAGAATTTCAAAACCCACTAAACTTTCCTAAATACAAAGAAAAAGTAGACTCTTATAAGGAAAAAACGAATGAGTCAGAAGCTGTTGTCACAGGTTATGGAAGATTAAATGGAATTAAAACAGTTATTTGTGTAATGAATCCTGATTTTATGATGGGAAGTATGGGTTCTATTGTTGGAGAGAAAATAACTTATTCAATAGAATATGCTGCTGAAAATAATTTACCTATAATTATTTGTTCTGCTTCAGGAGGAGCTAGAATGCAAGAAGGTATGGTATCTCTTATGCAGATGGCAAAGACTTCTCAAGCACTTTCTAAACTTGAAGAAAAATCATTGCCATATATATCAGTTCTAACTGACCCTACTACAGGAGGAGTAACTGCTAGTTTTGCTATGCTTGGAGATATTATAATTTCTGAACCAAATACATTGATAGGCTTTGCAGGTCCAAGAGTAATAGAACAAACAATAAATCAGAAACTTCCTGAAGGATTCCAAACTTCTGAGTTTTTACTTGAAAAAGGTTTTATTGACATGATAGTAGATAGAAGAAAAATGAAGGAAGTATTATATCAAATTCTTGCTATGCACAAGAAATAGGGCATGAAGGAGGAACTGTTTTGATTGAAAATAATAGCGAAAAAATAAAGGTTTTAGAAAATGATATTAAACAATTAATAACTATTTCTGAGGCAAATAATATAGATTTAAGTGATAAAATAAATTCACTTAATGAGAAATTGGAAAAACTTAAAGAAGAAGCCTTTTCCCATCTATCTCCATATGAAAAAGTGATGTTAAGTAGAGATATAAAAAGACCTACGACTTTAGAATACATAGAACACATTTGTTCTAATTTTTTAGAGCTTCATGGAGATAGGCTTTTTAAAGATGACCCTTCTATTGTTGGAGGAATAGGTCAGATAGGAAGATTCAATGTTACTATAGTTGGTCATCAAAAAGGAAGAGATACGAAGGAAAATATAAAAAGAAATTTTGGAATGCCTCATCCAGAAGGATATAGAAAAGCACTAAGACTTATGAAACAAGCTGAGAAATTCAATAGACCAATAATAACGTTTATTGATACATCAGGAGCTTTTTGTGGTTTAGAAGCAGAAGAAAGAGGACAAGGAGAAGCTATTGCAAGAAACTTACTTGAAATGAGTAAACTTTCTGTTCCAGTAATCACTTTTGTAATTGGTGAAGGTGGTAGTGGAGGAGCTTTGGGTATTGGAGTAGGTAATGATGTTTGCATGTTAGAACACTCAGTTTATTCTGTAATATCACCTGAAGGTCTTTCTAGTATCCTATTTAAAGATTCTTCTAAAGCTAAAGAAGCTTGTAATGTTATGAAACTTACAAGTGATGATTTGTATGATTTAAAAATAATCGATAAGATTATAAAAGAGCCTATTGGAGGAGCACAAAAAGATGTAGAAGCTGTTTCAAAGGAAATAAAAGCTTATATTTTAGAAAGATTAAATCATTATAAAGATATGGATAAAGAAGAAATTATGACTCAAAGATATAATAAATTTAGAAATATTGGAAAATGCTTATAGAATATAAAGAAATTTGTAGTTTTTTCATTATAAAATGGTTTTAAAAAATAAAGGTTTTCTTAAAACAATTATAGAAGTATATTTTTATAAAAGTATACTTTAAATGATGATTGTAATTAGTAAATGGCAATTGTGATTTAGTACTTTAGGTAATGGATACTTTAACAAATTAACAAGGAGATGTTGAAATGGAAGTACTAAAAGTTTCATCAAAATCTAATCCTAATTCTGTAGCTGGAGCCTTGGCTGGAGTACTGAGAGAACGAGGTATTGCAGAAATACAAGCTATAGGAGCTGGAGCTCTAAATCAAGCGATAAAATCAATTGCAATAGCAAGAGGTTTTGTTGCACCTAGTGGAATGGATTTAGTTTGCATTCCCGCATTTACTGATATAGAAATCGAGGGTGATAAGAAAACAGCCATTAAACTTATAATTGAACCTAGATAATATATCTTTTTATTAGAATTTAATTAAGTTTTAAAGGTTGGCTATAGAAATAGGATACTATAGTGAACCTTTTTTACGTTATATGTTTTATTTTATATAATTTTTAATGTATAATCTTAAGTAGACAAATAAGTTTGGAGGAGATATACATTATGAAATTAAAATTATTTGCAGAAGAGTATGCAGTATGTAGATTAAATAATGATAGTAAAATACCAACATGGATAGATACAAAAAACTTTTACTCTATAACTAAGACTGAGGATGAATTAAGTGTTGTATGTTCAAATAATAATATTCCTTCTGATGTTAAGTCGGAAAAAGAGTGGAGAATACTTAAGATACTAGGACCTTTAGATTTTTCACTTATAGGAATTTTATCTAAACTAAGTGGCTTATTAGCAGAAAATAAAATAAGCATATTTGCAATTTCTACATATGATACAGATTATATTTTAATAAAAGAAAAAGATATAGAAAATGCTTGTAAAATTCTAACTTGTAATGGATATGAAGTAGAGTAGTCAAATACTTCTACATGAGGTTTTAATTTATGATTCATATAATCGAAATTTTAAAAATAAGTATGATAAATATCTTTTGCTTTTTAGGAATATTTATTGTTTTTGGACTGATTTTTAGTATTACAGAAAATCTAAACAATAAATTTATATTTTCATCTTTTGGAAAAACTGGGATTATTGTAACTGGAGCTATAGGAACATTTATTCATGAACTTAGTCATTTGATAATGTGCTTGATTTTTATGCATAAAATAAATTCAGTTAAATTTTTCAGACCAATAGAAAGTAAAAATGATGGCATATTAGGATATGTAAGTCATAGTTATAAGAAAGATAGTCTTTATCAAAGTATAGGAAATTTCTTTATAGGAATTGCACCTATTATAGGTGGAACAATAATGATTATTTTACTTTTTAATATATTGTTGCCAGAGAGTTATATGAAAGTGACACAAAATATAGACTTAAAATTATATGTAAGTATGATTAATAGTTTCAATATAAACGGTTTTATACACATTATTATAGATGATATTTCTAATTTTATAAAAGTAATGTTGTTAACACCTAGTATATATTCATTTAAGTATTTTATATTTATGTTCCTAATGTATTCTATATCTACACATATGTCACTTAGTAGTGCTGATTTAAAAAACAGCTTAAATGGTTTGAGTTTTATAATCATAGTTATTTTTGCGATAAGTCTAATTACATACTTACTTGGACCTGATAACTTGAATATATCCAGTCTGATAGTTCAATATAATATATTTGTGAGTTTTTTTATGGCGATAGGGCTTATTTTTTCAGTGGTAACTCTAATAATATCTTATATTTTAAGTTTGGTCAGTCCATTTAAAAACTTTAATTAAAGAGCTGTATATTTTACAATATATTTAGTTTTATTAGAAACATATAAAAATATTAAATAAAAAAGATTTCAGTAGAGTATAAAATTTCTCAATATATTTATAGAATAATTCTTAAAATATATTGAGAAATAAAAAAAGAGTACTTAAATACAACTAGTCTTTAAATGTGGATTTAGGGAATAGTTAGTGCTAATCTCGATTAAAGCACTACTAATCTCTTAAAAATACAAAAAATAATTAAATTAAAGATTTATAATTAATTTATATAATTTAAAAGATTTATATTTTTACTTTAGGAGGTTTAATTTTGAATAATGATAAGAAAATTATAAAAATACATAATAAATCAGATAAACCTGATAATATCGTCATCAAGGAAAATGAGCTTATAGAAAAATGTCTACTTTTGGAAAATAAACTTCCTATATTTATGAAGGATTATTTTATATATTTAAAAGGCTCTGTTGCAGTTTCCACACGACTTGCTTATTTAGAAGATATAAATTTTTTCTGTTCATATTTGGTTGAAACTAAAGAATTAACAAGTGCAGATTGTATAAAAGATATTACTGAAGATGACTTTAATACAATAAAATCAAGAGATATAAATTTATTCTTAGGTGATTATTGTAGTAGATATTATAAAAATACAGAAAAAAACACATTAATTTTTGAAAATAATAATAGAGCTTTGGCAAGAAAAAAATCATCCATCTCTACTCTATTTAAATTCTTATATAGGAACTCTCAAATAGATAATAATATAACTGATGGATTTAATCCAATAAAACTTCCTAAACCTCAACCAGATGCTATTAAACGTCTTGAAATAGATGAAGTTGCTAAGATGTTAGAATCAGTAGAAACAGGTGAAGGCCTTACAGAAAAAGAAAAAGTATATTGGAGAAAGACTAAATTGCGTGATAAAGCTATTTTAGCTCTATTTGTTACATATGGGCTTAGATTAAACGAACTTAGAGAATTAAACATATCCTCTTTTAATTTTTCAAGAGGAGAATTTAAAATATATAGAAAACGTGGAAAGGAAGTTTTAATGCCTATAAACCATACTTGCGAACATGTAATAAAAGACTATTTGCAAAATGAAAGAATAAGAGATGATTTATTAAACGATGATGAAAAAGATGCTTTATTCTTATCTCTTCAAAACAAGAGAATTACAGCAAAAGCTATAAGAACATTGGTAAAAAAATATACCTCTATTCCACTGGATACGACTAGAGATAATGGATATAGTCCTCATAAATTAAGAGCAACTGCTGCGACTTCCCTAATCCAAACAGGATTTTCTATATACGATGTTCAAAACTTACTTGACCATGATAATGTCACAACTACTCAGCTTTATGCAGCTCATAAAAAGAATGTAAAACGTGATATAGTTAAGAATTTTGAATGGATTGAGGATGATTAAAAATCAGGAACAAATGTTTGCAGATATAAATGGATTATGTTATAATTAAAAATATAAAACGTATGGAAATAAAAACAAAATATGTTTAGAAATGAGTGATGTTATGTATTTAGATCTAACTGAAAAGCAAGTTTTGATATTGGAATTTATAAAGTCTCAAATCATATTAAAAGGTTATCCACCTGCTGTAAGAGAAATATGTACTGCTGTAGGGTTAAGATCTACTTCAACTGTACACTCTCATCTAAATAAACTTGAAAAACTGGGATACATAAGAAAAGACCCTACTAAACCAAGAGCTATTGAAGTTTTAGAACGTAGTAAAGTAAATGATGTTTCTGGAGCTAATCAAGAAATAATAGAACTTCCATTAGTAGGTCAAATAACAGCTGGAGAACCCATTTTAGCTCAACAAAACATAGAGGAATACATTCCATTCCCTGCCAGTTTAGTAAAGGGCAGTAATAATTTTGTATTAAGAGTAAAAGGCGAAAGTATGATTAATGCAGGAATTTTAGATGAAGATTACGTTGTAGTAGACAAAAAAAATACAGCCTTGAATTCTCAGATAGTAGTTGCACTTATAAATGGTGAATCTGCTACGGTTAAGAGGTTTTTTAAAGAAGGACACTTAATAAGACTTCAGCCAGAAAATGATTTTATGGAACCAATTATGCTTAATGATTCAGAAGTTGAAATTGTAGGTATTGTAACTGGTGTATTTAGAGTTATAAAATAACTATTTAAAGAATACTAAAAAAATAAGCTATTCGTATAGATAAAATGTGTTATCTACTAATTATAGCTTATTTTTTTTATGCATTTATTTTATTTTTTATTATTTGCTCTTTTATTATTTTCCATAACATATATCACATGGGTCATTTTTTTTACTTTCGGAAATAGTACCTGATAATATTTTTTTACTTCTTGAAAGACCACTACAATTTTTTGTTGAGTGATAACTCTTCCCTTTTGGAGTAAAATACACTATTTCTGATGTATTAGATACATTTTGTTCTTTATTTAGAGGTTCATTTTTTATTGTATTGTTATTTGATTTTTCAGAGTTTCCATCTTCTCTAACCCCTTTTTTATAGCTTCCATCTTTACAACTTGTAAATACTCCATCACCTGTCGATTCAAATATTATGTCTGAACACTCATCACTTCTATGTACCTTTACTCCCATTTTTTCCAATTTGTTCATTGTTTCTTGATGTGGATGACCATATGAATTACCTTTACCTACTAAAAGGACTGCATACTCAGGGTCTACTTTATCTAAAAACGCTTGAGATGAACTACTACGAGAACCATGATGAGCCACTTTTAAAAGGTCTACTTTGCTAAGTTTTGATAGTATCTCTTTTTCTGTACCTTCTTCAGCATCACCTGTAAATAAAGCTTTATCTTTACCATTAGTATATGCAAGAACTAGAGATTGTTCATTAGTCGTATCTCCACCATTTGTATTTAGAACTTCAAAGTAAGAATCTTCTAAATAAAACTTCTTATTTTCAAGTGGTACACTTGGAGATAAATCTTTATCTACCAAAGCATTTATAAAGTCTCTATAACTCTTTGTTTCTGCTGAACCATTTGATACAAAAACATTCTCTATGTTAAAGTTTTTGACAACAGAATCAAGTCCACCTAAGTGATCTGCATGAGAATGGGTAGCTATAAGATACTTAATATCTTTTACACCTTGCTTATTAAGATAATCTACCATTAAATTTTCATCATCATTATCCCCACCATCTATCAATGAAAAAGTTTTACCCTCTTGAATCAATATTGCATCACTATTTCCAGTGTTAATAAAATGAATTTTTACATTTTTATCACTTGATATACTACTAGATAAGGAATCTTTGTTATTTGATTGATTGTTGCCATTATCTGATGTATCGCAACCAGTCAAATAAATCGATATAGATATTATCAGTAAAAATACTAAAGCTTTAAATTTAGAATTTCTTTTACTTTTTATATTACTATTTTTTATACTACTTCCTATCACAAACTACTCCTCCATTTTCATAATACTTTACAACATCTATCGACTTATTTTATCATAATTAACTATTTAGTATCAATATTTCTCTTATATAGTCAGATTATATTGACTTAACATTGAAAAAATAATACCTTTATTATTTCTTTATTTTTACAATATAAACTGTTACTTTTTTATGTATTTTTAAGTAATAATGTTTAATATAATAGTGATAATAATAAATTGCATCATAAGGAATTTTTAAGCTTTAATCCATTAAAAAAATATACTATAATATATGTATTAACTAAAAGAAAATAGCTAAATAAGTCATTATTAGTAATATAAAAATATAATTTTAAACTTTGATAACTGTCAGTTTAACTATCTTAACCTATATTTGAGGAAGGAAATTCTCATTTCAAACTTAGCCAAATGATGAGTTATTGACAGGATTTTTACTTAGGAGGTAAAAATGAAAGATAACTCACATTATACACTTATTCAAGCACTTGCTAATATGCTCATTGGAAAACAGATAGATACAAAAACAATTACTAAGTCTCTTGAACTTATCTGTAATACCTTCTCATTTGAATGTGGTTTAGTATATGAAGCAGACCAATATAATCAATTTAATTTAATTGAAAATTATAGTTTGAATGATATAAAATTATGCAATAGTTTTAATGCATGCGAAATTAAGTCAGATTTTCAAAATCAATTAGCTCATCAAGAAATAATCTACTTAGATAAAAATAAAGATTATAAATCATGTGAGATTGATTTTATGAATATTTTTTCTGCAAAATCTTTGCTTGGAATTTCTGTAGTAGATGAATATTTTAATAACTATGGTTTTATCTTATTTCTAAATACTACATGCAGTAAAGTAGATTTTTCTGATTCTGAACTTAAGACATTAGCCATTGTACTTTCAATGCTTGAAAAGTATTTAGGAATAAGAATACATAGAAATAAAGTTTTATTCACACAGACTGCACTTGAAGGAATAATAAATCATACAGGCATAGATATTTATATAATTGATTTTTATACATATGATATTTTATATGTCAATGAGTCAATGGCTGCTCCTTATGGTGGCGTATCTCAATTTTCAAACCATAAATGCTGGCAAATTCTTTTCCCAGGACAGACATCTCCTTGTGAGTTTTGTCCACAAGAAAATCTTATTGATGAAAATGGGAATAGTACAGGAGTATATACATGGAATTATCAAAGACCTTTTGATGGAGCGTGGTTTAGAGTATTTAGTACAGCTTTTAGGTGGGTTGATGGTCGTCTTGCTCATCTTGTTAGTAGTGCAGATATAATTGATAATAAAAAGAATGAAGAATTAATTGAATATATGGCAAATTACGACGTGTTAACAGGTCTGCCAAACCGAAGGATGCTTATTGAAGAATGTAAAAATAGAATCGACAATGCTAAAGAAGATGAACAAGGATATGTAATCTTTTTCGATATTGATGGCTTTAAGGTAATTAATGATAATTATGGGCATGATGCTGGTGATGAATTCCTTGTAAAACTTGGGGATTTTTTCTCTTCAATTCCACTTCTTAAGAATTCTGTTTATAGAAATGGTGGCGATGAATTTGTTGCTGTAATTGGTGGGGATATTACAAAAGATAATATTCGCAATTTAATAAATTTTATACATAATAGATTTAAAAAACCATGGAATTTAAAAAATGGCTCAGTATACTGCAATACTAGTGTTGGCATAGCTTGCTATCCAGAAGATGGAAATAATGCAGAAGAATTAATCAATAAAGCAGACCAAGCAATGTATCAAATTAAGAAATCTGGAGGAGCAGGAATCTGTTTTGGCTATCAATTGATAAAAAAATGATTAAAGTTAAATTTTTTCATCAATAAAAAGGTAACAACTAAGGTTAGTTGTTACCTTTTTATTTTTCTACTATAATCTAATTAATAAATAATTAAATTATTCTAAGCTCTATATAATATACTAATAGCTCTAGCATTATATGGGTTTTTATGATATTTTTCTACATATTATTTTAAATGACTTGTTATCGTATAATAATATCAACAATTGACTGCTTATAAATTTTATATTATATAAAATGAAATATTTTACATCAGTAGTACCCAGTTATGCATTTTAAACGACCATTTACGTTTAAGATATTGCAAATTTTTTCTAAAAACTATAATATGTTAAATATCAACAAAAATAAATAAACTTTTTCCTTAAAGAAGGCTTAAAGCTCACACCAACTGCCTTCTTTTTTTTTATAAAAATTCAATTATTTATTTTGATTAATATTTATTTCATATTTTAGCTCTACCCTTCTAGATGCATCTCTGTTTACTCCATTATCTCCATCTTTTATAAGTTCAGCTTTTGATCTTCCTATTGCAATAATATGTCTAGTAACCTTATCTTTATATTTATAGTCACCAATCTCATCCCCTACTATATACTTTGCAACACTATATGCTCTTCTTTGGGACAGGTCTAAATTGTATATATAGCTCCCTACATCATCTGTATGGCCTTCTATAACTATTTTTGATATATAATCCCCATAATCTTTATAAATAGTTTCTATGTACTTTGGAACAAACATTTTTAACATTTCTTTAGCCTCTGGTTTTAAAACATCACTATCTACATCAAACATAGTTCTTTCACCAAAGGTTACTTGACCATTAACCTTATCTACTTTCACAGGAATACCACTTTTTTTAAAGGTCTCCTCAACAGAAGCATTGACGTTCTTGGCCAAATCTTGCTCGACAGAACCTGAAATACTTTCTGAACTAAATAAGATAAGAATCACAACCATCAATACAGTTGATAATAAATCTGTAAATGTTGGCCAAAAGCTACTCTTTTCAAATTCTCTGTTAACAGTTCTTCTATATTTATTATTCATTTAACTCATCCTCACCTATGATCTTTATTTCATTATTTTCTATCTCATAAATTTCTTCGCTGAAAGGGTTAAATACACTATCGATATCATCTTTAAATAATTCTTCACTCTCAAGAGGAACTTCATCATGCATAAAAGAGTTATTAAACATAACGTCTAATTTATCTTGAATATCTAAAGAATTCTCAAACATTATATCTAGTTTAACTTGTAGGTCATTGGAAAAGTTTTCAATAATACTTGAAAGATTTTTTATTGAATCATCTAGAGTAAACTTTTCATCTAAAAGAATTTTTTGATTTTGAGATATTTTATTTTCATGAGTCATTAATTTAGTTAATAAATCTTGGGCACTTCTTTCATATAAAGCAAATCCTGCATTTATATTTTTTATGTAGTCTCTAATTTTAAACTGGCTTTCAGTAGCATTGTATATATTTTTTGAAGATTCTTTTATGTCAAATAAAATCTCTTTATTTATGTTGTCTTGATTATCATACTTATCAAACAGTTTTACAAACTTTACATTTAAAATATTAAACTGTTTATCTAATTTTCTTACGCTTTGGTCAAAGGTCTTAATAGAGCTTTGAGAACCCTCTAAAAGGCTTTTTAAAGCTTCTATTCCACTTATGAATTCATCATTAAAGTCATTTAAATCTTTAGATATTTTATCAAATTTTTCAATAGCTTCTATAGACTTACTTATTTGTTTTATTGTATTTTTTACCTCTTCTACTTTTAAATCCATTCTTTCTGATTTAAAATGAGTTATCTCAGATGTTAATAAATTTTCGCATTTTAACATTATCTGTATTAAAACATGTTCACAATCTTTTATCTTTGTACAGTAGCCTATAATTAGAGAAAATACAACTCCAAAGATGCTTGTTGTAAATGCAGTCTGCATACTACTAATAGTCGAAGGAAGTGAATTTATAATGTCTTTGGTATCAACACATAAAAGCATTGTAGAAAGTCCAACAAATGTACCTAAAACTCCAAGCAAAATACTTATTGAAGATGAATTTTTTATACTTCTAATCTTCTCTAAAAGTGGTAAGTTGTTGTGTTTTAAATCTGATACAACTTCTTCTATAAAAGAAGTTATATTTACGTCAGAATAAGGATTTTCTTTGCTATATGTATAGTAATCATTCCTTACCTTTCCATAAAATTCACTCGTTTTATGGTTTCTATTGATTTCTTCTAGTTTTGAACTTACAAACGAGTATACTCTGTTATTTTCTATTATCTTAAAAACAGAATATAAAGTTATTGCAAGTAAAAACAATATAGTTATCGGATTAGTAAATATTGACTCTATTAAATTAGTTATTATGTTACTCAATTCTATCCCCTACCTTATAATTTATTTATCTATAATTTATACGTACAAGTTACTAAGAAAATACGTAAATAAACAAAATATTTATATTATATTTATGAAAAATGGTACAAATAGGTCATATTGTTAATAACATAATATATACGAGCTAAAAGTTATAGGGGGTGGCATAATGAATGACAACATAGTAGAGGTTAAGAATATAAATATGAACTTCTACACTAAGGAAGGCGAGCTTGAAGTATTAAAAGATGTTAATTTTAACTTGAAAGAAGGAGAAATATTAACTTTGCTTGGTCCTTCTGGAAGCGGTAAATCTACAATTTTAAATATTCTTACTAATCTTTTAAAACCAACTAGTGGCGACGTAAAGATTACTGGAAATATTGGATATATGTTTCAAAAAGATAATTTGCTTGAATGGAGAAATATAATGGATAATATAACTATAGGCTTAGAAATTCAAGGCAAAAAAGATAAAAAATCTTTAGATAGAGTTGAAAGTCTTTTAAAGACCTATGGATTATGGGATTTTAGAAACATGTACCCAAAAGAATTATCTGGTGGTATGAGACAAAGGGTTGCACTTATTAGAACACTGTCTGTAAATCCAGATATTTTACTTTTAGATGAGCCTTTTTCAGCTCTTGATTATCAGACGAGATTGTTAGTTTGTGATGATGTTTATAGTATTATTAAAAATGAGAATAAGTCTACTATTTTGGTTACGCATGATATTGGTGAAGCACTATGTATAAAAGTGCAACACTAGGAGATAAAAAGTATATATTCCGTTTTTTCAGAATAAATTTAAATATTTAAGAAGACAACTTTGAATCAAAAGTAATTATAAGCTATTAAATATGAAAATAAGGCTATGATTTTGTAGCCATAGCCTTACTAACAAATCTTTAATTATCACTTTAAAAGTAAAATTTTATTTAAAGAATACACAGAAACATTTCAATAATTTAAATATATTTAAAGTATTCTCTTGTTAATTTTGAGATGCCCAGTCTGCTGGATATGTTACATATATAAACCTAGCATAATCAGGTACAGAAAATTGTATCTTACTTCCTTTTGGTATAAATATTAACTCACCTGAAGAAGCAGATATCTTTCTTCCATCTATTATTATATCTAAAGTTCCATCTATTACATAATCTATTTCATCATAGTTTAGAGTCCAGTCAAAAGTAGTTTCCTTCATCTCCATCATACCACAGCCTAATCTAGGACTTTCCTCTAATGTAAATAAATCTTTTGTATAAACTACATCATTAGGATTTCCTGTATTTAATCTATCAGATTCATTAACCTTTACTGTTGGTAACTTTATAGAAGTTATTCCACTAGCATCTTTATTTCTAACGAAATCTACACTATCTTTAGTTCCATTTACTTTTTCTTCTATTATTTGTCTTACTAATGTTTCAATTAAGTTTTTATCTATATTTGTTATATCCATCTTATGCATTCTCCTTTTTTAGTGTTTTATTTGCTATAACCATAGCTAATAGGACTGCTGTTATACCACCAACCAATTTAGCAACTATCATTGGTGTTATCATATTAGCATTAAACCCTGCTGTAAACCCTAAGTGGTCTCCAAATACGAATGCTGCTGAAACAGAGAATGCCACGTTTATTATCTTTCCTCTATTATCCATATCTTTCATCATACCAAACATTGGTATACAGTTAGCTAAACTTGCAACAAGACCTGCTGCTGATACATCATTCATTCCAAGAACTTTTCCTAAAGCCATCAGTGGTTTATTGAACACTTTTGTTATAACAAACACTAGTGGGAATGCCCCTGCTAAAACTATTGCTATATCCCCTACTATTTCTATACCTTCACCTATTGGTTTCATTCCAGGTATTACAACTATTCCTGTTAAGGCTTCAACTATCGCAGCAGCAAGCCCTAAAGTTATAACTATTACTACACCTTTTCCAAAGTATGTGAATCCTTTTATCATAGCATTTTCAAACTTCAATAATCCAAGTGCTATAACTACTGCAAATATTATTATTGGCACTAAGTTTCTAAGAACCATCATTACCTCAAATCCTGCAACTAATCCACCAACAAACGCCCCAACAGGTATCGTTATTATTCCTGCAAGTATTCCTGTTGCTAAGAATTTTTGGTCTTCTTTTTCTATTATCCCAAGTGCAACTGGTATTATAAATACTATTGTAGGTCCCATCATAGCTCCTACTATTAATCCGCCAAATAATCCAGCATTTGGGTCTTTTGCAAGCTCAAGAGCAAGTGGCGCACCACCCATATCATTAGCTAATAAACTTCCAGCAAACATAGCTGGGTCAGCTCCAAGCATATCAAATACTGGTACTACAATTGGTCTTAATACATCAGCAAGTACTGGTGCTAGACATATAACACCAACCATCGCAACTGCAAGTGAACCCATTGCCATTATACCTTCTTCAAACTGTTCTCCAAGACCAAATTTATTGCCTATACACTTATCTATAGCTCCAAGTGCCATGAAGACTACCATTACATAGATTATAATTTCGTTTATACTCATAATGCCCCCCATTATTTTATTAGACTTTTTATTATTTGACTGTCTACTGATGATATTACAGTCTTATAGATTACTTCTTTTTCTTTTACAACTTTTTCACTTTCTTTTAATGCATATTCTAAACTACTTAAATCTCCTGCTACTATATATACTAACTTTCCACCTATAGCAAAAGATAATTGAAGCTTTACTAATACTAAGTCGCCTGATTTTAAAGTATTATCAAGCATTTTTATTCCAGCACATACTTTACTACTTTCAACAACACCTATAGAGACTATATTATCTAATGTTTGGTACCTATTTTTAAATCCATTTAATATTTCTTGTGAAATTGAATTTATTACAAAATTATCTACAATGTACTTTTCTCCAAGCTCCATTCCATAACTTATGCATTCATTTACATAGGAAGTTTCTCCACCTACTATTATTAAAAATTTACCTGGACAAATACTTTTTAAGTATAATACATCGACTGATGATTTTTTTACCATTTCATTAGATACTTCTATACCTTTAGCTATACTTTTAAACTCTATAGCACCTATACTTTTATTCATCAAATACCTCAAATGAGTCAACCACTCCAACTATAGTTGCATCTACTGGAACATGTTTTTTTTCAATAGATTCTCTTGCTGAGGAACCTTTGGATATAAGAACTAAGTCTCCATTTCCTGCTCCTGCATTATCGGCCGCAACCATAAAGCCTTCTTTGTATGTGTCTTTAGTTTTTAAAATTTTTACGACTAAAAGTTTTTGACCACACAATTTTTCATCTTTTCTTGTGGCCCAAACATTACCTACAACTTTTCCTATATCCATAAAATTACCTCCTTACATTTTCTTTAGTTTGAGATGGTGTATTCTCATAAAATCTACAGCTAATGGAGTTATTATACTTTTTTTATTAACTAATATATTTTTAACTCCATTTATAGTAGGTTTTCTTAAATCAGCTTCTGATATAAGCTTTTTATTTCTTAAATCTAAACTAAATTCATTATCTATATTTGTATTCTCTGTATTGATTAAACTTATAGTATCTTTATTTAAAATTTCTGTAGTTTCATTTTTTATACTTAACTTACTTTTAGCTATAGTATTTAAGTCTTTTATAATTTCAACACCAAATTTACGTATTTCATCTTCAAATGATATAAATTTTTTATACAATGCTTTTGGTGCAGTATCTTTATATCGTTTGTATTCAATTCCTTCATCTAAGACATATACTTTTTTACCTTTCATAAGCATCTTTAGTATAAATCTCTCTTCGTCACTTGTTGAATTTCCAAGTGCTAAGTTTGATAATCCTCTCATACAAAGTTTTGAAACTATCACGACCTCGCATTCTTTTATGCTTTTATTAAATTCTACTATTTCAAATTCATCTTTTAATAAATTAAATTTACTGTTATCCTGTTCAAACACAGTTACAGCTTTAGGTTTATTAGATACTTTTAATTCATCATTATTTATTTTTTTATATATTTCTTCTATTACTAAATCTACAAGCTTATCATAATTCATATTAAATCCTCCCTAGAGGTAATCTATATAGCAGGTTAAATCTATGCTTTCTTTATTATTTTAGCAACAGTCCCTTTTGAATAACCACATGCATTAGCTTCATCATAATCTATGTGCATGTAAGTTTTAAAACTATCACTAACTCTTATTACTACATCATCAAATGTTAGAGGTCTCTGACCCATCACTTTAGCTTCAACTATTTCTCTGTCACATACATTGAATTTTTCTGCATCAGCAGGCGTCATATGTATGTGTCTTTTAGCAACCATTAATCCTTTATCGAGTTCAACTTCACCATGTTGTGTTGATATTTTAACCATTAAAGTTCCTTCTAAGTCTCCACTTTGTCTTATAGGAGCTTTTAATCCAAGAGTTGAACCATCTGTTAAAGAGATTTCCACTTGAGTTTCTTCTCTACATGGTCCAAGTACAACTACATTTTTTATACTTCCCTTAGGCCCTGTAATAGTAACTCTTTCCTTACAAGCATATTGACCTGGTTGAGATAAGTCTTTTAATTTTGTAAGAGTGTGCCCCTTACCAAATAATTTATCTACGTCTTCTCTACTTAAGTGAACATGTCTTCCTGATGCTTCAACCTCTATAAAGGCTTCTTTTTTAACTCTATTTATTACTTCTTCTACTATTTCGTTTAATAGACTTTCCATTACGTCCTCCAACTACTTATACTTATTAGTTCTAACTTTATATATCATTATCCAAAATACAGATGACAATCTATTAAGTGCCCTTATTAAATCTTCTCTATGAACATTTCCATACTCACCCTTAAATGCTTCATAAGCTGCAAGTTCAACCTCTCTAGCATTGCTTCTTATACTGTTTATAGCAACTACAGCTTCACCCATTTCATAACTTGGGAATTCATGTCCTATACCAAAATATTTTTTAGGATAGTGAGATTGTTCTCTAAGTTCTTGAGGAG
This sequence comes from Clostridioides difficile, assembly GCF_001299635.1. Lineage (GTDB taxonomy): Bacteria > Bacillota > Clostridia > Peptostreptococcales > Peptostreptococcaceae > Clostridioides > Clostridioides difficile_A. The sequence continues at coordinate 173,014 of NZ_JRHN01000038.1, read as the reverse complement.
TTAACCCTAAAAGTTTAAAGTCTTCTAGTTTTTCTTCCAGAACTTCACATCTCATTATATTTCTTACAAAATCTAATACTTCTTGTAATTCCTTAACAAGCTTTGGCATATCTAGATTTTGACAAAGAACTTGAGTTTTCAGTATTTCTGATTCAAGTGAATCTATTTTACCTCTTAGTATTATTCTTTTATGGTCTTTAAAAACTAAAAGATTTCCATTTAATTGAGTCATATGTTCTGGTTTCTCATCCAATTTAGCACCAAATACAGTAGTATATCTATATGTTTTTTCTTTAACTACTTCTTTTATAACTTCCTTAGGTTCATTATTTATGACTGGAAGTTTATCAACATACTTAAGCTCAATACTTCTCTCAGCTAAATAAGATTTTGCAGAAGGAGTTATTATTTGCCCTTTTTCTATACAAAATTCAGTTATATTATCTTTATTTTTTCCAATTTTTCTTTTTACTTCATTTTCTGTTAAAACACCCATTTTATCACATCTCCTATTAGATGTATAAAAAAGGCTACCTCAAAATACATTGAGTTTATTAGTAAGACTCATTTTTGAGATAGCCTCTTTTTTAATCAAAATTTAAATTTTCAAATTACATTTATATTACTCAGCTGATACTTTTGGTAATATAGCATCTACTTCAAAATGTGGTCTTGGTATAACATGAACTGATATTAGTTCTCCAACTCTTTCAGCAGCAGCAGCTCCAGCATCTGTAGCAGCTTTAACAGCTCCAACATCTCCTCTTACCATTACAGTAACTAATCCTCCACCTACTTGCTCTTTTCCTACTAATTGTACGTTTGCAGCTTTAACCATTGCATCTGCTGCTTCTATTGCTCCTACTAATCCTTTAGTTTCTATCATTCCTAATGCATTTGCACTTGCCATAATCTTATCCTCCAAAAATTTAATATTATTTTATAGTTTTTTATTTTTAGAAATCTTATAGTTATAAACTATAAGTTTCATTGTTTATTTTAATTATGCTAGTTCTTTGACTAATCTTTGAACTAGAAGATTTATTAATTCTTCTTTATCCATTGAGTCAAACATTGATTTTTCAACTTGAGATTTATCTCTACCAAGTTCTTCTATTTCTTTGATTCCATAAGCTACTCTTTTAATATTTATTAAATCAAGTGGACCTACATTGTTTGAAGTTGAGCTTCCACCTATCGCACCACAACCAAGTGTTAGTGCTGGTACAAGATTTGTTGATGCACCTATTCCTCCAAGTGCTGAAGGAGTATTCACAAGTATTCTTGATACTGGCATGTTAAGAGCAAATCTTTTTACCAATTCTTCATCATTTGCATGCATTGAGAAAGTATGTCCAGCACCTTCATTTAATAGTATTTCTCTACATCTATTCATAATAGCATCTACATTATCTTCAACATAGAATGCAAGTATTGGTGTAAGTTTTTCTCTTGAATAGGCTACATTGTGACCAACTTTAGTTTCTCTTGCAACTAAGACTTTTGTATTTTTAGGTACATTTGCAAGGTCTGCTAAATTTGCTATCACCTCAACACTCTTACCAACTATTTGCGGATTCATAGTACCATTAGCTCTTAATATGAACTTTGCTAATCTTTCACTCTCTTCTTCATTTAAAAGATATGCTCCTTGGTTTTTAAGTTCTTTTAAAACAGTTTCTTCCATGGACTTTTCTACCACTATCGATTGTTCTGATGCACATATAACACCATTATCAAAAGTTTTAGAGTCTATTATTCTCTTGACTGCCAACTTAACATTTGCTGACTTATCTATAAATGCTGGTCCATTTCCAGGGCCAACTCCTATAGCTGGTGTTCCTGAAGAGTAAGCAGCTCTAACCATTGCTTCTCCTCCAGTTGCTAATATTAAGTTTGTATCCTTATGCTTCATTAATTCACTTGTTCCAACTATACTTGGATTAGTTATACATAATATTGAATCCTCTGGTGCTCCAGCATCTATAGCTGCTTCGTTTATTATTTTAACTGTTTCAAGTATGCATTTTTTTGCATTTGGATGTGGAGAGAAAACTATAGTATTTCCTGCCTTTATAGATATTATGGTTTTATATATTACTGTTGATGTTGGGTTTGTTGAAGGTATAAGCCCTGCTACAACTCCAACTGGTGTAGCTATATCTATAGTGTTTTCTTTTTTATCTTCGCCAATTATTCCAATAGTTTTTGTATCTTTTAAAGTTTCATAAACTCCCATAGATGCAAAAGTATTTTTTATTACTTTATCTTCCCATTTTCCAAATCCAGTTTCTTCATTTGCCATTTTAGCTAACTTAGTAGCATTATTAAATGCTGCATCTGCAATAGACTTTACTATTTTATCTATTTGCTCTTGGCTCATTTTAGAAAGTTTCTCTTGAGCCACTTTAGCTTTTTTTACAAGAGTTCTGACTTCTTGTATAGATACTAAATCTTTATCTAAAAGTGTCATAACTATTTATCCCCTCTGCTAAGCTTTTTAACTAAGTTTATTAATTCTTCTTTCTTAAGAACATTTAAATCTTTATAAGTTATTGAAGAGTCTAATTTCTTAGCTATAGCTTTAAGTTTTTTTACACTGTTTTTTGATAAATCATCTTTATCGAAATCAGTGTTTTCTATTTTAACTTGTTCTAATACTTCTTTATGAGCATTAGAATTTTCTATTTTTTCTTCATTAGCTTCAGTTAAACTATCATCGACTGTTTCTATTTCATTTTTAACTTTCTTTATATTACTATCTTGTTTATCATTATTTTCAATATCATCTAAAATTACGTTACCTATTTCTAATATATTTTCAAAGTTCTTATCTGTCTTTTCCAAAACTTCACAGACTTTAGATTCTTCCTTTTTAAATAAAGTATCTGTTACTTCATTATGGATTCTTGGTATAATATGTGATGCCCTTAATGTACCAACTCTTGAAGCTGCCATTTCACCTGCTTCTAGAGCAGATTTGACAGCACCAACATCTCCATTTATTGTTAAAGTAACAATACCTGCTCCAACCTTATCAACTCTTACAAGATTAACATTTGCAGATTTTAAACAAGCATCAGAAGCTTCTATTGCAGCAACATACCCTATTACTTCTATTAAGCCTATAGCATCCATTTAATTATCCTAAAAGCCTGTTGGATTGTCTGCAACTGATTTTACTGCTTCGGCAAATGCATCACATGCTGCTTTACAAGCTGATTGAGAACCTGTAAGTAATGCTCCACCAAAGTTTGTTTCAGTTGGAGGTGCAAATAATTCGCACATTTTAACATCTGCTGCCTTCATCGCTGCATCTAAAGCATACATTGCTTCAAGTGGTGGTGCTACTAAATAAGCTAATGCCTCACCTTCTCTTATTCCTGCTACTTCTGAAAGGTATGTGCCTGTTCTTGATACACAATGAGCGTAATATGCTATTGAATCATCATCATTTGCACTTATAAAAGTTGCTCCATATTCCATAAAATCAATTATTGCATTTAATCCACTTCTTACTTCGGCTGGACTTGGTCCTGCTATTATTCCTAAAACTTCACCAGCAAGTTTTGTTGAAGCATTTGCTGCACCTGCATACATTGATTTTGCATATACAACATCAACTTCTGAAGCTTTAGTTGCTTCATCAAGAGCTGTGTATGTAACATCATCACAGTCTGCAGTTATTAACCCCAAGCTTTTATGGTGTGATTTTAATTCTAGTTTTTGTGCCATTTCTGGACTTATATTCGAAATTATTTTAACTCCTAGTATATTAGGACGAATCATATCGTTTTTCATATTCTACACTCCCTCGACTTTATTTAAGGTCTATTCCTGAAGCTTTTTTATCCAGCATAGTTTTTATAAGTTCAGCTATATGAGCACCTGCCTCGACTGCAGTTGTTCCACCTTTGTGAATATTTGATATAACTGTTCTCTTTGCTTCTGCCATTCCTATATATGGCTTATATGCTATATATGCTGACATTGATTCAGCAGTAACCAATCCTGGTCTTTCTCCAACCAACATACATATAACTTCACAACCTAATTCTTCACCTAAGTGGTCCATAGCACCAACTCTACAGTGTTTAACAAATAAAATTTCACTTGAGTCTATGCCATACATTTTTAGACCTTGTTTTATAGCTGGCACACAATCTTTTAAGTTTGCTTCTATAGCGGCTGAACTAAGTCCATCTCCCACTAATATTAAAACCTTTTGATTTGTTCCAAATTTAGATTTTATATTATTTATAGTTTCTGGAGAGAATTTTCTTCCTAGGTCTGGTCTAGTTAAGTATTCATCTTTATCTTTACATAAAGTTTCTACTGCAAACATATTATTTTCTTTTATAAATTCTTCATCTACATAAGAGAATACAGCATCTTGTGCAGCAGCATGGTCTGCTCTAAATCTTAAAACTGTTTCTGTTTTATATCTTGTACCAGCTCTTCCTATACCTAATCTTGCAGGTGTTTTGGCTTTCATATCTAAGTAAGCTTCTGCATCCTTAGGATTTTTTACTAGTAATTGCTTTCTTATATCAATTTCTGTTATATCATCTATGCAAGCACTGTTATCAATTACAGTTTCAGTTGCTTTCTTAACAGTTTCAGATACAACATTAGTATCTAATTCTCCAACCATTTGTCCAACTAACTGTTCTACTAATGCTTTTAAATCCTTCTCATTCATACTAAATACCTCCTATCCTAATAATATAGATGCGTCTCCTGCTAACTCTGTTAACTTACCACCTTTAGAGAATCCCATCTTTTCCATCCAAGCATCAAATTCTTTTATTGCAGTCAATCCAAACATTTCTCTAAGTGATGCTGTTTCATGGTATCCTGTTGTTTGGTAGTTAAGCATTACATCATCTCCATGAGGTATTCCCATAAAATACGTACATCCTGCTGTTGTCAGTAGTATAGCTAAGTTTTCCATATCATTTTGGTCAGCCTTCATGTGGTTAGTGTAACAAACATCAACACCCATTGGTAATCCATGTAATTTACCCATAAAATGGTCTTCAAGTCCTGCCCTTACTACTTCTCTAGCATCATATAAATACTCAGGCCCTATAAATCCAACAACTGTATTTACTAAGAATGGTTCATACTTTTTAGCAAATCCATAACATCTAGCTTCCATAGTAACCTGGTCTATTCCATGATGTGCTTCTGAAGATAATTCTGAACCTTGTCCAGTTTCAAAATACATAACATTAGGTCCAGTAGCTGTACCATGTTTTAAAGCTAATTGTCTGGCTTCCTCGATAGTATCACCATTGAATCCAAATGCTTCATTTCCTTTTTCAGAACCTGCTATAGATTGGAATATCAAATCTGCAGGAGCACCGTTTCTTATTGCTTCCATTTGTGTAGTAACATGTGCTAATACGCATGTTTGAGTTGGTATTTGATATTTTTGTTTTACTTCTTCAAATCTTTTTAACACTTTAGTAACACTTTCAACTGAGTCATCAACTGGGTTTAAACCAAGTACTGCATCTCCTATACCAAAAGTTAAACCTTCAAGAAGTGATGCAAGTATTCCATCTGGGTCGTCTGTAGGGTGATTAGGCTGAAGTCTTGCTGATAATGTACCTTGTTCTCCTATAGTTGTATTACAATGAGCAGTAACTTTTATTTTTTTAGCAGCATAGACTAAGTCCATATTTGACATTAACTTTGCAACTGCTGCTATTATTTCAGAAGTTAATCCTCTTGATATTCTTCTTATATCAAGACTTGTAGTATTTGAATCTAATATCCATTCTCTAAGTTCTGATACTGTCCATTCTTTTATTTCTTCATAAACTTTTTCATTTACAGCATCTTGTATTATTCTTGTTACTTCATCTTCCTCATATGCTACTGCGGGATTATTTCTTATATCCTCTAACTTTATGTGTGATAAAACAACCTTTGCTGCTATTCTTTCTTCAGCTGATTCTGCTGCAAGACCTGCTAATTTATCTCCTGATTTTTCTTCATTAGCTTTAGCCATTACATCATATAAGCTTTTAAACTGATAAGTACGTCCAAATAATTTTGTCTTTAAAATCATTTACTTACCTCCTTCTATTAATTAAAAACTAATGTTTTTATTACTACAGGTAAAACTTTACCTTCAACTATAGGTTTCCCAATGTCAATATAGTCTCCATTTTCGACCTTGACACTGTCTATACAGACAATTTCTTTTTCATAATTTAATAATGCATATATTGCTTGACCTAATACTTTTGCCATATCGTTTTCAACAATTACTACAAAAGGCAAATCATTTTCTATGATTTGTTGCATTCCATCCACAAATCCTTTGGCATATTCTTGTATATCTGAAAAGGCTGGGTTTTTCTTGCCTATCATAGCTATAGCAACTTTCTGTAAATCATTTTCTAACTTAAACCAGTTAAGTTTGTTTTTTATAGCTTCACTGATTTGTTTTGAAGTACCTACTTCTTCATCCATTGATAATTTTAAAACTGGCAAGTTCTTAAGTGGAAAATTTTCACTAGTATAAGTTATTGTACTTCCACTTACCTCAGTAGTATGAGAACCTGCACCAACTACTGTAGCTCTTATTGTCTCCATAGATTTGACTATGTTCACTTTTTTAAGGTACTCACAATTTTTTATTGCTTGACCAAGTAAAATTCCCAAATCACCATATTCAAAATAATCTTTTATTTCTCCATCATAGTAAATATAATCAGCTACCCCACCTGAAAATGAGACATTCTTAATATCTTCATCTATATTGATTGATTTATTAGTTATTATAAAATCAAATAAAGGTGTCTGAGTTTTTAATCCTATACTTTCCATTAATAAGTCAACCATTATATTAACTATTGGTTTTGTATTTTCCATTGTAGCTACAGTTCCAACTTGAAGATTTAAATTATTATCTTTTATGATTTCATTTATTTTAGGTGATATATAAGTTATTTCTTTACTTATTTTATCTACTTTTATAAGCCTTCCACCTATATCCAAGCACCCAGTATCAGTTACTTCTCCTCTTTTAAATGAGGCTATATTACTAGTTCCCCCACCTATATCTATATTTACAATTGTAGTTGAATGTTCTTTTGAATAAATATGAGCTCCAGCTCCTTTACCTGATATTATGCTTTCTAGGTCAGGGCCTGCTGTTGCAACAACAAAATCTCCTGCAAATCCACTTAAAGTATGAAGCACATCGTTTGCATTTTCTTTTCTGGCTGTTTCGCCAGTTATTATTACTGCTCCTGTATGTATATCTACTTTAGATATATTTGCTTTTTTATATTCACTTTCAACTATTTCTTTTATTTGCTGTCCATTTATTTCATTATTTGAGATAAGGGGAGTGAAATAAACCTTACTTTTATAAATAATTTCTTTGTCTACTATACTTATCCTAGGTACCGAAAAATTTGATTCAGTATTTTCTACTATTAACTTAGAAAAAATCAACTGAGTAGTACTTGTTCCAATGTCAATACCAACACTTAATAACTCTTCTCTCATTTTCTCACCTCCTAAAGTTTAAGTATGTCTTAAACAAGCAAAGAGGCTTAAAGCTATAATAAATATCGGTTAAATTGAATTCATATTTACAAGTTTTATAAATATATTCAACTAACTTAATTTATTAATAACCTTAAGCCTCTTTGCTCAATTAAAACTACTACTTTGTAGATGAGTTATTATTTAAATATTAATTTGTGTAGGTATAGTAATTAATACTTCTGTCCCATTTTTACTACTCTTTCTTTTTATACTTCCTTTTAACATTTGAGTTATATAACTATCTATTATATATGTTCCTAAACTATTTTTATTTATATTATCACTATCAAATCCAACGCCATCATCTATAATAGCTATATTTCTAGAATCATTATCTTTATTTATTAGTATTTGTATATTGCCACGTTCTCTATCAATGAAAGCATGGTCATAACAATTTTGTAATATTTCATTTATAACTAAAAGTATGGCGGTTGCTTTTTCTCCACTAATTTTAAAATCTTCACCTGTTATACATATATCTATATCTTTACTAAACAAATAACCACCTTGAATATTTGATACTAATAAGTTGATACCTTCTCGTATAGATATATTATTATCTACTTCCTTAGATAACAGATAATGAGTTGAAAGTATTGCAAACACTCGGTTTATTATATTATCTAAACATTGTTTAACTTCCTCATTTTGAGATAATCTACTTTGCTTTTTTATTATAGATATTACTGTATGAAGATTATTTTTCACTCTATGATGAGCTTCTCTAATAGCTACTGTTTTTAAAACTAGTTCTTCTTCTTTTCGTTTTAAATCACTTATATCTTGTACTATTTTACAAACTTTAAATTCATCATCTTTGATGTATATAGTTTTTATTTTGAAAAACATATTACCTATCGAAACTTCATTTGTTTCATCATAATTTTCATCTATTAATATATCTTCAAATACTTTAGTTTCTATATATAAGTCGTTGTAATGCATATCCTGTATGTCACAATCAAATCCAAGGTTTTTATACATCTCAGTTGCAATACGATTTTTAATTTTTAGTTTTCCATTTTTATCAAATATAAGGATGGCAGAATTTAAATTATCAACTAAAAAATCATTATTTCCTATCAATTTTATAAACTGATGTAAATTCTTATTTTCTTCATCCTCGTTAGTTTCAAATTCACTTTTAACTTCACTGCTTATATCTTTTTCAACTATTAATACTGCTAAAACTTTGTCATCTAATGTTATTGGCTGAATATTTTGTTTAACCAGCTTGTATTCTTGTGTTAAAGCTTTTATATCTCTTGCTCTTTCTCCAGTTCTTAGACACTTTATAACTCCTGGTTCATTTTCAATTAGAGCCTTTTTACCTACAACACTTTCACTGTAGACTGACTTTTCTTTAGGTCTACTATGTGCCACAACAATCGCTTCATCATCAAGTTTACTTAGTACATCTATAAAAACATCAGCCTCATAAAAGGAAGCCATTAAATCTAAGGATTTTGATACTTCTATAATTTTTTCAATTTCATTATTATTTAAGTATGTTTGTGTAGTTGCTATTTTTTTTATCGTATTAGTCATCGTATCCTATAATAATCATTTTGGCAATTTCCATCATTGTAGTTCTTTTATCCATACTTAATTTTCTTATTCTAGTGTATGCTTCATCCTCAGAAATCTTAAACTCTCTTATAAGTATACCTTTTGCTCTTTCTACTAATTTTCTTTCATTCAATTTAGAATTTACCTTTTCTAAATCTTTTTTCATTTTTTCAAATTCATTTACCTTATTTAAACACATTTCTATAGTTGGGATAAATGACTTTTCACTTGCTGTTTTTACCAAGTATCCATAAGCACCTATACTTTTGGCTTTTTCTATATATTCTTTATCTTCAAATGAAGTTAATAAAAGCACTCCACCTGCTAGATTTTCTTTACAGATTATTTTGCCTGCTTTTATACCATCAAGTATTGGCATTTCTATATCCATTATAACTAAATCAGGTTTGTGTTTTTTACACATTTCAACAGCTTCAAATCCATCACTTGCTTCTCCTATTACTTCATAACCATGACTTTCTAGTATATCCTTTGTGTCCATCCTTAACAGTGGTTCATCATCAACCAATAGTATTTTTTTCCCCATGTTCCTACCTCACTTAAAGATTAAATCTTTTTAGAATAGTTTATATATTTCTTTATAAAATACTAATTTATATTTTCTTTAACTATCCATATAATTTTATCATATTTTTTAGTTAAAAAAACATTTCCCCTTAAATTTCATCTATATTTTTAGATTTTTCTAGATATTTAAATAATGTTTCAAGCCCAATATTATCCACTGTATCTATTTTAAATATTTGACTTGCTCCTGCTAGTAATAGTCTCTCATAAGCTATGTTGATTTCATCTTCAGTAGCTTTATTTATTTTAGTTATAATCCCTATTACATCTTTACAAAACATACTTGCAAACCCTGGTGCTATATAATTTTCTTCTTGTGTAGCATCATACACTATTGCTATAATCTTTGCATCTGCTGATGTTGTTATTAATGCATTATATAGATTTCTGTTTTCCATATATTCACCTGGAGTATCTATTGCATTATTATAAAGTTCTACTGACTGAGTTTTTCTATATTTCAATTCCAATTGGTCTAGTTTTTGACATAGAGTAGTTTTTCCACTACCCGTCTTTCCCATAAATATTATATTCTTCATTATATTATTATGTCCTTGTTATTTTTGTAGATGAGAAGTTTAACATATTTCCTAAAACTTCTAAAACATCATCTAATGCAGATTCTACAGAACTTACATCTCCTGATATTACTACAGAGCCACTAAATCTATCTATAAAACCTAAAGATACATTTGAAGATTTTGTAGCAACATCTGCTGCTATTATTGATGCTTCGCTGGGTGTTATTGTAAGTATTCCTATTGCATCTTTTTTATCAAGTACCAATCCTAACTTCTTATATATATCTTCATTAGGGTTAGCTATTATATGTGCTAATGTAACCTGTTTTCCAGGAACATATTCTTGAATGACTCTTTGCTTAGATTCTTCAGCCAAATTTATTCCCTACTTTCTTTAAATATAGTTTACTAAAAAGTTATTTGCTTAAAATAAAAGAAGCTCCATAAGAATAATATTAATATTCCTAAGAAGCTCCGTTGCTTTTTACTAAAGTATCACGCCTTTGTGATACTTTCATTATAGTTTTATGTTTTATATTTGTCAATATATTATTTATATTTTTAAAAACATTTTCCCTATTTGTATAATATTATGTTTGCATGTAATAAAATGTAATTATTTAATATTATTTAATATGCTTATTATATCCTCTTCAGTTGGTACTTTAGGATTGGTTAATGTACAAGTATCTTTTATAGCAAGTTTTGCTATTTCTCTTTCTTCATTAGTTATATCTTTTAAATTTAATTTACACTGTGTTAATTTGGTTGGCATATTCATTTCTTTTTGCAATTTCTTTATTTCATTTACTAAGTTTTTAACTGCTATCCTTATATTACCATTTCCAAACCCTACTAATTCTGCTATTTGCGCATATTTCATGGCTGTATCTGAGTAAGTTGTATTAGTATATCCTACTATTGATGCATTATATTCTATCACATGTGGAAGTAATATTGAATTTGCTCTTCCATGTGGTATATGAAATTTTCCACCTAATACATGTGCTATAGAATGATTTATACCAAGTGATGTTTGATTAAATGCCATACCTGCCAGACAAGATGCATTGTGCATTTTTTCTCTAGCTTCTATATTATTTCCATCTTTATATGCCTTTATTAAGTACTTAAATACTAGTTTTATAGCTTTTTCGGCCAATGCATCTGAAAAATCATTAGACTTTGTAGATACATAAGCTTCTATAGCATGTGTCAATACATCCATACCTGTATCTGCTGTTATAAAGTTTGGTACAGTTTTTATAAGTTCTGGGTCTAGTATTGCCATATTTGGAAGTAAATCATCACTTACTAATGGATACTTACATCCCTTTTGATTATCTGATATTACTGCAAATGATGTTACTTCTGAACCTGTTCCACTTGTTGTTGGTATTGCTATAAATTCTACTTCATTAGTTTTTAATATTTTTTTAGAAAAATCCATTATAGATTTTGCAGCATCTATTGCAGAACCTCCACCCAATGCTATTATTACATCTGGATTTATAGATTTAAATGCTTCTATTCCCGCTACTACTATTTCTATTGGTGGGTCTGGCACTATTTCTTCAAAAACTTGATATGTTGAATTTATTAAATTACATGTTATTTTATCTATTGTTTTTGATTTAACCATAAATGGGTCTGTTACTATTAATACATTTTTGTTTTTTAATTCTTGTAGTGCTTTTAGTGAACCTTCTCCAAATTTTATTTTGGTTTTAATCTCAAAATTATTCAATTTACCATCCTCCTTAAGTTAAATACGCAAAAAAGCTCCATAGACTTTATCTATGGAGCTCCATTGCTCTTTTAACACTTCATTGTGTTATATTTTAAAATATACTATTTGATTAATATAATGTCAAGTCATAGTACATTAAAATCAATAATCGAAGCTTATGTATCAGCTTTACTTACGTTTAATTCTTTTTCTAAAAGGGTAAAAGCCTCCCCTAAAATTTCTTTAGGATATTTTTTACTTATTATATTTACAAACCAATTAGCTTTAGCCATTTCTATTTCATTGAGTTTAGCTCCATCTTTAGGAAAAATTTCTATAACCTTGATTTCCATATGCAAGCCCCCTACACATTTTTGTTATAACTACTAGTTTTAAAAATCATATTTTAAAATATCTGGATTTTAAGTATCTTATATTAATCTATGAAGTTATAGATTTGTCCTGATACAACTAAGTATCAATTTGCCCAACTCATTTGGAATTTTAATGGCAAAGAAATAAAAAAAATAAATAGTCATATATTATAAAGGGGATAATTATATAAATTCAATTAATTAATATATTCATTTGAAATACTATAATAAATAATTTAAAATAGATAGCTCGAATTTATAGGAGGTCTTAATTTTGAAAGCTGCAATTTATTCAAGAAAATCAAGATTCACTGGGAAAGGTGATTCTATAGAAAATCAAATACAACTATGTATGGATTATGCCAAATCTATTGGTATAGAAGATTTTTATATATATGAAGATGAGGGCTTTAGTGGTAGTAATATAGATAGACCACAATTTAAAAAAATGATGCAAGATGCCAAGGACAAAAAATTTAATTATCTAATTTGTTATAGATTGGATAGAATTTCGAGAAATGTATCTGATTTTTCTACTTTAATAGAAAAATTAAACAAACTAGATATATCGTTTATATCTATTAAAGAACAATTTGATACCTCTACTCCAATGGGAAGAGCTATGATGTTTATATCAAGTGTATTTGCTCAATTAGAAAGAGAAACCATTGCAGAACGTGTAAAAGATAATATGTATGAATTGGCTCGTAGTGGTAGATGGCTTGGAGGCAAAACACCTCATGGATTTAACAGTGAAAAAATCACTTTTTTGGATGAAAATCTAAAAGAAAGAAGTATGTATAAACTCCAAGTAAATGATGAACAAATGGAGATTGTAAAGCTAATATATAATAAGTACTTAGAATTTAGGTCCTTATCAAAATTATATAAATATGTCTATCACAATAGTATAAGAGGTCCTCATGGTGGTAAATTTGACCCTAGCTCTTTATCTAGAATACTTAGAAATCCAGCATATGTAAAAGCTAATGATGAAATTTTAAAATATCTCAGAGATAATGGTATGGAGGTTATAGGAACTCCAGATGGAAAATGTGGAATATTGACATATGCTAAAAATACGTCTGATTCCATAGCTGCAATTGCAAAGCATCTTGGAGTTATAGAACCTGAGATATGGCTTAAAACACAAAATCAACTGGATAAAAATCGTGATAAAGCGCCTAGAATAGCAACTGGTAAAACTGCTCTTTTATCTGGTCTTATAAAATGTAGTAAGTGTGGTGCTAATATGAGAATCACTTATAAAGGTAAAAAAACTGATAAAGATTTAAAATATTATTATGTATGTGGAACTAAAAAAACACTTGGTGTTGATGGTTGTAACTGTAAAAATCTTAATGGTCCATTAGTTGAAAGTTTAGTTGTAGATAAAATTAAAAACTGTGATTTAGAATCTATCATAAGTGCATTTGATAGTAATAAAATTAAGATTGATTATGCCTTTAATGATTTACACTCCGAGGCTAATTTACTTAAAAACAAGATTTTAGAGAAGGAAAAACTTATTAACAATTTAATTAAAGAGCTTGCAAAAAATACTGGCAGTATCGCTTCTGATTACATAATTTCTCAAGTTGAAAGTTTAAATAATGAGATTAGTATCTTAAAGAGTAAGATTGATGACTTAGAGTCTAGTGATATAAATACTAGTAGTGATTGTTTTAATTTGGACATTATTGTTAGTAATTTAAAGAAATTTAATAATGAAGTTGATAATGCTAGCCTAGAGGATAAGAGATTATTATTGTCTACTATTATTGATTCTATTATTTGGGATAGTAGTTTAGGAGACCTTAACATTATTTATATGGGTGCTGAAATAGATGATTCTGTTTCTTTAAATAATTAGTTGCACTTTCTTAGTGATAGTAGAAGCAATAAGCATATCAGATAAGGTTGCAATATTATCTAAAAGACCTGCTACCATAAAAAACATTTACGACATTGAACTTAATATGGATGGAACAAAAACGCCTCTCAAAACACGTAAAGTTCCGGATTTTCAAAAGTATTTCGACATATTATGGAAGGAGCTAGATACACATGAGGCTTAATAAAAGATCAGAAGGATATATAAACTATGTTAAAGGTGTAAAAAGAGAAAAAAGAAATGTATTGTTCTACCAGTTATTAATTCTAATTGGTTTTATCATAGTCTGGGAACTTCTAGCTGACTTAAATGTTATAAATACATTTCTATTTAGCAAACCAAGTGATATTTACAATTTATTTATTCAATATGCATCTAGTGGACAGTTATTTAAGCATATTGGAATATCTGTATATGAAACTGTCCTTGGTCTTGTTATAGGGACTGTTTTAGGTATATTGGTAGCAATTGCTCTTTGGTGGTCAGAGAAATTATCAAAAATATTAGACCCATTTTTGGTAGTTTTAAATGCTCTTCCTAAGACTGCTTTGGCTCCTATAATTATAGTTTGGGTAGGTGCTGGAATAGAAGGAATCGTCGTAACAGCTGTAACTATTTCGGTTGTTGTTACTATACTTTCAGCTTACAATTATTTTATGAATATAGATGAAGAGAAAATTAAAATGCTAAAAAGTTTTGGAGCAAGTAAATCCCAAATACTTTTTAAACTTATACTACCTGCAAATACAGGAAATTTGATAAATTTAACTAAGATTAATATTGGTATGGCATGGGTAGGTGTAATTGTTGGAGAGTTTTTGGTTTCAAGATATGGAATAGGATACTTAATAGTATATGGCTCTCAAGTATTCAAATTAGATTTAGTAATGATGGGCGTATTTGTATTGGCTATCTGTGCATGGGCAATGTACGCTGTAGTTAATATTATAGAAAAAATATACAATTCTAGATAAGTAAAATTTTATTCAAAATATTTGATTATTTTAGTGATTATAATAAGAAATGATTTCTTATAAGTAATCATTTTTCGAAATTAAAGAGATACATTTTTAATAATTAAAGCTGTAGGAATATTTGTGAAGATATAAGACAAATTTACCTACAGTTTTTAGTGTGTAAATAAGAAAGTAAATAATAAAAAAGATTAAATAATAATTATTTAAGTGATAATTTTAAAACTTACTGAATATAATTATATGTCGGTTAAAGACGTATGAAAATAAAAGGAATTTAGAAGTTACATGTTGTATAAATATTGTATATGCAGCATGTAATAAATCTTAGCACTATTTATATTCTATACAAAAAGATATTTGAAGGGAGATTAAAAATGGGAATATTAGAGGGAGCTGCAATGATAAGAAAAATTGCAATTAAAATAGCTAAAGAAAAAGGGATTACAGAGCAAAAGGCATGGCCTGAAGCTGTAAAAGAATTTAAAGAAAAATATGAACTTCTATTATAAACCTTGATTATAAAACTGTCTCGATTTTATTGAGACAGTTTTCTTATTTTAAATTGCTTTGTTTCTAACATATTTATATATAAATTTGTTTTTAATACTATTTTTAAGGTATAAACCTTATATATTAGACATAAGTTTGGAGGGATTAATTTGGAAAATAAAATTCAAAATAGATGTTCATGGCAAGAATATTTTATGAGATTATGTGAGACAGTAGCTGAAAGAGGTACTTGTGATAGAGCCTATGTAGGTGCTATAATTGTAAATTCAGGAAATAGAATTGTATCTACTGGTTATAATGGTAGTATTTCTGGAGATAAGCATTGCAGTGAAGTTGGTCATGAGATGAGAGATGGACATTGTATTAGGACAATTCATGCTGAACAAAATGCTCTTTACTATTGTGCCAAAGAAGGTATCGCAGTTAAAGATTGTTCCATTTATGTAACTCATTTTCCATGTTTAAATTGTACTAAAGCCATAATTCAATCTGGAATTAAACATATATATTATAGAAATGGATATAGAATGGATGAATATGCTATAAAATTATTGAAATCAAGCAATGTATTATATACAAAACTATAACTTTAATACATTTTACCTAAATGCTCTATGAATTTACAAGATATCTTATATTAAATCTATAAGACATAAAAAGAAACAAATTTCTAAGTTATGCATATATTAAATAGAGGTTAAATTTAATTGAAAAGGAGATGCATAGCTTGAAAGTAGTAGTAATACCAGGGCATACTTTAACTGGAAAAGGTACAGGAGCTGTTGGATATATAAATGAAGGTAAAGAAACAAGAATAATGAATGACTTGATTGTCAAATGGCTTAAAATGGGGGGAGCTACTGTTTACACAGGAAGAGTTGATGAATCAAATAATCATTTAGTAGACCAGTGTAAAATAGCAAACAAACAAGAAACTGATTTAGCTGTTCAAATTCATTTTAATGCAAATGTCACAACTTCAGCTCCAGAAGGTACAGAAACAATATATAAAACTAATAATGGGAAAATACATGCAGAAAGAGTAAATGCTAAATTAGCTACAGTATTTAAAAACAGAGGAGCAAAATCTGATGTTAGAGGTCTTTATTGGCTTAATCATACTGATGCACCAGCAATATTAATAGAAGTATGTTTTGTAGATAGTAAGGCAGATACAGATTACTACATTAACAATAAAGATAAAGTTGCTAAATTGATAGCAGAAGGAATATTAAATAAATCTATATCAGATTCTCAGGGGGGAAATAAAGTGTATGAAAATGTAATAGTTTATACAGGAGATGCTGACAAAGTAGCAGCTCAGATTTTATACTGGCAATTAAAAGATGTTTTAATGGTTGAAGCATCTAGTTATAAGCAAGGTTTAGGGAAAAAAGTTTATGTTATAGGTGGAGAAGCTAATAAACTTGTAAAAGGTGATGTAGTAATAAATGGTGCTGATAGATATGAAACTGTTAAATTAGCATTAAAACAAATAGATAAATTATAAGAGAATGATTATTTTATAAAAATCTAATAAAAAGATGTATCTACTTGTTAGTTTATTAATTAATAGATACATCTTTATTTATTCATATTAATTTTATCGATAAATTATTTTCTGTTTTAATAATTTTTTCATTAAAACTAGAATTATTTTTTATCTAAAAAAATGTTTTTGATTATAGTCAATATATCAACTATAACATCCATATTTGATTTGACACTGTCTTTAGTAACAAGAAAATCTGCTGTAACTTCAGTAACTGCTTCAGTTACATCTTTCATATTTTCTCCTACTTCTCCAAAATTCTCTACAACACTAGGAAGATTATTTAAAGTTGTATTTATATTTTGTGTATTATCATTTAAAACAGTTCCAACATTACTTAAAATCTTATGTAATTTAGCAAGTACAATAATTAAATAAACTAAAGCAACACATCCAAGTATAGCTAATAATATATATATTATACTTATATTGATTGTTATTGTATTGTTCATTCCTATTCCTCAGTGACACTAACTGGTTCAACAATATCTATTATTTTATCTTCCTCATTAGAATGCTCAATGTTCTTTTTAGTATCTATATACTTTCTTATTTTTTTCTTTGATTCCATAAAATTTCCTCTTCTATCTTCTAGCTTGTTAGACATTTTATCTTTTACATCTACTGTTTTAATATTTATTTTTTCAACAATCTGTTGTGAAGCATCTTTTATGTCTTCTCTTGTTTCTTTTCCTGATTTAGGAGCCAACAATACTCCACTCACTGCACCAGTAACTGCTCCTAACACTACACCAGCTGTAGCAACTTTAGCTTGCTTAACTTTTTCAGCTCTTTGTTTAGCTTTTCTCTTATCTTCTATTTTCTTTGATAAACTCATATCTAATCGCCCCTTATTATAATATTTCTAAATATTATAATACATTTTTTTCCATAATGATATAGTTTCTAACTAAATTTTTAGAAACTAATACAAAAAAATACTTTTTTATAGATATAAGATTATTCATATTATTCCATAAATCACATTATATGAATATCTAAGAAATTATTTAGGATAAAGTAAGTATTCTTATACTTCAAATCTTTTATATAAATTTACTTAATAGTTCAAAAAACAATAAGAGAGGAATTAATCCTCTCTTTTAAATGTAATTAGATTTGGCAGGGCGGCGTATCCTGCATCTCTATTAACTACTCCATAGTAGCGTATTGGGTGCCCTTTCCAACCTCAAATCTAACTAATAAATATCTACATATATATTAATATTATAACTTATTTAACAATATTTTTCAATAGTTTCAAAAATAATAATATTATGTTAACTTTCGTATTGTTTTACTCTTCCACTACTAATTCTACTTTCTAATTTCGCTTCTTTTATAGCATATAGTGAAGATACATATAAATATCCCTTTTTTGTATCTAGTTCTGTAGCCACTAAAATATAATCACCAATTTTTTTTATAAACTCCACACTTTTTCCAGGCTTTTTAGGATGACTGCCTATATATTCAGGAGATTTGAGTACCATTTTTATAGTATCTATTATATCATTAACAATATCCTTACTTAATTGACACCTATGTTTTTTCTTTATATGTTTTATAACACCAGAAGAAGCATAAATTTTACCAGTATATTCAATTCCAGCAAGTTCTGCAGTTTCT
Source organism: Clostridioides difficile (assembly GCF_001299635.1). Lineage (GTDB taxonomy): Bacteria > Bacillota > Clostridia > Peptostreptococcales > Peptostreptococcaceae > Clostridioides > Clostridioides difficile_A. The sequence goes on along the minus strand of NZ_JRHN01000038.1, from coordinate 154,096 downwards.
TCATCTATGATTCCAACAACTTTGTCTGTAGACATATAAAGCACGTTCCTTTCTAAGGTAATTTACTGTTAATACTGTAAAATTTATTAAAATTAAATATCTCTATTTAAAGTATAGTTTATTCCAAAAAGAAAAGATAGTATAATATAGTTTTTTCATATGTGACTTTATATAATCTCTTTTTATATAATTTATAAATAGTAAATAATGTTCTTTTTACAAGTATTTTTAAAATTTTTTAACTTTATAGAATTATATTTGTACATTAGAGCTTTATCTAAAAGCAAATAATATAGCATTTACACACCATAAAACGTTTTCTTTTGAAGTTTTATGTGATAATATTGTTTATATATAAAATAAATTTCTAATAGGAGGATATTATGGATACTCAACAACAAGAAGTATATAGAAAATTGGATGAATTAAATATACCTTATGAAGCTGTAAATCATCCACCAGTTTATACAATTGAAGAAATGGAACAATTAGAAACATTACATATGGAATTTGTTGTAAAAAATTTATTTCTTCGTGATGCTAAAGGGAAAGAACATTTTTTAGTTGTACTAGGTAAGGATAAAAAAGCAGATTTAAAAGACATTCGTCAACAAATTGATAGTAAGCCTCTTAGTTTTGCATCAGAAGAAAGACTTCAGAAATACTTAAAACTTACTAAGGGAGCTGTAACTCCTTTTGGTATATTAAATGATACAGATGCTGTTGTAAAAGTTGTATTTGATAAAGATTTATTAAAAATGGATAAAATAGGTATACATCCAAATGACAACACAGCTACTGTGTTTTTGAAATTTGAAGACATGAAAAAACTTATAGAGCAAAATGGAAATGAAATATATTATGTAGAAGTATAATTATTACTTACTAGAAAAGGCAAAAGAAATCATTACTTTTGCCTTCTTTAAAAAATACAATTAATCTTTCAGCTTAGCATTTAAAATTTTCTCTATAAGCTAAATTAACTATTCTTTACTATCTTTTTCTTGCAGCTACAAGTAACATCATAGGTCTGCGTAATTCATCTTTCATTTCAGGAATTGTATCTAATAGTTTTTCTTCTGGTTGAGGTTCGATTATTTCTAATATTTCAAATCCAGTTTTATTTAAAGTATTTAGATAAGTTGTCAGTGTTTTATGATATTTTATAACTTCTTCTCCTAAAAAATTAGATTTACGTACTCCTTCTGTAAAATATCTATCAACTGGCCAATGAAGATGATTACCATCCTTGTCACAATACCATTCTTGAGTTCCATATGCAGTGAATATAGGATGTTCAACAGAAAATACGAACTCACCTCCACTTGAAAGGCAGTCACTTATTTTATTACATATATCTTCAAATGATTGAATATAATGTAGTGCCAAAGAACTAATAACTATATCAAAACTATCTTTTGGAAAATTAATATCTTCAATAGGCATACATATGTATTTTATATTATCAAATTTTGTTTTGTTTCTAGCTTCTTTTAGCATTTTTTCTGAAATATCAATTCCAATAGCAGAATCTGCTCCATTTTCAACTGCATATTGACAGTGCCATCCAAATCCACAGCCCAAATCTAAAACGCGTTTTCCTTTAAATTCTGGTAACATTTTTTTTAAAACATGCCATTCTCCAGCACCTGCTAGACCATTTATAGAACGTTCCATTTTACTGTATTTATCAAAGAATTCATCATTATCATATTTATTTTGTTTCATATAATTTCCTCCATTTTAATTATGTTTGTCCAGTAATACTCAAGTAATTGCAAAATATAAAGTTAGGTTATTTCATATAAAAATAATCTAACTTTATATATAAATTCTTTTCATATAAATTAGTATTTATATATAGTACTCTAAAATAATATTATTTTAATTTTACCCTTTAAATTATAAATAATCAATATAATTTACCCAAGATTAAACATTGTTTAAAACATAAAACTTAAATTTATTTTTAGGTTTTTGTAGAAATTGAATAAATATAGATACATTTTTGTAACAACTACAATAAATATTTAATACTATATATTATTCGGATGTCTTATGGGAGGTATTTATTATGTTTAAAAAAATAGTTGCAATTGCAAGTTCTGTTGTTATAGGCACGCTATGTCTAACTGGATGTGATTTTAGTTCCAATGATAAAAAAGATGACTCTTCTTCAGCTAAAAATCTAGATAAGGTAACTATAGCAGAAGTTACTCATTCCGTTTTTTACGCTCCACAATATGCTGCTATTACAAAAGGTTTTTTTGAAGATGAAGGTATAAAAATCGACCTTATAAATACTCAAGGTGCTGATAAAACTATGGCAGCTTTGATTTCAGGTGAAGCAAATGTAGGTCTAATGGGTCCTGAAGCATCTATATATGTATATAATCAAAATAAAAATGATTATGCAGTGAACTTTGCTCAATTGACTAAAAGAGATGGAAGTTTTTTAGTAGCTAGAAAAAAAATGTCTAATTTCTCTTATGATGATTTAAAAGGAAAAGAAATATTAGGTGGCAGAAAAGGTGGAGTTCCACTTATGACTTTTGAATATGTTCTAAAAGACAAAGGGCTTACTATAGGAGAAAATCTAAAAGCAGGTAATGTTAATGTAAGAACTGATGTACAAAAATCAGTATGTTTATAACATAAACTTATAATCTCTAAACTACATATTTTATAATTGCTCAACTTAAACACAAAACTTCAAAGCTTGAATATACAGAAATTAACTATAATTTATTTCTGTATCCTCAAGCTTTTTATATTATATAGTTTAATTAACTTGGTGTTTTTTAAAATTATTTTTAGTAAAAGGTAAGAAAATAATTGCAAGTACTAAACATGTAAAAATAATCATAGTTGGTAAATCTATTATTAAATTACCAATCTTGTAATCTATATAATTGGCAAACGAAAATGAAATAGCATTTGATGGCAAAATTCGTAAAATCAGATTATAAAGTTTGTTGGTTTCACTATATTGTAAAAATATTGGTACGAAAAGTATTATTATATTTGTAATTAAAACTGGAAAAGGTGATTTCATGCAAGAAGATAATAAAAGTGTAAAACTAATTAATGCTATTAATATAATATAAATAACTAATATGCTTAGTAATGTTGCCTGTAAAAGTGTATATGGATATGGAACTGAACTAGTTGTAAGTTGTAATGGTAAATTCCATCCATCCATTCCAAAAGACAGAGTGAGTATTCCAACACATACAATTGTGTTTATAATAAAAATAATTGTCCCAAATAAAAAGGAACTTATTATTTTGGCTGTTATAACTTTACTTTTTCCATATTTAGAAGATAATATCACTGAATCAGTACCTGATTGATATTCTCCTGAAAATACAGAAGCTATACTTATACAAATAGCTAATATAGTAAAAATCAGTAAATCTCTCGATAATATGAAATAATCCCAACCTTGATAATATCCATTTAAATAGGGCTCACTTATTTCCTTATTCTTAGATAACCAAAATTCCTTTTCTTTTTGTGTATAATTTCCATCTGCATATTCCATATTTAAGATTGTATTTACTTTTTCATTTCTAGACTTATAAAAATCAATGCCATTCTTTAGTGACATTGTTCTAATTATAGAGGAATCAAAATCATTAGGCTTACTATATGACTCTATTATAAAACTGTAAAAACTCTTACTAGGATAAAAAAATTTCCAATAAATATCTGGTTTAAAATCTGAAAAACCACTTTCATCTTTTATAATATTATCTGGATTATTAAACATTTTTTGATATTCTTTAACTGAGTTTTCTACTTTTTTATTTGTTATGTACCCATCATTTAATTTAGATTGTTGTTTTTTTATTTCAATGGCCTGTAGACCTCTATACTCTTTTCCATTCTCATCATTAGCTTTTTCTTGAAGTGGCATTAAAGAAAAAAGGATTATGCTTAAGGCTAGACTTCCTAAAATAACTGCTATTGTAGACTTTCTCTTTATTATTTTTTTTAATTCAAATTTAATTAATGTAGACATACTTATCTCCTTATATATATTTATAGTTCCTCATTGATACAATATAAATACAAATCTTCTAATGTTGGTTTCAAATTACATGCATTATCATGTGGTTTTATATCACTTATAATTCTAAGATTTACGACTCCTCCAGAATGATGAATATTTGCTAAACAATATCTATCAGACATATACTCTACTTCATTTTCATTAATTACACATTTCCATACTTTATCTTCTATTTTTGAAGTTACCTCTTCAACTGAACCAGTTAAAATGAATCTTCCTTTTTTCATTATTAAAATCTTATCTGCAATATGTTCTACATCAGATACAATATGAGTAGATAAAATAACAATTTTCTTTTTAGAGAATTTTGAAATCAAATTACGAAATCTAACTCGTTCTTTAGGGTCTAATCCTGCTGTTGGTTCATCTAATATTAAAATTTTAGGGTCGTTAAGTAGTGTCTGAGCAAATCCTAGCCTTTGTTTCATCCCTCCAGAGAATGTTTTTATTTTTTTATTGATTACATCTGATAAACCAACCATTTCTAATAATTCTTGTGTTTTTTTCTTTGCATGGCTAGGTATCAATCCCTTTAATGAAGCTATATATAGCATAAATTCTTTTGCAGTAAAATCTGGATAATATCCAAAGTCTTGAGGAAGATATCCAATCATATCTCTAAAATCTTCTCCCATATCCAAGTTATTTTTACCATCTATCTTTACTTCTCCAGATGATGGACTTAATATCCCACAAATCATTCTCATAAGAGTGGTCTTTCCTGCCCCATTTTCTCCTAAAAATCCATATATACCTTCATTCAATCTAAATTCTATTTTATCTACTATAACTTTGTTATTATACTGTTTTGTTAATCCTTCTACACTTAGCTCCATACTTATTCCTCCTGATACTGTATATTCTTATTTTTTTCTTACACAATAATATTTTCAAACGAACGAATATGTCTCCATGTTTTTCTTATTTCATAAATTAATATTAATGATGTGATTATAAAAACGATTAGCCATTGGTTTATTGATTCAAATTGATATATACTTTTTCTAAAAGTACCTAGTGTAAATATCAATAATACAAGAGATACACCATATATCATACAATAATAATTCGTATTTTTACCTTTGTTTCTATTTATAATTTCCATACATCCTATACACATTAAGTTAAAGGGCACTAGTATATAAATTATTATATACAGTACATTTAAATTAATAGTTTGTTTTGCAGATATCAAGACAATAAGCATAAGCAACAAATCACTTATTCCAAATACAAGCATTCTTGTAGCAATAATTTTGTGTAGTGTATTTTTGGTTGAAAATTCTATCTCTAAAATACTACTATTATATACTTTTGCTAACTCTTCTATATTAGTTAATATGAGAAGTGGAAATGTTGCGGAAATCAAGGATAAAGTATTGTAAAGTGAATTGCTATCTCTTGATGTACTAAATAAAAATAAGCATATTATACACAGTACTAAAAATTGCATAATCCAAGTTCTTTTTCGTATAAAGCCAATTTGAGAGATAAAAAATTCTATACTATTCATTCTTTTATCTGCATTATTAAATGTTAATTCATGTATAGCTTTAACCGTTTTTTCAATTGCTGAAACATCATATTTTGGAACTTTATATTCAAATAGACTTTCTTTAAGTTTTTTATTATTCATAATTTACCTCCTTCCAGATATAATTTTAGTTTTTTTAATGCTCTATTCATTCTATACTTTGTTACAGAGACGCTTGAACCCATAATCTTAGCAATATCCTTAAATTTTAAATCATGATAATACCTTAAAATTATCACTTCAAACTCTACTTCTGGTAATTTAATCAAAGCTTCTTTTACAAATATTTTGTTTTCAACATCTGCTAATTCTTGCTTTGACATCTCTTTATCTAATGACTCCAAATATATCGGTTGCTTTTTCTTCCATAAGTCCTTACACTTATTTTTTGCGATAACATATAAATAGTTTTCAAACTTACCATAATGTTTATAATCACTTATATTTTTTATAACTGTTATAAATACATCTTGGGTTAAGTCTTGTGCAGTCATTTGATTGTCTACATGGCGATAACAATAACAATAGATGCTATCATAGTATTTTTTGATTAGAGTATCAAACAATTCTTTTTCCCCTGCTTTTATTCTTGATATAATCCGAGCATCATTCACTATTATCACCTCCGTCATTATATATAACGATTTATACTATAAAAAAGTCAGTATAAAAAAATTAATTTATTATTTTATAATTATTTATAAATACAATTATATTAAAACTATTTATACCATTAATTAATACTCAAACAATTTTATTATATCAGATGTCATACTTTTCATCTTAAGTGTCTGTAATTCAACGATTAATAACTTTATATTTATAAATTTTATTTACATAGTATAAATGTCTTTTAACATCTTATATAATAAAAAGACAGATATCCAATTGGAAATTATCTGCCTTATTTTAATCTATATATCCTACATTTATATAAAGTATATATGTAGATTTTTTTATTATTAACATCAATCTTTAATATCATTTAGTAACTTCTCAAACCATTCAATATTAACTAAATGGTGAGAACGAGAATTTTCTAGCATCCTATTAAAATAATGTGAATTTGTTTTGTTATTTTCTATGGATTCATTTAACAGAGAAATTCTTACTTGAGTTTGCTTAATTTGCGTTTCCAACAATTCTATTAACTTTTCATTTTTATAATCATTGGCAAATAACAGTGTTGCGTAAAATGATAGATTTATATACTCTGTTTTAGAACCATACTTATACATTAGTTTTTCAAATTCTTGACATCCAAGTTCAGTAATTATATAGTTATGAGTTTCTCTACTTTTATTAGATTGTTTATTTTCAACTTTTTCAATAAACTTTTTTTCTTCAAGTTGCTGTAAATTATAATAAAAAGAACCTTTAGTGAAATTTACTATGTACTTGTAATGCTTCTTCTCCATTAATGCTAACAACTCATATCCATAAGAATTTGGATTTTGTTTTAATAATCCTAAAATTAATAATGGTATCAAAAAATCACCTCTTTTTTCAAGCTATATTTACTAATATATTAATGAATATTTTATCTAATTATCATTAAGTTTAATAAGTTTAGATTCAAACTCATCATATGATATCTTTCCTAGTGCCAAGTCCATACTATTTATATATATTTTTTCTGTTTTTGTATATGTCTTGGAATTACTTGGTATTATCAACTCACTTTCATTAGCTAATGCTTCCATAATATGCTTTTTATTATAAAAAGCTTCAAAATAACGTAATCCAAATTTTCTTTGAGATATTGCATCAATATGAATACCATCAGGATTAGATGTAAGGCCTGTTGCTGTAACAAAGTAACAATTATCTTGTTCAAAAGCAAATTTCTGTAACTCTTGATTGATAAATACGTACTCAGTACAACTTTTCCCAAAACCTACTTTTCCTAAGAAGTCTCCCAATCCACCAATAATAATTGGCATATCTGGAATATTTAATTCTTTTCTAAGAGCTTCAATAATAGAAAGTAATTTTTTATAATAAAATTTATAGTTGCCATTATTACTGTCACTTTCTCCTTGATGCCATAAAATTCCTGTCAATTCACTGCTTTGCATGGCAAATTTAGCTTCACTTATAGCATGTTTAAAAAGTATACCATCTATATTCCATTCATCTAAGGAACTGCCTCCTTCAGCACAAGGAATTAGCCCAATTCTATCCTCTTGATTTTCACAACACCATGCATTTGCAAATGATGCAGCAAGACTTACCCCAGAAACTGGTCTGTCATAATTAATAGGTTCTGTCATCATTTGCCATCTTCCATTACGTAACATCTGTATTCTTTCATTATAAATTGGAGTCACTTCACTTATGAATCCTCTTCCAGCCATATTGGACTGTCCTAACATTAAAAATGATTTAATCATTGTTATTGTCCTTTCTTAAACTCTTGTTGTATTTATTTTTCATGGTAGTCTAATTAGACTATCTATGTTTATATTATAGTCTAATTAGACTATAAGTCAATAATATTATAAAAAATACTTGTCCTACTTAACTTATTAAAGAAGTGCTAATGACTAGCAACTTCTTTGTTTGAATCTTTTATTTGTAATTGTCTATCTACCATTATTTTTTCTATTGCTTCATATATTATTGTATCTTTTTCTTGTTTTTCTTCTAATGTGAACTTTCTTCCTAAGGTTGTTTCAGGAGATACTACATGACAGATTGTCTTTCCATGTAGTACTGTCATGGATATTTTATAACCATTCTCGTCTGTTGGAACATCTACATCGTCGTCGAGATATATTATAGTAGTTGTACCATCCAAGTCTTTTTCTATCTTTGGCATTTAAATCCCCTCCTCTTTATATTTTATGTATCTTAAAAATTGTCCTATTCTCAATGATTATTTATAATTGAGTAACTAAGCTTTGCTTGATTAAAAGCAAACCCTCAAAAATAGTTAACTATGAATAAAATATTATATATAATTAAATGTTTAACCTAAAATATTATAAAAATTTCATAATCAATTAAAACTGTTATCTTCTATAAAAATTAGATACTAATTTGTGATATACTTTAATGTGAAAAACAATACTATTTGTTCATTTTTGTAGTTAATTACAGACTTTCTCATGTTCATTCTTTATTAAGCTAGTTAATTAGTGCATAGAAAGAGAGGATTAACTATTTTAAAATATATATTATATAAATTACAAGGAGCTGATTTTATGGAATGGATTGAAAGATTAAACAAAGCAATTAACTATATTGAAGAAAACATAACAAAAGAAATTGAATATGAACAAGTTGCAAAAATAGCTTGTTGTTCTACATATCATTTTCAAAGAATGTTTGCTTATATGGCAGATGTACCACTTTCTGAATATATTCGTCGTAGACGAATGTCTTTGGCAGCTGTAGAATTACAGAATGATGATAAAAAAATAATTGATGTAGCTTTAAAATATGGATATTCTTCTCCAACTGCCTTTAATCGTGCATTTAAAAGTATTCATGGTGTTGCTCCATCAGTTATAAAAAAAGGAGAAATAACAACTTTGAAGGCCTTTCCACCAATCAGCTTCAAAATTAGTATAAAAGGAGCCGAAGAAATGAATTATAGAGTCGAAAAAAAAGAAGCATTTCGTATAGTTGGTGTATCTCAGCCACTTCACACTGAATTAGAAAAGAATTTTGAAATTGTTCCTCAAATGTGGCAAAAAGTTGCTTTAGATGGAACTCTTCAAAAATTAATACCTATGATGGATAGTCAACCTCAAGGTGTATTAGGTATAAGCATTTGCAATGATTTAGAAGAATGGAGATATTTTATATCAGTTTCAAGTACAAAATCTATAGATAATACATTAGACGAATACACTATTCCAGCTTTTACTTGGGCTATATTCTCTGGAGAAGGCCAATGCCCACAAGCAATTCAAGAACTAGAAAAGCGTATTGTAACAGAATGGTTGCCTACTTCTGGATATGAATATGACAATGGTCCTGATATTGAGCTTTACTTAAATCCAGACCCACAAAATGCTAAGTTTGAAGTATGGATACCTGTTGTAAAAAAATAGCGTAAAATTTATAGCTAAGGTATAAAGATAACAATATGAACATTACTTAAAGTATGAGATTTTAAATGGACTATAGAAATTACTATATAAAAATAAACCTTTAAAAATATATCGTGTATTTTTAAGGGTTTATTTTTTATATTTTAAATATAATCAATTTGTTGTTGAATATAATATATTCAAGGAGTGTGATTTAATGAATGTCGCAATTTATTTACGCAAAAGCAGAGCTGATGAAGAAGCAGAACATAGAGGTGAATTTGAAACACTAAGTAGACATAAGACAACTCTTTTAAAATTAGCAAAAGAGAAAAATTTAAATGTTATTAATATTAAAGAAGAACTTATTTCTGGTGAAAGTATAAAATACAGACCTAAGATGATAGAACTATTAGATGAGGTTAAAAATAATGACTATGATGCAGTCTTAGTAATGGATATTGACCGTTTAGGACGTGGAAATATGCAAGACCAAGGATTAATATTGGATACATTTAAAAAATCTAAAACAAAAATTATTACTCCTAGAAAAATTTATGATTTAAATGATGAATTTGATGAAGAATATTCCGAATTTGAAGCTTTTATGGCTCGTAAAGAATTAAAATTAATATCTAGACGTATGCAAAGAGGAAAAATTAAAAGTATTGAAGAAGGTAAATTTATAGCTCAAGCACCGCCTTATGGATATGATATTAAATATTTAAATAATAAAGAAAGAATACTTATAATAAATGAAGAGAAAGCAACTGTTGTTAAAATAATCTTTGATATGTATTTAAAGGGAGGTGGCGCATGTAAAATATCTAGTTATCTAAATGAACTTGGTTATAAAACTACAACAGGTAGGACTTGGTATGAAAAAGGAGTTAGAGATATTATAAAAAATAAAGTGTATTGTGGTTATATAGTATGGAATAAAGTTGAGAGAAAAAGAAATTCTAGTAGAACAAGAGGAATCGAAGAACAGATTGAAGTAAAAGGAAAACACGAACCAATAATAAGCGAAGATATATGGAATGAAGCACAGAACATAAGAAAAAAACGTAGTAACTCTCCCACATCAAACAATAAAATAACTAATCCACTAGCTGGGATTGTAAAATGTGGATACTGTAATCATACTTTAGTAGCTAAATCCAATACTACATCAAGTGGTCATGAGAAATATATGGTTTGTACTAATTGTAAAAATAAAGCTACAAAATTATACATATTAGAAAATAAAATTTTATCAGTTTTAAACAAATGGGTAATAGATTATAAACTATCTTTAAAAGAAGAAAAAGATAGTTTTAAAATTAAGGATAATTTAGAAAATACTTTAGCAAGTTTAAATAAAGAATTTAATAATCTAGAAAAACAAAAAGAGCGACTACATGATTTTTTAGAACAAGGGATTTATGACAGTGATACATTTCTAGAACGTTCAAATATACTTACATCTCGTATAGAGAATATAAGAAAAGCTATAAATAAAACAAATATAAATATTGAAATTGAAAAAGAAAGAAAAATAGTTGAAACGCAAGTTATTCCTCAACTCGAAAGAATTCTAAGTGAATATACAGAAGAGAAAGAACCCTATTTAAAAAACATACTACTTAAAACTGTAATTAATTATGCTGTATATAAAAAAGAAGCTAGTCAGAAGTCTGATGATTTTTCTTTAACACTCTACCCCAATATCTCAAGAAATTAATCAAAAAATTAAATACATATTTTAGTGTTATAATTAGACTGATTACCAATTTGGTGTAATGGCAGGAGCTTTTGCAGGTGGAGAAGGAGACTTTACAACAGCTTTTGAACCTACAGCAACAGCTATGGAAAAAGAAGGTAGTGGATATATAGTTACATCTATAGGAAAAGATTCTGGAGAAATACCATTTACAGCTTATTCCACTACTAAATCATATATGAAAAATAATAAAGATTTAATTCAAAGATTTACAAATGCTGTCTATAAAGGTCAACTATGGGTTCAACAAGCACCTAGCAAGGATATAGCTAAAGCTATGCAACCTTTCTTTGAAGATATATCTTTAGAAGACTTAACAACAGTTGTAGATAGATACAAATCAATAGATGCATGGTCTCAAAATCCTGTATTAAAAGAAGAAGGATTGAACAAATTAATGTCTGTTATGAAAGAAGCCAAAGAATTAGACAAAGAAGCACCTTATAAAGATATTGTAAATACTGAGTTTGCTGAGAATGCTATAAAAAATATAAAATAAAGAATATATGTTCATCATTTCAACAATGAAAAAGAGGCTTATCTCTATTTTGAGATAGCCTCTTTTTACAGTTTGAGATTAAAGTTTATATAATAAAATAGAAATTAAAGTACTAATTGTACTTATATATCTATCCTCTATATTCTGCTCCAGCATTGATTTTTGTGATTTGAACAGCTACCATTTCTTCTTTGCTTCCATTAGTAATCTCATGCCATTCTCCTGTTGGTACAAAGACAGTATCACCATCTTTTACATCACATTCATGTTCACCAAGCTTCATTTTACCTTCGCCCTTTAGAAACACAAATATTTGCTCACCATTAGGATGTCTATGAGCATTAAGAACTTGATTAGGTTTAAAATAATAAACTTCTGAAGTTATATCACTACCAGCGAATACTGGTATTTTTGGAACAGCTGTATCATTATATTGAGCTAAGCTTCCATCTAATAGATTCTTTTTATTTTCATGCATACTAGAAATACCTCTTTTCTGTATTATAGATTTACTCTTATTATTCCAATATAAAAAAATAGTATTCTCATCCTCAACAATAGGAATAAAATTCTTTTATTCTTAAAATGCAGTAAAGTTTACCTATGTACTTAAAGAAATGTACCTTTATGAATATAAAAATAGCTTGAGGTGATAAATCTTAAATTATTTTTGGCTATATAAATTTAGATAAGTAAAAGATATGAATAATTTTTATTAAAAAACAAAACTATATAAGGACCACTTCGCTTTAGGCAATAGCACTGCGAAGTTAGTCCTTATCAAATATAAAAAGGTTAATATTTTTTAATTAATATAAAATATTTTCTTCATACACTGTAAATCTACTTTTTATCTTATTTAGGATAAAATTATTGTGGCAAATTAATATTTAGACTTATTTTTAGAACAATCATTGTGACAATTGCAACTGTGCTCATTGCAACAACAATCATTACAGCAATTGCAACTATGTTTATCACAACAACAGTCTTTACAACAATTACAACAAGGATCGCCACAACAACAATCTTTACAACAATTACAACAAGGGTCGTCACAACAACAATCTTTACAACATGAGTCATCACAACAACACTGTTCAATTTTCACTTTCACTCTTGATATATTATTGTTGGGATTTGAATCTGGTGTTGTTGAAGTTACTTTTGCAGTATTTATTAGTTTGTCATTACATGTTGGTTTTACAAATCCTCTCAATAGAATAACTCTTAAAGACCCTGCTGGTAATGTACCTATATCAAGACTTCCAGTCCATGGTTTAAAACTTATACCTCTATCCAATGAAAATTCTGCCCTACCAAGTTTATTTGACACATGGTCTATTAAAATAACATTTTGAGCATCTGCTGGGCCTGCATTTGATACTTTTATTAAAAATTCTAATCGTTCTCCTACACAAACTTCTTTTTTATTTACTAATTTTATTACGGAAACATCTGCTGATAAGCTTACTTCTGCTTCTGATGTTGAAGTATTGTTATTTAGATTTGGGTCATACGTAGTTGAACTTACAGTTGCAGTATTTACAATAATACCTACTGCTGTTTGGCTTACTGTTCCCATTATTATAATATTTCTTATTTCTCCAGCATTTAGAGTACCTATATTAAGTCTTCCAGTCCATGGATGGAAAGTCACTCCGTTGTCTATTGAGTATTCTGGATTTAAAATAGAAGTCGGTATATTGTCTGTTAAAATAACATTTTGTGCAGCTGATGGTCCTGCATTTGAAACCTCAACAACATAAATGAATGTTTCTCCTGGTACAGCAATTGGTTCATTCTCTTTTATTACAGAAATATCTGCTGATGAACTTACTTCTATTTCTGCTGTCGAAGTATTATTGTCTAAATTTGGATCAGGTGTAGGTGAACTTACAGTTGCAGTATTTATAATCATACCTACTGCTGTTTGACTTACTATCCCTTCTATTATAATACTTCTTATCTCTCCAGAATTTAAAGTTCCTATATTAAGACTTCCAGTCCATGGTTGGAAAGTTACGCCTCCATTTACTGAATACTCTGGATTTAGAATAGAGCTTGGTACATTATCTGTTAAAATAACATTCTGTGCAGCTGATGGTCCTGAATTTGTAATTACTATAGTATAGCTAAAAGTTTCTCCTGGAACTGCTGCATCCATATTGTTAGTCTTTATTACACCTATATCTGCTGATGCAATAATAGGAGTTGTCACTGTTGATGAATCTACAACTGGTTCTGGTACATTTGCACTTACTTCTGCTGTATTTGTAATATATCCTGTGGCTGTTGAACTTACTAATCCCTTTATAATAATTCTTATTAATTGCCCTGGTGCCACTGTACCTATATCAAGGCTTCCAGTCCATGGTTGGAAAGTTACTCCATTATCTATTGAGTATTCTGGATTTAAAATAGCAGCAGGTATATTATCTGTTAAAACTACATTCGTAGCATTGGATGGTCCTTCATTAAAAATTCCAATTGTATATACAAGTTCTTCTCCAGGAACAGCTACATCCTCATCAGTTACTTTTATAATAGAAATACCTGCTTGTGGATTAACTGGTGTAATAGTAGTTGATATATTATTACTTAAATCTGGGTCAGGTGTAGATGAAACGACTGTTGCTGTATTTACTATATCTCCTGTAGCGTTTAAACTGACTATTCCTTGTATTAAAATTGTTACTGAAGCTCCAGCACCTAAAGTTCCTATACCAAGACTTCCAGTCCATGGTTGGAAAGTTACCCCACCATTTGTTGAATACTCTGGATTCAAAACAGAATCTGGTATATCATCATTTAGTACTACATTTTCAGCATTTGATGGCCCTAAATTTACTACTTCAATAGTATATTTTAATAAAGTACCTGGAACTGCTGAGTTAGGTTCTGATGTCTTAACTATCAAAAGGTCTGCTAACAGACTTACTTCTGTATCTATTGTAGACGTATTATTTCTAGGGTTTGGGTCTGCTGTAGATGAAGATACCACAGCTGTATTTCTTATAGTACCTATTGCTGATGGATTTACAACCCCTCTAATTATAATAACTCTTACTTCTCCTACTCCTAAAGTACCTATATTAAGACTTCCAGTCCATGGTTGGAAAGTTATTCCTCCATTTGATGAATACTCTGGATTCAAGATGGAAGCAGGTATATTATCTGTTAAGATTACATTTTCAGATGGATATGGTCCATTATTTATAACTTTTATAGTATACATCAGTTCTTCCCCTGGATTCACAACATCAGGCTCAGACATCTTTGTAACTTCAATATCTGCTGTTATTACCAAAAGTGGAACTGGATTAGAATCTACTGAAAAATCATTTGGTATTCCTCCCTCTACAGGTGTATAAGAGTAATCTATAGTTGCTATATTATTAACTGGATTTGGATTAGGAATACCTTCTACTCTTACATCAAAGGTTACTTCAACACTTGTCCCTCCTCCAACATTTGGCAATGTAAAACCTATATTAGGGTCTACTCCTAATATAGATGCACCATTAACCGTTACACTTCCAGGTATAAATAACAAACCATTTGGAACGATATCTCTAAAAAATACATTAGTTAAAGGACTACTACAAGTATTATCTAGTCTAACTGTGTATGTGACTATATCTCCTACATTTGCAGCCATTGTATTGCTTGTTTTTATTGGAGTAAATGTTGGTATTTCAATTTCTCTTAAAGAAACATCATCTATAGCATAATCATTTCCGACAGCACCTTCTCCTTCACTAAAAAATTCTACTGTAAGTTGATTATTATTTTGAGAATTAATGATAGTACCTACTTCTTTCCATTCTGGTGCGTTTGTATTAACTGGAATTTGAGTTCCTAATGTTGCCTGATACAATATATTATTATTTTGGTCAAGTATTCTTACGCCTAATTGTGGTGGTGGATATCCTGTTACCTTAAAAAGATTTAAAATCCATGTACTAAATAGGAAATTAGTATTAGGTGTAACAGATACTGTTGATCTAAAAAATACAGCGCCTGGATCAAAACCATTTACTACCATCATTCTACCTGTTTCATTTCCTGTAGTATGGTCAGCAATACGCCACCAAGCTCCTATAACGTTACTCATCGCATTTGTCATAATGTTTTGTACTGTGTATTCTCCATCTATCGGTGTAAACTTAGTCGGGTCTGGTACCACATACGTAAAATCTGGAGTTACACCTGGGTAAGGTTCTATTGCAGGACCTGTATTACTTGGTGTGCCTGGTTGGAAAAAACCAAATGTACCATTATCCGCATCTGTAATAAGATTTATATCAGATACAGATACACAAGGGTCCAATATATTTTGTATAGGTGTATAAATTACAGGTCCATTTAATATATTTTGATTTGTTATATCAGAACCTGTCACTGTTATTAGTAATGTATTAGGTGTTGTAGAATCTAAGTTTGTTGAACCTGCAGGTGGATTTGTTACAAAAGTAATAGGTGGTGCTTGGGCAATTGGAACTGGACCTATTACTGCTGTTGCAAAATTTCCTGGTGTCGGTATTCCTCCTGGAGTTCCAAAAGCCTCCACAATCCTATAGTTACCATTTGGAACATTAGTAAACACATAATTCCCTGTAGCATTTGTAAGAACTACAAGTCTAGCTCCAGTTGTTATATTTTGTAACACAACTGGTACATTGGCTATTCCTGTGTCTCCAGTGTTGATAGTAGCACTTCTATCTCTATCAAAAATTATTTGGCCTGACACTGTTGCCATATTATCACTCCTTTAAAATTATAAAATTTTGTGTTCATAATATATTATTCTTTTAAATACTTTTATGTGACATTTTCATTCAATAAGCATGCTTTTTTTCTATAATATTCTTTTTTCTTTCCATAATCCCCAATCTATTTGATAGCGTATTTTTTATGGTAGATAAACTATTTAGATTATAATTTTTAAAAACTATCATACAAATAAAAAATGGCATAAAATATACTATTTTATGCCATTTTTTATTAATCTAGCATTTTCAATATATATAACAAGATAAATTTGTATTTTGTCAGTAAAATGTCAGTAATTTTTTTATTATTTTTTCTCTTTTTTTAGTTTTAAATAAATTAAAAACCATGCTTTTATATTCTAAACTATCAAACAAACTATTTTAAAAAAATCAAATTTAATCACTTAAGATATTTTTCGGATTAAACTATATACATCTCATTTTTTATTTATGTTCTATTTTAATCATAAAATTCTCAGTATTTTATTCACTTAATAATAATAGCAAATTAAAAGTAACTTCAAAATACACGTTGAAATCTAGTTGAATTTTATAACATTTACTGACTTTGATTATTTCGTATTTTTTATTATAATTATTTTCGTAATCTCGCCTAAAATAACGACTTATTATTTTAGTTTTTAAGTAGTTTATATATTTTTTATTGATGTTTTATACCTTTGAGGATAAAATAAGCTTAGAATTTATTTAAACGTCTAATTATACGCTTCAAGCTAAAATTAAGAATTTTAGTTAACTTTATTTTTATTATGTAAACTAAAAAGTCTTTTTAAAATTCCATCTATATTTATAACAATTAGTACAATCTTAAAACTATTTTTATATTGATTTGTATTAATATTATGAATATTTTATTTACGTTCATGATATTAATATAAAATGCCAAGGAGATTTGTAAAGATGAGAAATGGATTAGAATTAAAAGAAAAGATAATTTTATAACTTTTGGTTTATCATATAAAAAAAGACTGGATATAGGTTTATAATTTATATCCAGTCTTCTTAATTTATTATCTATCAAAAACAATTGTTTTCCATAGTGCAAAAAATTCTCTTGTATAATAAGTAGGTATAAATGAAAGTTTTGATTTACTAGCATAAAAAGAGGTGTTTTTATATCCATTTCTATATGCCAATATTTTACTTCTAAGAACATGAAAATCTGTTGTTACTATTTTTATTTTTAAGTCTTTTAATTTTCCTTTGCTATGTTCTTCTATCTTTAACTTTGAATACTTAAAATTTTCGTAAGTATTAGTAGATTTATCTTCCTCTATTATTCTATTCTTATTTATACCATTTTTTGTAAGATAATCTTTCATAGCTTTTGCCTCAGTTATATTTTCTCCATTTCCTTTACCACCTGATACAACCACATAACAATCATCATTAACCTTTAAATATTTTAAGGCTGTGTTTAATCTTCCCTTTAAGGTTGTACTTGGTGTATTCTTCTTTACGGAAGCTCCTAAAATCAATAGATAATCACTCTTTACTTCAAAGTTGTTTTTGGGGTAAAAAATAATCAAACTTTCAGTAACTATGAACACTATTAGAAAAACACTAATTATTATCTTTAGCAATTTATAAAAAACCTTCTTTTCTTTAATTTTATTCTTAAATATTTGATAAACAATTAATAGGATTCCTACAACTAAGAAAATTTCACTAAATGAAATACCTCCAAAAACTATTTTAAGATAAAAATAGTAAATTGCAAATACTATGCCCAATATTAAACTAACACTATTTAACATATTCTCATAATCCTTTTTATTTATTTTTGTACAAAGAAATATCTATACACTCTATGAGACAATTATATTCTCCATCTATCCAATTAATCCAACTTGCTATACTTATATTTGTACCAAATGTATTTGTCTCCATATTGAATTTCGAGTGTTTATTTTCTTCCAATCCATTAAGAGGACAATTATCACAAGGTTTATTAGATTTTAATAATGATTTATAACAAGTCTCACCTAGTTTTATTTCTAAATCTAGACTTGATACCTTATTATTGATAAAAAGAATTTCATAAGTATTTGGATTTACTATATATATATAATTATCAATGGAATCAAGGACTTCCTTAAGTACAGGTTTAGATTTTTCATTTTTATTTACTTTTTCTATGTTATCGTAATCTATATTACCAACTTCATTTTGATAGACATAATCATTGTAAAGTGCATATTTATCTTTACCTTTACTTTTTGCATAATAAAGTGCTATATCTGCTTTTTGATAAAGGTCTTCAAATATAGTTCCATGTTCTGGAACAAATGAAATTCCAACTGTACCTGATATTTTATATGTCTTTTTGTTTTCAGTATAAGAGTTTCTAAATATATCGCATATTTTTTCAGCTTTCTTTTTAGCATTACCAAAAGATTGAATATTCTTTAAGAATACTATAAATTCATCTCCACCAATACGACCCACTATATCATCTTTTCTAAATATAGGTTTTAGATGTTTAGAAACCTCAAATAATACTTTATCTCCAAATACATGTCCTAAATTATCATTTACAGATTTAAAATTATCTATATCAACAATTAAAAATGCATGTATTCCTAAGCTTGACTCTTCAGAGTCTAAGAAATCATTGATTAGTTTTTCCGTAGTCCCTTTGTTATATAATCCTGTAAGGGTATCTCTTTCTGCTTTTATTTTTAATCTAATTTCTTCATTCTTCTGTTTATCAATATCTTTAACATAAGCAAGAGCTTTTATATCATTCGTAATAGAGTCTTTTATCAGGTGCATCGTGCAAATAACCCAAATCATTTTATTTTCTTGATTCATTCTTCGATATTCTAATTTTATTTCACTTATATTATTCTTGTGTGCAGTTAACAAATTCTTACACAAAAATGTATTTAAAAATACATCTTTATCATCTTTATAGATAATATTCTTTGCTATATTTTTTACCATCTCTGAGTAGTTATTGTTAGGCTTAATTCCGAATTCTTTATACCAATTTTCATTTCCTCTTATAAAAGTATCTTTTGATACATTTATCTCATAAGTTATCATTGCTTCCGATAATATAGCTGAATGATATTTACCTTCTTGATTATATCTTATTTCTGCCTCTTTTTGTTCGCTTATATCTTCCTGTATACCAATTGCTCTTACAGGTTTCCCATCTTCATCAAAAACTGTGGTCAAAGTAACCTTATTCCATACGTAACTTTTATCTGGAAGTTTTATCTTAATTATACAATTTGCTATCTTTGCTCCATTCATTATTTTCTCGTACATATTTATAAAATCATCACTAAAATCTTTATGAATTATTCCTGATTCTACTAAAGAATATGGAACATTTTCAGTAATATTAGGAATGTTGTACTTATCAAGTTCTTTATTAGTATTTAAAAGTGATTTTGTTTCTATATCATATTCAAATATAGTGTTTGATGTTTGTCTTAATGCAATTCTAACTCTTTCTTCATTGATTTTAAGTTTTTGCTCTACATTTTTCAAATCAGTTATATCAGTCAGAATCCAAATACCTTTTTTACTTCCATCGCTATCAACAATTAGTCTTCCTTTTACAGAAACCCAGATAATATTACCATCTCGTCTTATTATTCTATGTTCATATTCAGCTATACCTTTTTTATCTAACTGATGCTTTATACTTTTAAGAGTCTTTTTTCTATCATCGTAAAAAACGAGAGTACATGCCTTGTATTGAAGTTCTTCTTCTAGTTGTTTGCGAGTATATCCAATCATTGAAAGATAACCAGCATTAGTGTATTGTATAGTAAAATCTTCATTAAAGTCTGTTATAAGTATGCCACCTAAAATATTTTCTGATACCATTTCAAGTTCTAGATTTTTTTGTTCCATTTCTTTTTCTAATTGTTTCGTTTTTGTAATGTCTACTGTTACACAACAAAGATACTCTTTACCATCAGGTTCTGTTATAATTTCTCCTTTATTTAAAACCCACACTACATCACAATTTTTTGTTATAACTCTGTATTCTAGCTCAATAGTTTTGTTTTTGTGAAGCTGTTCAGAAATCTCCTCTTTTATTCTTTTTACATCGTCTTTATGTATTAGATTATAAAAGTCATTATTAAATATGGTTTCTATTTCTTCTCTTGTATAACCAAACAAATCTATAAATCCATCACTTAAAAAATTAAATTCATACCTTTCTCCAATCGTACATTTTTGTACTCCTCCAGGAATGCTATTTGTAATAGATGATATTTCTTTGTTTGTTTTTAATATATGTCTTTGAGATTTATTATTTTTATAAAAGATGTATATTATAAGTATAATAAATAATAAGAATACTTTAAAAATTAGAGAAAATGCTAATTGATTTATTTTATCAATATTTTTTCTTACAGTATATTGTGGTATAACAGAAAGCACATACCAATCATTTACACCAATTGGTGTATAAGTGGCATACCTATTCTCTCCTTTATATTCATATGATGTAAAACCACTTTTGTTATTCTTTGTGTCCTCGTATATTTTTTTATAGCTATAACCTTCATCAAAAGAGGCATTTTTAAATATATCATATATATTACTACTGGATTTAATAAGATTATTTGTATGTGAAGATTTTAAAACAAATCGTCCACTAGATTCAAATATATGTATATATCCATCACTATTAAAACTCGTTATATCTATAAGTTCAGCTAGTTTATCATTGTAGTAAGAACCATACAAAATACCAACTACTTTATTGTTTTTAAGCACAGGTGTAGCTATAACAAAAGTATCTTTCCCATCAACTGGAGATTTTAAAATTTCAGATATATTACTTTCTCCTCTAATTGCTTTCTTAAAATATTCATAATTTGATACATCAATAGTTTTTCCATCACTAGTATGACTTATCCCCTTAGGAGATACAATAGATATTCTTTGAAAATCAGATTCCTTTGATATTCTAGATAACAATGGAATTATTTCTTGATTATCTATAGTATCAAAGTATGAAACCATATTTGATACACTTTTAATGAATGATAAAGAACTATCCAATTTTATTTTTATTGCATTAGAACTTTGAAGAGATATCTCTTTTAAATTAACTTTATTATTTTCTTCTTCTTGAACATTAGTTTTAAATGCAAAGTCAGAAAAAGAAATTATTGTAAATAAAAATATTAAAACAATATTCAATATGCTCTTTAAAGATTTTGCTCTTATCATTTATTTACCACCTCCCATTTAAGATTTATTGACTATATTTTATAGACTAATTTTTCAAATTCTTTAACTGGTAATGGTTTTGAAAAATAATATCCTTGAACAATATCACAATTTGCTTCTTTTAACATTTTTATTTGACTTTTAGTTTCTATTCCTTCTGCGACGACACTTATTCCTAATTGCTTGATGAGAGAAACTATACTTTTTATAACAATTTGACTTTTATCAACATCTTTATCATCTATAAAAAATCCTCTATCTAATTTTATTACATTTAATGGTATATTTTTAAGCATATTTACAGAAGAATATCCTGAGCCAAAATCATCCATCGAAACTATAAAACCAATATCTTGTAGATTTCTACTCACATCAAATAGAATATCAGTATCTCCAAACATACTGGATTCAGTAATTTCAATTTCTATTAAACTATATGGTATTTTATATTTATCACATACATCTACTATCTTTGAAATAAAATCTTTTTTTAAAAAATCAACTCTTGAGAAATTTACAGATATAGGCAATGGTGAAATACCTTTATCAAATAAGAATCTAATTTCTTTACAAGCTTGTTCTAATATGTACATATCGATTTTTCTAATAAATCCATTTTTTTCAAATATAGGAATAAAATCTCCTGGATATATTATGTCTTTTTCTGTATACTGCCATCTTACTAAGGCTTCACTTCCACAAAATTTATCTAATCTAATATTATATTTTGGTTGTAAATACATTACAAATTGACCATTTTCAAGTGCATATTCCATTTCTTTTTCTATCTTATCTTCAAGTAATAGTTTATCTCTTAATTTATCATTAAAAAAAGCAAAGTTCACATCACTATTATTTTTTATTGAAGATTTTGCAAGTGAAGCTCTATCACTATATACACTTACAGTCAAAGTTTTATCTTTAATTTCATAAATTCCAAAAGATAAGTTCACAAGTTCATTATTTGCTATAATCTTTTTGATTGTATTTATTATATCTTCTTTTGTATTGTATGATAACAATATATTAAAATTATCAGCACTTACACGAGCAAAGGTTTCATTATTATTGGTTAGTTCATCTAAAGTACTAGCTATATTTTTTAAAATTAAATTTCCCTTTTTATGACCGTAGATATCATTAATCGCTTTAAATTTATCAATATCAAATATAACCATTGCATATTTATTATTTTGTGAAGATTTTTTTAATAAATTTGTAACATCTAATTCAAACTTTCTCCAATTTGAATAACCAGTTACCAAATCTGTATATGCCACCTTTTCTATAGTTTTTTGGCTCTTTCTCTTTGAATATAGTATGTACATTATAATGCCTAAAAATAAAAATGAAAGTATAATCCATCCAATAATTGTAACTATCATTAAATCATTCAATTTTTTAGATACAACCGTCTTTGGAACAAAGGACGCTATAAACCAATCATTAATTCCTAGAGATGTGTATGCCATATAAAAATTCCCATCTGATTCTTCAACTTGCACTACACCTTGGTCTGACTTTTTCATATTTTTAAAAGTAAATCTTTTTTCAAAGTTAATTTGAGATAGGTTTGTAATATTTGAGTTTAAATTTTTATGATACGATGGAATAATTATATTACCATCACTATCACATATAAGTGAAAAACCTTCCCCATTAAATGTAGAAATTGATAAGAATTCAGATATAAACTCAACATCATAATCAGCTGCAATCACAGCAACAATTTTCCCTTTATTATATAAAGGTACAGCATATGTTTCAGTAAGTTTTCCAGTAGTTTTATCTATTAATGGTTTTGATATATTAGATTTACCTTTAACTGCAAGTTTAAAATAATCTCTATCTGAAAAATCTGTTCCAAAAATTGTTTCAGCATAACCTTTCCCATTTGGTAAAATTAGACCAATATTATTATAATTACTGTCTTTGTTATAAGATTTTAGAATTTTTAAAGTTTTTTCTAAATTAAAGCTATCCTCTGTCTCTAAAAGTTTAGAAATACTCTCTAATTTATCTAAATTACTTGTCAATTTACTATTTATTGCGATTTTACTTTCTGTACTAATTTCAGACAGATATTTTTGTGTTTCATATTCTAGTGCACTATCCATATTACTCACATAAAAAAAAGCAAATATACTAAAAAAGAATAGCACTATAAATGCGATTAACATATTTTTCAATATTGGCCTACTATTTTTCAAGTAGATACACCTCTCCCTCTTTAACAACTATAATTTAATTGATTCATTTTATTTTACTATTAATAACTCTTTTTTACAATTAAGTTTCATAAATTGTTAACAAAGACCATTTTTTTTAATATTATTTATAAAGTGGCAATATTTAAGGGTATAAATACATCAATAACATATTTAATTATATTAAATCTATAGATACTAATACAATTAAATATGCTATCGTTTATATCTATACCCAGCGACATGTAGCTTAAATAGCAATCTTTATTTTTCTAGACTTTCTCTTCTTATTGAAGATTTTCTAAAATATTCTATTAATTTATTTTTATCATTATTAAAAATAGCATCTTTTATCAAATTTACTTCTGACTCAAATTTTTCTATAGATTTTAGTAAATTATCTCTATTTCCTAAAAAAAGTTCACTCCATAAATCTTCATTCATATTTGCAATTCTAGTTAAGTCTCTATAACTGTCTCCAATAAATTTACCTGTATCTCTATCTTCTTCATCACTATTTATAAGAGCAACTGCCATAACATGAGGAAGCTGAGATGTAAAAGCTATAATCTCATCATGTTTCTGTGAAGTCAATTTTTTTACTCTTTTAAACCCTATTTCCAAAATTAAATTTTCAACCAATTCTAAATTTTTTATATTATTTCTACCAGTTGGAGTAATTATATAATTTGCTTCTTTAAAAACCTGTTCACTTGCAAAATCAATTCCCTTCTTTTCTCTTCCTGCCATGGGATGCCCAAATATAAAATCTATGTCATCTGGAATTATTTTTAATACATCATTGATAAGTGTTTCTTTTATTCCTGTAGTATCAGTGATTATAGTTCCTTTTTTAAAGAATTGCTTATTATTATTTAAAAAATCCACAATTAATCTAGGATATATAGATAATATAATTAAATCAGCTTCCTTAAATAGCTCTTTACCTGTAGTACTTCCTTTTTTTATGATTTTTGATTCTTCTGCTTTCTTTAAAGTTTCTAAATCCACATCCACTCCAAATACATTTTCATATCCTGCTTTTTTTAGTGCTTTAGCAAAAGAACCTCCTATAACTCCTAGCCCTACAATAACAATATTCATTATCTTCATTTCCCCCTAGATTATTTTTCTTTAAACTCAAATTTAAAATTATCACTGATTGCATTCGTAATATTATATATAGCATTACTTAATGACTTATCATTTAAAATCTCAATATCTGAAAACTTTTTATAAAGACTTATTCTCTCATCATAAAGATTGTATAATCTATCTTTGCCATTCTTTAATAAAGGTCTTGAATTAATATTTATATCTTCTAAAATTTTTTGTACAGGTCTATCAATAAAAATAACTATACCTGTTTCTTTTAATATCTCCATATTGGCATCTTTTTTTATTACACCACCACCAGTAGATACCACTGTTTTATCACTAATAGAAAGTTCTTTGCATGCTTGAGTTTCATAGTCTCTAAAAACATCTTCTCCTTCTGAGAACAATTCTGCTATACTTTTTTGTGATATTTCACTTATATAATAATCCATATCACAGAAACTACAATTATACTCTTGAGCTAGAAGTTTACCGATTGTAGTTTTTCCACTTCCTGGCATACCTATTAATATTAATTTTTCTTTTGGTTTATTTATCATAATAATCCCCCTTACAAAAACTCTAATTTTAATTCATTATATATAACATCTAAAATATCATTATTTATTTTTCTATTCTGCCAAATTTCCTGAGACTTTATTGCTTGACCCACCAACATATATAAACCATCACAAGTTTTCTTACCCATATCATTACCAATTCTCAAAAACTCTGTTTCTCCAGGATTATAAATTAAATCCACTAAAGTATCAAAATTTTGTATAATTGATTTTGGTACTGGTGATATTCCAACATTAGGATACATTCCTACTGGTGTAGCATTTATCATTATATCTCCTTTTATAAATTGAAGTTCTTCATAGTCTATTAATATAGCTTTATCATTTAATAATTTTTTATTATCTTTTTTTCTAGTTGAAACATAAACTTTATCTACACCAGAATCAAGGAGATATGTAAGAGCAGCTTTAGATGCTCCACCAGTTCCTAATATAACAGCGACTTTTCCTTGAACATTAATATTGGCCATTTTAAACATACTATCAAGACCAAAGTAATCTGTATTGTAACCATATAATATATTTTCTTTAAGTAAAATTGTATTAACTGCTCCTATTCGTTTTGCTTCTGGTGATATAAAATCTAAATATTTCATAATGCGTTCCTTATATGGCACAGTGACATTTACTCCTTGTATCCCTAATAATTTTATAGCACTCTCTAGCTTGGATATATCTTCTTTTGATATTTCAAAGTTTTTATATGCACTTTCAATATTTAATATCTCAAATATTCTTTTATGGATTTGAGGTGAAACACTATGAGAAAGCTTTTCACCTACTAGACCAAAAAAATTCATCTTTGTACCTCCTAATAATTAAATTTAAATAAAGAATTCTATTTTACTATTCAATTTTATTCTTATATACACCTATAAATTTAAAATATGCTGTATTATGTTCTATCAATTCTAATAAATTGTACACTTTTGGATTATAAATAGAGCATTCAAAATCTATATAAAAGAAATATCTCCATGAAGCATCCTTCATAGGTCTTGATTCTATTTTTGTCATATTTATATTATTTTCAGCAAAGTACCCAAGTACTTTATATAGCTTTCCTGCTTCATGTTCAACAGAAAATACTATGCTCATTTTATTTGATTCTTCATCAATGTGTATCTGATTGCTGATTACTACGAATCTAGTGTAATTATTCGTAATATCATTTATACAAGGACTTATTATTTCTAGTTCATAAATATTTGCAGCTTTTTTACTTGCAATTGCTGCTTTTGTTTTGTCTTGAAGTTTCTTTACAAGTTCAGCACTTGTTGCTGTATTATTAAATGGTATCAGTTTCCAATTACTATTCTGTTTTAAAAACTCACTACTTTGCCCTATCCCTTGTGGATGAGAGTATATTTCTTTTATATCTTCAAGTTTTGTACCTTTTATTCCAATTAAATTTTGGTCTATTTTTATACATTCTTCTCCAACTATATAGAAACCATATTTTCTTAAAAGGTCATAAGTTTCAGAAATAGCTCCTGTAGATGAATTTTCTATAGGTATTATTCCATAATCTATTTCTTTATTTTTAAGTGCTACGAAAACATCTTCAAATTCTTTAAATTGTTTTTTGGATATTTTTTTGTTGAAGAATTTATTTAATGCTTCTTCTGTAAATGAACCGGATATACCAGGAAACCCTACTAGGATATTTTTTTTATTAATTTCATATTTTAAAGTTTTATATTTATTGATGTTTGACAAATCAAATTTCTCATTTGATGAATTTAGATTACATTCAGATTTTTCTTCTTTATTGTCATCCATTATTCTCTTTTGTAATCCCCTACTAATTTCCATTATAGAATTAAAAAACTGTATCGTTTCTTGAGAATACCCTTTATTATCCAAATTATTTACAGCTTTACTTAGTACCTTTTCTTCTCTATCTTTTTGAAATATAGTAGTGTTATTTTTCATTTTATGTTTAGCAATCTCAAGAACTGTATTCATTCTCTTTTCAAATAATTGAATAAGCTCTTTATCTATGTCATCAATTTCATTTCTATATCTTGTTAAATCCTCCATTATTATCGTCCTTTCACCAAATCAAAAATTCCAATAGCCGTTACTGCTTCTATTACAGGTACTGCTCTTTGAACTATACAAGGGTCATGTCTACCTTTAATAGATAAAATATCATTTTTTTTATCTTTTATATTAATTGTGTTCTGCTGAACACTAATCGATGGTGTTGGTTTTACTGCAACTTTGAAAATTATTGGCATTCCAGTTGTAATACCTCCAATAATTCCACCATTATTATTTGTTTTACTCCTAACTTGATTACCTTCATAATACATCTCATCATTACTTTGAGAACCATACATATCTGTAAGTCCAAAACCCAAACCAAACTCTACACCTTTTATAGATGGAACAGAAAACAATAAATGTGATAGAGTAGATTCAACAGAATCAAAAAATGGATTCCCAATGCCTACATTAATTCCCACTACTGCACATTCAATTATTCCACCAACTGAATCTCCTTGATGTTTTGCATCTATAATAGTATCTCTCATAGTGTCTTCCTTTGATAAATCAAGTAAAGGTAACTCTAAAGTTTGTAAATTTGTTAATTGTTGTTTTGATATATCTGCATAATCAAAGCTAATATCTTCTATATCTTTAATTTTTTTTATATGTGCTCCTATTTCTATTCCTTTTTGTGATAGAATTTGTTTACATATAGCACCACAAAATACTAATGGAGCTGTTATCCTCCCTGAAAAGTGACCTCCGCCTCTGTAGTCATTAAATCCAGAATATCTTACATGCCCTGTATAATCTGCATGTCCTGGTCTCATTAAATTTTTAAGTTCCCCATAATCCTTTGAACGAGTATCACTATTTCTTATGATTGCACATAGTGGAGTTCCTGTAGTTTTACCATCAAAGTATCCACTTAGAATTTCTGGTATATCACTTTCATTTCTTGAGGTAGATATAGAATTTTTTCCAGGTGCCCTTCTCTTCATTTCTTTATCAATCTTATCAAGGTCAAGTTCAATTCCAGAAGGAAGACCATCTATATTTATACCTATAGCATTTCCATGAGATTCTCCAAAAATTGAGATTTTCAAATTATTTCCCCATATTCCACTCATCAATTCGCCCTCCTAACATCTCAAAATCTTTAAAAAAATGTGGATAAGATTTAGATACACACTCAAAATCTTTTAATACTATCGGTTTGTCACATCTACAAGAAGCTATTGCAAGTGTCATTGCAATTCTATGGTCTTTATGACTCCATACTTCTACTCCACCATTTAGCTTACTTACCCCATCAATTATTAAACTATCTTCTTTTTCCTCTATATTTGCTCCAAGTTTACTCAACTCAACACTTATTGCATGAAGTCTATCACATTCTTTAATTCTAAGCCTTCCAGCATTTATTATTGTAGTTCTTCCTCTACTTAAAGCTGCTACTACTGACAAAACTGGTATTATATCTGGACACTGAGATGCATCTATTAGAGTACTATTTAAACAATTAACTATACCTTTTATTTTTTCATCTTCTCTTAAAATATCCATACCCATTCTAGATAAAATATCAATAACTTCACTATCACCTTGAAGAGAATCTTCTTTAAGGTCTAGTATATTAATTTCTCCTCCAATAGCATCTGCTGATAAATAAAATGCACCTTGAGAATAGTCACCTTCCACTTTATAATCTCTAGCTTTATACATTTGATTTCCTTTTATAATAAATTCTTTATAATTATTGTTTACAATCTCTATTCCAAAATCTCTCATAGTTGAAAGAGTTAAATCTAAGTATCCTTTGGATTCTAGCTCAGTTGTAATTATTATTTTTGAATCATTGTCTAATATTGGTAAAATAAATAATAAACCTGTTATAAACTGAGAACTTATATTTCCTTTTATTTTAAATTCATCTGGTTTAAGTTTTCCTGATATTACTAAATCCAGTTGATTTTCCTTATAGCTATATTCTATATTTTGTCTATCAAAAATTTCATAATAAGTATCAAGTGGTCTTTTCCCAAGATTCCCTCTACCTACAAATCTTTTTATTCCATCAAATGCTAGTGATATAGGTACTAAAAATCTTAAAGTAGAACCTGATTCATTGCAATCTATTGTCAATTTAGATTGATTTAATTGATTTTCTTTATTCAAAACTGCTTCTTTAGAAAAAATACCCGTAATTTCTAAAATATCTTCCTTCTTTTCTATAATAGCTCCAAGTGATGTCATTGCTCTTATAGTAGCTATAACATCATCAGAAAAATCTATATTAGAAATTCTACTTTTTCCATCACTTAAAGATGAACAAATAACTGCTCTATGTGCCATACTTTTGGATGGTGGGATTTTTACATCTCCAGACAATCTACTTGGATATATTTTTAAACTTCCCATCATTTTACCTCCTGAAAAAATTTAGAAGTAGTATTATATATAATACTCTCTCCAATGTTCTTTAAAAGTATTATTTTTAATGTATCACCTAAATTCTTTTTATCAAGAGATATTGCATCTATTATAGACTTATTATCTCTTAATTCAATTTCATAAGGCAAATCATAATTTATTAAAATTGATTTTATAAGCTCTGATGTACCCTCATTTGTGATTCCTTTTTTTTCACTTTCTAAAGTTATCTTATACATCCCTATGCCAACAGCTTCTCCATGAGTATAGCCAGAAAAATTGTAATATGTCTCAATAGCGTGACCTAATGTATGCCCAAAATTTAGAAGCATTCTATCTCCGAAGTCTCTTTCATCAGCTTCAACCACTGTTTTTTTAATAAAGCAACATTTGTGTATAATGTATTCTATATGTTGCATTACTTCTTCCCTATTTTTTAAACTTAAAAGCTTATCAAAAAAAGTTCTGTCTTTTATACATCCATATTTTATAACTTCAGCCATTCCATCTCTATAAAATTTTTCAGGAAGTGACAAAAGTACATTTGGGTCGATAAATACAGCTTTAGGTTGATAAAAGCTTCCTACCAAATTTTTTCCTCTTTCAAGGTCAACTCCAACTTTTCCACCCACAGAACTATCAACTTGTGCTAACAAAGATGTTGGAATTTGAATAAAATTTACACCTCTTAGAAAAGTTGCTGCTACAAATCCACCTAAATCTCCTATTACCCCTCCTCCTAAAGTAATAATCAAATCTTTTCTAGTCAACTTAAAGTCGAGTAAACTATCATATATTTTAGGAAGAGTATTAAATGACTTTGTTTCTTCACCAGCTTTTAATATTATAGCTTTAGTTTCAAATCCAGATTCATTTAAATTATTTTTTGCTTCACTTAAATATAATTTCGCTATATTTTCATCAGTTACAATAAAAATCTTATTTCCAGAATATATTTTTTTTATTTCTTTACCTATATCTTTTAATATATTTTTTTTAATAAATATGTTATAGCTATTTTCTTTTAAATTTACTAATAATTTTTCTTCCACACTTAACCATCCTTTTATAGATTATATTTCTCTTCCAACTGCTAATGCGACAGTCTTTAATTCACTTATTAATTCATCATATTCATTTGGTCTAATTGATTGTTTGCCATCACAAAGTGCATGGGCTGGGTCATTATGAACTTCTATTATAAGCCCATCTGCTCCAACTGCAATTGCTGCTTTAGATAGAGAGTCTACCATCCATGATTTTCCTGCTGCATGACTTGGGTCAACTATTACTGGTAAATGACTAAGCTTCTTTACAGCTAAAATTGCACTTAAATCCAAAGTATTTCTAGTATATGTTTCGAAAGTTCTTATACCTCTTTCACAAAGTACTACATTTTCATTTCCTCCAGCCATTATATACTCAGCTGACATTAACCACTCTTCAATTGTAGCAGATAATCCTCTTTTTAAAAGTATTGTTTTATGTGTTTTTCCTAATTCTTTTAATAAATCGAAGTTTTGCATGTTTCTAGCTCCAACTTGAATTACATCTACATTTTCTTCAAATATATCTATATCTTGTGTTGACATTATTTCTGTAACTATAGGAAGCCCTGTTTTTTCTTTTGCTTTCTTTAATAAATCTAATCCATCGTATCTTAATCCCTGGAAAGCGTATGGTGATGTTCTTGGTTTGAATGCTCCTCCTCTTAAGAACCCTGCTCCTGATTTTTTTACATCTTCAGCGATAGATACTATTTGTTCTTCTGTTTCAACAGAACAAGGTCCAGCTATCATAGCAATTTTTTTTGAACCAATTTCCATCCCATTAACATTTATTATAGAAGGTTCTGGATGAAACTTTCTGTTCGCCTTTTTAAAAGGCTCTACTACATGCATAACTTTTTCAACTATTTTATTTGCCTCTATTCTTTTAGCATCTATTTTACTAGTGTCTCCAACTAAACCTAAAACAGTTAGTTCTGTCCCATCTATAGGATTAACTTCTACTCCTTCTCTTCCAATAGCTTCTATTAACTTCTTAACTTCACTTTTATCTGCTCCCATTTTTAATACTACTATCATTTTTACTACCTCCCAATATTATAGTTTTATATTTAAAATAAAAAAGAGAACTCACTAATGAGTTCTCTAAAATAATCTATTAAGCATTAAATCTTATATAAATATACAAAACAACAATTTTTATAAAATTTACTTATGCTCAAAATCATTAAAACAAGGCCTCACCAGAAAGGAACTACATGTATTTTTGTAAAAGAAATAGCCAGCGCTAAAATAAAAGCCCCAGAACATAAAGTAATAAAAGCTATAAAGTTTTGCTGTTAGTTCTTTTAATATTCCTTTCATAGTATTCTCCTCCATTTTTATAATTTATTATTCTTCTTGTTTAATAATTATAGCAAAGAAAATATAATTGTCAATATTTTCTATAAATATTTTCAATTTAAAATATTTTTTCATTTTCTTAAATTAGTTTCTTAATTGCTGTATTTTTATAAAACACTTTAAAAATCATCTGTTATTTACAATAGTTTTTTTATTTTAAATATTACAACTCCAACAAAAATTATACATAGCATAAAGAATAAAGTTGCCGGATATCCATAGACCCAATTTAATTCTGGCATGTATCTAAAGTTCATTCCATATATACCAGTTATAATTGTAAGTGGTGCAGATATAGCTGTTAGTAAAGTTAATTTTGTAATTAGATGGTTTGTTCTTTCACCTACTCTAGAAGAGTATATATCTAATAATTTATCAGCTAATTCTCGTGTTGATAATGCAAAATTATATAATTTATCAATTCCAAAATCTATACCTTGAAAATTTTCAAGATTATATTTTTTTACATTGGAATACTTCAAATACCTTATATTTTCTTTTACTATTCTGTCACCAATATATAAAAGAGGTCTTGTATTCTTAACTATAGTCCTCGTTAGACCCCTTACATCACTTATTCTAGATACATGATTTTTATGAATATTATCCATCATCTCATCTTCTATTTGAAGAATTAATTCTTCAACTTTTTCCAAAGACTCAAAACCATTTTTTATAACCTCTCTAAAAATTAAATAGTTTATTTTAAATAGATTTATAACTGGGTTTTTTTCAAGTTGAGAATTTTTAAAAATAATACTTTTTACAAATTCAAATAAAAAATGTTCCTCATTTACTACAACTAATATAAAATTATCTGATAAATACATATTTACTTCTTCTATAGCAGCCTCTCCATCTCTTAATTCAAATGTATTTAAACTCAAAAAATCGTAATTATCAAATAAATCAAGTTTCGTTATTTCATCAAACTTAAGACAATCATTAAAAGTTATCTCATCTATATCCAAGATTTCTTTGAGCAATTTTAAATTTTTTGGAGCACTTAATATAAGATAAGAATTTTCTGCTGTATAAAATTTTTCACTAAAATCTTCAATAATTTCTCTTGTATTTAAATTCAGTATATACATACATCTACTCCTAAACTTCAATTTACATTTCAAAAATTTTCTATAATGATTATTGTAATTATTTTACACTATTTTAATAATTATTATTTAATATTTATGTTAAATTTATTATAAGACAAGGGTTAAATATTTTTATTGTTTAATTAAAATCTTTACCACAAATTATACCATGTATTTATTTTAAATCATATTTCGTATTATTAATACCAAAAAATTATTGATACTTAAAAAATAAAAAATAAAATGCATATACTAAACTAACAATAGCATATACACTTCATTCTTATTTTTAACTAAATTATATAATTATAATATACATTAAATATTCAATCTGATAATTAATATACATAACATCTATTCATCATTTAATCTATATCCTACACCAACCTCTGTAATTATATACCTTGGGTCAGCAGGTTGCTTTTCTATTTTCCTCCTTAATGTTGCCATAAAAACCCTTAAAGACTTAGTTTCATTTCCAATAATACTACCCCATATCTCTTTTATTATAAAATTATGAGTAAGTACTTTTCCATGATGTTTTGCAAGTAATGAAAGAATATTATATTCAATAGGTGTCAAATGGACTTCATTATCATCAACTATAACTCTTCTTTTATCAAAATCAATCAATAATTTATCTACTTCAAAAGTAGATTTAACTTCTTCTTTTTGTTGTAACTCCATCTGTGAATGTCTAAGTGCTACTCTAACTCTAGCCAATAATTCTACTATCGAAAATGGTTTTGTTAAATAATCATCCGCTCCTGCATCAAATACTTCTACCTTTTCTCTATCTTGTTCTCTTGCGGAAACTACAATTATTGGTATCTTTGAAAATTGTCTAATAGCTTTTATTACCTCTATTCCATCCATATCTTCTAACCCTAAATCCAAAAGAACGACATCTGGAGAATATGAAACAGCAATCGATATTCCTTCTTTACCAGTTATAGCTTCCTTGACATCGTAATCTTGTGTCAAAAGCGCAGTAGATATAAATTTTCTTATTGTCTTATCATCCTCTACTAATAATATAAGTTTTTTACTCATTTCTTCCTCCAAAAATAAATTTCAAAATTTGACATTATTCATTTTCCTTAGGCAAACTAAATTTAAAAGTTGAACCTTTATCTCTATTATTTTCTACCATAATTTCACCTTTATGAGCTTGAATTATTGATTTACAAATTGATAATCCAAGTCCAACACCTTTTCTAGAATCCTTAGAACCTTCTTCTCCTGTAAAAAATCTATCAAAAACATGCTTTTTCAATTCTTTTGATATACCAGGGCCATTGTCAGATACTTCAAACCAAACATAATCTTCTTCTTCATATACATTTATATTTATCTTACAATCTTCTTTTGAATATTTTAAAGAGTTATCTATCAAATTAATTAAAACTTGCTCTACCAATTTTGCATCCATAGGAACAAATAGTATTTGTTCTGGTATATTAATATCTATAATTGCATTCTCAATTCTTTTTTTAATTTTTTGCAATGCTTCTGAGATAACCTCTTCAATAAGTTCAGAATGTTTTTTAACTTCTAATTTTCCTTCATCTATTTTAGTCATGCTAAGTAAATTTTCAACAAGTCTAATTAACCATTGAGTATCTTCATATACACCACTAAGTAATTCATCTATTATATCTTGACCTATAGTACCTTTATTTTTTATAATCGTACTTACTGCTCCAGATATTCCTGCTAATGGAGTTCTAAGGTCATGGGAAACTGCTCTTAGAAGATTACTTCTTAATCTTTCTCTCTCTATTTCAAGATTGGTATTTTCTTTTGCTTCTGATAGAATTTCTCTGTCAAGAGCTATTGCCATTTGAGCTATTATTGTTTCAATTAAATTTATGTCTTCTGCATCTAATTTCGAATCAATACATGATATCCCAACAACCCCTAAAGTTAAATTCATACCTACTATTGGTATATAATACCCCTTTGAACCTGGAAGTGTATCTGTATCACTACCTGCCACTGTTGAATTGGATAAAACCCAACTTGCAACAGCTTTTTCATCGTCACTATCTAAATCGTTTTTATCTTTGTTAGAAGCATTTTTTTTATATAACTTTGATTTTTTATGCTTATCTACACTTAAATAACAAACTACATCTCTACTCAAACTAAGAGATAAAAGCTCTATCCCCTTATTTACTATATCATCTTTATTTGATAACCTCAAAAATCCCTTTATTATTTGGTATATCATTTTTGTATTTTCTTCTCTTTTAGCAGCTGTTTCTGCTTCATGTTGTACCTTAGATGTAAGTGTACTAGTTATTATACCAACTATCGAAAATACAACTAATGTAACTATATAGTTTGAATCAGCTATTGATAATGTATATATTGGTGCTGTAAAAAAATAATTTAGCAGGATTATATTTAACACAGAACTCACTATACCTGTGCTATATCCTTTAGTCCACATTGAAACTAAAACTACTCCTAACATATATATTAGCAGTATATTTTCTCTTATAAATCCAAGACTTTGTACTACATATGCTAAGATACTTATCATTAAAGTAACAATCATAAGTTTGATAAAATCAACCTTACTAATTTTAAATTTTGATTTTATTGATAGTTTATCTTTTTTAGGTTTATATTTAACTTCTGAAGCAAATTTATAAGGTATTATATGTATATCTATATAATCCACTTCGTCTATTAATTTGTCAACTATATCTTTTTTAAATTTCTTATTAAGTTTTTTATTATTTGAATGATTTCTACCTATTACAATTTTTGTTACATTTCTAAGCTTTGCAATCCTAAGTATCTGTTCAATTACATCTTCACCATGTAAAACAATTATTTCACCACCTAATTTCTTGGCAAGTTTTAAATTGTTTTGTAATTGTTTTTGCTCTTGTAAAGGTAATCTTGCTGTATTTGGAGTTTCAACATATAAAGCTATCCATTTTGCAAATGTACTGTCTGATATTCTAGATGCAGTTCTAATGACTTTTGCAGAGGATGGAGAGGGGCTTATACATGCAAGCAGTGTATCTGATGTAGGTATTACGCTTACATCACCTTTTGATAATCTAGTCATTTGTACTTCTTTATTTACTCGTTCTGCCGTCTTTCTAAGGGCAATCTCTCTAAGGGCAACTAAATTATCTTTTATAAAAAAATTATCTTTTGCTCTAATTGCTTGTTCTTTCTTATATATTTTACCTTCACTGAATCTTTCAAGAAGTACATCAGGTTCAACATCAATAAGTTCCAATTGTGTATTAGTATCTAAAAACTTATCTGGTATAGTTTCTTTAACTGATACATTTGTAATTATTTCAACAATGTCATTTAGACTTTCTAAGTGTTGAACATTTACAGTGGTATATACATTTATACCTGCTAACAATAATTCTTCTATATCTTGCCACCTTTTTGTATGTCTTAGCCCAGTGACATTAGAATGTGCAAACTCATCTACCAATATAACGTCTGGCTTTCTTGCCAAAGCAGCATCTAAATCAAATTCTTTTAGTTTTATAGATTTATATTCTATCTCCTTTACAGGAAGAATTTCTAATCCCTCAAGTAAAGCTAATGTCTCTGGTCTTGTGTGTGGTTCAATATATCCAACTACTACATCTACACCTACTTTTTTCAAATTTTGTGCAGATTCCAACATAGAATAAGTCTTCCCTACTCCTGCTGCATAGCCAAAAAATATTTTTAATTGACCTCTATTCAATTTATTTTCTTCATTTTTAATTTTTTCTAACAGTATATCAGGGTTTGGTCTGTCCATTAAACAACCTCCTTACACCTTTCATTATTATTATATTATCAATTTTGGCATAAAATTGTAGTTAAAATGTATTTTTAATGATTAAGATTATGTAAAGATTTAAATATGTACTATTAACTAAATAATAAAAATACTTAATAAATACAAGTAGCAAATAACTTTAGAGGTTTCATATACACGATTCGGATTTTATACATAAAAAATAAAGCAAAACACTACAAATGAATGGTATGTGTTTTGCTTTATTTGCAGTTTTATTTTAATAGGTTTGGCTTTAATCGTTAATAAAGTCCAAAAGAATATCTCCATTATTTGTATAAGTTGTAAGTTTCTTTGAACCATTATGTTTATCATTAGGCAAATTACTTTTTCCCTTTTTTATATAGTTTGATATAAAAAAATCATCATAAGAACCTGTTAGTGTTCCACCTATATTACCATTTTTCGTTTCAAGTTCTATAGAGTTTCTTGCATCAAGCTCTTTTAATTCAATATTTCCATTGCTAACCTTTATATCTACTGAACTTAAAAATGATAATTGTGATATTTCTATATCTCCATTAGATGTTTTTAAGTTTAGATTTTCTAAAGATTCATTGGGTATCCACATTTTTATTGTTCTGTTTTCTATTGAAGTCTTTCCACCTATATAATCACTCCAACCCTTATTAGTAATATATTTAATTGACAATCTATTTTTTTCGAATAAATCAATCATATAATACTCTTTTTCACTGTCATAATAAGAAATATGAATTTTTTTATCTGAAGATGGAAAAATCTCAATTTTTCTATCTTTTATGTCAACTTCTATATTATCTATATCTAACATAGAGTATTGCTTTTTCTCATAAGTAGTATCTGTAGAAGAACACCCCACTAAAGTGCTTGATAATACAATTAATATACTTAAAAGACTAAATAATTTTTTAAAGTTTTTTTTCATTTGTAATCTCCTTGTTAAATAGCTTTCTTCTTCAATACAATCAAACAAAGATATGCTAATAGGAAACTACCTATTGAACAAATTCCAATATGTAACAGTGGATTGCTATTGAACATAATAAGCTTAAAAAACTCTACCAGTATGCCACGCAAATGCTGTATAGGAACAAATATACATATGATAGCTATAAGAGCGATGTCAGTTATCCATCCATACCAATAAGTTTGCATAGACAATAATAAATGTAAAAATATAGATACTAACAATAGGAAGGTAAATTGCTGGAAAAAAGCAAGAAATGGTCCATTTTGCCACCAACCACATAGTTCTAATAAATTTATTACTGTTTGAGTTTGATTAATCGGGTCTATTACAAGATGAATGAAAGTATTTATGAGAGATACTGCTAGAGCAGTAATAATATATGTTATCATACTTCCCCAAAAGTAATATTTTTTAGTTGCATTTAAATATATCAGCTTGCTGAAATTAAAATATACAATAAAAAATGGAACTATTAATATATAAAGATAAGTATAATTTCCACGGCTTATGGCTATTTTTGCAGCACTAGATGTACTGGATAATAATACTACTAAAATTGTAACAATAAATCCAATAAAGCTACTCAAAAAATTACGTTTTACAATTGTTAAAACTGGATTCATATTAAATTACCTCCTTTCTTCCAACCATATAAATAAAGAAATCTTGGAGAGATATTTCTTCTATATTAAGACTCTCAGAATTAATAGATACGTCAAAAATGTGCCTTGTCAAAAAACCTCCAACTTGTTCATTTCCAATTATATTCAAATCTTTAGTAGCTTCTTCTACCTCTTGTTTTGGTCCACTTACACTATATGCTTTATCCTTAATAACTTGTAATGTATCAAAAAAGCATAATGCTCCTCTATCAATAATAATCAATTTTTGCATAACTTTTGCAATTTCATCTATTATATGAGTAGAAACAATAATAATTCTTGGTTTCCGAGAAAAACTTTCTGTTAATAAAGAGTAAAACTCTGCACGCATAATTGCATCAAAACCAAGTACTGGTTCATCTAAAAGAATTACTGGTTTATTACTTGAAAGACAAATAATAGTAGAAACCATAGTTTTCATTCCCAATGAGAGTTTATTGAACTTTTTACTTCCATCCAATTCAAAGCGTTCCATCATCTCAATGGCAAATTGATTGTCAAAAGAAGGATTTAATTTTCCTGCAATTTTAATAAGTTTTTTTACAGGAAGATTAAAATGTTTTGCAAAGTTATCAATATAACTGACACTAGTATCCATTGTTGCTGTACTAATAAAACCTCCATTCACATAAATACTTCCACTAGAAATATTCTGATAACCTGCAATAGATTTTAAAAGTGTAGTTTTTCCTGCACCATTTCTTCCCAACAAGCAATATATTCCATCTGCTTGAATTGTACATGTAAAATCTCTTAAAACAATTGCTTCTTTGTATTTCTTCGTTACTTTTTTTAATTCTATCATAACTTGTTATCCTCTCTAATCTTTCTTTTTTATATCATTGTGACTTATGTCAACAGATGATATAATGTATTATAAACTTTTGTGTTACAAAAAAGTCAAGAGGTGAATGAATGAAAAATTACTTTTCGATTAAACAAGCTGCAGAAATTGTAGGTATGACTAGTGAAGCACTACGTCACTATGACCGTATTGGTATTGTAAAACCTTGTTACAGAGATGAATCATCTGGTTATAGATATTATTCTGAACAAGAACTTGTAAAATTACAAACTATAGCATTACTTAAATCAATGGATTTTACATTAACAGAAATTGGAGACATATTACAACTTGATAACCTACACAAAGTTATTGAAGCTCTGAAACAAGCTGAAGAAAATGCAAATAAGAAAATAGCTTATCTCCAATATGCAAAAGAAAAAATTAAACGTGCTTACACAGATTATGAAAACAAATTAAATAATATTGATACTAAAAAAGATAATTTTTTTGTAATGCATATTCCCAAAAGAGTTATTCTTATTTCTAATAATATGGAACATGCATCATTAAAAAACTTATGGAACTATCATGAACATTTCTATAATCAACTTGATACATCATTAGAATCGCAATTTTTATTTGAAGATATGGCTGGTATGATTACAACTCCAGAAAAATCTAGACTGTTTGCAATTTGTTTAAAGTATCCCTCTGTAGAAGAATTAACTATATTGCCAGAAGGTGATTACCTATGTGCAAACTGTACAGAAGAAAATAAAGATATAGTTTTAAGAGAATTATTACATAAATTAAAAACAGAATCTAATATATGCCCAAATGTAATTGTACACATCATATCTGTAACTGGAATTTTACAATGGAATTATCAAATACAGATATTGCTAAATTAAGATAGCTTATTCAAAACTTATACAATATAAAATAAAAACTAGTTATATTAAATAAGATTTTTCCATATTAAAAAGTGGTATAACATTTATAAATGCTATACCACTTTTTAGTAAATCTAAAAGGATTTTATCCTAAATCATTAAATAATTATTTTATTGTAAATTAAGTATTTCCATAAACTCATCACCTGTAATAGTTTCTTTTTCTAATAAATATTCAGCAAGTTCATGAAGTTTTTCAATATTGTTTTCTAAAATTTCAGTTGCATTTTTATGGCAAGTTTTTATTATTCTAAATACTTCTTCATCAATTTTGGCAGCAGTGTCTGAAGAACAAGCAAGAGAAGTATCTCCTCCTAGATATTGATTACTTATTGTCTCTAGAGCAACCATATCAAACTCTTCACTCATACCAAGACGAGTAACCATAGCTCTTGCAATTTTTGTAGCTTGCTCTATATCATTTGAGGCTCCTGATGTACAAGTATTAAAAATAACCTCTTCAGCAGCACGACCTCCTGTAAATGTAGTTATTTTATCAATTGCTTCTTCTTTAGACATAAGTACACTCTCATCTTCTGCAACTTGCATAGTATAACCCAATGCACCTGAAGTTCTAGGTATTATAGTAATCTTATGGACAGGAGCAGAATGTTTTTGCATAGCAGCAACAAGTGCATGACCTATTTCATGATAAGCTATAATTTTCTTTTCCTTATCTGAAATTACAGCTCCTTTACGTTGATATCCAGCAATTACAGTTTCGACAGATTCATCAAAATCCTGTTGTTCTACTATATCTCTTCCTGATTTAACAGCTAAAAGTGCGGCTTCATTAACAATATTTGCAAGTTCTGCGCCTGAAGCACCTGATGTAGACCTCGCAACTGCATTATAATCTATATCTGAGCTTACATTTACATTTTGAGCATGCACCTTTAATATAGCTTCACGTCCTCCAAGGTCTGGAAGTTCAACTGGTATACGTCTATCAAATCTTCCTGGACGAAGTAATGCTTTATCAAGACTATCAGGTCTATTTGTAGCAGCAAGTATTACTACACCTATTCCACCATCAAAACCATCCATCTCACTTAACAACTGATTCAAAGTTTGTTCACGTTCATCATTTCCACCTAATCCACTTCCATTATCACGCTTTTTCCCAATAGTATCAATCTCATCTATAAAGACTATACATGGAGCTTTTTCTTTTGCTTGTTTAAATAAATCACGAATTCTAGATGCTCCCATTCCTACAAACATCTCAACAAATTCAGAACCAGATATTGAGAAAAATGGAACATCTGCTTCTCCTGCTACAGCTTTTGCAAGAAGTGTCTTTCCTGTACCTGGAGGCCCTACTAAAAGCGCACCTTTAGGCATTTGTGCTCCTATCTTCTTGTATTTTTCTGGATTGTGTAAGAAATCTACTATTTCACTTAAAGCTTCTTTTGCCTCATCTTGACCAGCAACATCATTAAATCTTTTTCCACTTTGAGCAGATACATACATTTTGGCATTGCTCTTTCCAAACTGCATACTGTTGCCACCCATTCGCTTTTGCATTGATTTCATCATTAAATTACCAAATAGCATAAGAATACCTATAGGTATTATCCATGTAAGTAAAATACTTAAAAGTGGTGAGTTTTCCTTAGGAATAACCTTATTAAACTCTACTTTCGCATTTTTCAATCTATCTACCAATTCTGGGTCATCCATTCTACCAGTTATGTATATATTCTTATCTTTACTACTAGATGGACTTATTGCTATTCTATTATTTTCTATCTCAACAGATTTTACTTTTCCTGTATCCAACATCGTAAGAAACTTTCCATAGTCAATCTCAACCATTTTTTTATCCATTAGACTTGGAAATATTAAAGCATTTAAAAACATTACTACTATTATTATTATTGTATAATAATAGAGACCAGACCTTTTCTGTGGTTTATGTTCATCCATAATTTTATTCTCCTTTAAATTATTTTTTATGTTATTTGCAATCAATGTAAGTTAAAAGCTTATTTAACTTCTCTAAACCTTCTATTATATCTTCCATATCTTGCAATTTTTCACTAGTCATATTTTCAAAATAATCATCAAAGATACTGCTTGAAATACTCTCCTGTATATCTAGTGATTTATTTGTAAGCCTTACTTTTACAATTCTTTGGTCTTCCATATCTCTTATACGATTTAAAAAACCATTCTTTTCAAGTCTCTGACATATTACTGATACATTACTGTTTGTCATATTTAAATTTTTTCCTAAATCACTTATTTTTTTCTCTCCATGTTCACATAGTTCTGACAGAATCAAAGCTTGCACTGCTGTAATACCAAGTGGTTGATAAAATTGGCTCAATAAAGTTGCAAATTTAATATTTATATCTCTAGTCAATTCCAATAACTCTTTCTTAAAACTTATCTCATCCATACAAACTCTCCCTACAAAAATGCTTTATTTTACTGAATATTAACCTTAGGCTTAAGTGTATCTCACTAATAAATACTTAATACTATAATATTTAATGTATTAAATATTATAGTATTAAGTATTTATTGTCAATTACAATATTGTAACTTCAGTTATAAATATCATTTCTTATTGATATCTAATTTGATATAATATATTTTTAATAAAATTTAATGAAAAATCGATGTATATATTTTACACCGATTTCCCACTTTTTAATCCCATTACAACTAATTATCTCAAATATAGTATGACTAAAAATCAAAATATAATAATAAATAGTGCAAAAATTTAATTCTTTATTATCATATCATGTACAAAATCAAAACTACCTTTATCTGCACCTAAGGTTGTTTCCATAATATAAACAAAAGCCTCTGTTTTTTGTAACATTTCATCTTTATTCCAATTGAACATTGATTCATCAAATATACACTCAGAAGAAGCAATCAAAAACTCTATCGTTTCTTTTGGATACTTTGTATTGAATACTCCTTCTCTTACTCCTTGTTCTACTACCTCTGCTAAGATTGGTGTAAAGTTTAGAATAGTTTTAACTATTGTCTTTTGATGCATTTCTGCATTGTTTGGTAAATGGAATTGTTCAATTACTTTTTCTTTATTATTTCCAACACTAGGTCTTTGAGACATCAATATCTGAAAGAATTTTTCAAGCACTGGAATTTCTGGATTTAAAGCAATTTTTTTTGCCATATTTATATCATTATCTATAATTCTAGTTATAATTGCATCCATTACTTCTTCTTTGGATTTAAAGTAGTAATAAAAAGTACCCTTTGCAATTCCAATTTCATTTAAAATATCATTTATAGTAGTTTTCGAATAGCCTTTAGTACAAAAAAGCATTTCAGCTGTATCTAATATTTCAGCTTTACGTTCTTCAGGGTCTTTTACAATTCTCATATGTTTTCTCCTTTCAATAGACCGTCAGTCGGTTTAGTTTTATTATATAAAACTACTATTATAATGTCAAATTTTTTAAAAAATAATAAGGTATAAAGAATCATTAAGACTATCTCTATACCTATCATTTTCTATATCTTATTTAATTATTTTTATATAGCATCTCAAATTTATTGTAGTAGATAGTTTTTTATCCAATTTCTAAACAATAACTCAGAATGTTTTTTCCATTTGACAGTTGGCTCTTGTGAAGGGTCATCATTTGTATAATAGTTTTGAGGTATTGATATTTCATCTCCCTTGTCTATATCCCTCTTATATTCCTTATCAAGAGTGTACTTATCATATTCACC
The DNA here is from genome assembly GCF_001299635.1 of Clostridioides difficile. Lineage (GTDB taxonomy): Bacteria > Bacillota > Clostridia > Peptostreptococcales > Peptostreptococcaceae > Clostridioides > Clostridioides difficile_A. Next base: position 109,463 of record NZ_JRHN01000038.1, on the reverse strand, counting down.
ATGCCCCATTACAAATACATCTCTTGAGTTTGTAATTATATAAGGACCAGCTTCTTTAGAATGGCTTACAATACTCAATTCTTTATTATTTCTTAGAGCTTCAGTATTTATAGTAGTGTGTCTTGAATGTGGAGCAAAAAATTCTTTTTCAAATCCATCTACTATTTTACTATTTTTATCTACTTTATGCTTAAATACTCCAAAACATTTTTGACTTAATGGAAGTTTTTTTACATTGTAGTATTTGTAAAGACTTGCTTGAGCTGCCCAACATATATATAATGTAGATTTAGTTTTTCTTTTAGAATAATCCATAATTTCTTCTAGTTCATTCCAATAATCAACTTCTTCAAACTCCATTTGTTCAACTGGAGCTCCTGTTATTATAAAACCATCAAAGTGTTCTTCTTTGGCTTCATCAAATGTTTTATAAAAATCCTTAACATACTCATTACATACTCTCTTACTTTCTCTTGTTGAGATTTTAATAAATTCCACAGATACATTAAATCCTGTTTTATCTATTCTTCTAAGTAAATCTAATTCTGTATCCATCTTTATAGGCATTAGATTCAATATAGCTATCTTTGTATCTATATTCTCTTCATATTTTAATTCTTTATTAAAATCTTCTTTGTAAACTACATCTATTCCTTCATCCAATAATTTATTAATAACAGGTAATCCTTTTGGTAGTATTAAAGCCATATCTTTTCACTTCTCTTTCTCTTAGACTATTAGAAATTTAAAGCTTGATTTAAATCAGCTATTAAATCCTCTACATTTTCTATTCCAACGGACAATCTTATTAGTGAAGGTAATACTCCAGATGCAATTAATTGTTCTTCTGTTAACTGTCTATGAGTAGTTGAAGCTGGATGTATAACACATGTTCTTACATCTGAAACATGTGTAACTAAAGATGCTATCTGTAATTTTTCCACAAATTTTTTGGCATTTTCTAATCCACCTCTTACTCCAAATGATAAAACTCCACTACATCCTTTTGATAGATACTTTTTGGCATTCTCATAATACTTATTATCTTCAAGTCCTGGATAGTTAATCCAATCTACATTTTCGTGTTTTTCTAAAAACTTAGCTATTTTAAGTGCATTTTCACTGTGTCTCTCCATTCTAAGGTGAAGTGTTTCAACATTTAAATTAGTAAGATATGCATTAAATGGGCTTAAACAATTTCCATAATCTCTAAGTAGTTGAACTCGTGCCTTAGTTGCATATGCAGCATTTCCAAATTTTTGAGTATAGCTTATTCCATGATATGTTGGGTCTGGTTCAACTAACTCTGGAAACTTTCCATTATCCCAATTGAAGTTTCCACCATCTACTATAATCCCCCCAACACTTGAAGCATGCCCATCTAAATACTTTGTAGTAGAATGAGTAACTATGTTTGCCCCATATTTTAGAGGATTGCAAAGCACTGGAGATGCTAGTGAATTATCAACTATAAATGGAACATTAACTCTCTTAGCCACATTTGCTATTTTTTCAAAATCTATAACTTCAAGAGTTGGATTGGCAAGTGTTTCTGCAAACACAACTTTAGTATTTTCATTTGCAAGTTTTACTATTTCATCTTCACTTGAATCTAAATCAAATGATATTAAATCTATTCCAAATTTTTTAAGACTAGGTCCCAATAAATTGAATGTCCCTCCATATACTTTTGAAGAACAAAGTATACTATCTCCTGCTTTACATACATTTAAAACAGCTAACATATTTGCAGATTGACCTGATGATACAGCCACAGAAGATACTCCCCCTTCTAGCAAACTTATTTTTTCTTCAAAGGCTTGAACAGTTGGATTACTTATTCTTGAATACATATGTCCATCAACTTTCAAATCAAATAGGTCAGCAAGTTGGTCTATACTACTATATTTAAAAGTTGTACTTTGATATAAAGGTAAGACTCTTGGTTCTCCATTTCCTGGTTTATAATTTCCTTGCACACATATTGTTTCTTTGTTATACATTTTTGTATCCCCCTTAGATTTTAGTAAAAAAAATTAAACTATTTACCAGATGAGATTTAAAATAAATAAAGCCTGAGTATATAACTCAGGCTCTGTATAAGCTTAATTATACTCATCTCTCAGCTTTCGCCGCAGGATTTAGCACCAATGTATATAAATATACTGGTTGCCGGGTTTCATAGGGCCAGTCCCTCCACCTCTCTGGATAAGATTTATTTAATTTTTCTATGTTTTATATCTTATATATTTTTCCTAATTTTGTCAACTATTTTTTTGAAATTTTTCTTTTAATAACTTTTCCAACTTCTACTTGAACTACAGACATTGTGGCTAGAATGATTGTTATGAGCCATTCTGAACCATTTAAAATAGTTAAACTGAATGCATTTCTAAAGACAGGTACAAATAGTATTACTGCTATTAGTAATGCAGAAGTTAAAAATGAAATTAAAAGAAATGGATTCTTACCATTATTTTTATTAAACATGGAATCTGTATTTGAACGCTGACTAAATGCTCTTAACATTTGTGAAAATGCTAATACACAAAATGCCATTGTCTGACCTACAGCATGATTTTCTATATTAAGACCAATTTTATATGCTAAAATAGTCATTATTGCCACAAATATACCTTGAGTAACTACTCTTTGTATAAGATTTTTTTCAAATAAGGTTGTTGATTTCACTGGCTGATGCTTCATTATATTTCTACTTGGTGGGTCAACTCCAAGCGCAAGGGCTGGAAGTGTAGCAGTTGCAAGGTTTACCCACAAAATATGAACTGCAAGAAGTGGAGTGTCCCAATTTAATAATATTGCAACAAACAATGTAAGTATCTCTGCTATATTACCAACAAGTAAGAATTGTATAACTTTCTGTATATTTCTATATACACGTCTACCTTCTTTTATTGCATAAGCAATTGTTGTAAAGCTATCATCCATTAAAATCATATCAGAAGAATCTTTTGCAACGTCTGTACCACTTATACCCATAGCTATACCAATATCAGCAGATTTTAAGGCAGGAGAATCGTTTACTCCATCTCCAGTCATTGCTGGCACTTCTCCAATTCTTTTTAGAGATTGTATAATTCTAAGTTTATCAAAAGGGGACACACGTGCAAATACTGTAGCATTTTTAACAGCCTCATCTAGCTCATCATCACTTAAATTATCAAGTTCATCACCAGATATAACAGTATTTCCTTCATTCCATATTCCTAATTCATGAGCTATTGTTGTAGCAGTAACTTTATGGTCACCAGTTATCATTATGGTTCTTATACCTGCTTCTTTACAAGTATTTACTGCATCAATTACCTCAGTTCTTGGAGGGTCAATCATACCAACCATACCTATAAATGTCAAATCATATTCTATATTTTCATTATCTTCTTTTGGTATAGATGAAATCTCACGCTTCGCAAAACCAAGTACACGCAATGCATCTTTAGACATAGTAAGACATAATTCGTGTATATTCTTTTTATCCAATTCGGTAATATTTCTTTCACCTTTTGATGTTAATATTTTAGTACATAAGTCAAGAATTTCATCTACTGCACCTTTAGTATAAGCAGTAATCTTTCCATCTATATTATGAACAGTTGTCATACATTTTCTATCAGAATCAAAAGGCTGTTCAAATACACGTGGATATTCTTCTTCAAGAGCTTCTTGATCTATTCCAAATTTGTTAGCCATAAAAATTAATGCACCCTCTGTTGGGTCACCTAATATTTCATCTGTTTTATCTGGATTAATACATGCATCATTACAAAGTGCACCAGCATAAACAATCTCTTTATATACTAGTGGATGTTTTTCAGATGCAGTATCTATTGATGTAACTTTCCCAGATTCAAAATCTCCATTTACAGCAATATGTGTAACAGTCATCTTATTTAAAGTTAATGTACCAGTTTTATCACAACATATTACTGTAGCTCCTCCTAGTGTTTCAACAGCAGGTAATTTTCTAATTAAAGCATTTCTTTTAGCCATACGTTGTACGCCTAAAGCCATTACAATAGTAGCTGTTGCAGGTAATCCCTCTGGAATAATTGATATGGCAAGGGAAATTGCAATCATAAACATTGGCAAGAGAGGTCTCTGATAAAATGCACCTATTGCAAATATAACAACGCATACAATAATACCTATTACACTTAATGTCTTTCCAACAGTATTAAGTTTACGTTTTATAGGAGTATCAAAATCATCTTGTGAATCTAAAAGATGTGCTATGTTACCCACTTCTGTATCCATACCAGTTGCAACTACAACACCTACACCTCTACCATATGTGACAATTGAGGATGTATAAGCCATATTGCTACGGTCTCCTAATACACATTCTTCAGGTAAGATTGTATCTGAGTCTTTTTCTGATGGAACAGATTCTCCCGTTAATGAAGCTTCTTGAATTTTTAAACTTGATGTCTCTATCAAACGAAGGTCTGCTGGAACCATCGCCCCATCTTCTAAAAAAACAATATCTCCTACTACAAGATTACTTGCTGGAATAACACTTTCTTCACCCTCACGCATAACACGAGCTATAGGTGAATTCATATTTTTTAATGCTTCTAATGATGATTCTGCTTTTTTCTCTTGAACGATTCCAATAACTGCATTTACTGTTACAATTATTAGTATTACAAAAGCTTCTGTAAATTCTCCAAATATCAAAGATAATATGGCTGCTCCTATTAAGATTAAAACCATAGCATCTGTAATTTGACTCCAAAGCATTTGTAAAGTTGTTCTAGGTGGTTTTTTTCTCAGTTCATTTAAACCATTCTCTTTAATCCGTTTTTCCGCCTCGGTATCGGTGAGCCCCTCTTCTGATGAATCTAGACTTTCTAAAATTTCATGTGTTGCTCTTGAATGCCAAGGCATCTGTTTGTGATTTTCCATTTTGGAAGATCACTCCTTTCTTTTTTTGATTTAAGAATAATTATATTTTAAAATTAAGCTCAATTCAATACACAATAAGCATATTTTACCTAAATTTAACAATGCTATTTAATATTTAAAACTATCTACTCTTTTACAAATACATATTCACCATTATCAGATAGCTTTTCTTGATACTTATATCCACCTAAATTAAACTTCTTTAGTTCCTCAATATCTCTTACTCTATTTTTTACAATATATTTTACCATCATTCCTCTAGCTTTCTTTGCTTGTGTAGATTCAACTTTCAATTTACCATTTTTACTTACTTTAAAAGTACATGTAATATATGTATCACTATCTTTAATAAATTTTTCTATGGATTTACTGTATTCATTTGATGTCAGATTGACGATAGCCTTTTTTTGTTTAATTAGTTCTTTATATATGCTATTTCCCCAATATTCATATAAATTCTTAAATTCTTGTATCTGTAATTTTGTCTGCATTTCTAATCTATATTCATATATGCTGTCATATGGTTTTATAACTCCATACAATCCACTTATGATTCGAATACAACCATCTGCAAATTCTTCATCTTGCTTTGTAAAACTATGTGCTTCTATGTTTTTATATTGCATTCCATCATAAGTTAAGATTGCAGGACTCCCAAGTCTATCAAACTTAATGCTCTCAAATCTATTTTTATTTAATGTAGCTAGTTTTTCATTGATTTTCATTTTGTTTTTGAAATCTTCTATACTAAATATTTTTATATTCTCCACTATTTCTTTTGCATTATCTATAAAACAAGGCAAACTTAATTCTCTATCAAATGTTTCTACGTGCTTCATATTTTTAGCTGGTGATAACATTACAATCATAAATTTCTATTACTCCTGTTTTTCCAAATATTCAAGAATTTCTTGTGCATTTGTATCTGGCTTTGCTTTTTCAAATACCTTTTCAATAATTCCATTTTCATCTATGATATATGTTGCTCGCACAACTCCCAATGCAGTTTTTCCATACATTTTTTTCTCTTTCCATACATCAAAGGCTTTAATGGCAACTAAATCAGGGTCAGAAAGTAAAATAAATGGCAGTTCATGTTTTTCTGCAAATTTTTGATGTGATTTTATACTATCTTTACTTATACCAATAACTTGTACATCATCCTTTTTAAACCCATCATACGCGTTTCTAAAAGCACAAGCTTGGCGTGTGCAACCTGGTGTATTATCTTTAGGATAAAAATATACTACTACTTTTTTTCCTTTAAAATCTGACATACTTACTTTATTTCCATCTTTATCTTCTAATGTAAATTCTGGTGCTTTTGTTCCTATACTCAACATATATATCTCTCCTTTTATTTTTATTGATAAATTTATATTATGTATATATTATTACCCCATATATCTGTTCGTAAATAAAATATTTTATTTTTTATGTATAAAAATTCATCAATATATAATTTTCATATATTTATATACTAAAAATAAATAAAAATACTTTAAGTCTATTATTCAAACTTAAAATCTCTTTAAATAATAGACTAATTAAAATAGACAGTATTCAATATATATTAAATACTGTCTGTTTATTGTTGTTTTTATAATATTATAATCTATATAAATTTAAATTCTTCAACATCAAACAAACCTAAATCAGTAAGTCTTATTTGTGGAACAACAGGAAGCGCCATAAAAGAAAGCGTAATAAAAGGGTCTACATACTTTGGCACTCCCATATTTCTTGCTATCTCCAACATATTGTCAGTCGTTTCCTGTACTTCTTCAGCTTGAAGAGTACTAATTAATCCAGCGACTTGAAGATTCAGGTGTGCAATAACTTTTCCATTTGATACAATTACATAACCACCTTGAATTTCTTTCAAATAATTTATTGCAATTATTATGTCATCATCATTATCTCCTGCAACTATTATATTATGAGAATCATGAGCCACAGTAGTGGCTATTGCTCCATTTTTTATTCCAAAGCCTTTTAGTGGTGCAATTGATATATTCCCAGTCATTTTATGTCTCTCAACAACACAAAGCTTTGAATACTCTTTATTTGGAATAAAATATCCATCTACATTTGGTATGGATTCATACAATTTATTTGTTAAAATTTGATAAGGTACAATTTCCATCACATAATTTTTTTCATTTGATTTTAACTGTATTTTCTCTTTACTAATCTCTTTAAATTTAACTGTATTGAGTAACTCTTTGTCTTTAATCTCATAATTGTAATTAGAGAACATTTCTTTAGTTACCAATTTACCATCTTTATAAACACTCTCCACTTCCATTTCATTTAAACTATTCAACACAACAATATCAGCTTTATAACCAGCTCCTATTGCTCCAATCTTTTTTAACCCATATACTTTTGCCGAATTATATGTTGCAATCTTTATGGCTTTGATAGGTTCCATACCTAAATCAATTGCACATTTTATATTCCATCTTATATGACCTTGTTTTTCTATATCATCTAAATGCTTATCATCTGTACAAAACATAAATTCTTCAATTGGTAAGTTATGATTTAACAATCCCTTTACTATAGATTTCAAGTTCTTCGCTGCACTACCTTCCCTTATTAAAATCTTTAGACCTGCTCTCAATTTTTCATATACCTCATCAAAAGTTATACATTCGTGGTCATTTTCTATTCCTGCACACACATATGTCTGAAGTGATTTCCCACTTATATTTGGAGCATGCCCATCTACAATCTTACTTTTAAAAAGTTCTAATTTATCTAAGATTTCTTTTTCAGAATCTATAACATCATTAAAGCACATTACCTCTCCTAATCCTAAAATCCTAGGATTCTGTATGTACTTCTCCATGTCTTTTGCACAAAATTTACCGATTCCATTAGTTTCAAATCTTGTCGCAGGTACAGATGAAGGCATCATAATATATACATTAAGTGGTATATCTTTTGTCGATTCTAATAAAAAATCTATTGCATTTGCTCCTTTTACATTAACCAATTCATGTGGGTCAGCGATGATAGTTGTCGTACCTGATTTCAATAATTTTTTTGATAATTCAATTGGCATTACCATTGTAGATTCGATATGCATATGTGCATCAATAAAGCCAGGTGATATATATTTACCACTACAATCAATTTCTACATTCCCATTGTAATCCCCAATACCAACAATAGTATCTTCCACTATTGCCACATCTCCCACTATCAATTCTTCTGTAAATACATTTATGATTGTTCCATTTTTAAGTACAATGTCAGCTTTATCTCTTCCACTTGCTACATCACACTTTTTCTTTAAAGTACTCATTTTTACAACTCCTCTTAAGTTTTTTATATCAATATACTTGTTGTATTACATATTATAATTTAATTTATTAATATATATTATATATGAGTTTTAATAAAAAGTATCACTTGAAATTTGTTCCAATATTCATTTAATTAAACAGAGAGAACATGAGAAATAATATTATCCCTCATGTTCTCTTTAATAGCTCAGTCATATTAAATTTTTACTTTACACTTGCTTATTATTAATCTTGAAATATAAATTTATAAACTTGTATTATTCATTCTTAGTTATCTGTATATAATCATCTTTATCCTAAAAATACATAAACTATCATACCTACAAGTATTGCTGGTATAGTGGTAATAATCATGGCCCATAAAGACGATTTTTTATCCATTGCTAGAAGTGGAAAAAGTGCATCTCCATCTTGAGAGATAGAGTTGGCTATAACTGCACCAAGTGGTATAGTTCCCTTCAAATAGAATGACATAAGCACAATTTGTATACCACACCCTGGAATAAGTCCAAGACCTGCACCTATAAATACACTTATTACGCCAGTTGATAATACTAGTTTGACTAAGTATTCATCTCCACCTAAAATTAATATTATCAAATCATAAATAAGATATGCAATAAAAATCCATGTAATTACAAATGATATTTCACCAACAGAGTGTATAAGCATTTCTCTTAGAGAAATCTTTTTATTTTCCTCTTCTTTTTGGTTGGAATTTTTAAATACTTTTTTAAAACACCACATATAAATTATTGAAAATAATATTCCAATAACTGCAATTGCTTCTTCTAAGGAATGTAGCTTCTCAATTATAGGTAGATTAAGCCCAGAGTGAGCAAGCAACATAAATATAAAACCTATTAATACAATTCCTATATAAATTTTATATCCTTTCCCATGTGTTATTATAAATGCAAGTCTATTTGTGTTGCCATGAGATTTAGCAAGATTGTCCAATATTATTTCATCATGATTATGTGCTTCTTTAGAGTTGGTTTTATTTATACTGTGTTTATCCAATTCTCTTCGCTTTTTTAATCCTAATTTTTCTTCAAGTTTAAAACAATCTACTAACTGCCCAGTTATTATTCCTGTAATAGTACTAACTATTGTAACAAAAAAATACATCTTAATATTCGCTGAGATAAGTACAAATGCAGCATCTCCCATACTAGCTATTAAACTTGCGATTATTGCACCAAAGCTCAACTTCCCATTTATGTATAATGGCATTATTGCTAAACTTCCCCCACAACCTGGTATAGCTCCAATTAAAGCCCCTATCAAAGGTTGAAGTTTTCTGTTTTTTGATATTATATTAGTAAAATTCCCACTAGTTTTATAATTAATATATCCAAATAACAAAATAAAAAATCCAATCATAGAACCTACATGTAAAAATGCTTCTTCAGAAGCAGATATTAGCATTTCCATTAATTTACCTCCTTACCTAATTTCACAATAATTATATTATATTTTATTTGTTATTGATAATCAATATCAATTTATCTTTTATATTCTTAATATTAAAAAGTGCGCATCTTATATTATTAATTTCTCATACATTAAGATACACACTTTTTGATATTAGGCTATCTATTTATCACATGTAGTATGAAATCACATATGATAAATAGATAAGTTCTATGTTATAACAATGTCCACATGCTGTATTATTTACTGAACTTATAAATTTTCAATGAATGTTACAACTTCTTCTATTATCCAATTAGGTGTAGATGCTCCCGCTGTAATGCCTAATGTTTTATATCTTTTAAGCATATCTACATCCAATTCATCTTTAGTTTCTATTGCAAAAGTTGGAACTAAATCTTCACAAACTTTTACTAATTTTTGAGTATTAGAGCTATGTTTGCCCCCTATAACTACCATACAATCAACTTCTCTAGCCAACTCTTTAGCTGATTCTTGTCTTGTCTTTGTAGCTGAACAAATAGTATCATTAAACACAATTTTTTCCAGTTTATCTGATAGTTTAGCAACTATACTTGAATATAAATCTGGATTTATTGTAGTCTGTGCCACAAGACAATATTTTTTTGAATTATCCAAGTCCATATTTTCCATCTGTTCTACAGTCTTTATTATTATTGCTGAATTTTCACACCATCCATTTATGCCTATTACTTCTGGATGTTTCATATCTCCAATAACTATTATTTCATAGCCTTTATTATGATACTCGCTTACTACTGTATGTATTTTCTTTACAAATGGACATGTAGTATCTACTATTTTTAGTTTTTTATCTTTTGCCTCTTTATATATTTTCTCAGGAACTCCATGAGACCTGATTATCATATTTTCATAATTTGGTATTATATCAATTTCATCTACAGTCTTAAGACCTTTTTCTTCATATTTTGCTACTGCTTGTTTATTATGAATAAGAGGTCCTAGAGCATATATACCAGAATTATTTTTTTCTACTTCATCCCATGCCATTTTCATTGCTCTTTTAACTCCAAAACAAAAGCCAGCATGTCTTGCTATTTTTACATTCACAGGTTTTCCCCCCTTATTTTGAATATTTAAAGTAATTTTGTTTTATTACTTCTAAAATCTCTTGTGATATTCTTTCATGGTCATCATTACTCAATTTTTCTTTAAAATGTTCTTCAAACGATATCGGTTCTCCAATATATACAATTACTTTACTAAATAGTTTATATTTAGATATTATCGATACTGGAACAACTTTAGACTTACTCTTTATTGTAAATACAGAAAGACCTGCCTTAGCTTTACCAAAAGAATCCCCTTTAATTCTAGTCCCTTCTGGGAATATACCTAATATATAACCATCTCTAATAGACCTCAAAATAGTTTTTATTGTAGATACATCTGGCTTCTCTCTATTTATCGGCATAACATGCAATTTTTTTAATAAAAATCCTAATGGCTTAATTTTAAATAATTCTTTTTTTGCAATTGCAGCTATTTCTCTATTTTCTATAGCAGCAGCCAAAAATACAGGGTCAAGATTAGACTTATGATTTGAGGCTACTACTATATTTCCTCTATCTGGAATATTCTCAGCACCTATAACCTCATACTTAAAAAACAGTTTAGAAAAACCTTTAAAAATAGTTATTGCAAATCTATAAAAATTCACGTTTATCTCCCTTCAATACTACATTATATTTTATTATGATACATCAAACTAAAGATTTATTTTAGAGACAACTTCATCTACAACCTCTTCTATGGTTTTACCTGTAGTATCTATTTCTAGTGCATCATTAGCTTTCACTAATGGAGCACATTCTCTGTTTGAATCAATATCATCTCGTTTTATTATATCTTCAATTACTTCCTTTAAAGTAGTATTATATCCCTTATTACAAAGTTCTTTATAACGTCTACTTCCTCTTTCTTCTGGAGTAGCTACTAAAAAGAATTTATAATCTGCATTTGGGAAAACATATGAACCTATATCTCTACCATCTAATATTACTGAACTTTTTGTTCCTATTCTGCGTTGAACTTCAACCATTAACTGTCTTACTTCTTTTATCTTGGCTACAGCAGAAACATTATTACTTACTTCTATTGTTCTTATTTCTTCATTTATAATTTCTTTGTCCAAGTAAATATTATTATTCTTAAAATCTATATCCGAATTTTTAGCTATCTCAATAACTTCTTTCTCATTATTGACATCAATATTACTTTTTAAACACTTATAAGTAACTGCTCTATACATAGCACCTGTATCTATATAATTTATATCTAGCTTTTTTGCTACTATTTTAGCTATTGTACTTTTTCCAGCTCCTGCTGGACCATCTACAGCTATAACTAAATTACCCATATATACACCTCTATTTATTCATATTTAATTGTTAGTTAAAAACTACACTTATACACTAATACCCGAAAGATATCCAGTTGAAAAAGCTATTTGTAAATTGTATCCTCCAGTTTCTGCATCTATATCAATTACTTCACCTGTAAAAAACAAATTCTTAATTAATTTAGACTCCATAGTGGAAGAGTTAATTTCTTTAACTGATATTCCACCAGAAGTAACCATACCAGTGTTTATACCTGTAGTTCCATTACAAGTCAGCTTCATATTTTTTATATACTCAATGATTTTAATTTCATCCACTTTAGATAAATCACTTGCTTTTTTATCATTTAAAGATAATAGCGTAAGAATTTCTTTTAAGAAATTTTGAGGTAGTATTTGTTTAAGATTATTTATGATATTTTTGTTTGGAAATTCTCTGATTATACTAGAGATTTCATCAGCATTTAAACTTGGTAAGAAATCTATATTTAATTCTACCTTTTCTTTATCAATAGTCTTATTAATATAAGATGACATTATAAGCACACAGGGTCCTGTTATTCCAAAATGTGCAAATAACATGTCTCCTGTCTTTGATATTTTCTTTTTCTTAATCTTACAAGATATTTCCACATTCTTCATAGATATTCCTTGTAAATCTTTAATCCATTTTTCTTCTATTGTAAGTGGAACTAAGGCTGGATATAGACTATTTAATGTATGCCCATGATTTTGAAGAATCTTATACATTGAACCATCTGAACCAGTTTTTGAATAACTCACTCCTCCAGTTGATATAATGACCTTATCTCCCAATATCTTATCTCCATTATCTAAAATGACTCCTCTTATTAGACACTTTGATTTGTCTTTATTAGAATCATTTTCTGAAGTTATGTCTTCAGTTATAATGTCTATAACTTTTTTATTGTACATTATCTTAACATTGTGGTTGATTAAATCTTTATTTAGTACTTCTATCACTTCTATGGATTTATCATTTTTAGTATATACTTTGTTATCATTTTCTTCTTCAATTTTATATTCTAAATTTCTACTTTCAAAATACGAAATGAGGTCTTTATTTGTAAATGAGTAGAAACTGCTATAGAGAAATTTCTTATTATTAACAACTTTATCAAAAAAATCTTCTATCTCTCTATTGTTGGTAAAGTTACATCTACCTCCACCAGTAGCTCTTAGTTTTCTTCCTAATTCTCCATTTCTCTCAATTAGTATCACTTCATTATTATTTTTCGAAGCTGATAGAGCTGCCATCATTCCAGAAGCACCTCCACCAACTACTATAACTTTACTCATAAACTTCTCCTTATAATTGATTATTACTCTAATGCAGAATTATTTATCTTTACATGATTTTTTATATGGCTTGTATCATTCATTTTTATTATAACAGGGCCATAATCTTTAAATTCTACTATATTTAAAGCAGTATTATCCTGCTTGATTCTATATATATTTTCCATACCTGATTCTAAAAATGATAATAACATAACTCTTAATGTGATTGAATGAGTGACAAGAATTATATTTTTATCATCATATTTTTCATTTAATTCTTTTATAAAAGCATCTACTCTATCTTTTATGAGTTTAAGAGTTTCTCCTTCTGGTATGTTTACTAAATGTGGTTCATTTCTCCATGTTGAATATATATCTGAATAATCTTTTTGAATCTCTTTTATTAAAAGTCCTTCCCAAACTCCAAAACCCATTTCTCTAAGTGCTTCTGTTTTTTGAACTTCAAGGTTAAGTTTATCCCCTAAAATTTGAGCTGTTTGCATTGCTCTTCCTAAGTCACTACTAAAAATATAATCAATCGAATATTTTCCAATATCTTCAGAAAGTTCTTTTGCTTGTTCTATCCCTTGAGGAGTAAGGTCCGAATTACCATGTCCTTGTGTTTTCCCTAAAAGATTCCAATCTGTTTGTCCATGTCTTACTATATAAAAAGTATTTCCCATATGCCCTCCTAATATATGCCCATTTTTATTAAATATAAATTAGTACTTCTCAAAACTTAATTATATCATATAATACTTTACTTTGTTCTATTTTATAATTTAATCTAGTATATTATCTTCAATAAATCTCTTTTATATTTACACAAGTTATTGTTCTATAACAGAGCTTTTATAAATTTATAAAAAATAATTTTCACATATTACTTATAGAATTCTTCAAATCTGTATTTCTGGATTGGATTAAAATATTTATCTATATCTACTTTTGATAAAAACATATCCAAAGGTCTTGCAAATATACCTGTATCATCGTATAAAGTCTTATATAGAACTAAATCATTTTTGTCTTTTTCTTCCTTATGATAAAACTTTCCATCTAAATCTATATATACACAGATATCATCTTCTCTTTCAGTGTGCCTAATAACTATCTTATATTTATTTTCGTTTTTATTTAAATCTTCTTTGCTGTATAATTTACAAATATTTTCTATATCATCATTGTTGGTAGCCTTACTAAGCCCCATTGTAGCATAGTATTTTCCTTTAAAATGTTTATAGATACAAGGATATTTTAATTTTCTTCTATTCGTATCTACATCATCTTTTGATTCAACTATTTTATTATAATCTCCCATATCTTTTTCCTTTCTCTTAAAAAGAATTTTATATTTAAATAAGTTACTTGTTTTATATTTTATCATAACTTGAAATTTATTAATAATATAATAAATAAAGAGGCTGTATAAAATACAGCCTCTCAAAATTAATCTTCATAATCATATAATTTCTCTAATTTCTTTTTTAACTTCTTTTTTCTTTCTGAACCCAAAATTCTTATAAAATTATTATTTACAAAAATACAATTATTGCTAAGATAAAACTCGCACTTATCTAAATTTACAATATAACTATTACTACATTTGAAAAAATTTTCTTCTTTCATTAATTTTTTTATACTAGGAGCATTTTCTCCAACTTCGTAATTACCATTTTCGGTATAAATCTTTGATTCATATTCTTGTTTCTCTATGTACAAAATCTCTTTGATATTAATTGAAAAACGTTTATCTTCGTATTCAATATTAATAAAATTTTCATCTTTCATTTACATCCCTCCAAGTACTTTATTAATTTAATTTTAGTGTTTTTTATCAATATAATCTATCGGAAATATATGTAAGATTGACTCATTTAAAAGATTTAAAATCTTGCTTTTTAGGTTATGGTATATGTTTACTTTTTAACATTATTTTTTAAAGTTAAAAGCACTTTTTTAAATTATATTTCTACTTATACTTATATCTTTCTTTAATAAAATAACCTTTCTATAAGTCCATGTAAAATTATACATAAAAAAGTAATTATTAACTTTTTCTCTAAATGAATTTTATTAGAATTTATATTTGAATTGGTAGCTTAATTTGTTTATACAATATATATATTTATAAGTGAATTTTTAGTTGAAATGGATTATGTTAGAAGATAGCATTTGGATATATTTGCTATCTCCTTTTTATGTAAATAATTTATATTATTTTTTTCACTTTAATTTTAAGTATTATACGTATTAATACAAATATTGAAATATTAGATAGTATTAATAAGAAAACTATTGCTAAAAAAGCAATTCTTTTCTCTGGAGAAATTTTCACAAGATTGATAATATAATCATAGAGTATAAAAAATGACAATAAATTTGCTATAATAGGAACACATATGTATATCTCTTTTTTACTAATTATAAAATTTTTACTAGAAATTTTATAAACATAAAGCAATGTAACTAAGATTAATTTCCCTAAGAATATAGCTTCATACCTATATAAATTTCCACTAAGTAAAATATTCATATTATCCAAATTATTTATGGATACTACTAATAACATACTTAATGCATTTATACCTATCAATACCAACCAATAAAAAAAAGAAATTACTAGACATTTATATATATTGACTTTGTAATTAAGCTTATAAAAGATAGCAGTTATAAGTATGCATATCCAAATTCTATTATCCGCTCCAATATTTATATAGAAAGAAGAAATAATAATAAAAACAGAAATTAAGAAATATATATTTAGTTTTTTAAAATTAATTTTTGCTTTACTTGTATAATCAAAAATTTTTTTACATGCCCATATTTCTACAATGGAAGAGACAAGTGTTATAAATGTATCTAACATAATAATATCCTCAGTAATAATTAAATTATATTTTTTTTATAAAATAATATAATAAAAAATACATACTAATTATAGCACAAAGATACAATTAGATTTGGTATAATTACTTAATTTTTTTAATAAATTTTTAAAATAAGTTGTGATGTATTAATAATCTAATTAATAACAATAAATTTAAAATATATAAAAAGTATTTCTTACATTTACCTCATATATAAATAAGAAAAAACAAATTTATCTTTTAAACAATTAAAAATAATAAAGTAGATTTTAATATGATTGAATAAAAATAATAACTTAGACTTAGGAATATTGATATGTTATAAAATCATTTTAAATGTTAAAAAATCGATATTTACTAGGATAAGTGGTATCATTTAATTTGATACTCCCTATTCCAATTGTTTTAGGTACTCTACTAAATTAGGACCTATTTAATATTACTTTATGAATAGTGAGTAACTGATTAAATAATACCATTTATGGATTTTTTCAGCCATCTATTAAAAACTTAGAATTTTAACTTATATAATTACTCCTCTTCTAAGTTTTTAAAATGACTTTCAAATAAATCTAGTACATCTTTATCAATAACTTCATCATCATGTAATGCTGAAATCAAGCTCTGTAAAGAATTATCATGTATATTACTCAAAAAATCTTTTGTCTCAACGCTTAAATACTCTTTATGGCCAACAACTATTGTGTAATGAGTATATCTATCTATTTTTTCTGCATTTAAAAAATGTTTTTTAACAAGTCTTGATAAAAGTGTTAATGTAGTTGTTTGTTTCCATCCATATTTTTGCTCCATAGCTTCAATAGTTTCTTTTGATGTTACTGTATCATTTTTTTCCCAAATAAACTTCATAACTTTTAATTCTGCTTGTGGTATTTTTGAAATTGTCATAGCCTAACGCCCCTCTCATACTTTTATTAAATTAATACTATCGCAATATAGTTTTTAAGTCAAAGATTTTGTCGATAATAATATTTTCCAATTTTTACCATAAGCTATTTCTTGATATAATTCTATAATAAATTACATAAGAATCATTTATTCTACATCATGAAATTAAATTATGTGGATTATAGTAAAACATATTTTATATCACAAATGTAATATCCTAGAAGGAAGGTTTTCATGAACAAAATTTCAGCTCTAGTTTATATATTATAATTATTTACCCTCTATAAATAAATTCATAGATTTTAGAATTATCTCAGACATCTCTTTGGGTGTCTGGGCAAATCCGTTTTTTAGCCATTCAGATAGTATATTCCAAAATCCTCCAGAAACAAAGAGTATAGCATATGTAACTTCTTCTTGAATATTAAACTTATTATCATCTCCTTTATAGATTTTATAGATAATAGGAAGAAACTCGTTATACTTTTCTAATAAAAAAAACATTAGATGATTTTTATTTAGCATAGTTAAAAATTCAACATGTTTTTGCCAAAATGAAAAATATAGTTCTGTCACATTACTTAATGATAAATCACTCTCATTCTTAAAACATTCAATATATTCCTGACATAAATTTTGGCAATATGTTTCAAGTATTTCTCTCTTACTGTTAAAATTTCTATAAAATGTTCTTCGTGATAGTAAGGCATTCTCTGCAATTTCTGTTACAGTTATACTGCTATAATCTTTTTTTGACATCAAAGATAATAAAGATTCAATTAGACATATTCTCGACTGTTCTGCGATAGATTTTTTTTTATCAACTTGCATTATTAAATTCCTCCATATCGTTTTTTAAAAATATAATGAAACACTTACTTCAAATATATTGAAGTCTATATTTTTATAATTTCTATCATTATACAACAGCCAAACAGATGCCACAAGGAAGTTATCAAAGCACAACTTTTAGGTTAATAAGAACAAAAGAATTCATAAAAATGAATCCTTTTATATATAATCTTAATTAGTTTTTTATATAATACTAAAGCATGTCTTATCTACTCATCAAAATTTAAAGTTTATTTTACATCATTCTTAGTAAATAAACCAGTAAATTTATACATCCAAAATGCATTCACAAATAACAATAAACTTGTTGAAAAAAATACTGTCCTAATACCTAAATGTGCTGATATTTGTCCCCCTAAAAAAGCTCCTGATGAACAACCTATATACTGAGCAGATGCATTATATCCAAATATTTTCCCCACATATTCTTCTGGTGCAATTTTTTTTAATAAACTATTTACAGAAGGATTAAGCCCTGCTACTGATAATCCTAATAAAAACCTCAATAACATCAATTGCCATGCAGTTCTTACAAAAGCTTGTGGTATAAATATAACTCCTGCCCATAAAAGTGAAATCAGTAATACCTTTTGAGGCCCTATTTTGTCTGATATTTTTCCAAGCCTTTGAGCCGCTAATAAGTTTGCCAATCCTGATGCAGAAAATGTTAATCCTGCTATTAAAGCTACGTTTGATGCAAAATTTGTAAGCTGTGATATATATATTGTTACAATCGGTTCTATAGAATACAACGCTAGCTGAGTAATAAATGTAGTTACAAAAATTGATGCAATTAAAAATTTATTTGGCAATGGATTTAATGGTTCTTTAATTATAGAAATTGGCTTTGTTGTTTCTTTAGGTTTAAAATTATCTACTACAAATAGAATAGATATGATAAATGATACAAATAATAATCCTCCAGTTATAATAAAAACACTTTTAAGCCCTAAAATTGATTCTATATATCCTCCTACTGTTGGTCCGATTAAGGAACCAGTAGTTGATGCTGTTGCAAGTGTACCTAAAGCCCAACCAGAGTGATTTTTATCTGTCTGAGTTGCAATCAGTGTAGTACACGCAGTAGCATAACCCGTAAAAACACCTTGGAGAATCCTTAATCCTAATAGCTGATAAACATTTTGTACAAATGCCATGGTAAATATCACTATTCCCATACCAATACTTGCACGTAGAAGCATTGACTTTCTTCCATATTTATCAGCAGCTTTACCTCAAATTGGTGAAAAAAATGCTGCTACTACAAAAGTACATCCAAAAATTATACCTGAATACTGTTGTATTAAACCAACATCAGTTACACCTAACTGTTTAATATATAGTGGAAGTATAGGTGCTATTTGGCTCATACCTATAGAACTAAAGAACATCCCTATCCAACATACAAATAAATTTCTTTTCCACAATTCCATATAGAACTACACCCCCTATATTTTAATTTTTTGGCAACACTATAATTTTATTACCTTATATTATTAATTATAAAGTTAAAAAAAACCAATTTCCATGGATAACTATAAAAAATAAAATTTTTTTATTTTCATTTATGTCTATTTCAAAAAATAAATTTCAAATTTTAAAAAATTTACTTACGACAAAATTTTTCTTCATGTATAATCCTAATATAAATAAATTACACTTGGAGGTAAATGAATATGCCACAAAATAGAAAAGAAAGTTTAATATTTACAGTACTTATGTGTGCCTTTATGGTATTTTTTATGAGCGTTTACAATATTTCTATACATGATAAATTCTCATTAGATACGTTTAAAAGTGCTTGGTTGGATTTTCCAACTACATATGTTATAGCTATGATTTTTGACTGGTTTATTGTTTCTAATATCGCAAAAAAAATAGCATTTCGTATTATAAATCCAGATGCTAAACAAATTATAAAAGCTATTGTTATATCTAGTTGTATGGTTTGTGGAATGGTCATCTGTATGTCTTTATTTGGAGCTATTAAATCAATTGGGGGTCCTAATACACTTATCACTATATGGATTATAAATATAGCCAACAATTTTATTGTTGCATTACCACTACAACTGTTAATTGCAGGGCCATTAGTTAGATTTATTTTTAGAACATTATTTCCAGAAGGTACAATTGTTGAAGTAGTAAATTCTTAAAATAAATAAAGGTATAAAGAGTTATTATACTCTCTATACCTTTTATCGCTCTAAATTAAAATTATATTTGTAGCCATCACTATACCTAAAAATTTATATCTATTCTAGATTAAATATTTAAAACATAGTTTATTCAATATATCCGTCTTTTCTCTTATAATATTGTTTTGGAATCTCATAACTAGAAAATAATAGTGGAGATAATGAATATGAGTAACTTCCAGCATTACTAATAGAAATCAAATCTCCTATATTTGCTTTTTTCAATTTAACATTATTCGCTATTACATCTAATGAAGTACAAAGATTTCCAACAACATTTACATACTCTTCTTCTTTTATATTATTTAATACTGAAACAGAGAATGCATTATTTGATGTATATAGTGGTTCTTGACCTTCTAATTCTACCCCATAAGTAACTTTTTCAACTAGATTAGAAATAATTGGTCTCATGAATCCATTAAGTCCATTTTTTACAATAAGGTATTTTTTCCCTCTTGATACTTTGATATCTACAATCTTAACATAATAATTACCTGCTTTACAGACTATGAAGCGTCCTGATTCAATAAGAAGTCTTGCCTTCAATGTATTTGAATTAGTTAAGACAATCTTTTTAGTTAACCTTGAAAGTTCTTTAAGATTAACAGGATTCTCTCTAAGATTATCATACACTACTCCAAGCCCACTGCCAAAATTTATAAATTCGATATTAATATATTTACTTTTATTTAGGTTTAAAGCTATAAGAAAACATTTTTCATAATAACAACCCAACTTTTCAAAATCCAATACTTGAGATTTAATATGTATGTGAATTCCAACTACAGATATATAATCACAAATGCTTAGCATTTTAAAGACACTGTCAATATCTTCTATATCAATACCAAATTTACTTGATATAGTATTATCATCATCCATGGTGAAATTAGGATTTATTCTGATTCCTATTTTAGTTTTCTTATCGATTTTCTTTGAGATTTTATTTATAAGTTCTATTTCTGTGATACTATCTGCAATAATTATACATTTATCTAAAGCTATTTCTATGTCAGATTCTGTTTTGCCTGGTGATGAATAATATATATCATCTTTGGCAACTCCACATTTTGATGAAAGTATAACCTCATTAATTGATGCAGCATCTGCTCCAAAACCTTGTTCTACAATACTTTTTACAATTTCATTATATGGATTTGTTTTTATAGAATATAAAAAATCAAAACCTAAAATATTATTTTTTAGTTCTTTACACTTTTCGATTATACTAGTCTCATCATATATGTAACAAGGTGCATGTTCTTCTATAAATTGAATTTCTTCATTTAAGCACATATTTTACCTCCAAGCCTATAAATGTATTCATAAATTAGATAACTCTATTCCTATAATATATTCTACTATATATTATCATAATTAAATACTCTATATATCTAATTAACTATAGTTCTTTATACTGTAAATGATTTCCTTTAATTAAAAGATATAGTTTAAAAACATTATTTGAGTATTCTCTATAAATTTATAGTCATTTTTACTTACTTTTTTAAATAATTTATTTCAAATTTATTACAAACTTAAAAAGGATATTGTTGTTATCATATTATAATAGTATCCTAAAACTATATTAAACTTTAAAATTGTGAGGTTATTTATGAAATTCTTAATGGTTTTTTTAGTATATTTTTTGATGTACATTTTACTTGTGCGTATTGGGAAAAAACTTAATAAGGTATATCCATATAAGAATCATATTTTTATATGGATGATTTTAATTTTATTATCATTCTATATAGTTACAAATATAGCTGTTTTTTTTAAATCACTTATATAATACTATTGATTTTAAGATATTATGATAAAATAAACTTCATTCTATGTAGCTTGTCTTTAAAAGTTTATTATACAAACATTGCTATAGAATTAAAAACTATTTTAAAATACTGTGGAGGTGTCAATATGGAAGTATGTATTCTCATGGGAAGTCCTAAGAAAAAAGGTAATACTGCTGCTATTCTAAAACCTTTTATTGAGGAATTAGAAGATTATAATGCAAATGTTGAAGTAATATGGTTATATGATTGTAAGATAGAACCTTGTACTGCATGTAAGACATGTCAGAAAAATTTTTCTGAATTTGGATGTTATCATGAAGATGATGTTCAGAAAATTTTCAAAAAAATTCTTATGTGTGATTTACTTGTTTTTGCAACTCCAATTTACTCTTGGTACTGCACTTCACCAATGAAATCATTACTTGATAGATTGGTGTATGGAATGAACAAATACTATGGTGATGAAAAAGGACCTGCATTATGGGCAGGAAAATCATTAGCACTTATTACAACATGTGGATATAAACCTGAAAAAGGTGCTGACATCTGGGAAAACGGTATCAAGAGATATTGTAAACATTCTCAATTAAAATATATCGGAATGCTTGTTGAGCGTGACTTAGGTAAACCTAGTTTCATGGATAGAGAAAAAGAAGAACATTCTCGTCAATTCGCAAAACAAATTTATAATATCTTAGATAATTCAACTAAAGTAGACAACTGTTAAGTACATAATGCCACAAGTAAAATATTGATAATTAAGTAAAGCTTATATAATTTAAAAATTATATAAGCTTTATTTTCATATATTTTATTCACCAAGTGTTATATTGTTTATGCCATTATTTTTAACCTCAATAACTGGATGCCCATTTCCTAAAATATAATCTTTAGACCAACCATCAGGTAACTTATTTAACCCATTGCCTATCAACTTCAAGTGTAAATTTGATGGTTCTTTTTTCAAGTTTAATTTAAAGATTCCATCAAAGTTATCTTTGCCATCTTTTCCATACAAGCTTATATCTCCACTTATATTCGTAGCTGTTATATCTACAATTCCATCATTTGACCTAAACTTTATTTCAGATGATATAGTTTCAGCTGTTACAGCTGAAATACCATCATTAGTATTTATATTAAATGGATATGTAACACTATTATCGACAATTTTTGCAATTCCATCATTAACATTAACTGTAGCTCCACCTTTAATATTATAAAGTTCTACTGTTCCTCTTTCTACCTCTACATTAAAATTAGAATACTCTTTATCAGGAATCCCAATTTTTATAACATTTACCATTTTATCTTTATTTGCATTTATCATATTATCGCCATTCATATCTTGTGAAGGTCTATCTTGCTTCTCTATTTTTTTCTTAGCACTTACAAACAATTTTCCATACTTCACATTATTGGAAGAACTCTCTTTATTCACAGAAAAAGTACAATTTTTTTCATTAGTCACACTTACATAGTCAAATTCAAATTTATCAGTATTTGTCTTTTCAACAACTACACCTAAATTATCTATTTCTATAGATACTTCAGAAACTTCATTCCCTTCAATTGAAGTTAGGTGTTTTACAATGTTTGGAGTTATGTTCATATCATTATATTCCACTACATCTAGACATTGTTTGTATGTATTAGCATCAATTCCTCCAACTTTTGTTATGCTTTTAGCTCCTTTTAAAATACCTTTGTTACTTCCATCAGCAACTAAAACGATTGGTTTTTCTTTAGCTAGAGGAGATAGTGTTAGCGCATCTACCAATTGATACCCCTTTGTTATGTAAAAATCTGTTGCTCCATTATAAAATTTCTCTATCACTTTTTTATTAGTTTCAAACCTATCATTGCCACCAATTCTAGTTGCATTAGTTTTCTTTACTAAGTCTTCACTTATTGCAGACTTGCCTCCTATTGCGTACACATTTAAGTCTTCAGTGCCAAATGGAATTGATTTACCATCTGTAAGTATTATGGCTCCTTTGTTTTTTGCAGCTACAGGTGCTACACTCATAGCATCAGCCTCTCCTACAAATCCATTTGTCAGCATGACTTCTTTTACCCTACCAACTTCATTTATTTTTTTTGCTACATTGTAACTAGTTTCAATTCTATTATTTCCATTTATTCTTTCAACTTCAATACCTTTTCCTTTTATATCTTTTTCTACTGAATTTTCAATAGTATTGTAGCCACCAATTATATATACTTTTTTTACAGTATTCAAAGTCTTATTGTCTAGTCTAGTCGAAGTAGCTTTTGGTATCTCATTTTTTTTAGTTAAAAGTATAGGTGCATTAATAGCTCCAGCCAATCCACTTGATGAAAGTCCATCAGATAAACTTTTATCTCCATTAACTAATATTACAGTATCATAATTCTGCTTGTCTGCTATAAGCCCTGCTGTTTCATATCTGTCATTTCCTATTATTGAATCCTCTTTAAACTGTGCGTTTACAGTTAGATTACTAAAAAGAAACATAGTCAAAGCCAAGGTTGATATACTTATTTTTTTACTGAATTTTTTGAATTTTTTATTCATAATCTCTACCATTTCCCCCTATAAATTCTTTAATTTGCTTATAATCTATCCTCTTATTTACAAATTATAACATAATTTTATAATCAAGCATCTATTTTTATAAAATTATAAGTCAATCTATACCAATTATTTTATCTTATTCATTATAAAATTTATTTGTTATAAAATAAAAAACAAATTTATATTTAAGACTTTTATAAGCTTTTAGAGGTACTGTTGTTTATTTTTTGTGATAAATTGATAGTAAATTTAATTTTTATCATTACTTTCTAACTAATATTTATACAGTTTTTATCAACATCTTGCCACCGTCAAACACGTATTCAATCATTTTATTCTCATATAAATATGTTATATAAGAACGTATTGTACTTCCAACTAATACATATTGATTAGCATCAAGTTTAACACTATACAAATCACACATTTTTTCAATAACTTCATCAATTGTAATTGCTTCACAACAGACTTTTTTAATATTATCTATTATTTCTTCCATCTTATTTTTATTAATATCAATTAAATTTTTTATATCTCTAGTTTTAACAGAATGACTTGGAACAAAGAAATCTGCTTCTAAACTTCTCATTTTTTCTAATGTCTTAAATTGTGATTCTATATCCAATAGGAAGAAAAAATGATATTTGGTAATTATATTTTCTGGTGTAAGACTATCTGCAACAAACAAAACATCATCTGGAGTTCTAATACCAATCATTTCAAAATAATGACCTGGAAGAGAAATAGCTTCAAGTTCTGTATCTACAATTTTTCCATTTGAAGGTATAATATAATCAACTTCACTTTCTTTTGCTAATAGAAACTTATTTTTCAGTGCTTTACTTGGATAGCCTCCATATAAAAATGCTGATTCTAGTATTGGATTTTCTGTAAAATATCCTTCCATTTTAGTTGTAGCAATTTTGCATTTTGTTTGATTCTTCAAATATGCATTTCCTCCTATATGGTCTGCATTTGAATGAGTGTTTATTATTAATTTAGGATTTAGATTATGCTCCTCTAACAATCTTAAGACTTGTCTAGCAGTATCTTTGTTATTTCCACTATCAATTAAAGTTGCATCATTACCATCTACATATACACCTACTATTGTAGAGAGTGGAATATAATACGTGTTTCCTTTTATATGTTCTAGAGTTAATTTAGCCATTTTATAACCTCCCTTTAAATTTATTTTTAATTATAGCATTAATTTTCAGAAAATTCCAATCAAATTATTTTTATAATATATTTTTATTTTTTTTATTAAAAATTGGAAAAACTATATAATATATATTATAATCTATATATAAGGAGTGATGTTATTGAAAAAAGATATAATAACTTTTTCAGAAATTTTAATATTAATTGTAGGCTGTATATTAATGGCAATTTCTCTTAACATGTTTTTTAATCCACATGCAATCGCTGCTGGTGGTATAACAGGGCTTGGAGTTATTTTAAACGCACTATTTGGTATAGAACTTTGGATTGTCAATTTAATTTTAAATGTTCCATTATTCATATTTGCTTACAAAATACTTTCAAAGAAAGATTGTTTTAAAACAGTTTTAGGAATAATTTTTCTTACTATAGCACTTAAGCTTACTGCAAATATGGCTACACTAGATATCACAAATGATATGTATCTTGCAATTATATCTGGTTCTATTTTAATGGGAGTTGGTCAAGGTCTTATTTTTAGAATAAATGGCTCTACAGGTGGAACTGATTTGATGGCACTCCTACTAAATAAATATTTTCCTACATTTAGTATACCTGTTTTGATGGGTATTGTTGACTGTGTTGTGGTAGTTCTATCAGGTATAGTAAATAGACAGGTTGAAATTGCACTTTATTCAACTGTAGCTTTATACATTTTAGTAAAAGTCAGTGACTTACTTATTGAAGGATTTAATTATTCAAAATCATTTACTATCATATCTGACCTTTCAAAAGATATAAGCAAAAAAATAATGGAAGATTTAGATAGAGGTGCAACTATCCTAAAGGGTGAAGGCGCTTATACTGGAGAAAATAAGAATGTGCTCTTAGTGGTGGTTGAGAAAAAAGAAGTTGTCGAATTAAAAAAATTAGTAAAAAATGTCGACCCTAATGCATTTATCATAATTACAGATATACATGAAGCTTTGGGTAATGGATTTAAAAAAATAGAATAAATATAAAACAAATGGCAGACATAATTAACATATATAAACAGAGCTTTTTATATGTTAATTATGTCTGCTTTTAAATTTCTTTTTTATTTTATTATCAATAATCCAAAACACTTCCATCATAACTACCTCCAGACTTTATATAAATTTTTCTAGATATACTTGAACTTAAATATAACATTCTAAAATATTTACGTAATTATACAATTAAATAGTTTATAGATATAGCCAAATTAGTCTAAGTATGTATATAATAGAGCTAATATGATTCTTACACTTATAACTACCAATAAAACTTAAAATACAAAAAGGAGAACTAAAAATGAGTGTTAGTTTACAAAAAGGACAAAGAGTAAGTTTAGTAAAAGACAATAATCCTGTAAAAAATGTAATTGTAGGATTAGGATGGGACATGAACAAACTAGGTAAAAAAAATTATGACCTAGATGCTTTTGCAATAGCATTGACTAACCAAGATAAAATGAGTTCTAAGAGTGATTTAGTTTATTTTGGGAATCTTAAGCATCCTTCTAAAGCTATTATACACACTGGAGATAACTTAACTGGAAGAGGTGAAGGTGATGATGAACAGATAATGGTCAATTTAGATGGTATTCCAGAATATGTACATAAGATAATTTTTGGAGTCTCTATATACAAAGCTAACAAAAGAAATCAAGATTTTGGTCAAATGAATAATTCTTTTATAAGATTAATTGATGCAAATTCTAAACAAGAACTATTTAAGTATAACCTTCAAGAAGATTTTTCTGGTAAAGTCACAGTTTTGGCAGGTGAAATTTATCAAAGAAATGGAGAATGGAAATTTAATGCTTTAGGTATTGGTCAAAATGAAGAACTTCGTGAATTAACTAATTTATATAGTTAATAATAATTACAATAAAAAATTTATAACAAGGAGTTGTTTTAAATGGGTATAACTTTGGCAAAAGGACAAAAAGTAAGTTTAACAAAAACTAACCCTGGTCTTAAAAAAGTAGTAGTAGGATTAGGATGGGATACTAATAAGTATGATGGTGGCTTTGATTTTGATTTAGATGCTTCTGCATTTTTAACTGGTGCTAATGGTAAAGTTACAAATGATGGAGACTTTATATTCTACAATAATTTAAAACATGCTTCTGGAGCAGTTGAATATATGGGTGATAATAGAACAGGTGTTGGTGATGGTGATGATGAACAAATAAATGTAGACTTATCTAAAATACCACAAGACATTGCTAAAATATCATTTACAGTTACTATAAACGAAGCTGTAACAAGAAGACAAAATTTTGGACAGGTTGAAAATTCATATATAAGAATCTACAATGAAGAAACTAACGAAGAACTTATTAAATATGAATTAGGTGAAGATTTTAGCATAGAAACAGCAATAGTAGTTGCAGAATTGTATAGACATAATGAAGAATGGAAATTCAATGCTTTAGGTTCTGGTTTCGAAGATGGTCTTGCAGGACTATGTGGAAACTTTGGTGTTAATTTAGGTTAATATTAATTTAAAATAGTAAAGATATTTTTTAAACTAAATCTATTTAATAGCATAGGCGAATAAAAAAAGAGTATATTAATATACTCTTTTTTTATTTCCTATTTTATTTTTAATATGTTATAAAACATTCATTTTTTTATTCTTTTTTCTCATTTGCTTTTTTCCAAACTCTACTGAAATATCAAAAAATGATGAGATATTTTCCGTAAAAAATTTATTTTTATGATATGCAATGTCGAATGTCCTCTGTAAATTGATACCCTCAATATCACAAGACCATAAAAGATGCTTTTTTAAATAATCTTCAACAAGTAATTCAGATATAACTGCAATACCAAAATTATCTACAACTGCTCTCAATATAGCTTCAGAATTATAACATGACCATCTAATATTCATTGGAATTTTCAATTCTTTTAACTGATTTTCTAACTGTGCTCTTGTGCCGCTTCCCAACTCACGCATAATTAATGGTTGATTCGAAAGTTCTGAAACGTTTATGTAATCTCTTTTGTAAAACTCATGCTTATTAGAACATATAAGTACTAAATGGTCATTAATAATGCTTTTTGTAACAATATCTGGATGCTTTATTTTGCCCTCTACAATGGCAATATCTAATTCACTATTAAGTAGTTTCTTTGCAATCAACCTTGTATCTTCTACAAATACTTCTGGTTCTATCAAAGGATTTACTTTATATAACTCTAGTATTATTGGGCTTATTACACATGTTCCAACAGTTACTGTAGCTCCAACTTTTATACGAATATTTTTTGCACAGTGTTTCATGCAATCATTCATTTCTTCATTTATAGATAAAAGATGCCTCCCATATCCAAGAAGTTTTTTTCCTGCTTCTGTCAAATATAATTTTTTTGAAATTCTTTCAAATAACTTAACTCCATACTCTTTTTCTATTTCTGAAATGACTTGACTAACTGATGACTGTGTAATATACATATTTCTTGCTACTTCACTCATTTTACCACACTCGGCAACCTTAACAAATATCTCAAGACTGCGAATAGTCATATTATCACAACCTTAGCAAACATTAGTAAATACTTATGATTTTATTAATATTTTAGTATTTTACAAATGTATTGTCAAGAACTATAATTTTAGCATAGAGTTATAAAAGAGATTGGAGTGTGATATATTGTGAAAGTATTGATTATAGGTGGAGTTGCCGCTGGAACAAAGACTGCTGCAAAAATAAAACGTGAAATGGGTGATAACTGCTCTGTTACAATTCTAAATAAAGGTGAAGATATTTCTTATGCTGGTTGTGGTCTACCATACTATGTTGGCAATATAATTAAAGATAAATCATCTTTAATTGTCAATACACCTGAAAGTTTTTCGAAGCTAACAGGAGCAGAAGTTCGTTGTGGTGTTGAAGTTACCTCTATTGATAGAGCTACAAAACAAGTAATTTTGAAAACGATTTCAACAGGAAAAGAAGAAAATTTAAGCTATGACAAACTTGTAATTGCTACAGGAGCAGACCCAATAAAACCACTAATACCTGGCATTGACTTATCTGGAGTATTCTTTATGCGCACTCCAAATGATGCTATAACACTAAGAGATTCTATTGGAGATGGTGTTAAGAGAGCTGTTGTTATCGGTGGAGGTTTTATTGGTCTTGAAATCGCTGAAAACCTTTCTGCAATGGGCATACGTGTAAGTGTTATTGATATGGCTGAACATGTTATGCCTGGATTTGATACCGACTTTGCTGAATATGTTGAAAATCATATGGCTGATAAAGGTATAATGATTTTTACAGGTGACCAAGTTGTAGGCATTGAAGGTCAAAATAAGGTCGAAAAACTTCGTACTAAAAATAGAGTCATTAAAACAGATTTAGTAGTTATGTCAGTTGGGATTCGCCCTAACACAGACTTTCTAAAAGATACAGGTCTAGAATTTGCTCCAAATAAAACACTTATTGCAGATGAATATATGCTTACAAACGATAAAGATATATATGTAGTTGGAGATTGTGCATTTGTAAAAAATGCTTTAACAAATAAACCTACATGGTCACCTATGGGTTCATCTGCAAATCATGAAGGTAGAATTTGTGCACAAAATATATCTGGTAAATCTAAAACCTACAATGGTGTCCTTGGAACAACAGTAGTAAAATTACCTGAACTCAATGCAGGAAAAACAGGACTAAGTAAAGAAACTGCTGAAAAAGAAGGTTATAATGTTTGTTCTGTAACTATAGCTACTGATGACAAAGCTCACTATTATCCAGGTGCATCTAATTTTATTATAAGAATGGTTGCTGAAAAGGATACTAGAAAATTATTGGGTGTTCAAGTTATGGGACCTGGAGCTGTCGATAAAATAGTAGATATATCTACCACTGCAATAACTTTAGGAGCTGACCTTTATTCATTAGAAAGTATGGACCTTGCATATGCACCGCCTTTTTCAACTGCTATTCATCCATTTGTAGTAGCAGTAAATGTTTTACAAAACAAACTTAATGGAGAACTTGATAGTGTTTTACTTGATGAAATAGAAGACTTTGATAGTTGGACTAAAATAGATGTTTCAAAAGCTCCTTCTATTCCTAGCTTACGTTATCTTCCTGTTGGGGAGATTAATGGAGAAATTGAAGGTCTTTCTAAGGATGAAAAAATCCTTCTTATATGCGCAAAAGGTAAAAATAGTTATATGGCTCAAAATCGTTTAAGACGCTTTGGCTATACAAATACTAAAGTTCTTGAAGGTGGAATACTATTTTATCCAAATCTTAAGGTAATGGAGGAGTAATTATGAGTAATATTACAGCAGAACAAAAAAAAGAATTAAAAGGTAGAGGTTTTTTACCAAGCAGAGATGGAGAACATTTTGCAGCGCGTATAATAACTGTAAATGGCGTAATAAATACATATCAAGCAAAAAAAATTGCAGAAGCTGCTGAAAAATTCGGAAATGGTCAGTTAGCATTTACTACTAGATTAACAGTAGAGTTACCTGGTGTAAAATTTGAAGACATTGAAGCTTTAAGTGAATTTATTGCTAGTGAAAATCTAATCACAGGTGGAACTGGTTCAAGAGTTCGTCCTGTTGTAGCTTGTAAGGGTACTGTTTGTGTTCATGGTTTAACTGATACACAGGCACTAGCTGCTGAAATACATCAAGAATTTTACAAAGGTTGGTATGATGTAAAGCTACCTCATAAATTTAAAATTGGTGTCGGAGGATGCCCTAATAATTGTATTAAACCTGACTTAAATGACCTTGGAATTGTTGGTCAACGTGTACCTGATTACGACTCTGAGCTTTGTGTTGGTTGTAAAAAATGTGCTGTTATGGAAGTCTGTCCTGTCAAAGCAGCTAAATTAACAGATAAAGGTAAACTTGAAATAGATAGTAATTTATGTAATAACTGTGGAAAATGCATAGAAAGTTGTAATTTTGACAGTATTGAAGAAAAAGAATCTGGTTATAAAGTATATATAGGAGGAAAATGGGGAAAATCTGTTCGTCCTGGAACACAAATCGATAGATTGTTTTCAAAACAAGAACTTATGACTTTAATTGAAAAAGCAATTCTTTTATTTAGAGAACAAGGTAAAACAGGAGAACGCTTTGGAATAACAATTGACAAGATTGGTGTTGATAAATTTATAGATATGCTTTTATCAGATGATGTTTTGGAAAGAAAAGAAGACATACTTGATGCTCCTCTACACCTTAAAGGTGGAGCTTTATGTTAACAATAAATATTTTAATAGTATAAATTTTACTAATATGTATAATTTAGTTAAGAACAATAAAAAATTAAGTATTATAAATAATTTGTAAAGGTATATACAAATATATCTTTACAAATTATTATTTTATAACAACTATTTATTAATTTTATGTTAATTATATAAAATACACAATAAGTAATAATCTCTGATATTTTCAAGTAGTATTGGATAGATTATATCCTATCTCTACATATAAGTTTCCCTATATGCTGACTACTCTTTGGCTACTAACTCACGACTAAAATCACGAGTGTGTGTAGCTATTTTTTAATCAAATTAATTTTGAATTGTATTAATTGAAAAACCAACTATTCCACTATTTCCATCTTGATTTACAACCAAATACCATGTTCCTGTATTAGGTACTCTCATTCTACATAGATTTTTCTTGGCAAACCCGCCATAGTAATCATAATTTTTTTGATTTTTAAATTTCACATAATTTATATGATCTAGCAATATTACATTAGCTTGTTTCTCTAAATTTACTTCTACAATATCCCCTTTTTTTAGATTCATCTTGCTATAACTATATTCCATTGAACTACCCCTCCAGTATCGAATAATCTTTGTTATTTACTCATCTCATATATATAAAAATCCATTTAAAGTATTATAATTACTATATAATTACATTATTATCCAGCTTTAACTTTGTCTACTACAACCCAAAGTTTATTAAAAATATTATTGGCAACGACTTCTCCATCCCATACTACTTTTTCTTCTTTATTTTCTAGTAAAGCATAATACCCAGAGTCAGAACTTTCATCTTTATAGACCGTAACGTAAAACTCTTCATCACTATATCCGGGCTTATCTTTAAAGTCTTCAGATATTTTACATTTTAATATATATCCTTCTAATTCTTCCTCTATAAACAAATCAATTCCTCCAATCTCTATATTTTTACTAATTATACCATATTATGATATAATCTTTGCATTTTATCTTAAAATTCTATTTTTTCTTTATTTTATAAATAAATTATATACTTTTCTGCTTTTTTACTTTATATTACATTAATTATCTCTTTTATTTTCTTATACATTTCTTTATAATTTA
This sequence comes from Clostridioides difficile, assembly GCF_001299635.1. Classification (GTDB taxonomy): domain Bacteria; phylum Bacillota; class Clostridia; order Peptostreptococcales; family Peptostreptococcaceae; genus Clostridioides; species Clostridioides difficile_A. The sequence continues at coordinate 76,373 of NZ_JRHN01000038.1, read as the reverse complement.
TAAATTTACTCATTAGTTTATTTCACTTTATATTAATAAATATAACAACTCATTTAATATTAAATCATTTACATTTTCTTAATTACAACATTTATATTTTTTTATCAATTATTATCGTTTCAAGTAAATTATTTCGATTAAAATATAATAAAATTAATTTTTAAATTATAATATATTGAAAATAATAAAAAAAACAAGTATTTTATTAAATATAAAATACTTGTTCTCTATGATTATTTTTGACTTTCTAGCATTTCATTTAAAGCGTCATATGTGAAATTTATTATTTCTTCACAACTTACTTTATTTTTCTTCAAGGATGCACATATTTCTGTGCTATATCTATCTCTTACTCTATTCATTAATTCTCTTGAATACTTTCTTGCCATATTTTCATCCAAATTACTCTTTCTTCCATTTAGATAACCGATTATGACAATAGCTGCATTTACAGCTCCACAGACACTTCCAACAGTAATTCCAACCCCCATACCACTTCCTATTGAAATGGGTATATCTGTGTTATGTTCTTCATTATAAGACTTTATTAACGCTTCTGCACAAGTGTATCCTTGGCTATGATATATTGATGGTCTTGTCATTTTTATACTTCCTTTCAGATTTTATTTTATATATTTTATTACTGTTTAATATTATAATAATATCAATATTGTTATATAACATTTCTACAACTATAAACTCTAACTTATGTTTACAATATCTAAGTTCATAGCTTTCTAAATTTAAATTACTTTTTATTTATGAAATTGCCTCTACTAAATATTCAAATGATATGATTTTATTATATCTTAAATTTATTTTAATTTCTGTGACTTAATCACACAATCTATATCTATTTATAATAATTTAATCTAATTCACCAGTATTATGTAATACGTCTTTGAATATTACTTTTTTAAACAGTAATTGAACTCTATTAAATTAAACAATATATTATTGAGTTTAATCCTTTGTATTTAAACAAAAGATTTGCTAAAATAAAAATAAGCAATACTACATAAATCAAACCCCAAGGAGGTTGTCAAATTGAAAAAAATACTTATAACAGGTGCATTAGGACAAATAGGTTCAGAATTAACTATAAAACTTAGAAACGAATATGGAGATAAAAATGTAATTGCTAGTTCAAGAAGAATAAAAGATGGAAACACTGTGTGTGAATCTGGTATATTTGAAATATTAGATGTTACAGATAAAGACCGCTTCTTTGAAATTGCTAAAAAATACGATGTGGACACTATAATTCATCTAGCTTCTCTACTTTCTGCAGTTGCTGAAAGCAAGCCTTTAGAGGCATGGAATTTAAATATGAATGGATTAATAAATGGACTTGAAATAGCTAGAGAACTAGATTGTAAATTTTTCACACCTAGTTCAATTGCCGCATTTGGTGAAAATTCTCCAAAAAATATGACTCCTCAAGATACACTACAAAGACCTAATACTATGTATGGTGTAACTAAAGTTTCTGGTGAGTTACTATGTGATTATTATCACTCAAAATTTGGAGTAGACACTAGAGGTGTTAGATTTCCAGGTCTTATTTCTTATGTTACTCCTCCTGGTGGAGGAACTACAGATTATGCAGTTGATATATATTATGAAGCATTAAAAAATAAGAAATATAAATCTTATATAGCAAAAGGCACTAAAATGGATATGATGTATATGCCTGATGCACTTCAGGCAATAGTGGATTTAATTGAAGCTCCAGCTGATAAACTTATTCATAGAAATGCTTTTAATATTACTGCTATGAGTTTTTCTCCTGAGGAAATAGCTGCTTCTATAAAAAAATATATCCCTGACTTTGTAATGGAGTATGATGTAGACCCAGTAAGACAAAGTATAGCTGATTCTTGGCCTGATTCTCTAGATAGCAGTAGCGCAGTAGAAGAATGGAACTTTAAATTTAATTATAATTTAGATAAAATGACTAAAGATATGTTAGAAAAATTATCAGAAAGAGGAATTGGTAAATAACAACTAATCTCTCGATTTTAAAGGAATTCAGGGAATAAGATATTTTATTTTTATAAATTAAATCTATAAGATGTTATTTTATATACTTTTTCTCTGAATTCTAAATATAATTTATTTCAAACATTTAACAACCTATTATTCTTATACACTAATATTGATAGTTTTTCATGTATTAATTATACAAAATAATCTTAAAAACTAAAATGAAAGGAAAAGCTACTATTTTAAGTGTAATAAAAAATTTAATTGAATTTTACTACACTTTTCATAATATAATGTAAGTAGCAGGTACTAATATTGCTAAACTTAAGGGAAATTAGAGAGGAAATAATTAAAAAATATATAGGTGATAGTTTAATCTCTGAGCTTACAGAGGAATTAAAAGACATACTTATAACTGATTTACAGTCTAATCCATTTAAAAGTAGTATTGAACTTAGTATAATCCCAGCAAATATAGAAATATTTAAAAAAATAGAAAACACATTGTTAAACTCTAATGTTAATTTAAAAATGGGTTGGGAAAGAATACTTATAAATTACATACTAAAAGATTTATTTGAATTAAATTATGAAATAAATAAAAGTTGTAATGAGCCTTTGATGTTTAGAATCATTATATCGATTGATTCTTATGATGCTTAGTTACACTAAATAATATACATGAGGATGTGCTTTATATTTATGAAATACAAGTTATTTATAGACTTTGAATTTAATATGCTAGATGATAATAAAAATAAATTAGAATATAATGGAGCTGAATTAATTTCAATTGGTGGAGTTTTAGTTGATAATGAATTTAATATAATGGACGACTATTATTCTTTGGTTAAACCAAAATACAATGAAATACTTTCAAATAAATGTAAAAAGCTTACTAAACTAAATCAATTAGATATTGATAATGCTCCTAACCTTTTATATGTTATGGATGATTTTTATAGATGGTTTTGCAAATTTAATGATATTACAATATACAATTGGGGTGATTTTGACATTGCTGGTCTTCTAAATTCATTTAGAGTATGTAAATATACTGGTAAATGCTTAGAGTTGTTTAATATGATGATTGATATTCAACCTTTTATATCTCAACACATTACATACAATAATAGAATCTTATCTAGACAATTATCTTTACTTAATATGAAAAAGATTTTTTCTGTAGAAGGAGAAATTAAACATAATTCACTTTCAGATGCTATGGATTTAATGAATGTATGTAAAAGCTTTTACCTTAATTATCCTAAAGATATTAACACTCTTGAAGAATTATATAATAAATTACCTCCTATCAAAACTCCTTTATATTATATTCCATACTTCGAAGATGAAAATTTTGAACTTAAATTCGAGAAAACTCCAGAAGATATAATAATTTATCTCAAACAAATATTAAATATACTGAATATAAGTAAAAAAGAAATCTATTTTAAAAAAAGAAGCGTACTAGTAAATAACTCTAAAATTATTAACTTTAAAAATCTGTCTTCTTCTTTTAAATTAATAAAACTCAACGAGTTTGAAGAATATCCTGATTTTATTTTAAAATTAGGAGACAAAAATAATTTTGCTGAATCTGTCATTAAAATAAATAAGAGCAATAGAAAATCTATAAAAAATTTAATATTAAAATTATCAAGAACACCTTAAATAATTGAATTTAATTACTTAAGGTGTTTTTTATATTTTGAATTAAAATTCTTAGATGGGACATAATAACTAAATGCAAATATTTTTTAAAGGAGTAATTGATAGATATGACAGTAGTATTAATAAGAAGTATTATATTATACATAACAGTGCTAATTGCGCTTAGAGTCATGGGAAAAGGTGAGATAGCTGAAATGAACTGTTTTGATTTAGTTATAACACTTTTAATTGCGGAAGTTGCATCTGTTCCAATGGAAAATAATAATATACCAATTATAAATGGCGTTGCAGCAATAACTGGGCTTGTAATTATGCAGACTCTAATTTCATTCCTATCATTAAAAAGTAGAAAATTAAGTTCATTTTTATCAGGTAAACCTTCTATACTTATAGATAAGGGGAAAATTGTATATAAAGAACTAAAAAAAGAAAGAGTTAGTATAGATGAATTATTAGAACAACTTAGAATTCAGGGGTATTTCAATTTAAAAGATGTGCAGTATGCTATTTTAGAGACTGATGGTAATTTAAGTGTTGTACCAGCATCAAGTTATAATAGTACTCCTCCAAGAGCATTTAATCATTTACCAATTCCACTTATATTGGATGGTAGAATAATAAATGAAAATCTAGACATAGCTGAAAAAGATACTAATTGGTTAATGGGTATCTTAAAATCTAACCACATAGAAACTTTTAAAGATGTTCTTATTTGTGTTTTAGACGAAAACGACAAAATATTTATTCAAAATAAAAAGGGGGATTAATATTGAAATCTACAACATTTGTTATAACATGGGCTATTTTATTCTTATTATTTGGATTTTATGTCAATAATAAACTATACGACTTTACAGATGGCTACAAAAATAATATGTCTGTTTTGGAAAAATATATAGAAAATGAGGATTGGGAAAAAGCTCAAAAAGAAGCTGATTCCATATCTACAAGATGGAATAAAGAAAAAAATCATTGGTACAAAGTTTTAAATCATGAGTACTTTGATGAAATAGGTCTAAAGTTTAATATTCTTGATAAGACAATTTACACTGAAAATAAATTAAGGTCTTTAGAAGAAGTCGAAAGTATAAAAACATATTTAGGAAATATTGTTGAAAGTGTTAAATTTGATGTAAACTATATATTTTAACAACTTAAACTAAGGATATAGATACAAGTAATATAATCTATATCCTTGTTTTCATGAAGTATATTAACAATATATACATACTTTTTGCTTCAAGCTCTGCAATAATTGTTGTTTTTTACTTATAAATTGTTACTATCAAAATAAAATTTAAAAGCTTCTCCAATAAACTTGGATGTACCATCACTGTATTTATTATCAGTTATTTTTATGTATGTAGAATTTGATAAATAAAGTTCTGCCATATAATCAAAATATCTCTCTCCATTATCTATTTTATAAAATTCATTGCTCTTTTTCATTTCATTGTCTATTTCTTCAATAATACTTTGAACTTCTTTTGATGAGCAATCCCTACTCAAATCTGATACTAGTTTTTCATGCAAGATATTTATCTTAGGCTTTTTATCTCCTAAATAAATCTCTAAGGTTTGTCCAATAAACTTTCCTGCTCCATCTCCATATTTTTCATCTATATTTTTTATCCATATAGGATTTACTAAATAATTTTGTACCATACTGTACCAATTATCATCTCCAGTATCCATGTAAAAAATTTCATAATCTTTCTTAGATATATCTGTTATCTCTCTCGCTATTTCTTGAAGTTCTTTTGAAGAAGGATTCTTGCTTAAGTCTTTTGCAAGCTCTCTATATAATTCTTTTAATTTAGGATGTTTTTCTTTCAAACAATCATTTTTATATATATCAAATTTTTCTCCTAAACTCAATATATCACTGCTAAAGTTTGTTTTTATAGCTTTTGCAAACTTCTCAATAGTTCCATATTGTTTTATAGCCATTTTAGCAATTTTTTCCTCACTAGATTTAACTTTTTCAATAAGTTCATCATATCTTTCTACATTACCATAAATTTTAATTATCTTATTTTTATGATCTTTTTTAAATTCTTCTAGTACATTAAAATACTCACTCATGTCAAACTCTTTAAAATTAATAGTACTCTCTCCTTTTATAGTTTTGTTTATCAGCTCTATTAATTCATCTAATCTTTTTCGCTTTAAAATGAGTAATTTCTTTTGATTTTTTAAAGCTTCTACTTTATCAAAGTATTGGCTTGACATTATCTCTTTAACTTCCTTCAAAGGTATGTCAATCTCTTTAAAAAATAAAATTTGTTGGAGAGTCTTAATAGCTTCATCATCATAAAGTCTATACCCTACATCTGTAATTTTATTTGGTTTTAAAAGACCTATTTCATCATAGTAGTGTAATGCTCTTACGCTTACTCCTGTTAAATCTGAAACCTGCTTTACTGTTCTCATATCAACACCTCAAAACTTGATTTTATAGCTATCAATATTTACTAATACATCCATGCTATATTTTCATATTACACTATTACGTTATGTCAGGGTCAATAAAAATATCTTTATTATAAACAACTGTATTCATTTAAAATATTTTACAAAGAATATGAATTAGCCTATCTTCTGTAAAGTTAATACCCTTTGAAAGACATATATATTTTTTATACATCTAATATCGAATATACTTCTTTCATATTCTTCAAAATCTCAGAAAAAAGTAAAGGAAGTTGTCCTGTATCATCACTCTTTTGAGTTAAATAATCTATTATAATATTAGATATTATCTCAATCATAGTAGCACTTTTATCAAATATCTCAGCTCCTTGTATGAAGGTGTCATTTTTATATTCTTCTCCAAGTTGGTTAAGCATTCTGCTCATTTTATCAAAACCTCCTTTAAATTTGACGCTATCTGGTTCTTTAATTCCCTTAATTGCATTTGGAACGGTTGGTACTGTCCCAAAAAACATAACCATATTAGATAATATCTTATCATAATCATCTTTTTCCAGTTCATTTTTCCATTGCGGCAATTCTTTGATAAACTTTTCAAAACCTTTGTATCCCAAAAATCCTTTAGGTGGATTTAAAAACATATTACCCTTTATAGTAAGTGCTTCTCTTGCAATCTCATATTTACTCTTTAAACTAGTCATTCTAACTGTGCAAATAGTATTCGCCTTACTCAATCCTAAATAACTACAATTCATACTTTGGCGTAATTCCTCATAAGATAGGTATAATAACTCAGTCCTTCCACAATCATACAGGTATATTCTTTCTTTTTCATCATCATATCCTACCATTAATATGTAATGAAAAGGAATATGTTCTTTATGGTATAATTTCTGATAATATGGTAAGTGATACATATCTAAGGCTCCTAAAATAACTGGATACCCATTATCAATTTCATATTTTGCTTTTTTTAATGCTCGCTCATATCTTCTAAATTCATGATGTTTGTATTCAAAACCAACAATTGGTGCTAAAAATTCATACATCTTTTTTGTTCTTCCATCTCCCAAAGCTACCATTCTTTTCAATTCTGCTTTATCTGTTTTCATATAACAAAAGGAACCAAAACCTGATAATAAAAAGAAAAAATCATTTGGAAGGCATTCTCCTGTTTTATTCATATATAAATCTTCTATACCATTCCACATGCACTCATAATCATGTGAATGATGTTTAATTTCAATTATTTTTCTCATATATTCGTTCTCCTTACTATAAATTTTTATTAGATTTAGTATAAACCCTCTTACAGTGAGAGAGTCAATAACTTTTATACTTATGAAATTTATATTTAAGGAAATTACATTTTTATATTACTAAATTATTTGAAATTACACCATATCTTATTATATTGTGTAACATAATAAATCTAGATAAAAAAAGAGCATATAAAAACTATAAACAGTTTTTATATACTCTTAAGCAATTCGTTATATTATTTTCCAGCCTTCATAGCTCTGATTTTTAATGGTAAAGTAAATAGATTAATAAATCCTTCTGCATCTTTGTGGTCATAAAGTTCACTGTCTCCAAAAGAAGATATTCCTTCATCGTAAAGAGCATTTTCAGTAAATATTCCAGCAGGTTTTATATTACCCTTGTAAAGTTTAACTTTTACTGTTCCAGTAACATTGTCTTGAGTTTGCTCCATAAATGCATCTATAGATTCTCTTAACTTACAATACCATAATCCATTGTAAATAAGTTCTCCATATTTATAAGATACCATTTGTTTAAAATGTAATGTATCCTTGTCTAAAGTAGCACTTTCTAAAATATTATGTGCTTCATAAAGAATTGTTCCTCCTGGAGTCTCATATACACCTCTTGATTTCATACCAACAAGTCTATTTTCAACTATATCTATAACACCAATTCCATGTTTACAACCTAATTCATTTAATTTGTGAATTAATGCAACTGGAGATAATTCTTCACCATTTACCTTTTTAGGAACACCTTTTTCAAAGTAAACTTCTACATATTCAGCTACATCACATGCATCTTCTGGGTCTACACATTGTTTGTAAACATCTTTCTTATGTTCATTTTGTAGATGCTCTATATCTCCACCTTCAGTTGATACATGCCAAAGGTTAGCATCTACTGAATATATTTTAGCTTTAGTTGCTGTTACCTTTATATTATGCTTTTCTGCATAGTCTATAGCATCTTCTCTTGATTTTATATCCCATATTCTCCAAGGTGCAATAACTTTTATAGTTGGGTCAAGAGCTGCAATTGTAGCTTCAAATCTAACTTGGTCATTACCTTTTCCTGTACAACCATGACATATATATTTTGCACCTTCTTTATGAGCAACTTCAACTAGTTTCTTAGCTATTATAGGTCTTGCTAAAGAAGTACCTAATAAGTATTTTCCTTCATATTTAGCTTCTGCTTTTACAGCCTTGAATATAGTTTCAGTTACAAATTCTTCACTTATATCATCCACATATGCTTTTGATGCTCCACTTTGTAAAGCCTTTTCATAAACATCTTCCATTTTATCTTCTTGACCTACATTTCCACAAACAGCTATAACATCTATATCTTCATAATTTTCCTTTAACCAAGGTATTATGATTGATGTATCAAGTCCTCCTGAATATGCTAATACTACTTTTTCCTTCATTTTTAATTCCTCCCAATTTTAAATTATGATTTTTATTTTTTGTTTAATAGCAATTCTTAATATTGAATGATTTTAAGAATTTAAATTAACTTAAAATCATTTTAATACTAAAAAAGCCTCTCAGTATTTTTAAATACTAAGAGGCGAAATATCCGCGGTACCACTCTTATTGATAAACTTAGCTAATCAATTAGTAAACGTTCAACATACTAAATAAACATTAGTAATTAAATATATTAAAAAACGCCTCTTGGAAAAACCAAGAGACGAAATATATCCGCGTTACCACTCTAATTGATAAGATAAACTTATCCACTCTTTCTCTTAAGGCGAGATTACCTACTAACATACTAAATTCAATTAGCATCCTCCAAAGTTCTTTTCACTAATACTCATTTGCTAAGCTTCCACCATCCTTAGCTCTCTATAAAACGCATAGAAGTTACTCTCTTTCTCACAGGATTTAAATATAAAGTTTTTCATATCTCTCTTATAAAATATATAATAGTTTATTTTTCCATTTATGTCAACTATATAATTTATTTTATTTTTGTTTTAAGAAGATTTTCTACTTTATTCACTAATATCTCACTTTCCAAAGACATAACCCTTTAGCTGGTGCTGTATCTGATGCTTGACTTCTATCCTTAGATTCAAGCATAGACTTAATATCTTGTGGGGCTTTTCTTTTAAGACCTACTTCTATCAAAGCTCCCACTATTATTCTTACCATGTTATATAAAAATCCATTTCCTTCAATGTATATTTCTATAACATTATCATCTTCTTTTATATTTATTGAATAAATCTCTCTTATATTCGATTTTTTCTTAGACTTAGAAGAAGCAAAACTAGTAAAATCATGTTCTCCTATTAAGTACTCACTTGCTTTTATCATTCTATCTAAATCCAATTTTTTACTTACATGAGTAGCATATTTTCTTATAAAAGGATTGTGATATTTGTTATTGTCAATTTTATACATATAAGTCTTTGACTTTACATTATATCTTGAGTGAAATCTTTCATCAACTTCTTCAACAGTTTTTACGACTATATCTTCTGGTAAATATTCATATAAGTATTTTTGGATTTTATCTACTGACTCTGTACAACTTGTTCTAAAATTTATTACTTGTCCTCTAGCATGAGCTCCCATATCAGTTCTTCCAGAACCAATTATCTCAACTGTTTCATTTGTCATTTTACTTAAGACAGTTTCAAGTTTTTCTTGTATAGTCATATTATTATCACCTAGTTTTTGGTACCCTTTATATCTTGAGCCATCATATGCTACTATCATTTTTATGTTTCTCATCTTAATCCTCTTTCTAAGAATTTATGCTTGTTTAGCAAATTTATTTTTTATATTAAAAGTTATTTTTGTTCCAACATTCTTTTCACTTTCTATTTTCATTCTTCCACCATGAAGTTTTACAATTTCATTACTAATTGCTAGACCTAACCCACTACCAGCTTTATTGTAATCTTCTTGGAAGAACTTATCTAATACTTTATTTAGATTTTGTTTTTCTATGCCTGAGCCATTGTCTTCAACTGATATAGTTGTTATATCTTCATTTTGAGAAGCTACAACTTTTATGTAACCACCTTGACCAGTAAATTTAAATGAATTCTGTATTAAATTTATAAGAACTTGTCTTAATCTGTTCTTATCTCCTTGAATATTCTCTATAAACTCATTTTCAAATTCAAACAAAAGTGCTATATCTTTTTCAGCTGCTTTAACTTTAAGCTGATTCACAACACCTACAACTAAACCTTCAACATCAACTATATCAACATGAAGTTTTATTCTATCTGAAGAAAGTCTTGAAAAATCCAATAATTCTTCCACAAGTTTTATAAGTCTTTCTGTTTCATCTTGTATAATACCTAGACCTAGGTCTAGCTCTTCTCTTGTTATACTTTCATAACCTAAAGTTTCACTCCATCCCTTTATTGATGTAAGAGGGGTCCTTAGTTCATGTGATACAGAAGATATAAATTCTTCTTTTAATTTTTCACTCTTATCAATCTCATGTGCCATATGTTCAAATGTCTGTGCCAAATCACCAATCTCATCATCTACAATTTTCATATTTTCTAACTTTATATTATAATTTCCTACAGCCAATTCATTTGCAAATTTCTTTAATTCTCGTAATGGTTTTATAAGAGTCTCAGCAAATTTAAGACTTATTAGTATAGCTATAATAAGTATAAATATACCAGCTAATATAAGCCATGTAGCTTGCTTTAATATCGCATTATCAATAGCATCTAATGAAACCGTATATCTAACAACACCTTCTATTATATTATTTACCTTAAGTGGCAGAGAAATACTCATAACATGTTCTCCAGTATCTGCTATTCTATAGGTATATGGTGTTAAGTTTTTTGTCTTTATATCTTTTAGTGCATTATTAACATCTTCATAATTTGCTTTTTCTTTACTCTTAAAACCATATTGGTCTAATATAATATTTTTATCCTTATCTATTATTGAAATTCCAAATTCTGAATTCTTAGTTAATGGTTGCTTATCAAATATGTTTTTTACTTTTTTCTCAAAGCTTGTAGTCTCCATTGTAATAGCGTTATATTCATCAGCATATTTTATTTCAGATTCAAGTAGTTGTTTGACAGAATCATAGTAATAGTTTTGTATATAAAACATAAACAATCCTTCAAACAGAGTAACCATTATAATAATTATTATAAAGTAGTTTTTTATTACTTTTTTTCTCAGACCTTCAAAATGTAACACTATTATTCTTCCTTTCTAAAACAGTATCCATAACCCCAAATAGTTTGTATATATTTTGGTTTTGATGGGTCATCCTCTATTTTATTTCTTATCCTTCTTATATTTACATCTACTATTTTAAAATCATATAAATAATTAGTTCCCCAAACTTCATCTAGTATCTGGTCTCTACTTAATGACTGCTTAGCATTTGATATCAAATATTTCACTATTGAAAATTCAGTTGGAGTAAGCTCAATTTCTTTTCCATTTTTAAATAATTTTCTCTTGTCTATATCAAGTATAAATGGAGGAGAAACTATCTCACTTGACTTAACACTTGAATCATCCTTTGCTACTCTTCTAAGAAGAGCAGAAACCCTGACTAAAAGTTCTTTTATACTAAATGGTTTTATGATGTAATCATCTGCTCCTGAAATAAATCCTTCTATTTTATCATCTTCTTGGGCTTTAGCAGTGAGCATTATTATTCCTACTTGGTCAAAATTTTCCCTTATAAATTTGCATACCTCTATTCCACTTATATCTGGAAGCATTACATCCAAAAGAGCTATTGTAATGTCACTTTCTGTTGTCATTTTTTCTATAGCTTCTCTCCCAGTACCTGCCTCAACTATCTCATAACCTTCTCTTTTTAAGTTTATACTAACAAAACTTCTAATCCCAATTTCATCTTCTAGTATAAGTATTTTTTCCTTCATAAAATAAAACCTCCAATTGAGTATAATATTAACCATATATTAATGAGAAATATTCTTTTAGTGCGTCTATAGTAATATCTAGCTTATCCATTTCATTTGCATTGTTTATGACTAGCAAGAAAGTATATTCATCACTCTCTTGAAGTACAATAGAATTTTGAGCATTTGGATTTTTTCTATCTTCAAGTTTATTTTTACTCTCTACTACTATATTAAACAAATTCTTACGATCTGAATAGTCAAAATAATAAAATTTAAATACTGCTTTTTCTCCAACAAATTCTTGTTCAACAAGTATTTTGTCAAATAAATTGTTTGGAATAAACAATTTAAAATTATATTTATAGTTATAATATATCTGACTTGTAAATATTAAGCTTGAACTAGCATCTTCTTTTCCATTCCATCTATACCAACTTATATTTGCAGATGCTTTAGAACTGTAAGTGTTTCTATTGTTTCCTGCTACTATAGGTATTTCTATAATCTTATCTTTATCAATATCATCTACAGGTATGTAATAAGATTTAGTAATAGTTTTATCATAATCACTAAAAGCTTTTTTAATTTTTCCATCTTTCATATAAAGTATCTGTGTAATATAATTATTATCCTTTAATATAGGAATATCAAGCACAGCTCCTTTTATAGCTGCAGACGAATTTCCAATAGATGAAGCAACATTACCTAAAGTTATATATAGTTCACTCAAATTCTTCACATTTTCAAACTTAACATAATCCTTGATTTTCATATTCCCATCAAAATTTGCGACACTTGCAAACATTTCATTAGTTTTATTATTCAAATGAAGCATCAATATTTCCAATTTGTCATCTCCATCTATATATCCAATTTTCACTTTCATGTCATTAAAATCGTCTTTGTTTGGAAGCCATGACGCATCTAAATCATACACCTTTGTTATTTCATTATCTTTTACTTTATATATATGCATATTAGTTTTATCTTTGGATTTAATCAGTAAAACCACTTCTTTATATCCATCTGAATCCAAATCATAAAAATTAGCATACTCTATTGACTCACCATTTTCTAAAAAATGGTCACCAAGTACATATTTTTCTCCATTATAACTTAAAGTTACAAACCCTACCTGAGTTACATTATTACTTAAATCTTCTTTTTGTTCAAATACTACTAATTCATCAACTCCATCACCATTTAAATCCACTTTATTTATTTTTCCTACTTCTTTTGCATTAGAAGGTAATATCATAGATGAATCTGGTTTTAGTAACTGGTCAATACCATCATACAGTACTTTTTTTGTATCATCATAATCAGGTATCTTTGCTAATTGTTCTGGAGATTCAGTTTTAATATTACATCCAGTAACAAATAGCATCATTAGGGCTACTACAGTAATAAGTTTTAATACTTTCATTTAACTCCTCCTAATCCTATCAATCTTGAATTTTGCTCACAAAAATCTCCTCACAATAATTAGACGTTTCAAGTCGTTATAATGTTTTACTTATTTTAATAAAACTTTATATTTTTTTTAATAAAACTTTATACTTTTTATCCATAAATAATATGAAAGCTATTTATTGTTTCTAGGAGGCTTAGGACCTGGATATTGGAAAAAGTTAGTTTTTAACATACCATTATACAATTTTCTTTTTTTATCTGCCTTTTGTCCAAATTCATATTCAAAATCTTCATAAGATGTTATTAAATAATACGACCAATTTTTTAATCTTCTGAATGCATAACCAAGCTCTTTATACAATTGTTTAACACTATCTTTATCTTCTAATCTTTCTCCATAAGGAGGATTAGTAATTATAAATCCAAACTCATCTTCACTTTTAAATTGAGTTGCATCTCCTATATTAAATTCTATATATTCATCTACACCTGCTATTTCAGCATTTTCTCTAGCTATATCTATACATTCTGCATCTATATCATATCCATAAATCTTAAATTTAGTTTCATTATCTATCTTATTAAAAGCATCTTTTCTTATATCCCACCATATTTTTTTATCAAGAGTTCTCCATTTTTCTGATATAAATTCTCTATTTAAACCAGGTGCCATATTTATACCTATCATAGCGGCTTCAATCAATATAGTACCAGAACCACACATAGGGTCCACTAGAATTCTACCTGCTTTCCATGGTGTTAAATAAATAAGCCCAGAAGCTAAAGTCTCTCTTATTGGTGCTTTATTTGCTTTTTCTCTATATCCTCTCTTATGCAAAGCATCTCCAGTTGTATCTATAGAAATAGTTACCTTATCTTTATGTATAAATACAAAGATAGGATATTTCTCTTTATCTTCTTTAAGCAAACCTTCTTCCAAGTAACTTTTCTTTAAGCTTTCTACGATAGCTTTTTTTACTATAGCTTGTACATCTGGTGTACTGTATAATTTTGATTTTATGGAAGAAGCCTTTGATATAGGAAATTGAGCTCCATAAGGTATATATCGAGACCAATTTATTCTTTTTGTATTTTCAAATAATTCATCAAAACTTTTTGCCTCAAATTCAGCAATTTTAAGATGTACTCTTTCAGCACATCTTAGCCACATATTTGATTTTGCTATTCCAAACTCATCAGTTTTATATGTTATTCTTCCATCTTCTGTTTTTATTATTTCATATCCTAAATTAGTAATTTCTCTAGCCAGCATTTTTTCCATCCCAAAAAAACATGGCGATATTAATGTATAATTTTTCATAAAACCTCCTGTTTCCTATGTTAATTACAAAACTTATTTATTTTTTAAACAATCTACATATTTAAATTCATACTTCCCATTTTATACCCTGACATATCTAGTGTAACATATTTAAAGCCAAATATTTTTAATTTAGTATCAACTTTATTAAAATTGTTATTTTCAAAAAATTTACCTAATTCTTCCTGGCCAACCTCTATTCTAGCTATATCTCCATGCATTCTCACTCTAAATTGAGAAAAACCTAAATCAGATAAATAGTCTTCACTCTTTTCTATTATTCTTAGTTTTTCATCTGTTATTTGAACTCCATAAGGAATTCTACTTGCAAGACATGCAAATGATGGTTTATTAAAAGTATTTAATCCTAATTTTTTTGAAAGTAATCTAATTTCAGCTTTTTTCAAACTACTTTCTTTTAGTGGACTAATTACTTCTAACTCACTCAATGCTTTAAGCCCAGGTCTATAATCTCCTAAATCATCTATATTTGTTCCATCTACTATGTACTTTATATTATGTTCTTTTGCTACCTCTTTTATTTTAGAAAATATATATTTTTTGCAATGGTAACATCTATCAGCACCATTTTCTTTAAACTCCTTTAAATCAAAGTTTTCTATATTTAAGATGATATGTTTAACACCAAAATTTTTAGTATATTGTTTAGCTTCTTCAATCTCTCTACTTGAATGCATCATTGAATGTATAGTTACAGCTATAACATTTTCCCCTAATGTATCTTTTGCTACCTTAAGTAAAAAGTTACTATCTACTCCACCAGAATAAGCAACTACAACACTTCCTAATTCAAGTAGTATTTCCTTTAATTTTTCTAATTTTTCTTCTTCATTCATAAAACAACCTCCATATCTAGAAAAACATGAACAATAAAATATTATATTATTTTTTACATTCTTAATGATTATAACATATAAAGTATTTATTTTATAAAATAGAATTATATTTAAACACGTTAATTACAATATCAAAGAATTTTTAAATCTGTATAATTTAAACATATTACTGTAATACACTGTATACTAAAAATGAAATAGTGTAATATAGTAATATGTTTAAAAGCCATGAAGTGGAAATAGCTATCCTCATGGCTGAATGCACAAATTTGTTTTAAGATAATTATTTTTCCATCAGTTATAATTGTAAATCACAAAAAAGATACTATCATATGAATTTTCTAAAACTTTTAATTTAATACTTATAGCTTACATATATTTGTCTTAATCCCACCAAAAAAGCCATATTGTAGAACGCTGTAGTACTTCTTTAAGAACTTTTAATGTTTCATATCCTTGTACAATAATGTCTTCACAGTAGAGGACTAATTCAATACACAAGTCATCAAATTTTTTATTATCTTCAATTGGATTTTTTGCAGAATATTGAACTGTATCACTTCCAATTGCAATTGGGAATGCTCCATATTTTTCGTACCAATATTTTGCAACAGCTATATGTTCTTCATCACTAGGACAATCATTAAATCCACCAATTGGTATATATGCAAATACTTCATATGGTTTAATTGTTGGAACTTTGGCTATGTAAACTTTGTTATTTTCTTGAAATATATCTATGTTTGTAATTGGACTAAAATTTTTATAATCATAAAAAGTGTCCTCAGAACCCGTTAACTCTGTTAGCAATTCTGGAATCTCACACTTTCTAGAATTGAAGAATTCATTTACATCAATCTCATTACATTTCTCTAAACAATATTTTCCATAGTTTTCAAGAGAACCATACTCTTTATTAATCATATCTATATTTTCTCTTAATAACCCTACTTTTTCATCAATAATTATAATCGGTGTATATCCATTTTCTTTTCCATCTTCTCTCATTTTTTCAAATAAATCATCAATATCAATATCATTGTTCACAGGAACACATTCAAAACCATATAAATCTTCAATACTCATACTTATCTCCTATTCTTTTTAGATTTAATTCTTTTGAAAGTTTTCTTTTTTTGTTGTCAAGTTTTTAAATACTATTATTATTTGTAAAACTATAAGTATAGATGCAGTTTATAAAATATACTTACATAAGACAAAAGTTAATTTTATTTTTTGCATAAATAAGATATTTTTTATGACAATTCCCTTATATAAATATAATAGCACAAAACACATGTTCATGGTTAATAATAAGTGATTTTGTAATAATTCGTTGTATATTATACTATTTTAAGTAAAATAAATGATATTCTTTGTATAAGAAATAATATGTTTATTGATATGAAGTTTTTGGGGTTTAAATCTGTTAAGAATAATATTTTAATATTAGTAGATATACTTAAAAGAATAAATCTTGTTGTAATACTTAGATTCTAAATGTAGTCTTTTAAAATCCCATATAAAATTGCAGGAATCAATAAATTAAAATCAGAACTTAGATTGATAATATATTTATATATAATCTCATATAGTTCTTCTATTCTATAGAATCTAATAATTAGATAGATATATTTGCTAATTTATATATAAAAATCAGAGTTGATGTATAAATTTATAGGTGTATCAATTATTTTAATCAATACACCTACATACTTCTAATCTTCTTTTAATAAAGTACTTTTCCAAACATCTTCTTTGAAACCCAACAGTACATTTTCACCATCAAAAAGCAACGGTCTTTTAATAAGCATTCCATCACTTACTAATATTTCTAAAAGTTTATCATCAGATTCACTCTTTACAATATCTTTAAGACCCAATTCCCTATATTTCATACCACTTGTATTAAAAAATTTCTTTATATCATATCCACTAGTCTTGTAGATTGCTTCTAATTCATCTTTACTTGGAGGATTCTGAACCATGTCTATATCTTCAAATTCTAAATCATTTTCTTTAAGCCAATTTTTTGCTTTTCTAACAGTAGAACACTTTGTATATCCATATAATTTAATCATCATATTAAAATCCTTTCTAATTTTTTATTTTTATACCCATAATTTGCATATTATAACCAATTTATATCACAATCATCCTAAGCTTTCAATATAAAAAATTATTCTATTTTAAAACAATCATTAATTTATATTAAATATTTAAATTATTCTTTTATAATATATTAAACCTAATTAATCACTCAATATTAGATTAAATTTTTAAATAAAAAAAGGGCATAGTGTATTTGTTTTACTTAGCCCCTATTTATATTATAAATGTTCCTATAACTTCCATTTATAAAATATTAAACAATTTTTTCTTTGATTTGAACATTCTCTACTATACCGTCTTTTATACTTATAATCTTATCTGCAACATTATTTGAGAAAACAACATCATGCGTAATTATTAGTATAGTCATCCCTTTATCTTTAAGTCTGTTCATTATATTGACTACTCTTTGAATAGTATCAATATCAAGTGCAGAAGTAGGTTCATCAAAACAAAGAACCTTTGGCATTAGTGCACATGACCTAGCTATTGCAACTCTCTGTTGCTGTCCTCCTGATAATTCAAATGGATATGAATTTAATTTATCCTCTAAATCAACTAATCTTAAAAGTTCTCTAGCTCTCTCTTCAGCTTCTTTTCTAGGAACTTTAAATACATTAACTGGAGACTCAATTATGTTTTCAAGAACTGTCATATGAGGAAATAAGTTAAAATTTTGGAAAACCATACCTATTTTTCCTCGTATCTTTGTCATATCTTTCTTATTTTTTATTATCTCATTATCTATTATAATCTCTCCACTATCAAATTCTTCAAGACCATTTATACATCTCAATATTGTAGTCTTTCCTGCACCAGATTTTCCAAGTAAAACTCCAATTTGACCTTCTTCTAACTCAAAAGAAATATCTTTAAGTACCTTATTTTTTTTAAATGATTTATTTAAGTTTTTAATTTTCAGCATGTAAAAAACCTCCTCCTATAATATTGTAACTTTATCTATAATAAGAATATTTTTTTTCAAGTAATTCAAATCCCTTAGTAAGTATAGCTACAAATATAAGATATATTGCCCCTGCCTCAAATAGTGGTAATAAGCTCGCTTCTCTGTTCATTGCTATTTGAGATATTCTTAAAATATCATTTAATCCTAATATATATACTAAAGATGTATCTTTTACTAATGTGATTACTTCATTTGAAATAGGTGCTAGTATTCTTTTAAAAACCTGTGGAAAGATTATTCTCTTATACATTGTAAATTTATCAAATCCTAGTACTTTTGAAGCTTCATATTGTCCTCTATCGATTGACTGTATTCCACCTCTAAATATTTCTGCAAAATATGCTGCATAATTTAAGAAGAAAGCTACTATTCCAGCTGTAAATCTGTCAAATACAATTCCTAAAAGAGGTAAGCCATAAAATATGACTATCATCTGTAAAAGTAAAGGCGTCCCTCTCATTATTAATATATAACATTGTGTAATACCACTTATTAATTTATTTTTTGATAATCTTAAAAATGCAACTGCAATCCCCAATGGAATTGATACTATCAATGTTATACAAAACATTGCTATAACTATCTCTAAACCTTGTAACATGCCTATAGTGCCCCCTTCTTAACAGCTAATCTATCTTTTACTTAAACCACTTATCATAAATTTTGTCAAAAGCTCCATCTTTTTTCATTTCTTTTAATGTTTCATTTATTTTCTTACAAAGTTCTGGATTTTCTTTAGAAGTTGCTACAACATAATCTTCTAATCCAAAATCTTCTTTTAACACTTTGTATTTATCTTCACCTTTTTGACCCATATAGTATCTAATTAAAACTTCATCACCAACAACTGCACTAGTTCTACCTATTTCTAAATCTCTAAGTGCTTTATCATAAGTATCATAAAGAACTGGTGCTCCACCTTTTAAGCTATTCATGAAATCTTTATCCTTTTCCACTGCATCAAGTGCTGTTGAACCTTGTTGTGTTCCAACTTCTTTATCTTTTAAATCTGCTTTTGAATTTACTTTTGAATCACTTAAAGTAACTATTATCTGTTTATTTTGTAAATATGGTTCTGTATATGATACTATTTTCTTTCTTTCATCTGTTATAGAGTACCCATTCCATAATACATCTACAGTCTTTGAGTCATTTAACTCAGTTTCTTTCATTGACCAATCTATTGGTTGGAACTTAACTTCCATTCCAAGTCTCTTAAATGTCTCTTTAGCTAACTCTACATCAAATCCTACAGTATCTCCTTTTTCATCTAAAAATCCCATTGGAACAAATGTATTATCAAACCCTACAATTACTTCTTTTTTTGCTTCTTTTGAAGCATCTTTTCCCTTTTCATCATTTGATTTTGAACAACCTGCCATTCCACTTACTAAGCCTAACATAATTGTAAATATTCCTAATTTTTTTAATATATTTTTCATAATATTCTCCCTCGTCTTTTAAATTTTTAAATATTTTGATTATTTTTTAAAAAGTATATCTGTTGCAATATAATTCTCTGCGCGCTTAAAAAATTATATTAAAAAAACTCCCGTCTCTAGCTTCTGCTAGAGGACGGGAGTTGACTCTCGTGGTTCCACCTCTGTTCATTAATGCCTCACGACACTAACCTCTTTAAGTACAATAAAATAATTATACTCTAGCACTATAACGGGTGCAAGGATTCCGGAAAGCTCCTAATGAAGTATCTTTACTCTTTCAGAGTTCTGCTCAAAGATGTGTTCAAAGTAAAATCTATTGCTCCTCTCACCAATCGGAAACTCTCTGTTTAAGATTAACTACTTCTACTATTTCTTTTCTTAGCATTTAATGTTGTTTTGAATTGTTATTATGATATTGATTTTATAGCATAAGGCAATATCTGTCAATATATATTTTAAAATAAATATAAAAATTTAATTCCAAGGAACAACTTCTACTTCACCATAACATCGTTCTACTAATCTATTGGAATACTCACCTCTATACCCCAAAATAAAGAGTAAAACAAGCTCAATATATCTTGTTCCTATTGAGATTATATTCCAAATATCTTCAACTTCTAACACAGCTCTATGAGTTCTCCTGCTTGGATGAACTATACTATTCCTTAAATAAATCACTAAATCTACCCCATCATCAAACTTGTTTTTTATTGTATTGTCAAATATATTTAATTCATGTTTTCCATATGGTATTTTGCATGTATCAAGTAATAGTCTTATATTTTTAGATGCTAAGTTACAATCAAAAGCTTCATCTGTAAGTATTTTATTTTGCTCTACTAAAATTACATATGATAGAGTTTCAAGTGCAATTTGTACAGATATTATGTTATTTTCCATAGTAACACTTCCAAGAGATTCTATATACCAGTCAGTAACACTTTTTATTGCAGAACCATAATAAAAATCTTCTAATTTTTTGCACATAAGACTTATATATTTCTCCATATTATGATAGTTTGAAAGTGTATCTGACCATGTTGGTACATATCTAAATGGAGATATCTGATTTTCATTCCATATTCTATAGACTTCATTTCCACTTCTATATCCTTTGGCCAAACAAAATCCAACATACCTTCCACACATAAAACTCAAAGCTGTTGATATTCTATCTAAAAGATTTATTGTATTATTTGTTCTAAAAATTCTACCATCTTTTCTTCTAACTCTACCTATATGAGTTATTATTGCTCCAGACTTAGACCTTAAATCTGACTTAAGTTCTTTTCTATAATCATATCTTTTATCTATAGTCACAACATAATCATTTATATCAAATTCGATTCTACCTGCATATACTTTATCATTATATTTAATGAGTTTGCCTGGTATTTTATCTAAGTTTATTATATTAAAATCTACATGTTCAACATAAGAGTTTTTGGATTTTATACAGTCATCATTGATATATCCTTCTATAGTAACATCGCTTAAAGTGTTTATTGTTATGGAAATGATTTTATAACCATGAACTTCAAGAATAGCATTATCATAATCTAAAGCTAAATTATCATCATCATTATCTATTTCTTCAATACAACCTATATCTGCCTTAAAGTTTATAGATATTGGAGGTGTCATTTTATAATAAATTTTTCCATTACATCTATATTTTTTATCTAAATATATGCAAAACCGACCTTCATAGATATTAATATCTTCATTGATACCATAGCTTAAATACTCTGATGTTATAGCATCATCAATTGCTTTCATTTTAATTCCCACCTTTGCTTTTGTATAATAACATAGGGATTGTAGTTCTTTTTTATTTAGTAAAACTCAATCTATTATATAATTTAGCGTATTATTTCATTACTTATGTACTTTAATAATTTCCTATAAAAATAGTGTCATTCTAGTATCATCGTTTATTTAATACATTATGTAATTTATTTAAATTTAATTCTTTAAAAATTTATATTACTTACTTGCAATTTCTACAGTTTATTACATCCTTCCTTGTAATTATAGCATAGTTTTATAATTTCATATTATATATTTATTTCCTTTGTTTTTATTCATTTAGATATTATCATCACTATATATGTATTGTCAAAGAAAACATTTAATTTATCAAATATCTTATAACATATTACATAAGACCTTATATGTACATTATTTAGTTAAAAAACTAATAATCTTATCTTTTTTTAAATAATTTTTCAAACAAAAATGGCAGCTTTGATTTATTGTTTCAAAACTGCCATCAAACTGAAAATATTCTATTTTGATGTATAGAACTTTATCATTATATTAATAGTCTTTTACTTCCATCAATCTTCAAGCTTAGATAAAACTTCACTTATATCTTTTTCCACTAATGGTTTCATATTGTTATTATAAATACTTATGTTTGCATTACTTAACTCCATTTGTATACGATGGATAAGATTTTTTTTATGCTTTGTAATCTTAGGTAATGATTTAATAAACATTCTTGAAACAGAGGGTTTCTTATCTGCAATGTGACTTAAAATATAGTCTATATTTATTTCAATTTTATTTTCGGTATCCCATTGAGCATTTGCTGCTATTAATAGAAGTCCTCTTGCCCTAATATATGAGCTTTCATTATTGAGCATCTCTAAAAATGAATCAAAAAAACAATATGTAATATTTGATTTCATACTTTCATTTTCTAAAAACAAAAAAGTTTTATATGCTTCATTCTGATTTTTTGAATATAATTTGTTAATAAGTAAATTTATATCTTCCAATCTTCTCATCTCCCTCATAACAAACATCTATTTAAACAAAGTATAATATATCCAAGAATGGATATAAATAAATGTCTATATTAAAAAAAATTCTAAAATTCTGCTAAAATCACTTACTATTTATTTACAAACAGTAATCATAAAATATTATAAACTTATTGATTATAGGCTAAAAAAATAAGCTATCAAATAATTTATACTTGATAGCTTATTTTTTTATAATTCTTTTTTTAAAGTTTCCTTTAGACTATCATATGCAAAATCCATTATCTCTCTACATGCAACTAAATCTTTTTTTAAGTCTATACATAGTTCTGAGCCATACTCTTTTCTTACTGTTGTAGTCAAATCTTTAGCATACACTTTAGCTTTAGTACTTTCATCTTCATGATTTCTGCCTTTTACATATCCAATTATTATATTTGAGGCATTTACTGCACCACATAAACTAGCAACTCCACAACCTGAACCTAGTCCACTTCCTAAACAAACTGGTATATCTGTATTAAATTCCTCATTATATGCTTTTATAACTGATTCTGCACAATTAAAACCTTTTTCATGATATTTTGATGCTATAACTTTATTACACATTAAAATTCCCCCTCGTATTTATAAATTAAAATATTTTTTTGATATTTTTGTAAAAAACACTTCTTTTTACCATTATTATATCAAATTTTAACAACAAAAACACTTTTTTCTAGATTATATACTTTTTTCTAAGTTTAATAGTATCTCTTTCAAATCAGAATGATTTCCCATATATCCACCAATATTATTTTTACCAACCACTCTATGGCAAGGTATTATTATTGGAATTTTATTACTTTTACTTGCTTGTCCTATTGCTCTCACCGATTTTGGATTATTTATATTTTGTGCTATATCTGAATAATACAAGGTCTCTCCATATGGTATTTTTAACATTTCCCTATAAACTGATTTTTGAAACTCAGTCCCTTCAATACGAATATCTAAATCAAATGCCTTTCTTTTTCCCTTAAAATAATCATCTATCTGATTTATAGCTTCTTTTAAATCTTCCTTGCTTCTTTTTATGTCAATTCCTTTTTTGATATATTCATCTTTTAATTTATTAAACTTTTCATCTCCTATATCTATGCTGACTATAAAACCATCTTCACTTAATATGTACAAATTTCCTATTTTAGATTGATAAACATCATATACTAGATTCATATAACTTTCCCCCTTTACTCTAGTATACATATAATTTTTTAACTAATAAAGAGTTACCCTAAAAAATAGGATAACTCTTCTTTTATAATTGCTTAATATATAATATTTTTTTAATTTATTAACTTTTAATATATCAAAACATCAATTTTATATATTTTTGAAAGCTTTAGAAAGCATAAGTTTTATCCTGTTAAGCTGATTTACCTCACTTGCAGAAGGGTCATAATCAATAGGTATTATATTTGCATTTTTATACAATCTTTTTAATTCTTTTATAGAACCTTTACCAATTATATGATTAGGCAAACATCCAAAAGGTTGCATACAAATAATATTTTCTACACCTTCATTTAAAAGCTCAACCATCTCTCCAGTTAAAAGCCAACCTTCTCCAGTTTGATTACCTAATGACACTACTGGTTCTGTATTTTTAGCAACAGTCTTTATGTTCCCTGGTGCATAAAATCTTTTGCTCTTATCAAGTGCCTTCTTATACACCCTTTGGTATATTCCAGTTATGTATATAAATGCTTCTCCTATAATTCTACTCTTTCTACTTCCCTCTAAATGAGTATGTTTATAAATAGTATTGAATGCACAACTTAAGAAGAAATTTGTAAGGTCTGGAACAACTGCTTCGGCACCTTCTCGCTCCAATATATCTACTAAATTATTATTTGCGATTGGATGGAATTTCACTAAAATTTCTCCTACTAAACCTACTTTTGGTTTTTTTACATCAAGTATCTCTAAGTTATCAAATTCCTTTACTATATCTTTTATATTTTTAGTAAATACAGAAATCTTTGCTTTGACAAGAGAAGTTTTACATATATCAACCCATTTCTCATATAGAGTATTTGCACTTCCAGTTACCTTTTCATATGGTCTCACCCTATAAAGTACCTTCATCAATAAATCTCCATATACAACTGCCATAAAAAGTCTATTGATTAATTTTAGTGAGATATTATCCATTATTCCGCTATCTTCTATTCCATTTACACTAAGTGCTATTACAGGAACATCTTTAAATCCAGCATCATACATAGCTTTTCTCAAGAATCCAATATAATTTGTAGCTCTACAACCTCCACCAGTCTGAGTTATAGTAACAGAGGTATTATTTAAATCATATTTACCAGATTTTAATGCTGTTATTAATTGACCCACGACTATTATAGCTGGATAACATGCATCATTATTTACATATCTTAGTCCCTCTTCAATTACATTGCTATCTGTATCTTTTAAAACCTCTATATTATAACCACTTAAATTCATAGCCTTTTCAAGAAATTGAAAATGTATTGGAGACATTTGTGGAGCTAATATAGTATGTTTGTTCGTTATTTGATTATTTTTAGCATATTGTATCCTATTTATCTTTATATTTTTAACATCTATATTTTTGCTTTCTCTTTCAAACATGGCTGCTTTTAAAGACCTCATTCTTATTTTAGCAGCACCTAAATTGTTGCCTTCATCAATCTTTATGATAGTATATATCTTTGATTTTTCATTAAGTATTTCCTGAACTTGGTCTGTGGTTACTGCATCCAATCCACATCCAAATGAATTAAGTTGAACCAATTCTAAATAATTTTTATCTCTCACAAAGCTTGCTGCTTTATACAATCTTGAATGATATACCCATTGGTCTACAACTCTAAGAGGTCTTTGTATATTTGCTAGGTGGCATATTGAATCTTCAGTAAGTACTGCCATATCTAATGAGTTTATAAGTTCTGGCATACCATGATTTATTTCTGGGTCTATATGATATGGTCTCCCACATAACACAATCCCCTTCATATCTCTTTCTTTTATTTCTTTAAGTGCTCTTTCTCCTGCAGCCTGTATTTCCATTTTAAAGGAATTTTGTTCATCAGTGGCTTTATCAACTGCATTATTAATTTCTTCTTTAGTTATATTTATATCTGAAAAACTTTTTGATAATTCTTCATAAAGTCTTTTTTTCAATTTTTCTTTGTCATTTAGACTTATAAATGGATTTATATAGTTTATGTTCTTATTTCTTATATTTTCCACATTATTTTTTATTACTTCAGAATATGATATTACAACAGGACAATTATAATAATTATCAGCACTTGAATCCTCTTTATTTTCATTCGTTACGCTTGGATAAAATATATTTTTTATGCCCTTTGCAATTAAGTTTTCTATATGTCCATGAACTAATTTTCCTGGATAGCAAACTGTTTCAGAAGCAATACTAGTTATACCAGTTTCATATAATCGTTTTGATGACCTATCTGAAAGTACAACTCTAAATCCCATATTATTGAAAAAAGTAAACCAAAAAGGATAATCTTCATACATATTTAATACTCTTGGTATCCCAATCTCTCCATTTTTTGCTTCTTCTTTTTCTAGTGGTTTATATCTAAAAATCCTATCATATTTGTACTTAAATAAATTTATTGGTTTTTTCTTTTCTAGTCCTATTTTTTTATCGCCATAGATAGCTTCACCTTTTTCACATCTATTTCCTGAAATAAAAATTTCATTATCAGAAAATTTATTTATAGTAAGAAGACAATGATTTGAGCATCCTTTACATCTAGTTACACTCGATTCTAGCTTTATATTATTCAATTCTTCCTTAGATAATAAAGATGTTTGATAGCCACTTTCATACTTTTCTTTTGCTATAAGTGCTGAACCAAAAGCACCCATAATGCCTGAAATATTAGGTCTAATTACATTTTTTTCAATTAATTTTTCAAAGCTTCTAAGCACCAAATCATTATAAAATGTTCCACCTTGTACAACAATATTGCTACCAATTTCATTTAAATCTCTAATTTTTATTACTTTAAACAAAGCATTTTTTATTACAGAATAAGATAACCCTGCTGATATATCTCCAATACTTGCTCCTTCTTTTTGAGACTGTTTTACTCTAGAATTCATAAACACAGTACATCTTGAACCTAAGTCTACAGGACTTTGAGAATAAATCCCTTCATGTGCAAATTCTTCTATTGTCATAGATAGAGAAGTTGCAAATGTTTCTAAAAATGAGCCACAACCTGAAGAACAAGCTTCATTTAATATTATATTGTCAATTACTCCATCTTTTATTTTTAGGCACTTCATGTCTTGGCCACCAATATCAAGTATAAAATCTACATCTTTATTGAAAAATTTAGCAGCTTTATAATGTGCTATAGTTTCTATTT
Organism: Clostridioides difficile; assembly: GCF_001299635.1. Lineage (GTDB taxonomy): Bacteria > Bacillota > Clostridia > Peptostreptococcales > Peptostreptococcaceae > Clostridioides > Clostridioides difficile_A. The sequence continues at coordinate 48,816 of NZ_JRHN01000038.1, read as the reverse complement.
CTCCATTATCAATTTTTAATGCTTTTTTAATAAGACCTTCTCCATATCCAGTTACAGTTGAGCTCAGTATTTTAACGTCCTTTGGCAATATATCATATATTTCGTTTATAACTTTAATAGTAGTTTTTAATGGATTTCCTTCATTACTATTATAATAAGAATATACAAGTCTTCCTTCTTCATCAATAAGAGCTGCTTTAGTAGTAGTGGAACCTGCATCAATTCCTAAATAACAATTACCTTTGATTGAATTTATATCTACATAGTTTATTTTTTCTTTTTCATGTCTTCTTGAAAACTCTTCATATTCGTTTTTATCTCTAAATAATGGTTCTAATAAATTTACTTCTCCATCTTCGATATTCTCTATACTATCTAGCTTTTCTATTAGAAACTCTAAATTTATACTATCTTCATCTACTGATAATAATCCCGCTCCAATAGCGATATAAAGTTGTGCATCTTCTGGAAAAATTATATTTTCATCTTTTAAATCTAATACTCTTTTAAATGCTTCTCTAAGCTCAGATAAAAAGTACAATGGACCGCCTAAAAATGCTACATTCCCTTCTATTTTTCTTCCACAAGAAAGAACACTTACAGTTTGTACGACAACAGCATTAAAGATACTCATGGCGATATCAGTCTGCTTAGCTCCATCATTTATGAGAGGTTGAATATCTGTTTTAGCAAAAACACCACATCTTGAAGCTATTGGATATATAACATTGTACTCTTTTGCTAGCTCATTTAATCCACTAGCATCGGTCTTTAAAAGTGACGCCATCTGGTCTATAAATGCTCCTGTACCACCTGCACATATCCCATTCATTCTTTGGTCTATTCCTCCACTCAGATATGTTATTTTTGCATCTTCACCTCCAAGTTCTATGACAACATCAGTTTCAGGATGGAAATATTCTATTGCTTTTGTACTAGATATAACTTCCTGAACAAATTTCACTTCTAGTTTTTTAGATATTCCAATTCCACCTGAACCAGTTATTACAATTTTAGTATTTATATTTCCCAATTTTTCATATATACCATTTAGTACTTCTTTAACTGATTTTTTCACATCAGAATAATGTCTTCTATATTCTTTATGAACTATATTATTACTATTATTAAGTACCACAACCTTCACCGTTGTAGAACCTACATCAATTCCTATATGAAATAATTCATCCATTGTATCCCTCCATACTTATATGCTTTTTTTAATTTTTGTAAGTTCTATGGCTTTATTTTAAGTAAGTTATTCTATAATCTTTATGACTAATATTTTTATTTTATGATTATTTTATTAATCAAGCTTACTCTACTAGGTAATTCCCAATCCTAACCTTAAGTTTTAAATAAGAACATATAGTTAGTGTACTAAATTTTGTCATAAATTTCTACAGATTTTTGTTACTTTTTACATAAATATAACGTAACTCTAATATCTACTTAATATTTATATATTATCTTCATTCATCAAAAAATGGTTGTTAGCGTACAAATTCTTCTTGTACACTAACAACCATTTCTTATATACTATATTTTATTAACTATACTTATCCTACGAGCATAAATATGAAGTGGGCTGCTGCTCCTGCACATAAACCACCTATTGTATGAGAAAGAATAGCTTTACCTGCTAATTGTCTAGCATTTAATGCATCCATCATACCAATATGTGTACTTAAATATCCACTCCAACACATACCCATAGCTGTAAACACTGCTATATCATTAGGAGTTATAGCTCCTGATTTTATAAATTCTGGAACTAAAGACATTGCTGCTCCAACAGCTCCCAGTGAAGTTATAGGGAAAGCTATTGCTTCTGGTGATGTAAATCCAAACAATGGTTCTAATATAAATCCAAGTTTATCTCCAATAACTGGAAGTAATCTTATTCCTTCATATGCAGCTCCTGTATAAACCTCTTGACCTGTAACAGGGTCTGTAGATGGTCCAAAAGTTAATAGCATGACTAATGTACATACTACTAGGACACCTGGGATTATAGCCATTCCCATATCTACTCCCATTTTACCACCCTCAAGAATTGCATCTAAAGCTCTTTGGAACACATTTCCTTCTCTGACTTCTCTAAATTCAGCTTTTTTCTCTAGTGACCCTGTTGCTTTATCTTCCTCTGGATTGTATTTATAAAATTTCTTAGTAAATGTCAACATTATTCTAACACTTACTATACTACCTATAACAGCACCTAAATTACCAATTAATGCTGGAAGTACATATTCTGTACCTTGTGAAATCATAAATGTTGTTAAGATAAGTCCCATACCAAAAGCTGTTCCTAAGTTACATAATGCTGGAACTTGATATTTTTTAAAGTACTGTGTGAATGTTTTATCTTTAGCAAAAGGTATAATAGCTGGATTATCTGATAAATAAGTTGTTATAGCTCCTGCTATACTAGCACCAGGCAATCCATACAAAGGCTTCATAAATATAGCGAAAATTTTATTAATTAATGCTATTACTCCAAACTCTGAAAGTAGTGCGCTTAATGCGCCTGCAAGAACTGCCATAGCCATAATTAAGAAAACTGTCTCTAATAGTAAAGCATGTGCTGTACTCATTATTACTTTGAACATCATTCCAGCTCCCATAATACTACCAACATATCCAAAACCAACTACTAGTAATATTAAGAAAACAAAAGTTTCCATGCTTACTGCCTTAACCTGTCTCCTGTCTGTTAACTTCTCCATTTTGAATCATCCCTTCTTTTTCTTTTGTTGTAAAGTTTAACAAAACCTTTTCTCTTTTTTAATTATACTTATAAATATTACTGTTTGCAACTTTATTTGTCATTTTTTTATCATAATTAAAATGAAAATCAGTATTTTAATAATAAAAATTTTTCAGATTTATGCAAGCTTTCGACATCTTATCCTTCATTTTAGAAAAAGTATGATTCCTTACTAATTATACACATGTTACTCTAACGACCTAATATCCACCTATAAGTTGTAACTTGTATCTTTTATAGTAAACAAAAAAGATTATGAAAAAATTTTTCCTTCAATATTTTTCATAATCTTTTTTGATAATTTTATGGAATTTTTTTTAAATTTTTTTTAAAAAAGTTATGTATTATTGTAATTTTTCAGCTATATATTTTACTAAATCAACTGTTCTTGATGAATATCCCCATTCATTATCGTACCATGACACTACTTTAACCATATTGTCTTCTATAGCCATTGTGGATAGAGCATCTATAATAGATGATCTAGAATCTCCTCTAAAGTCTATAGAAACAAGTGGTTTGTCACAATATCCTAGAACTCCTTTTAATTCTCCTTCAGCAGCATCTTTTAATGCAGAGTTTACTTCTTCAACTGTAACGTTTTCTTTAAGTTCACACACTAAATCAACAAGTGAAACTGTTGGTGTTGGCACTCTAAGTGAAAAACCATTTAATTTTCCTTCTAATTGTGGTAATACTCTTGACACAGCTTTTGCTGCTCCTGTAGTGGTAGGTATTATAGATTCAGCCGCTGCTCTTGCTCTTCTCAAGTCTTTATGGCTCTTATCTAATATTCTTTGATCGTTAGTATATGAATGTACTGTAGTCATTAAGCCTTTTACTATACCAAATTTTTCGTCCAATACTTTAGCAAATGGTGCTAGGCAATTTGTAGTACAAGATGCATTTGAAATTATATTGTGCTTTTCATTATCATATTGTTCTTCATTAACTCCGATAACTATAGTTATATCTTCATTTTTTCCTGGAGCTGTTATAATTACTTTTTTTGCTCCTGCTTTAATATGCTTTTCTGCCTTTTCTCTTTGTGTAAACAATCCTGTTGATTCTATTACTATATCAACTCCAAGTTCCTTCCATGGTAATTCTTCTGGGTCATTATATCTTAATATTTTTATTTCCTTAGAATTTACTACTAAAGTATCTTCATCTTTTGCTTCTACTTCACCTCTAAAAGTTCCATAGCATGAATCATATGTAAATAAATGTGCCAAAGATTCTGTTGTTGCTCTTGCATTTATGGCTACAATTTCTATATTATCTCCTAATTCTTCTTGAGCTATTCTTAATACAGCTCTTCCTATTCTTCCAAATCCGTTCATTCCTACCTTAATTTTCATTATGAAATGTCTCCCTCCATTACTATGTTTTTACATGATTATTGTACACTAAACAAATCATTTGTTCAATACTTTTTCTTGATTAAATAATTAAATTCTATGTTTTTTTATTATCAAAAGATAATTAGTGTATCATTTTTATCTGTTTTAACCCTCATTTAGTATATACTTTTTATCATACGAGCTCTGAAGTCATTTATTTTACTCAATGTCCCTTGGGACATATTTCGCCATCTTTTTTTTGAATTTTTAAACTATACTTATTCATAAAATATACTATATTAGATACTCTTTTTTAATTTAAAATAATAAAAAACAGATAAATTATTATTTAGCCCAAAAATATATAAACTTTTAAACTTTAATACACAAAAAAAGAGATTATAATTTCTATAACTAAAATAAACTTTAATCATATCTATAATCTCTTTTCTATAACTATTCAAATAATTTAGTTCCTAAACTTACAAACATCTGTAAAATTAAAAATGCTTTTGTATCTATTTTATGATTACTTGCTAGCATCTCTTTGGCTTCTTCTTGCGAGATTAAAAAAGCTTCAATGTCTTCATCAGGTTCTAAAAATTCATCTGTTATCTCTCCATCACATATACAATAAATAAATGCAACAGATTCATCACTCATTCCAGGAGATAAGTATACTTTATCTTTACTCTTATCTTTTTTGATTTCTAAAAGAGTAAGTCCTGTTTCTTCTCTAAGTTCTCTTTCAACAGAAGTCTCTATAGATTCACCTTCATCAACAAGCCCTGCTGGTAATTCATATATATAGTCATTGATAGGTACTCTAAATTGTTTTATCAAAATCAGTTTTCCACTACTTTTATGAAGTCCCACTATTACAACTGCATCTGCACTATCTTCTTCATTTTTCAAATAAATGCGTTTTAGTTCTTCATGACTTTTTCTTGATGCTACCATCCAAACCTTATCTTCATTCAATTTATTCTTATACTCAATTTCAAAAAGTCCTATAAACTTATTTTCAATCAATGGATTTACATTATTTATTATAGTTTTTTTCAAATTTACTACGACCTTTCTTTTTTAATACCATCAAGCAAATATAAATATGATGCCTTAATAAATATTTACCTTATTATATTTCCATTTCTGGATTATCTTTATCTACAAAACCTACTTTAATCTCACAATCAAAGATTTCTTTTAATAACTTCGCTAATTCTTCTCTTGCACTCATTACTTTATCCAAATTAGCATCAGTGAAACCATCTATAGGGAAAAATATATTTTTTGAACTATTAGTTATTTTTCCTTCCTCTCCTTGTCTCCATATCCATCTTCTAGTCTTTACCATATCTCCAACAGAATAGATTAATTCTCCCTCTTCCATTAACTCAACATCAGTTTCTCCAAATGGAACAAATTTATCCCCTTCTTTTGAAAATCTAACATATACATCATCATTTCTAAAATCCATATCATGCGCACCCATTGGAAGTAAATATTTTAAAGAAATAGAATTTCCTAAATCTACAATAGGATTTATATGAGGAAGTTTCTTATTCTTAGCAACTCTTGTTGTCATTGCTTCTATTGAACTCATAAATTTGTTTGGGTTCATTCCCAAGCTTCTAAAGGCTTCTCTATATGGTATGATTTCTTCTGATTCTTTCACTTTTTTATCTTTAAAGTAATCTTCTACTCTATCTATACTTATATCTAAAAGATTACTTATTCTTTCAATTTCTTTAGTATTATCTATCCCTTTTGCTACTACTACCCCAAAACATACATTTTCTAATTTATCAAAGACTTCTTTTTCTACTATAAATTTCATTTTGTCTTATCCTCCTGTTATTTACATTATTTTCTAAGTAAATTTTATCACTTTATGTCTTATAAATATACCCCCTATTTATCAATTGTTTAAGTTTTTTAAATTTTCCAATTAATGTTATATTTAATCTTTCCAAATATCTTATATGTACTAATTGCAAATTTAACTTTCAAAAACAGAACTCTTACTTTATAATGTATAATATATTTTTATGGAGGTTAGATTATGAAAAATTTTATTTTGATATATTTTATAGTTATTAATTTTATTGCTTTCTTTTCAATGTATATAGATAAAAAAAGAGCAATTAAAAATGAATGGAGAATAAAAGAAGCCACTCTTATTTCTATAGCTGTAATTGGAGGCAGTATAGGTTCTATAACTGGTATGTATTCTTTTAGACATAAAACTAAGCATATTAAATTTACGTTTGGGATACCATTTATAATATTCCTACAATTATTATTAATATATTTTTATATTTTAAAGTAATTGAAATACAAAACTTTATTTTTCCAATAAATTAAGGTGTATGAAACTTTTGATTTCATACACCTTTTTCTAGCAATTCATAAAAAAACATCTAATTAAAATTAATGACCTTTATGTTTGGCTTTTCTCTTTTCTTGTTTCAAATTGAAAAGTCTTTCTTTTTCTTCTTCTTTCCTATCTTTAGCTAGAATTTTTTTATCCTGCTTTCTTTCTTCATATTGATGCTTAAGGGCATTTTGAGCCTTAGTTCCTATAGTTTCTTTTTCTTGTTCCTTTTTTACTTTTCTCTGCATTCTTTTGTATCCAACTTTGTCTTTGGTTATATTCTTTTCTAACTTAATACTACCAAAATCTAATGAGAAAAATCTTTCAAGTATAAATTCATATACTTCTACCTCTTTAGGTTCTGCTCCAAAAACTACTCTACATGCTTCATATTTCTTACCATCTTGTCTTTCAAATACACCTATCCAAAATGGCTCTTCAAATAAAACTGTCAATTTTCCACTAACTTTGTCCATTGCTAGTTCCTCCTATTTAGTTACTTTCTAAAGAACGGACAACCAAGGAGGCAGGTTACTGACAGCAATTGCTGCGTCTGGACTACCAACCAGACTGTGTTTTTATCTTTATAAATTAAATATTATCTTTTTTAATAATCATTGTCAATGTTGATATCAATTAATTTCTAAGTATCGATTTTTATTGTTCCCTGCATAAATAAAACTGCTTCACCAGAAATTCTCACAGTATTATCTTCTAATAATTCACACTGAATTATACCACCTCGATTAGACAGTTGTGTTGCTACCATTTTATTTTTTCCCAATCTTTCAGCCCAATATGGAATTAAATTACAATGAGATGAACCAGTTACAGGGTCCTCTGAATCTAATTCTGGACAAAAATATCTTGAAACAAAATCTGTATTACTCCCTTGTGCTGTAATTATTATACCTAACCAATCTGTCAATTTACGCAAATTTGCATAATTAGGTACATAATTTATAACTTCTTGTTCACTATTTAGTAATAAAATTAAATCTCTTGAAGAGTAAATAGCACTTGGTATACAACCTATCAAATCAATTTGTTGTGGTGATAATTCTATTTCAGTAGGCATTAGTTTTGGAAATGTCAACTCATATAGATTCCCATTTCGTGTAACTTTAAGATTTCCACTTTGAGTAACAAACTCTATTTTTTGAATATTACTATCAATAAAATTTGATATTATATAAGCTGCTGCCAAAGTTGCATGCCCACATAAATCAATTTCTGCTTTAGGAGTAAACCATCGTAATTCATAATTTTCCTTATTTTTGACTATAAATGCAGTTTCTGGCAGATTGTTTTCTTCTGCTATTTTCTGCATTAATTCCAAAGGCAACCTCTTGTCAAGTACACAAACTCCAGCAGGATTTCCTTTAAATAATTTACTTGTAAATGCATCAACTATGTAGTATTCCATTCCTTATATTCACTTCCTAATTTCAATTTTCTTATATGTATTTCTCAATATTACTCTGTTCAACAACCATTTTACCTAATAATGTGATTGCTTGCTTCGGACAATTATTTACACACCGATAACACATTGTACACTGACTATTGGAAACAACCATCTCATTTTTAATTACTAAATTATTCATTGGACATAAATCAATACATTTACCACATATGATACATTTATCATCATTTATTTTTAGTTTGTCTGTATATCGATTCATTTTATTAATAAAATATAGTCTTTGTCCAAATAGTCCTACAATATGACACAAAAAACCTAACCCATCTTTTGGTGGTATCCCATACTTCAAATCTTTACTAGCTTTCTTTATTTTATTTTCTGCTTTTATTACTAAATTTCTATTGTAATCCAAAGAATGTTTTAATACCTTTTCATCTCCTATACTATCTGGCATCTTTATGTGTAGCCCACCAACAGTAGTAGCTCCATATTTTTTAAATATTCTAGATAAAACACCAGAACCATCTCCACTAAACAGAGCCATAGTGGCAATAATAAAAATATGTTTCCCATTCCACAAGGATGAATTATTGACTATAAAATCTTTTAATATTTTAGGTACATTACTATATTGTACAGGATAACCCAAAACAATGTCCTCATGATTGTGGATGTATTTTAAAAGTTCACTATCTTCAATAGAATAAGAATCTGCTGTTGTATCGTATTCTTGTAAAAATTTTTCTACACAGTATTTTGAATTACCTGTTCCACTAAAATATATTCCTAACATCGATTTACTCCTACAATTATTAATTTGATTTAAAATTATAAATAGGTTTCAATATATTAATTATGTCAACCGTATCTCTTATATTTTCTACAATCTCATCAATTGGTTTGTACGCTTGAGGTGCTTCGTCAATAGTTTTAATATTTACACTTGTTGTAAATATATTTTTCATAGATTCTTCATAATCTTTCATATTTATATTTCTTTTAGCTTCTCCTCTTGAAAGTATGCGTCCTGCACCATGAGGGGCAGAATTAACCCAATCTAAATTGCCTTTGCCTACTCCCAATATAACACCATCTCTCATGTTTATAGGAATTAGTAATTTTCTATTTTCATATGCTGCTATAGCTCCTTTTCTTAATATCTTATTTTCAATTTCTATATAATTATGTATAGTTTGAAAATGTTCTAAATCATTAAATTTAAGACCTATGCATTCTTCAATTATTCTTTTAGCCATTGTATCTCTGTTTAATTCAGCATATCTCTGTATAATATCCATATCATGAAGATAATCATCCATTAATCTTCCTTCTAAATAACATAAATCTTTTGGTATTTTAGGAGTAAAGTTATGTTCTTTTTTAAGCCTAATCAATGCATCTTGAATCTCATCTTCTCTATTTTCCTTTTTATACTCCTCTATAAGTCTTTTACTATCGTCTTCAAATTCATTGTTGGCTCTGATATAATAATCATAAGCTTTTTTTTGATAGCATTTTGCTACTCTATTTCCAAGATTCCTACTACCTGAGTGTATTATTAAATACTTATTTTTTTCATTATCTTCATCTAACTCAATGAAATGATTTCCTCCTCCAAGACTCCCAATTGCCCTGTTATATTCCTCAGTTGCTTTTCCTATATCTTTTAAACAGTATAATGATTCTATTTCTTTTTTGTAATTTGCCTTACTATATTTATTTATATTAAATCCATGAGGTATTTTCTCTCTTATGAAATCATCTATTTTTTTTAAATCCAAATCGATTTTACCTAGATTTGCACATAAAACACCACAACCTATGTCAACTCCAACAAGATTTGGAACAATTTTATCTTGTATTGTCATGACAGTACCTATTACACAACCAGCACCTGCGTGGCAATCTGGCATTATTCTTATCTTAGACTTAGCTGTAAACTCCTGATTACATAATTCTATTATCTGACTTATAGTTGTACTATCTACATTCTCTGTAAATATTTTTGCTTTATTACACTTTCCTTGAACCTCTAACATCAATATCACATCCTTTTTAGCTCTTTTGAGATATATGTTACTTTTAATAGCATTAATTGTTTTAAAAGATATCTAAATAAATTTTATATAGAAATAACAATCTAAATATTAACTCTTACTTTTGTATAAGTAAATTTATAATGTATTAAAAGTAACATAAAAATTCCCATTTTTCAATATATGTGCTTTTCTTATATTATTTTATTATTATCGGTTTCAAGTTTTTATTTATCCATTTAGAAATATTTATTATTTCTGTAAAACTAATCCCATAGTCATACTATCATCAGAATATGCCTCACCTTTAACATTACTAAAAAACTCAACAGACTTAAATCCAATATCTTGAATTTCTAATAAGAAACTTTCTTTTGAAAAATAGTGATTCCAAATATAAAATACATTTTCATGTTTTTCTGTCATCACAAGGGTTTGCTCAAGTGTATTATAATCACTGTATTTACAATTATCTTGTATACACATATATCTTTCGCTACTCCAAAATCCCCCATCTTCATTTATTTCCCAGCTCTTAATCTCTTCAAAATCATTGTATTTATTTATTGTAAATACATCTAATATCAATTTTCCTCCAGGTTTTAAACTTTTATAAATTTTCTCCATTAACAATCTTCTGTCTTCAGTTGATAAAGCTCCATAATCACAATAAATTAAAGTAGCTAAATCAAATTCTTCATTGTAATTCATACTTAAATAACTTTGAAATAAATAGTTTATATTTAAATTCGTTTCTTTATTTCTATTTTGTGCATATTTAATAGAACGTTTTGAGAAATCAATTCCGGTTACCTTATATCCTTTTTGCGCAAATCTCTCTGCATATAATCCTGGGCCACATCCTAAATCAATTAATTTAGGATAATCTTTTGGACTTGCAACTGTAGCTATCCAATTTACAGAATCCTCAATAAAGTTAAAATTTCTACTTGCTCCTTCAAAGTCAACATCTAAATGAGCTTTTAATAATTGTTTTGAAATGTACTCGTCATTCCAAAAATTAATTTCACTTCTTTTGTAAAGCTCTGGTCTTTCTAAATACATACATAATTTGTTTAACAAAACATACCACTCCTTAAAATTTTTATTTTTAAAATAAAAAAACCACAGAGTTTACTCTGTGGTTTAACTTCAAAAAGATGAGTTTAAATAAGAGTAAAATAGAACCAAATATTTTTAAGCACAACAATAAAACTGTAGTTTAACTTTGTTTGCTTATTAAATTTGATTTTATTCACTCTTTTCCAGAAATACTTATATCAACGATTTTATGATATCAAGTATCACCGAACAACATCATCCTTTCATATTTTTATTTTATGAATTAATTATATATTTAATGTTTATATTTGTCAATAAGATTTAATTTAAACATTTCACAATCATTTCTCTAAAAATATTTTTTATACCTGAAATTAATCAAAAAAAGATAACTGTACATCTTGTGTTTTTTTTAATTTTTCATTCATTACCTTAGAGTAACTACTTGATAAATAATGTTTGTTTCTAAGTTCATTGACCATTTTATACAATTGATTTTTATACTCTCTATTAGCTGAGCCTGTACTATATAGTATTGATAATTTATTAAATAATTCAGGAAACTCTTTTTTAACAAAGTCAAAAAAGACACCTCTAGTTAGCCCTCGTAAGTACAATATCCCAGGCAAAACGTAATGTACATTACATTCTCTTGCATATGTAAATAAAGAATTTATATTCTCAAAATCATCTGTGATATACGGTATAATTGGCATAATATGCAATCCAACTGATGCGTTAGTTTTTCTGAACTCTTTTAACATATTAAACCTTCTCATTGAATCTACACCATTTGGTTCAATAAGTTTTTGTATATCTTTATTTACTGTTGTGATTGTAGATGCTATGTTTATGTATGTAATCCTAGATAATTTGTCAATCAAATCATAATCTCTCAAGATTAAATCCGATTTTGTGGAAATAATAGCTGGTGTCTTATACTTTATTAATAGATTTAATATTTCTGGCATAATTTTATAATCTTCCTCTATTGGTTGATAGCTATCTGTAACACCACCTATATTAATTACTTCTCTGTTCCACTTACTGCTTCTAAGTTGTTTCTCAAGTTTTTCTACTATATTCGTTTTCACATAAATCTCTTCAAAATAATTATTAGAATTAATATATTTATGAGAATAAATAGCATAGCAGTATTTACATCCATGCTCGCATCCACGATAAATATTTAAATCCCATTTATAGGGCATACTTCGTTTTAATTTATTACAAGCTATTTCACAATTTATTGGAATATATTTTACCTTAGTATACAAATAATCACCTCTTTATACATAATAATATCACAATATTAAATCATAATAATTAATTAGAGTAGGTAATTTCCAGACCATAATTTATAATCTTCACCATATTTATAAAGTAATATCTTCCATTCATCCATGGGTATTCCTCCACAGGTCGCTTTTTCTTCTAAATTATATAAGCACTGCCTCAAATATATTTTATTGTGCCAAGAATTATATAGATTCTCTAAACTTAAACTATGCACCTTAGATATATCATTTGAGAAATTGTTGTTTTCCCACTTTAATATACTTATGTATTTGAGTTCATTCGGCTTATAATTTCTCTTTAACATTTCATCATGTATAATTCTTGTATAAAACTTAAACTCGTCTATACTATAATCCAAGACCTTATTAACTAATAGATGGTTTGGTGTACCTTTTTTATCTATAGAACCTTTTATAGCAAGTAGTTCTCTCCATTGACTTACTAATTGATTTTTAGGTAATACATCAATTAAATCCTTATGCCATAATCTCATAATTTAACTCCTCACTACAAAATATTTTCTAAATTTAATCCTAAGTATATCTTATAACTTTACATGTTCAATAATTTTATCTGTAAAAACTATACCATTTAAATGGTCTATCTCATGACAAAGACATTTTGCCATAAAACCTGAACCTTTAATTTCTATTTTTTCACCATACTCATTTAAAGCTTGTACTGTAACTTTTTTCGGTCTTTTTAATTTTCCCCATGTTTCAGGAAAACTTAGACAACCTTCAACAACAATTTGTTCTCCTTCTTCTTTAACAATTTCAGGATTAACAAGCTTAATAAGACCTTCTCCTAAATCTATAACAACTAATCGTTTTAATACTCCTACTTGGCATCCAGCCAGTCCTCCACCATTTGGCGTATTATACATAGTCTCTGCCATATCATTTAATATCTCTCTTATCTTATTATTTACATTTTCTACATACTTACTCTTTTTTCTTAAAATTTCATCATCAAAAGTTCTAATCTCTCTTAGAGCCATAATGTTCCCCCCTACTTATCTGTGCTCTTGATTTTCTTTCACTTTCTTCAAATAAAAATACACTCTCAATTGGCTCATTAAAAACACTTGAAATATCATATGCTAACCATATTGAAGGTTCATTTTTACCAGTTTCTATAGCATTTATCGCCTGTCTAGACGTTCCAACTAATATGCCAAGTTGTTCTTGTGTTAAACCTAAATTTTCTCTTAATATCTTTATTTTATTTTTCATACATACTCCATTCATGTAATGTTAACCTTACATTTCAAATGTAACATTTTTTACTCTCAATGTCAAATTAACCTTACATTCATTCTATAAATTGTCTTACTTGATTATTTTTTTACTAAATTTTTTAAATAGTAAAAAAATCCATACTAATGATATAAAAAATGAAATAAATACATATATATAATTACTTTCCTTAAACGCCTTTGACAACCAAAATGTTGGCAAGAAAAAGAGAATATATTGTACTCTATTAAAAATAAAAAATGGTGCTAAAATACCCATTATAAAAACACCTGATAATTTAGTAATAGCCATTCCTTCCAATTTATTTGAGGATAAAGAAATCACCAACATTGATGTAATGGTTGCTTGTAACAAAGCTATTAAAGAAATTAATATGTTTGACAAGAAAGTGATTTTAGTTAAAGAAAAAATCATTAATAAAACTACTGTAATAACAAATGCTAAAATAGTTGGTATTCCAAGTCTTGAAATAAGATAACCAGTTTTACCAAGTGGGGTTACTATTAAATACCTTGAAATATTGTCATCAATCTCTCCTAATATGACCATTGTAGAAGCAAAGGAGAACATAAAAGGTGTAATAAAAGCCATAAGCAAATCAAACATCAAGAAATATGACTTTAAATTTAACTGATAGTAAAACTTATCAGACAATATATCTTGTATTAATGGTATTCCAAATTTTATAAATACTCCACACAGTATTGGAGAAACACATACTACAAAAAGGATGGCATCTCTTTTAACTTGCCCAAACTCTTGTTTAAAAGCATTTATAATCTTTATCATAATTTTACTCCACCTACCTTTTTCCAACTACTACAAATAAAATAATAGGTTATAAAATAAGTTATTATTATCATTAATATTAAAATTAAAATATTAATTACTATAAAACTTTTATCCCCACTAATAAGAGAAATACATACATTAAAAGGATAAAAATCTATATATGATTTTGTGTCAATAAATACATTGAGTATTGGTGGAATAAAACATATAATCTCAATAGGAATAGTTGAAACAATAAACTTATTTAAGCTAGATACTCTACTTGCAATCATCAATCCAAGTAAAGAAAATATAACAGAAGAAAAAAAAGTTCCTATAATTATTATTACAATGTTATCTAAATTTACTGCACTGGCAATAAATATAGCAACAATACTAGATATTATTCCTAGTGAAATTACCTTTGATAAAATGTATTCTGACACTTTTACTGGAGATACAGTTAAAGAATTTAAAACTCGTTGACTTTTCTCAAGAAGTACAATAGCCCCCATAAAAAACAATCCCATTGCTGCTGGGTCAGAATAAATCATAATTATGGCTATCTTTTCTCTCATAAAAGTCGGAAATACATTGATAACACAAATATATATAATACTTAAAATAATATATAAAAAATAAAAACCATATTTAAATTGAAACTTTATATCTCCTACTATAAGGTTTTTTAGTCTCATTGTAAGTTCCTCCCTGTTATCTCAATGAAAATATCATTTAATGTTGGTTCGCTACTATGTATTGATAAAAGTTTATTTTTTTTAATAAGCATATTCAAGTTTTTGTCATTACTAGTATTGTTCAAAAAACATTCAGAAGTTTTTTCTCCATTATCAAAATAAGTATATCTGATTTTGATAGCTCCTTTTGACATGATAAGGTTATGTGGTGTATCTAATGCAGATATTTTTCCATTTACAATAAACGCTACCCTATCACAAAGCTCTGTTGCATCCAGCATATTATGAGTTGTTAAGATAATAGTTTTACCTTTAGACTTTTCTGATAAAATTATGTCTTTCATAATTTTGCTGTTTGATGGGTCAAGACCACTTGTTGGTTCATCCAAAAATAAAATATCTGGATTATGTAATAAAGCTTTTATAAAATTTAGTCTAGATTTCATCCCTTTTGAATATTCAGATATCTTTTTATTTCCTTCATTTTCTAAACCTACTGATTTTAATAGTTCATCAATAGGTAGCAATTTTTTGGAATATAAAGAACCAAAATATTTTAGATTTTCTATTGCAGTCAATTTTTCATACAAACTTGGAAATTCAAAATCAACACCTATATTTTCATAAAATTTATTTGAACATTTTTTACTTTCTATTCCATTAACAACTACACTTCCTTTGTAATTGGTTATCATGCCAATTAGAATCTTTTGTAGTGTTGATTTTCCTGCCCCAGATGGACCTAAGAATCCTAGTATTTCCCCCTTCCCTACTTTAAAATTAATATTTTGTAAAAAATCTCTATCTGTGTAACTAAATGATAAATTATCAACCTTAATCATTTTATACCATCCTTTCTACTTTTTGACCATTTTAATTATATAGTCAATAAAAGATAATTTTTTTGTTTGTTAACTATTCTCTATAAAAACAATTAGCAAACAAAAGTTAAACTCTACTTTATAAGTTGTATAACTAATCCATTTATCATTAACCTTAAAGCATCTTCAAAGCAATCACTTCCAACTTCTCGTTTATATAACATAGTAAGAAAAACTGCTCTAAAAGCGCCACTAAAGCTTTCTATATCCTTATTTTTTGCATTTGGTATATAAGATATAATCTCTCCAATTTCAAAATCATCATGTTTGAAATGTTCTTCCATTATAGAATCTGGTAACTTTCGCATTAAGATTTCAAGTTCTCCACTTACCATAATATTTAAAATCGAGGTACTATCAACTAGTTTATAAAATTTCATAAATATCTCTGTCAATTGCTCACATGTAATATTTTCATCTATCCTCCCTATTTCGTACAGAATCTGTTTCTGTATAGAATCATGTATATCTCTAAGTACCTCAAAAAAGAGTACTTCTTTTGATTGAAAAAATAAATAAAAAGTTCCTTTTGGTATTTTTACCCTTCTTACAAGCTCATCAACAGTAGTCTTTCTGATACCATATTGCTCCATACATAAGCTTGCTTCTTCCTTAAGCCTTTTTATTATATACTCTCTTTCTTTATCAGAATATGATTTAGGCATTTTTTCTCCTCCATTTTGACTAAAATATTTTATACAGTCAATATAATACTTTTTTTATTAACTGTCAATAGCTTTATTAATATACTTAAAAATCTTCGAAAATTCTGAATTTTTTATAGCATTTTTTATTCTATAGTGTTATAATATAAGTATAAATAATATATTATTCTAATTTTCATATCTATTTGCTTATTTTTTAACTTAGTTTCTAATAGAAGTAATCATATTCATCTTTTTAAAAATTTCATTTTTAATAAAAAATAAAGGAGTTGATTTCATGACTACTACTACAAAGAACCGTTTTCAAGATTATGTACAAGAAAACTTAAATAAATATGTTGAAGTGCATTCTTATTTTAGCAGTTGTCCTCTATATGGTGAAATTATAGAAGCAGACAGCTTATCAATTACACTTTGCTCAAGATATATAGATGACTCTAATCCAACTTTAAACGAAACTTACACATTATATTTACCATTAAGCTCAATAATATCTATTAGAACACTATAAAAAGTTAATTATATATGGGTTATTTATATATAAAATGCAAAATTTTCTGTATAAAATAACCCTTTTTATTTGTGTTTTTAAATGTATAATATGCAAATTAAAAGCTGAAAATAAAATTTTATAATTATTGATTATTTTATTTATCAATAATTTAAAATAATTATTTTCAGCTCTTATTAATAAAAATTACTAATACATATTAATATTTAAGTATCTTATTTAGCACTCTTTAATTTTACTAACTCTTTAAATGCATTTTGATTTGCTCCACCACCAACTTGAGTTACTTTTTCTAAAGTCTTGTTTTTAAGAACTTCTTTTTGGCTATCAGCTAGTTTGTCTCCAACTAAAATTACTGGTGAACCAGTTTTAGACCCTAGAGGACCAACTGCCAAGCCATCTATCAAATCATTTTGACTCTTAATTCCATTTTTAACTACAAATGCATTTTTTAAAGTATCTTTTTTATAAAAATTATCTATTATCTTGGAATTAGTTTCATCTCTACTACTACCAGATAATCTAATTGGATTTTTCAATTTACTCTCTAAATTACTTGATAAAGATACTGTTCCTCCAATAATATAAGATTTATCTATATTTAATGAATTTAAAAAATCATCAGCTCCTTGCAATTCGCTTTTTTCATTTGCAAGTATAATTGGTATATTATTTTCTGCTGCGGCTGCTCCTACACTAATGGCATCAGCTAATCCCTTTACTCCATTAACAACTGCTATTTGAGAAACACTTTTTATACTATTTAGTTTTTGAGCTAATAGTAAACTTGTCTTATATCTATCACTTCCTGATATTCTCTCTATTGATATGTTTAAGTTTTTTAATTGTTGTTCAATTTCTTTACTTATAGAATTCTCTCCACCTATTAAGTATACTTTCTTAACACCTAATCTTTGTATCTCAGCCTTAGTCTTTGAATTCAAAGTTTCTTTTTGTGTTAATAGTATTGGCGAATTGATAGCAGATGTAAAAGGAGTTGCTGCTAATGCGTCCACTATTGAACCTCCATTTACTAAAACTACATTTTCTGAAGAATTAAAACCATTTTGACTAACTTTGATAGCAGTTTCATATCTATCACTACCAATTAAAGACTCATTTGGTATACTCTCTCCAGAAGACTTTTCTGTAACAGCTTTTATAGTGAAATTACATGGATAGAAGTTGCTATCTCTATTTATATCGAAGAATTTTCCAGTACTATCTATAACGTAACTTTCACCTAAATTAGCTTTTGCTTTAAATGTATCGTATCCTGGTACATTTGATTCAGAGCCTATAGTTGATTCTCCATTTTTTGCCTCTATACTGACTACAATTGCTCCTTTTCCTGCTGGTATATCAAAAGAATCAATTGGAACTGTTATGTATCCTGAATATTGTGCAGTACCTTCTTTTAACTTTTTCATATTATTCTCTTGAGGTATACCATTTACTACTGGAGCATAATATACTTCATATTTAGCCCCTATACTCTCAGTTAAGAACATTACAGATTTTAGAGTCTCATCACCTCTATTAAAATTAAATACATTTGCAGCTGTTATTTTGTTTGAAATTAAAGGAACAATACTTGCATAGTCATGTTGATACATTTTTTCGTCATCATTTGGCTTTTGACCACCTTTGATTGAAAAGTTATCTATATCAGACATAAGTGTTTTATCTTCATAAGATATCCAGAAATATCCATTCTCAGAATTATAATCTCCCCAGCTATTTTTTATTAGCCAAGCACCATTTTTTGATGGTTTAATGTTTGCATTAAAATTGTCTTTAGAATAGTTATCATCCCAGCCCACAATTGAAATAGCATGATTAGTATTAAAACTTTTTGTTGGGCAATAGTATGCATTTTGATTTTCACTTTGATATTTAATATCTTCATAATAACCAGATGTTACTGCTCCATACTGCAATATAGCATTTTTTGTAGAATTTATATCATTACTTACACATACAGCATCTGTTACATTAAAAACAGTTGGAGCTGTATTCATATTAGTTGGCTTTGTAGCTCCTTGTGCTTTAGATACTTTACCATTGTATGGAATGTCTTTTTCCAATTTAGGACCTGACCAAGATGTTAAATAGCCCATAGCTTCATAATTTAAAGCACCATCCATGTCATTTACAGTCCATCCATATTCACCCTCTGAAGCCCACCATCTTAGATGTTCTTCTGATAAATCATAATCTCCATAGTTATTTAATTTCAAGAAACTCTCTAAAGTTGCCATTGCAGCGAAATCCCAGCATATTCCTAGATTTTCTTGATTTTTTACTGATGTCATAAGACCTAATTTTCTAGGGTCATAAGATGCTGGTGCGGTTCTTCCTTTACTCTGAATTTGAGTACCTTCCAGTTGATATGGATTTGGTATAATACCATTATATTTTTCTGTACGTCCATTTTTAGCATCTTTTAGATATTGTTTATAAGTTTCACTGTATTCTGCTTTTTTTATCTGATTCAATGTACTACTACTGTCAGCTGATACAGGAATTGTTGACATTACTAAAATAGATATTAAAAATAGTGCAACAAATCTTGCTGCTTGTTTTGAAGCAAATTTCTTCACGCGTTCTCCCCCTCACTTTGAGCTAATTTTAAAAACTTTAATGTTATATATGACTAAATATAAATTATTTACAAATATATAATCATTTAAATCAATTATACCAAAGTTTCCATTTATAAATAAACAAAATAAAATAAAAAACTGGATTTATCCCAAATAAATCCAGTTCTCTTGTTTTATTTTTAATATATTTTATCTAAACCCTATTACAGCAGCCCCTAAGGCTCCCATTATTTGAGTATCTTCTGCAATAAAAATTTTTCTGTCCAGTATTTCTTCTATCATTTTTACTAATTCTTTACTCTTTGCAAGTCCTCCAGTAAATGCAACTTCATCTATTATCTCACCTCTTGCCAGCATTGAAGTAGATTTATTTGCAATAGATTTAAGTATCCCTGCTGCTACCTCTCCAGTAGAAATATTTTGAGCTAAAAGACTTACAATTTCAGATTCAGCAAAAACTGTACACATACTAGATATATTAACTGGATTATGTCCTTGAGCTAATGTATCAATACTTTCTATATCACTTCCCAAAAGATTAGAAGTAATTTCTAAGAATCTACCAGTTCCTGCAGCACACTTATCATTCATTATAAAATTAAATACATTTCCATCTCTATCTAAGTTTATAACTTTACTGTCTTGACCACCTACATCTAAAATAGTCCTTATATTCCTATTTAAAAAATAAACTCCTCTAGTATGACAAGTTATTTCTGTCACTTTCTTATCAGCAAAATCCATTACTCCTCTTCCATAACCTGTCCCTACTACTTTTTTTATATCTTTTTTATCAATTTCACTACTTAACAACTCATAGACCTGTTTAGATGTACTTTTAGGGCTCCATCCAGTTGGTATAATTATTTTCTTAATAATTTTTTCACCATCGAATAATACACCTTTTGTTGCCACTGACCCTGAGTCCACTCCTATACTAAACATAATTCCTCCTACTTTTATGTATTCCTACAACATCTCTACAAACGCTTCAAATCTAGTTCTCAATTGTTCAGTATCTGATTTTGAATAATCAGTCTCAAGAGACATAAATGGCTTGTTTTTTTCTTTTGTAACAAATTCTCTTATTCTATAACTTTCTATATTAAATGTATGACATGCTTGTAAAACTACATCTATTACAGCATCAACATTATATTCATCTATTATTCTATCTAATAATTCAATACGATTATCATTATTCATCATACAAGAACATCCTATGTTTATATACTTTTGTGTTAAAGCATCATAAACATCTTCTATTTCTTCATCAACTAACAAATCATTTGATCTAATAGCTCCACAAAGTTCATATGCCACAACTGAAGCTCCTGCATCTTCTAAAGTCTTAACTATTTTTTCGCTTATTCCACCAATAGGAGAACCTGTTATTAATATTCTTGGCTTATCTTTTTTAACTGGACATTCTCCTTTTTCATATCTTTCTTTCATATCATCTATGACTTTTCTTAAAGATTGCTTAAGTTCCGTACGGTCAAATTTGAAGCCTGCTTGATATAAAACATTATGTAGCTCAAGCCCTGTAAGTGCAGATGGTTGCAATTTACCAAGTGCATAAAACTCTTTTAAAAGTTCTCTTTCTTCATTTTTATCTTTTATAGCAGCTCTTATATCATCTTCTGTTATAGTCACACCTAAGGATTTCTCAACCTCATCTTTTAATCTTATCATTTCATCCTTCCAAAGCTTATAGGCAAATTCACCTTTTGATGTATTTGGAAGATGCATTACATAAGTTGGTTTAACCTTTGCAAGTTCTTCATACATCTTTTTCTTACCATCACAAGTAGTTTCTCCTATTAATAAATCAGAAAAATAGAAATATGGACAGGTATCTGTTATTGCATGCCCATAACTTGATTTTATTAAAGGACAAAGATTTCTTGGAAGTACTCTTTCTGCATCTGGTATTGGCTCTTCACTAACTCCACATACACCTACTACAGTTGCACCAGCTGCCATTGGAATTTCAACTGGAGTGAAGGTACAGAAAACTCCAACCATCTTTTTCCCACTTTCTTTAAGTTCCTTTGCATTTATAAATCCTTTTTGTCTAGCTTCATTAAAGCTATCAAATTGTTTTGGCAAATTTGTCATGAAAATATTCCTCCCAATTACTTTTCTTCATAGTTTAGCTTGTATTTTTAACAGTAAGAACTAAATTTTTCCATCAAAATACAAGCCTTTACATTAAATTCTATCATGCTTTACCTTTTATCCATAATCGTTTTTATCAATGCAAATATAAGTATATATAGATATATTGTATAATCAATTTTATCTCTTGTTATACTTATAAATTAAGTTCTCTAATTCTCAATCTATAAGCATATACAGCAGTTTCATGTAGTTTATCAATTAATTTTCCATTCACATAAAATCCTACAAATGCTCCTATTCCAGGCATTAGTTGCAGAAATTTAGCTAAATCTAAATAATCTCTATATTCTTGTTGAAATGTCTTCCAATCAAAATCGTTAATATCTTCTGGTAAACTCTTCACATATTCATCCCAGTTATTCATCAATTTAAAAGTTTCATTTATATGATGTTGGCTAGAGAAAGCCAATTGTAATATACTTAATATATAAATTCTTTCTCTATAATCCTTAACATCATAACCATATATTGAAGCAACATCATATAAAAATTTTATTTTAATCCCTAGAAGTAGGGGAAAATCAGAAAGGCCTAATAGAATTCCTCCAGCCCCTGTTCCTGCTCCTTCAATCATTGCAGTAGTTTTGTAATTTTTAGCTTTTTCTAAAACTAATTTTTCTCTTTCTTCTAATGTCATATTTCTTATTGGTGGTTTTGTAGCGTATTTGTACCCAAACAACACAGTCTTTGTCATTCCCTTTATCGAAGAAGTTATTACTTCATGGTATTTATCTGGCAATACTCCATTAACTTTATTTTGTATACCTTTTGATGCCTTATCAAATATTGAAGGTTTCTTTAATATATTTTTCTTCCATTCTTCAAGTTCTTTTTTAGCTAGTTTAATATAAGAGATGTCTTCATAACTTTTCACGTTTTTTCTCCTAATCTAATATATTTTTGTTGATTCATTAAGTGGATTTAAAGTTTAAATAGCTTAATCTGTTAAATTAAGCTATTTAGATACTTTTTAGTTTTTTCATCTGCAAAACTAGCTTCTACTGTATTTCTGTACATTAATTTATAATCTTCTAATCCTAATTTAAATGTACTAAATATAACATTTAGTTCTGAATTTAAGCTTATATCCGATACAGTCCTGTTATCTGTATTTATGCTTACATGTAAATTATCTTTATAAAAATTATAAAATGGATGTGTCTCATAAGAATCTACCGTTTTAGTTTGTACATTACTAGTTGGACATAATTCAAGTAATACTTTTTTATCTTTAACTAAATTATAGGCCTTTTTATGTTTGTTAATTTTTACACCATGACCAATTCTATCCGCTTTTAAAATATTTATCGCATCTACAACATTTTCTCCACTTGCTGCTTCTCCTGCATGTACTGTAACTTTATATCCATATTCTCTTGCTAATTTAAAAGCCTCCTCATATTCCTTACAAAAACCTTCTTTCTCTGGCCCACATAAATCTACTGCAACAACACCTTTATTTACAAATGATTTTCCTTCTTCAATTACTAATAATGCCTCTTTTGAAGTCATAGTTCTCATACAACCTAATATCAAATTTCCTTTTATATCATAAATACTTTCAGCTTCTCTAATACCTTCTATTATACTTTCAATTATGCTTTTAATACTCATACCTTTTTGGGTGTGAAGTAATGGTGCAAATCTAATTTCAATGTATTTTACATTTTCTTTACTTGCATCTTCCAAAAGTTCAAAAGCAATTCTTTTTAAATTTTCCCTAGATTGCATTACTTTTAAAGGCAAATCAAATTTTTCTAGATATTCATCAAGTGAAGTACAATTAAAAGAAACTTTTGCTAATTTTTTTATTTCATCAATATTATCTGAAGGTAAATCTATTTTCTCTTTAATAGCTATGTCAAACATAGTTTCTACTCTAACACTTCCATCTAAATGGCAATGTAAATCTATCTTAGGTAAATTTTTAAACATTTTATCCTCCTACTAATAACATTCTAAACATATTTTTAAGTCTTATTTCTATTATATCAATATACTAAGGTTTTTCATTCTAAAAAAATTATATCTCTTTAAAATATTTTAATTTAATTTATGATTATCTAATTATATCTACTGATTTTTATTAATATACATTTATTAATATACATTTATTAATATACATTTGATAATAAAATTCTAGTACATGAGAATTTAAATTATACAATTAATATTTTAAATTACAAAGGAGGACTTATTTTGATTACCTTAACTTTTGATATGGTACAAACCTTAACACTATCTATGTTATTTTTTTTAATTGGTAATTTATTAAAGAATAGAATTAACTTTTTAAATAATTTCTGTATACCTGCTCCAGTAATAGGAGGTCTGTTATTTTGTTTTTTAAACTTATTTCTTAAATACTTTAATTTAGCAGATATATCTGTAAGTGGAAATTTAATGCCAAATTTTATAACCTTCTTTTTTACAACAATAGGACTTGAAATAAGCATAAACCTTATAAAAAAAGGTGGTAGTGTATTATTTAGATATTGGATTTTGTGTGGAGTACTTGCATTTTGTCAAAATATCCTAGCTATTACAATATCAAAGATTATAAAACTTGAACCTCTTTTAGGACTTATGTGTGGTAATGTATCTATGGAAGGCGGTCATGGTTATTCTGCTGCATTTGGACTTACAATAGAAAATCTTGGTGTAAATGGAGCAGTTGGAGTTGGCCTATCTGCTGCAACAATAGGACTTATTATAGGTGGTATATTAGGCTGTCCTGTAGCTAGATTTTTAATAAACAAATATAAACTAAAACCCTCAACAGATATAGATTTATTAAATTCTAATTACAATAGAAAGACAAATAGAATAAGAAATAATGACTTCTCTCAAACAATAACACCAACTATATTTTTAGAACAGGTACTTATCATATTTATTTGCATAAATACAGGAGAAATCATAAGTAGAATATTTTATATAATGTTTAATATTCTTTTACCTTCTGTCGTAACTTGTATGTTCTCAGCCGTTATTTTTAGAAATTTAAATGATAAAATAAATATACTGAAATTAAATTTTAAACTTATTAATTTTCTAAAAGAACTTTCATTAGGAATTTTTTTGACTTTATCACTTATGAATATAGATTTATTTGAATTATCTACATTATTACCTCCTATTCTTCTAATAGTAACTTTCCAAGTGATTTTTATAATCCTATTTTCAGTATTTATCTGCTTTAGAATTCTTGGAAAAGACTTTGATTCTGCCATCATAATAAGTGGTTTAATTGGACATGGAATAGGGGCTACTCCAAATGCTTTAGCAAATATGAGCTCTTTGACACAAAAATATGGTGATTCTCCAAAAGCATTTTTGGTAGTTCCACTAGTAAGTGGATTTTTGCTAGATGTTATCAGTATCCCTTGTATATTATTTTTCATAAACATACTAAGTTAGTATGTTTATTTTTTTGTTATATATTGACAATTTGCTATTTTTGTTATATATTATAAATATAGAATTTGATAATGATTTTCATTAGGAGGTGTTAATAATGACTGTTTACAATTTAAAACTTGGACAAAAGGGAGTTATAGACAATATAGCTGGGAATGAAAAACTTATGAAAAGACTTCTAGCTTTAGGATTAATAGATGGCACTGAGGTTGAAGTTAAAAAGATAGCTCCTCTTAATGACCCTATAGTGATTAGATTTAGAGGATTTGATTTGGCTATTAGAAAATCCGATGCAAAGAATATAAATTTAAAAAATAATTAATATATAAGAATAAAAAAGAGATTTTAAAATCTCTTTTTTTATGTGTATAGATAACCTTAAATTGATACTACATCAGTATAAAAATTATTAATACAAACTCATAAATAATACTCTTATAAAACCACATATAAATATCCATAGGTATGTTAATTGCAAATAAATATATCTATGGATACTATTCCTTAATAGTACAAAATAAAAACTATTTTTATAAATAAACTATATTTGTCTATTAAATTTCACTTTTAAATCTTTATCATCTTGAACAAGACTATATGTATTATCCCATTGCTCTTCTTCATCACTTCTCTCAAAAACATCATACAATGTTTTTATATTTTCATTAGTAAAAGGTTCTTTTCCTTTCTCTAATAGGTTCTTGTTTACTTCTGAAATATTATTTTGTTCTCCATTTGCTTCTTGTGCTTTATTTCCTTTTAGCTCTTGAATTTTATTTTCAATCTCTTCTATTTCTTTTTTTAAGCTTTCTATTTTTAACTTGGCTGTTTCACTGTCAATACTCTTATTACTTTTTAATTTCTCTATTTCATCTTGCAATACTTTTTTCTTTTGTTCTAAACTTTGTATCTCAGTCTGACAATTATCTGAACTATTTGTAATTGGTGCTTGACCACTTATATTTCCTATTTTCATTTTAGCAACCTCCTATTTTCTCTATATGTTAAACTTTTTTATTTAAATACATAGTATTGCTTACAAAGTTTATTTTCAACTGAATTGTTCTCAAATATCAATATGTTGTAATGAAATAACTAACATTATACTTATTTGAAAATAATCCGATGTATTATCTATACTTATAGCTCCTTGATATTTCTTTGCAATTTCTTTTATATTTGAAATTCCTATACCTGAGCCACTTGTATAATTATTTATTGGGTTATAACTATTCTTTATTTCTATCAAAAAAAATCCACCTTCTAGCTTGCTAGAAAGCTTTAAATACCTATTTTGTTTATCTACAAGCCTACAGGCTTTAATTGCATTATCAATAGCATTTGCAAATACTATACATAGATCAAAATCCTTCATATTAGTGTCTTGTGGTATGATTACTTCACAATCCACCTGTATTCCTAATTGCTTTGCTACACTCAATTTATTATTAAAAAGAGCATCAATGACAACATTTTGTGTATGGCAAGAAAAAGACAGGTCACTTGTCACTTTTTCAAGTTTATTTAAATAATCTTGTGCTTTTGAAATTTGTCCTTTTTTCAATAATCCATTGACAATAGCTAAATGATTCTTAAAATCATGTCTAAATGATATAGTTTGTGATAACCGTGACTTAGCTTCTTCAATATAGCTTTTTTGAGCATAAATTAGTTGATTCATAATTTCCTTCTCTTTATCTGCTTCTAAAGATTGCATAAGTTTCTTAAAGGTAAATAGAGAAAAAAATACACATATAGTTCCAATTATAGAAAAAAGAAATGCTTGTATTGCTTCAGTCAAAGATGTATTTAACAACAATTTTGCAGTCTGAAGTTTTGTATCTATATTTATATATGAACTACTTTTAAATGCTCTCATAAATAATATTATAAATAACAATGGAGTTATTAAAATTACTAAATACTTATCAAATTTTACAACTTCAATATTAAATTTTTTAGCACTATAGCAATATATAAATCCAGCTATTATAATAGTAATTGAAGATGATATCCCAACATTTATATAAAATTTATAAATATTTGTATTTGCATTACTAAGAAATATAAGATAATTTAATGGAGCTATAAATCCATATACTAACTGTTCAATTATATATACTAATAGAGATGATACTATAGATAAAACTGTAGATTTTTTTATGATATAATTCACAAATAAAAAAGTCATAAGAAGAAATAGAATCTGTGAAGAAAATAAATTATTTAAATTAAAATATGTACCTATGATGATTAACAGAAATGAAACTAGCGAATACAAAATAAAACTCCAATGTTTTGAATTAGTATTTGTAAAACTAATTAGAAAATAGTATTGCAATATTACCATCAAAAGTCTATATATGATAAAAGAAAATAAAAAACTAT
Organism: Clostridioides difficile; assembly: GCF_001299635.1. Taxonomy (GTDB): domain Bacteria; phylum Bacillota; class Clostridia; order Peptostreptococcales; family Peptostreptococcaceae; genus Clostridioides; species Clostridioides difficile_A. The sequence goes on along the minus strand of NZ_JRHN01000038.1, from coordinate 21,120 downwards.
ACTTTAAAAATAAATCAGAAGAAAATAAATTAATCATACTATCTCCTCCTATTTTTCATAAATTCAAGCATAGCTTCTGAAAATATTTGTTGGCGTAGTCTAGAAACTGGTATCTTGTCTCCATTTTCCATAACTGCATTACCATTTTCATACCCATATACAGATTGCAAATTGATTATATAGCTACGGTGACATCTAAAAAAGTTTGTTGGCAAACTTCTCTCTAAATTATCAATGGTTCCATAATAATCTATAGTCTCTTTTTTTAAGTGAACGTAAATCTTTCTTTTTATGACTTCACAATATAAAATATCTACAATTTTCAATCGCCAATATGAATAACCTCTTTGTATTGTGATATAATTATTTTCATTATTCTCAAGTTTTATAACTATCCTATCCAAGGTTTTATATAGTTTCTCATTAGATAATGGTTTTATCAGATAATTTATAGCATCTACTTCAAAAGCATCATATACAAATTCATTTAAAACTGTAACAAAAACTATAAAGCAATCATTACCATATGCTCTTAATTTTCTAGCTGTCTGCATTCCATTAATCTCTTTCATTTGTATATCTAAAAAGATAATGCTAAACTTTTCGTGATTGTATAGTAAATCTTCTGCTTTATCAAAAAGTTCTATATTACACAGTAGATTATTTTGCTTCATATATAATTGTACATTTTCTTTTATATGATTTAACATGTATGATTCATCATCACAAATGGCAATTGAAATCAATATATACACCTTCTTTCTTGTTATTATTCTAATTATTATATAAAGTTAATTTTTTCTATTCAATTAAACTGTTCTAACATGTTGAATATATGTTCCAAAATGTAATAACCTCACTTTTCATAGTATATCTAATTTAAATTTATGTATCAAGATTAAGTCAAATTAATTTATCATTTTATAAGCCTAATTTATACATATATAAATAATTCTTACTATATTTAAATTTGCATAATAAAAAAAGATATCATAAAATAATTTAAAAAAACTATTTTATGATATCAATTTTAATTAAAGTGTTATATTATTTTTATTATTCAAATACGGTTTGAGTTTCTATATCCTCTTTTAAGGCATTTAAAGCTTTTAAAACTATCTTCTTTCTAATCTTTTTACTTTCTTCTTCTCCTAGATTAGGATTTCCAAGTGGGTATGGTATTCCCACTGCTGGAACAATCCTATTAGCTCCTATTGTAAGTGATATTGGTACTACAGTACAAATATGAACAACTGCTATACCAGCTCTTTCTATCTCTTTTACCATCGTTGCTCCACAACGAGTACAAGTACCTCATGTAGATGTTAAAATTACAGCATCCACATTATCTTCTAAAAGTTTCTTTGAAAACTCTTCCCCAAACCTTTTGGAATTTCCAACACTTGTTCCTGTTCCTGTAGTAGTAACAAAATAATTTGCCAATTCTCCAATTATACCTTCTTTTTCAAGTTCCCTAACTACATCTAGTGGAACAACTAAATTTGGATTTTCAAGTACATATGCTCTATCATAACCTCCATGTATAGTTGTAAAATCTTTATTTGACATAGAATCCATATCTGTTAAATCATAAATTCCATACTTAGTAGCACTTGAAGACTCAATTTTATCTGGATTATCAATTGGAACTATCCCTCCAGAAGTTACTAGTGCAAGTTTTATTTTAGATAAATCCTTAATAGGCTTCATAGGTGTGACTCTATCAAACTCAGGCATTGGATACTCAGTTTCAAAGTTTTCTCCCTGCATCTTTTTAACCAACATATCAATTGCTCTTTCAGAACCTCTAAATTCATGGAAGAAATTTTTTCTTATTCCTCTCATTATATATCCTTCTTCTTCAGGAGGACCTATTTCTTCTCCTCTAACCAGTTTAAGACCTAGCTTTGTCATTATTGGAACTACTTTTCTAAGACTAGCTGCTGAATTTCCAGTAGATATTATGTGTAAATCTAACTTAAACATGTCTACTCCAGGATTTTCTTTATACATTCCTGTAATTGCAGGAATATTTAGCTCATCTTCAACTGCTTTACAAATAGCTCCACAAGCTACTCCATATCTACCTGCATTAAACGCAGGCCCTGCAATAAATAAATCAGGTTTTTCGTCTTTTATCATTTTTAAAAGTTCTTGAGTTGTACTTTCAATATTCTCTCCAAAATACGTATCTCCACAAATTACAGTTGAAATTATTTCTGCATCATCATTAAATTGACTTTGAAATGCCATTCCAGGTCCTACTGCTCCCTCTCTTTTCTCTGGTGGAATGTCTGCTTTTTCTTCTCCTCCTATACCAGCAAAGAAATTATTTATATAATGAACCACTCTGATTTTACTCATATCTTAACCCTCCAAAACACTTTATAGTTATACATTAATTAGAACAATGATTACTTACTCTAACAAAACTCTATATTCAACCATTTATTTAATAATATCTTGCTGTCAGATGATTATAACCATTTGCTATAGTTGAAGCTATTATTATTTGTAGTTCTGCATCCATGCTTCCATCATCATTTAAACACCCTTTATACCCACCAATCATCATTTCAACATATTCCAAAGTTCCTATAATTTTCTCCATTGCTGGAAAATGAACCACTAAGTTCCCTTGACCACAAGAAACAACTGCATCTGCTTCTTTAGTAGCATCTGCTATAGATTGACTCTTTCCATCCTTCCCAGGAAATTCATCTGTTATCAAAACTACACTTGCTCCAACTTCACTACACTTTTTACAATTCATCATTAAGTCAGTATCTGGATTTCCATAACCTTCTTCTGTAACTAGTACTCCATCAACACCCAAAAACTCTATTAATTTTGCCACCATATCAGAACTTCTCTCTTTATCAACCAAGAATACGTTTTCATTAGTCAAAATAACACCTACAAAGTTTAAATCTTTTCCATGTCTTTTATATAAGTCATGTATAACTGGATTATTTAAATGATGGAATGTAGTGACCTTATCACATGGTGCTACACAGTTTCCAGAGATTATAGCTCCATCCATTATTTCAGTTGGATACATAAAAGTAGGAACTATTTGTTTAGCATCTACTCCATAATAATAAGTATCATGTAAAAGTCCTTGTGATTGTAACATATGAACATATGCTACTGTTGGTAGGTCTGGATATTCTTTTACTTGTTTTAATAATGGTTTTGTCTCATATACAATTATTTCATCTGGCTCAACTTCTCTTCCTGCTTCACCTATATATGCACCTATTTTCAATCCAACAATTCTAGCTGCTTCCTCATAGTCATGAGTACCTATACCATCTTTTGCTTTTATAACAATACATATATTATTTGTTTTTGAAAAAGGTGTATATTTAGCAGTAGGGCCACTCATATCAATTACACCTTCTTGAAATCCAACTATATTTCCACAAGTTACAACACAAGCTCCTAAAAGTACATGTGTTCTTCCACTTCCTACAGTCTTTACTTTGTTTATAATTCCAGGAAATATTTTACTGTCATCTCCAATTTTAACTCTAGGTTCTATTACATCTTTAACTGGAGCTATTCTTACTGACTCACCAGGTCTTGCAAGTTCAACATTTACATTTACAATTCTTTCATCTTCCAAGGCTATTTTTTCTATTTCTTTACTATTCACATATAATACTCCATTTTTTACTTCCGTCTTTTCTCCAAATTCAACATTTTTTATAAATATATTCCCTAGCTCTAGCTTCATATGAAAATCCCCCTTAATATATTTAATCGCAATTAAAAGTATTTATTATTACGTTTATTCATATATAAAGCATTTTCTATGCCAATTATTTAAGATGTGTATTATATTTATTAATGTTATAGAGATTTTCATTTCTAAGTTTTATAAGTATTGAATTTAACAATAATTATTGTAAATCTTAAATTTTAAAATTATAATAAAAAAAGATAAGTATGTTTTTTCTACTTATCTTTTAATAGAGTTTGAGAAGTTTTTTTCTCATTTAATGAGAAGTTTTTTTCTCACTTAATATTATATTCTGATATTTTATTAGTTAATTGCCTTCTACTAATTTCTAATTTTTTAGCTGTGTTTGACACATTATTTCCACATAAAGATAAAACCTTTTCAATATACTCACATTCAAATTCTTTTCTTATTTCTCTTAGAGGTCTAATACTTATTTTTTCATCTATATACACATTATTTGATATTAAATTTAAATTATCTTTTGATAAATTACCTTCTTCACTTAAGACTACAAGCCTATTTATTATATTTTTTAATTCTCTTATATTTCCAGGATAATTGTAATTTAATAAAAAATCCATTACTTCCTTATCAATTGAATATACCTTTTTATCATGTTCATTTTGATACTTATTTAAGAAAAATTCTATAAGTGTATTTAAATCTTCTCTTCTACTTCTTAATGGTGGTATAGTTATTGTGATTGTACTTATTCTATAAAAAAAATCTTCTCTTATATTTCCGTTTGATATTTCTACTTTTGGTTCCTTATTCATTGCACAAATTAACCTAAAATCAACTTTAATTGATTTATTACTTCCTATTCTCTCTATAGATTTATCTTCAAGTGTTCTCAGTAATTTTACTTGAACATTTAAAGGTATATCTCCTATTTCATCTAAAAATAAAGTTCCTTTATTTGAAAGCTCAAACCTACCTTTTCTACTATCCACAGCTCCTGTAAAAGAACCTTTTTCATGACCAAACAACTCAGACTCCAATAAATTTTCTGAAAAAGCACAACAATTTACAGGTACAAATATCTCGTTCCTTCTTGGACTTATACTATGTATGTACCTGGCTAGTATATCCTTCCCCACACCAGATTCTCCCAAAATTAATATATTAACATCTTTACAAGCAGCTTTTTCTGCAATTTTTATGACATCATTGAAATTCCTATTTTTGGATTCTAAAGTAAACTCTAAATTATTCTTTTGTGTAGAAATTGATGCTTTCACTGCTTTTACCTTTTCAATTTCTTCTAATAAATTTTCAATAGGATTGCTCTTTATAAAATAAGATAGCGCACCTCTTTTCATAGCATCAACTGCATTTTCAATACTTCCATATCCTGTAACTAATATAACTTCTATACTCTTATTAATAGATTTAATTCTGTCTAATAGCTGTACCCCATCCATATTTTTCATCATAACATCAGATAAAACCAAGTCATAATTCTTATCTTTTTTAATGATACTTATAGCTTCTTCCCCATTTAGTGCTATATCTACAATATAACCATTCTTTTGTAGAATTTTTTTCATTACCGTTCCATACTCTAGCTCATCATCAACTACTAGTATTTTCATTATATAGTCACCTCTTTATTTAGTGGAATCTTTATATGAAAACAAGTTCCAATACCTAATTTACTTTTTACACTTATATCTCCATTATTCTTTTTAATTTCATTATAAGTAATGTATAAGCCTAAACCAGTCCCTTCACCTATTGGTTTTGTAGTATAGAAAGGATTAAATATATCCTTCAAAGCATTTTCTTTTATTCCTTCACCATTATCTTTAAAATCTATAAACAAATAATTGTTTTCTACATAACAGTCTATAACAATTTGCCCACCTTCATGTATTGCATCTACCGAATTAGAAATTAAATTTATAAATACATGTTTTAGTGATTCTCCATTTATATAACATACTAAATTCTTATTACACTCTATTTTTATTTCAACATTCTTTAACTGCAAGATTTTATATTGAAGCTTCACTATGTTTTCAATAAAATTTCTTATATTTATATTTTCTAAATTATCATCCGATATTCTTGCGAAATTTAACAGGTTTGTTATTATGTTGCTTGCTCTATCTACATTACTTTCTATAGATTTTACACAGTCATTTACTTCTTCCATTGTAACATCATCTTTTAAAAGATAACAATTGTTTCTTATTATCCCTAGAGGATTTCTTATCTCATGTGCTACACCAGAAGCTAGTTGACCTATAGATATCATCTTGTTCTCCCTAAGTAACTTTGCCTCTACTATCTTATCCTTCGTTATATCCTTAATTAGAACCACTATATACTCAATATTATTTTTTTTATATTCTACAGGAAAAGTACTTATCTTTAAAATCTTATTATGTAATTCAATTTCATTTGTTTTATGGGTGCTTTCAGAAAATGTTTTTTCAATAATTCCCTTCATAAGGTTAATTAAATCTTCTCTTTTGTAACTTATTTCATTCACAAAATCAGATAGAACTTTGTTCGATTCTACTATTTTGTAATTTTCATCTATAAGCATTATTATATCTGTAATACTATTAAATGTAGCTTCTAAAGTCTTTTTATTTTCTAGTACTTCTTTTGTTTTTCTTTTTATTTCTATCTTTAACAAATATGTATAGCTATAAAAAATATAAATTGATATTAAAATTATACCTATAAAAAGATAAATACTTGGCACAATTCCTCTTTCATACAATATATCATCAACATCATTATATGCAAAATACCACTTTTTCTTTAAGTCTTTATATACTCCATTTTTTTGAAGTTTGAAAATCCCTTTATTTAGAATACTGACCAATTCTTCATATTGTTTAGGTACAGCAAGAACAGCTTTTTTAGTATAAATAGGATTAGTTAAAACATCATATTTATCTGAAAGTCCATAATTACTTATATAATATCGTAATACTGGTTCATCACCCACAACTGCATCTACTCTCCCTGATATTAGATGATTAACCCCAGTCTTTATATCTGGAGTTAATACTATATTTATGTTTTTAACTTTTTGTTTTAAAAAGTTTATAGAATAGTCACCTTCTGGTATCGCAATTGTCTTTCCCTTTAAATCCATATAACTACTTATGTCTTGAGATTTCTCATTTTTTAGTATATTTGCACTTAAAGTATATATTGGGTCTGTAAATATAAATTTGTTTGCTCTTTCTTCTGATGGAATTAAATCGAAGAATTTTATACTATTATCTACCGAATTTATGAAAGATTCTTTCCACCAAGTATTTGGTTTAAAATAAAAGTCTTTACCAATTTGAATTGACAAAGAATTCATTAAGTCGACAATGATTCCTTTATACTGCCCATCTTCTTTACCTTCATACCTCAAAGGAGGAGAACTTTGGTCAGAACTATACACCAAATTATCATGTTCCTCCAACCATTCTTTTTCTTCTTTTGTAAATGGTAGTGATTTTTTAATATATTCAAATATATTGAGATTATATTCCGTATTTACATACATATTTGTAAGTGAAAATACCACTAAAAAAGAATAAATAATGCCCATAATAACTATCTTTTTTTTATTCACTTTAAAACTCCAATCTTCTTTTTATTATTAAATTCAATATTTAATAACAAAATCCTACTTTTTCATTAAATATTTGTATTTATTATAAAATTAATTGGATAGATGTTGAAACTATAGTCATCACTATTCCTATTAATGCTTCATATGGAATTAATTTAAACCTTTCTCCTATATCCATATTTATACTGCCTGCACTAGTATGGAATAATGAGCCATGTGGTAATTGCTCAAACACACTAGAGCCTGCATTTACAATTGATGCTCCTGAAATTGGTGACAGACCTCCATTTATTATAGCATCAGAAAAAGTTGATGATGCTATAGTAGCTCCAGCTGTTGATGAAGCTGTTGCTAATGACATAAGTATACCTGAAATTGGTGCTAATAAAAATTGTGGCATATTTAAAAATTGCAGGATACTTATTGTGCTCTGTTGCAATTCAGAAACTTGTATAATTCCTGCAATAGTTCCTGTTCCAAGTAATAATATACAAACACCTTGCATTTTAGATAATCCAAAGGCTAAATACTCTCTTGAATTGTTCATATTTCCTGTGGCAATTAAGGTTACTATTCCTCCTATTGGAAGAGCTATCATAGGGTCTATGACTATTGGAGATATATTCCCCAGGAACAATAAGAATATTGCTACAACTGGACCACATAATGATTTAAATAAGCTTGGTAAATTTTCTCTTTGTTCTAAGATTTCATATGATTCTACTTTATTCCCTTTGTTTGTTAGCATACTTGCTAAAATAATTGTAATCACAATTCCAACAATTGCTGGAATTATATTAGCAATCATAACACTAGATAGGTTAACAGAAAAGTTACCTGCCACTGCTATAGTATTCGGATTTGGCGATATGATATTACCTGCTTTCCCTCCTCCTAACATTGCTAAAAGTATTGATAGTTTGGAATAATTTAATTTTCTACCTATGTATAATCCTATAGGCGCCACTGTTATTATAGATACATCCAGATTTACTCCTACTCCAGCAAGTACCATAGTTGAAGCGGCAATTGAAAGCAAAGCTCTCCTTTCTCCTAATATTTTTACAATCTGTTCTGATATTTTATCTACTGCCCCTGTTTTTATTAAACTTCCTGCTAATACTCCTGATGCTAAAGCTCTAAGAATTGATGGTGAAATGTTCATAGCCCCAGTTGCCATAAAATCTACAGTTTGTGTTATATTTGCTCCTCCAACTATTCCTCCAATAAATGCTCCTAACATTAAACTATAAACAGCTTGAAATTTTTTTATAATTAAAATAATTGCTACTAATAAGCCAAATATAGCTCCAAAAGTTGTTATTTGCATAATACTCCCTCCTATCATAGGTTAATTATTTTTTACTTAATTTAATTTTATTTAAATATATTTTAAGTATTCTGTATTCACTTGTCAATTATATTTTAATTTATTCAATTAGATTGAACATTATTTTTTCAAAAATACATTCTATATGTTATAATAATTTCATACTGTATAATCTTTTTATTTGATTATTTTAGGATAATATTTTTTTAAATGAAAAAGAAGGGATATTCATATGAATGATTTAAATTTAGGAGAAAAAATAGCTGAAGTTCGAAAAAAACAAAATTTAAGTATTAGAGATTTAGCAAAACTAGCTGATGTTACACCATCATTATTAAGCCAAATAGAAAGAGGCCTTGCTAATCCATCTGTAAATTCATTAAAGTCTATAGCATCTTCTCTAAATGTTCCTCTATTTACATTTTTTGTATCTGAGGTAGATAAAAAAAGCTTAATAGTAAGACATGATAGTAGAAAAAAAGTTATTTTGCCTGGAAGCAATGACGTTGTATATGAAGTTTTAATTCCAGACTCTAGTAGCAATTTAGAATTTGCAATTATGGATTTAGCTCCAAATACCTCCTCTTGTGTAGATAGGATTACTCACAATGGAGACGAGATTGCATATGTTTTGGATGGAGAAGTCAAACTTTTTATGGATGATGATGAATTTACTCTATTCAAAGGAGATAGTGTTAAAGTTCCTCTGGGAACAAAACACAAATGGCAAAACAATTCAAATAGCGAAAGTAAAGTAATTTTTGCAGTTATTTTATAGAGGAATAAAACTTATGAAAACATATAAATTTATATTTTTTGATGCAGATGATACTTTATTTGATTTTAAGAAGAGTGAATCACATGCTTTTAAAAGACTCCTATCTGAATTTGGTTTGAGACTTGATTATGAGAAATGTATAGAAATATATAGAAATATAAGTGATAAACTTTGGCTTGACCTTGAAAAAAATATCGTAACTTTAGACGAACTTAAATTGCTTAGATTTAAACTTTTTGCAGATGAAATGAAATTAGATGTTGACCCTAAAACTCTTAGCAAAATGTACTTAAATTTTTTAAGTGAATGTACATTTTTAATTCCAGGAGCAGTTAATATATTATCATATCTCAAGAAAAAATACACAATAATTATAATAACAAATGGAATATCTGAAGTTCAAAACAAAAGGCTTAAAAATTCAGAAATAAAAGAGTATATCGATGGAATAATTGTCTCTGAGGAATTAAAAGTATCAAAACCAAATCCTGAAATATTTAAATATGCACTTAAAAAATTTGATTGTTGTGATAAATCTTCTGTATTAATGATTGGTGATAGTTTAACATCAGATATTTTAGGAGGAATAAATTCAGGAATAGATACTTGTTGGTTAAATTTCAATAACAGTATAAATAATACTAACTATTCACCAACTTATGAAATAAGTAGTCTGATTGAGTTGAAGAAAATTATTTAGTTTGTGAATTACCAACATATCAAGTGGAATATTATTATTTTGCAATAATTTTTTTAGTTTATAAATATAGTAACTAAAAAAATTATTGCAATTTATACATAAAACAAGTTTCAATCTTAAAAATAGCTAAAAGCATTTTTGAGGACATTTACTACATCTTGATTCGAGATTTTCCTCATCTCCCATTAAAATAAGCATTGCCACACTCTTTATAGGTGATAGTTGGTGATAATCATTGATTTCTATTTCTACATTATTATATTTATTTTTTATATAGTTATAAATCTCTCTCTGTTTCTCAATCTCAAAATCTTTATCTCCTGGATATATTTCGTATGATATATTGAGATTATTATATTCTTCTTTTAAGTACCTCTTTATTTTTTCATTAATACAATCTAAACACACTACTCCTATTTTATCCAGTGCTAACCCTGCCATCATATTACAATTTTCCATATAGTCGTTCATCTTGATATCAATCTTATCTCCTATTGTGTATAGTATAGCAAATGCTTTTTTACACTTTTTAGGCATTCTATAAATATCAATCTCACTCATATATATCTTAATATCTAAGCTATCATTTATATTTTTTATTTCTTTTTCAACGATTTCACTAATCGTATCTGGAGCCTTCCTATTTCCATACCCCAAAAACTTTAGCACAATGTTCTTATCTATAAAAATGTCTTCTAGATTTAGAGATTCTAAAAAAGATTTATCTTTATTACTATTATAATTCATTAATATCAATCCTATCTAATTCTTTATAACTAATTCTTCCTGCCTTTATAGCTGCTTGTAAGTTTTCTACTGGAGTAGTATTTAAACAGTTACATCCAAAGTTACATAAGAAATTGTCATATCCTCTCATCTTCTTTAACAACTTTAGTGTCTCTCTCCTAATCTTATCTGGGTTAGAGCGACCCAGAAGCTTTATTGGGTCCAAGTTACCAATCAATACTATATCTCTAGGAATCATTGGAGCAATTTCTTCATAGTCCAAAATTTGGTCTAAGCTTACTGCATCTATGTTGCAACTTAACATATTGTCTAATAATTCCCTAGTATCTCCACATATATGCATCCCTTTCCAACAATCAAGCTCATCGTATATTTTATTTAAATTTTTTACTATATACTCATCAAATCTATCTTTGCTTAAGGTCACTGATGTTGGTTCTGCTATTGAAATATACTTAGCTCCTGCTTTATTTGCAGCCACAGCATATCTTCTTACCAACTCAGTTGTAAATTCCAATAACTCTTCTACAAATTTTTTATCAGTTATTATACATCTCAAAAGTTGTGTAGCTCCAGCTAGCTGGCCTGCAAGTGTAAATGGACCTTGTATAGCTTCATACAATGGTTTTTTTATACTTTTTGATATAAGTGACAAACTTTCTATATTAAGTGGCATACGTCCACTTGTATAAGGGTCTGGAACTTCTAGTTTTCTTAATTTTTCCCTATCAGTTATAGTATGTGTTAATACACTTGGAAAATCATAATCCGGTCTTAGTGTCTCTAGACCTAAAGTCTCACAAAACGTAATCCCATCACAGAATGAATATATAAAATCTGATTCAAAATACTTGTCCATAGTCTTTGCTAATTCTAACTGCGTATCTACACTATCATATACTTCATATGCCTTTTTATTTATTAAAAATAATCCATTTGTACCCATATCAGGCAGAAAGAAGCCTCTATCCTCACTGTTTATATATTGAAGTAAAGTCATATCTGAAAACATCTTAAACTTCACCTCCTATAAGTTTGTTTATTAATTTGACTGCTTTTGGAGCATTTGAGCTATATCCATCTGCTCCTATTTCTTCTGCAAACTCTATACTTACAGGACCTCCACCAATTATTACTTTTGGTTTTTTATCTATCTTAATCCTATTAAGTTCATTTATAACTGACTTCATGTTCTCCATAGTCGTTGTCATCATTGAAGATAAGCCTATTATATCAACATTGTTTTTTATAGCCTCTTCTATTATATCTTTACTTTTTCTATTTACACCTAAATCAATAACTTTATATCCAGTAGCTTCTACCATTACTTTTACAATGTTTTTTCCTATCTCATGGGTATCTCCTTCTACTACAGACATCAGAATTACTCCCTTTGATTTCTCCTTTACTTTTCCAGTTCCTTTCAAAAGATTAATTCCTTTATTTAGTGCATCTGTACATACTATAACTTCTGAAAGATAGTATTCTTTGTTCTCAAATTTATCTAAAGCTCCTATCATACCTTTGTTTAAACCATATTCATAAATATCTTCTACATCAATATTTTTATCTATAGCAATTTTCACTAAATTTTCTATATTGTCTACACCCATATTTAATATGCATTCTGCTATATCATCAAGTATGTCCATATAATATTTCATCCCTTCTAGTATCTTACAAAATTTCTTTTTTAACATAAACTAATTTACGTTATTTAATAAGAGCTCTCTTTAAACATAATCCATTTTTATTGAATACAGTCGAAAAGCACACAATTATTGATAATTTAAATTTGCAGTCCATGGAAAATCTAAAGGAAACACCTTTGTTGCAAATTCATGTATATTTTTTAAATGTTTAAATTCATTGTATTGCTCTTCGTTTTTTTCAAAAAACAGTTTATTAAGTTTATCCAAACTTTCTATTACAAGTTCTTCTTCTTTATATTTAATAATATATTTATTTTCAACTTGTTTAAACTCCATATATTTTAATAATTCAGAATCTATATATTGATTAAAATAACTTCTTAGGTTATCACACAATTTTACAAAATTTATTATTTTCATAGTTCCTTGTTGATAATCCAAAGTTTTTATTTCATTACCTTGTAATTGGTCTTTAAGATTTCTTACATGTACTTTATAATCTAAATATTCTAAACCAAATTTATTTGTTACGTATTTCAATACATTTTCAGCATTTACAGAGTTTAACCCTATCTCAGCCACTTCTCCTACAATAGAATTTTCTTTTTTTATTGTTCTTATTATTAAATATCCTATAATATTATTATTTTCTTTTATAAATACCTTCTTATAATCAATTGGTCCCCAAGCAATAGTTGCTGCATGTAATAATTTTTTGAACTCATCTTTTCTTCTTATAAATCTAGTACTATTTTGATTATATAGTTCAATCATTTTGTCTAAATCATCATCTTTTTCAAAATTAGTTTCATCAAATTCAACTATTTCATATGGTATTTTCACATTCTCAGGTTTTATTGTATATTTGTAGAAGCTTTTTACCAAACTACAATTTCTTCTACTGTACAAAGTTCTTGTTCCTGAAATGATTACAATATCTACACCATCATAAAACATTTTTTCTTCTACTTTATCCAATACCTTAGATGAATAGCCTTTTTTTTCATAATCTGGATGAGTACACACCCCGCCTATAGCTGCAACTTTCAGCCTATTTCCTTGAATATATACATCTTGAATTAAATAATTTACGTCTGAAACTATTTTATCATCTTCTGATATTATAATCATATTTTCTATATTATTTTTATTTAATAAGAGAGGAAACTCCTCCATCATAGTTGGTTTATGATTTCTTGATATCCTAAATACATAGTTTATTAATTCTATTACCTTATCGAATTCTTCTAATTTTGCACTTCTTGGTCTTAATTCCATCTATATTCCTCCAAATATTATTTAAAATACTTAAACGCTATTATCTATAATAAAACATTTACTACTACATTTCTAATTATATCTTTTTTCTTTGCAATTTTTAATTGTTTTTTCATCAAATTTTTATAAAATATACATCTAATTCCCAGTTACACTTATAAAATGACCAGTTATGCATAATATATTGAAATATTTTCCATATATTTATATGATTAATGTCTATAGGTCAGTTGAAATAATCACTTTTTAGAAGGTTATAATTTTTTTATTACCTTCTTTTTTTATTATAAATTATAAATCAATCAACAGAAAATATTCTAAGTTACTTTTAAATAATGACTTTATGGTTCAATTGTACTAAAATAGTATATGTAGGTTACAAATGACCTAATAAATATTAAAGTTTGGAGGTAATAGATATGGCAGATTGTAATTCATGTCCATCAAAGGGAAATTGTAATAGTCAATCAAATTGTTCTATTGAAAATAACCCTAACAATAAATTTGGAAAAATAATTGGTGTTATGAGTGGAAAAGGTGGGGTTGGAAAATCAACTGTAACTGCTTTACTTGCTAATAAGCTAAATAAAATGGGATATAAGGTTGGTATATTAGATTCAGATATAACTGGACCAAGTATTCCTAGACTTATGGGTGTAAAAAATGTAAAAGCTTATTCTGATGGCTCTTATATTTATCCTGTAGAAAATGCAAATAACATAAAAGTAATGTCTATAAACCTTATGATAGATGATGAAAATGAACCTGTTGTTTGGAGAGGACCTTTACTTGGAGGAGTTGTAAAACAATTTTATACTGATGTTCTTTGGGAGGAATTAGACTACTTATTAATAGATATGCCTCCTGGTACTGGAGATGTTGCATTAACTGTTATGCAATCTATCCCTATAAGTGGAATAGTTATGGTTTCTGTACCTCAAGATTTAGTATCTATGATTGTATCAAAAGCAGTTAATATGGCTAAAAAAATGAACATAAATGTTCTTGGAGTTATTGAAAACATGAGTTATATCCAATGTCCTGATTGTTCTAAAAAAATCAAGTTATTTGATGGAGAATCTACTGAGACATTTTTAAATGATTTAGATTTAGAACTTTTAGGAGAACTTCCTATGACTAAAGAAATCATAGATATTACTCATAATGGTGTTACAGAAATTAGCGATGATTTAGATTCAATATTAACTAATGTTGTTGAAAAAATCAAATAAATAGCAATTTTATAGTTTATATTTAACGTAAAAGAGGCTTGTCTTTATTTTGCAACAATACAAATAAATACAGACCTCTTTTATGCTTATCTATGTTTTAAATACACAAAATATTCTTCTATAATATCTCTATTTTTTACTTTTACCAAATATTCATTATAATGAGCATTATATGGTTGTGTCATTTTACATTCTATTACATTTTCTATGTCTTCCAATTCTAAAAGTTCTACATCTTTTAAAAATTTTCTCTCTATAAGTTCCATTAATCTTTCCATAAAATATCCCCACTTCCCCTATAATTAAGATAAACTAGGTATTTTTTTAATTACAAAATTTACCTGTTTATTATATTATATCCAATATCTTAAGGTTTCTAACATAACTAATAATTATTTTAATAAAATATACATTAATTTATATTAAATCTATTTATAATAAGTATTTTTACATATTATCTGTGCCCTTGATGCTATATATTTAGTATTTTTTCGATTATATAAAGAATTCCTCTAACAAGTCTCTGACACATAAAACAGTATCATAATCTCCAAATACAGCACAGTTTTTGCTTTCTTCATAAAAATAGCTGCTTTTATACCTTCTTTCTAAGCACTATATTTAAACTTGATTTAGAAGCATTTTCTATCTCATCTATTGATGTATATGATGTAAAAGTTACATTTACATCTTTTTTAAAAAAGGATGATATCTTTTACACAATTTTTACAAACATGGTTAATTCTTTGTTAAATCAATTATACATAAAATAAGCCAAATCTTAGTTAAAGTCTTTAAATTACTATATATATCGAATTTTCTTAAATTAACAACAACTTAAAAATTTAACATTCTCTTAACGTATACTTAACAAAACATTAATATTTTTATTGACAAAATTTGTTATTCTATATTAAGGAAACAATAAATTTTAGTTAATAAAGTTTATAATTCAGATAAAAAATTTATTAATTTCTTAAGGGAGGAAATATCGTGAATATAGCAATTAGTCTTATCGGTGGACTTGGACTTTTTCTTTATGGAATGAGTTTAATGGGAGAAGGTTTACAAAAATCGGCAGGAGACAAATTAAAAAAAATTATTGAACTCTTAACAAGTAATGTTGTTATGGGTGTACTGGTAGGTACAGTTGTTACAGGTATTATACAAAGTTCAAGTGCTACTACGGTTATGGTTGTAGGATTTGTAAATGCAGGAATAATGAATCTAAGTCAAGCTATTGGTGTAATAATGGGAGCAAATATAGGTACTACAGTTACTGCCCAATTAGTTTCATTTAATCTTGAAGGAATAGCACCAATTGCTCTAGGTGTAGGTATTGTATTCTATTTATTTACATCAAATCAAAAAACAAAACATTTATCTGAAATACTTATTGGCTTTGGTATATTGTTTACAGGAATGGAATTTATGAAAGATGCAGTGGCACCACTTGCTGAATATAAAGCATTTACTGATGTACTCTTATATTTTAGTAAAAATCCTCTATTAGGTATATTAGCAGGATTTGCTATAACAGGTATTATACAAAGTTCAAGTGCATCTATGGGTATGTTAATAGCCTTGGCTTCTCAAGGTATACTACCTCTATCAGCTGCTTTACCTATCCTTTATGGAGATAATATCGGTACTTGTGTTACTTCACTTTTATCAAGTGTCGGTGCAAGCAGGAATGCTAGACGTGCAGCTGTAATGCATCTAAGTTTTAATGTAATTGGTACAATCATATTTATGCTTATTTTAAATAAGCCTATATCAGCTATAGTTACTCATTTTGACCCAACTGATACGGCTAGACAAATAGCAAATGCACATACTTTATTTAACCTTACAAATGTTATAATATTATTACCATTTTCTAAATACATAGTTAAATTAGCAAGTAAACTTATACCTATTAAAGAAACTGAATCAGAAGTAGTAAATAATACTAAGTACTTAGATGAAAGAATGTTTAGTACTCCATCTATAGCACTTGGTAATACTGTACAAGAAGTTGTAAGAATGGGACACAAAGCTACAAATTCTTTAGAACATGCAATTGCAGGATTCTTAAATAAGAGTAGTGACGATATTAATAAAACTTTTGAATCAGAAAAAGTTGTTAATAAATTACAAAAAGATATACTGAACTATCTATTAAAACTTTCTAAAGAACCTCTTAGAGATGATGAACGTTTTAGAACAGATTTACTTTTTAACACTGTAAATGATATTGAAAGAGTATCTGACCATGCAGAAAATATAGCTGAATTAGCTATGAGTGTTAAAGAAATGAATATTAGCTTCTCTGACAGTGCAATAAAAGAAATATACCAAATATACAATAAAACTATGACTAACTTCAAGGATGCTTTAATAGTTTTAGATGTTAAAGATTTTGAGTTAGCAAACAAGGTTTTAGAAGTTGAAAATGAAGTAAATTACTTAGAAAAAACTTTTAGAAATTCACACATGATTAGATTAAATAATGGAAGTTGTACAATAGATGCTGGTGTGCTTTATCTTGACTTACTTACTAATTTAGAAAGAATTTCTGACCATTCAACAAATATCGTAAAACAAGTATTAAAACTTAAACAAAAAATATAGTGATTGCTTTTATATGTAATCCTAATAAATAAAAAATAAGAAGCCATAAATGATACTTATATTATTTATAGCTTCTTATTTTTTATTCAAGATTCAAATTCTTATCTTATTTAGTATCAAACTATTATTATTTAGATTATTCATAAGCATTTTAATAAAAATTTAATACCTTAATATAATAGATTTATTTCATTTTTAATACAATTGTATCATCTAAATATGTTATTATATATTTGAATATTGTCATATTAATAGGAGGGGTTCTACAATGATAAATTATATGGTGGACATTATATATAGTGAAAAAATAAGTGAAGTAGAAAAGACACTGAAAAGTGAAAATATTCAATATGAATTTACTTCTCGTGATGGTTTTATATTTTTTGGTTTTTATGAGATGACAGATACATACAGGTTTGAAACTTTGTGTTCAGATGAAAAAATTCAATTTAAAAGAATATAATAAATTAAAAAAAGTACATATTTTTAGGTTATATAAAAAACAGGGCGTCTTTGACAGCACTTGGCTGCCACGTCCCGTTTTTTTATTATTCTGCCTTTATTATACTACTAATAAATCTTATTCCAAAAATAAGTACCAAATCAATGTAATAACTCATTTTTTTGAATTAATGTTGTTATCTTCATTATGTAGTCATCTGTACTCTTTAATCCTATCATTGGAATTGATAAATTCTCTTTTTCAAGTTTTTCATAAAGTTCAGATATAAACAAACCCTTACCATTGATTTCTTCATCATTGTATGAAGTAGTATCAACTCCACAATTTGGAGAACGATTAGCACCTATAATACCTAGTATCTTAAAACCATATTTGTTATATTCTAAGATTTGTTGCATCACATAATCGACTAATAGTTGTAACTTTTTATATTTATCATCTTTTTGCATTTCTTTCCTAATTCTTGTATTCTCTTTTACTACATCTTCATTAGCACCATTTTCATTTCCCCTATCAATTCCCAAACAACTAAGTTCTGGACATGGTAATTGAACAATACCTACTTCTTCATTAACAAATAATTCAATTACATCCTTAAATGTTGCAGGATATATGGCAGTCCCATCTGAAATAGCATTTTGATTTAATAAACAATGTGCTATAAAAACTACTTTCTTGCTTCTTCCATCTGTAAACATGTTTTCCTCCTCCACTTTTTCTAGTTCTGACCCTTTGGCTATAAAAAATACTCCCAATATTCTACTTAATAACACTGTATTCTTTAACTTATTTTTTAACTTGGATTTATTTGCTAACTTTACAAAGTAATATACTATTTATATTATACTATACAACATACATTTACATCTATTTCCAAAATGGTAATATTTTAATAATATATACATTTAAACTTTACATACAAAAAATACACATCTATAAATTATAAATGTGTATTATATACTAACAATAAGCTGAACTTTCCTACTAATTCTTAATTAGTTATATTTTTTCAAAATAAAATTCATATAAATTAGGTCTATTGCACGATTGAGACCTTAATAATATCTCCATTTTTTCTTTCCAAGTGAACTACCTCTCCAGTTAGGTCATAGTCAAATGCTTTGACTAATATCTCAGTAACCTTTTTACCATCAACTACATCATCTTTTCCATTAAATAAATCCAAAGCATTATTCTCAATCATTCTCTTTGCAAAATTTACAGGTAATTTTATATGTATTTTATCGCCTGTATGTGATAAAACTCTTATTCTCAAAAATTTTTCTAAATTGTTTCTTGGTGTTTGTTTTGATGCCATGCTATTAAACCACTCTCCTTTATTTTTTATTTAATAATAAATTTTATTCTTAAAAATATCTTTATATGTGTTTATTATGAAAGTAATACTATTCTTTTCTAATCTTGATTTATATTTACTCTTATTTAAGATACATTTAGTGGCATCTATAATTTATAATAATTGTATATTTTGAAATTTTACCTTACAATTATTGTATCTGAATTTAACAAGAACATATTATTAAAATATTTCAGTTGAATCAAATTTTGTTTATTATATATTAAAATAAATTGGCATATTTGTTCTTAATATATTAGGAGGATTTACTTATGAATAAAATAATCAATAATATTTTAAATACTTGCAAACAGTATACATATATTTTGCCACATAAATTGTTAAGACCATATATAGCACACTATACAATAGCTATTCCCGATATAAATACTAAAGAAAATCTTACATTAATACCTGATGCTAGTGGATGTATGATATTTGAATTTGATAAAAAGAGTATGGATAGTGAATTTTGGGGAGCTACAACGAAAACTATAATTGTAAAAAACGACATAGAAAGTGTACTATTTCGAGTATTTGTTGAGTTTCGTCCAGGTGGAGTATATTATTTAACAGGTTTTTCTCAAAGAGAATCCACTGACTTAAAAATTAAACTTGAAGATTTTAATACATTATTTAGCTCAGAGATTAATTCTATTTTTGAAAAAACGAGCACTCTAAAAGAATTAATAGAAGAATTAGATATGTTATTTTTATCATACTTGTTCAAATCAAATATAATAGATATGACTATCCCAATCCTTGAAAATACAAGAAAACAGAATTCCATTATGTCAGTTAAAAATATTTCTCAAATCAGTTGTTATAGTGAACGTCATATAAATAGGATTTTTAATAATTCTCTTGGCATGAGTATCAAATCCTATCTTAGATTACTTCGTATAAATCTTGTATTACAAGAAGTACAAAATAATAATATGCCATTTACAACTTTAGCTCAAGATATTGGATATTATGACCAATCCCATTTTATAAATGATTTTAAATCTATCTGTGGGGTTAATCCAACAACCTATATAAAAAATTTGTCCGATTTTTACAATGAAAAGTATAAGTTTTGATGTACAATCATATAAAATTTATATTTAAGGAGTGAGTAACAATGATAGAATCAAGATGTGGAATTTTATGTTATGAATGTGAGTACAAAGGAAAGGTCAATTGCAAAGGATGTACATATATTGATAAACCTTTTTGGGGTGAAGAATGCCCTGTAAAATCATGTTGTGAAAATAAAAATCTTACACATTGTGGTCTATGTGATACATTTCCATGTGAAATGCTTAATCAATTTGCATATGATAAAGAACAAGGTGATGATGGAAAAAGAATCGTTCAGTGTAAGGAATGGGCTAGCTCTAGCATTACGAATTAATATATCTCTATATTATAAAACAAATCTTTTTAAACTGTTGTTGCTAACCTACAACAGTTTTTATAATTTAATTTAAAGGTTATTAAGTTAATTTAATAGAATAGTAATTTATTGATTGAAAAATAGCTACGCACACTAGTGACTTTAGTCATGAGTTAGTAGCTAAAATAGTCAGCATATAGGGAAACTTATATGTAGAGATAGGATAGAACCTATCCAATACTACTTGAATTGCTG
>NZ_JRHN01000037.1 GCF_001299635.1 Clostridioides difficile | reverse complement strand
AAGCAAGATTAAAAGTTGCAAGACTTCAAGAACATATAGCTAATCAAAGGAAGGATTTTCTACAAAAACTATCTACTAAATTAATAAAAGAGAATGATATTATTTGCATAGAAGATTTACAAGTAAAGAATATGGCTAGAAATCGTAAACTATCTCGCTTAATTTCTGATGTGTCATGGTCAGAATTTGTTCGCCAATTAGAATATAAAGCTAATTGGTATGGTAGACAAATTGTAAAGGTAGGTAAATTCTTTGCAAGTTCACAAATATGTAATAAATGTGGGTATAAAAACGAGGAAATAAAGAATTTAAATATAAGAGAATGGATTTTGTAATGTAACTCACGATAGAGACATAAATGCGAGTATAAATATACTAAAAGAAGGATTAAGACTAATAACAGTTTAAAATAGATAATGTATGTAAGAACCGTAGGAACTACGGGGATAGCCTGTGGAGAATTGGTAAGACATATTTTAGTATGCGAAATTCTATGAAGCAGGAACCCTGTGACTTCAGTCATGGGAGGTTCAGAGAATATAACTGGTAAAATTAAAAGTATAAAATTTTAATATCTGTCTATTTTAAATATAGATTATATAACTGAATTAAAATAGACTTAAATTTTATTTTATGT
Organism: Clostridioides difficile; assembly: GCF_001299635.1. Classification (GTDB taxonomy): domain Bacteria; phylum Bacillota; class Clostridia; order Peptostreptococcales; family Peptostreptococcaceae; genus Clostridioides; species Clostridioides difficile_A. Next base: position 59,819 of record NZ_JRHN01000037.1, on the reverse strand, counting down.
TAAAATCTTTACAGTAATAAATAATTTTATTTTAAGGAGATAATTTTATGAATAATTACTTAAAATTTGCTACATATCAACTTATAGGCTTTACATCTTCTATACCTAGACTTATTAAAATTAAAAAGAATCCTGATAAATTTAGCTTAAAAGAAAAATTTGAATTTATGCAAAAGCAAGCTAGAAAATCTTTAGATATAGTAAATATAGACCTTAATATAATTGGAAAAGAAACATTACCAAAAGAACCTCTTCTATTTGTTGTAAATCATTCTAGTATGCTTGATAGTTTTATATTAGCAGCAAGTGTGGAAAGACCAATTGGATGTGTAATTGCAGACGAACCAGTTTGGAGAAATATACCTATATTTAAAGAATGGGCAAAACTATTAAGATGTGTATATGTAAACAGAAAAAACAATCGAGAAGGTATAAAAAGTATATCTGAAGCTTCTCAAAATATACTTAAAGGTCAAAGCATGGCTGTATTTCCAGAAGGAGATTTGACATGGATTAAAGAACCAAATTCATTGGTATCAGATTTTAGAAGTGGGGCCTTAAAAATAGCATACAAAGCAAAATGCCCTATTGTTCCACTGGTAATAAAAAACTCAAAAGATACTTATGAAGGGTATCAACCTATTGGCAAGATTAATTCTCTTCCTGTTGAAGTTGAATTTTTAGAACCGATTTATGACCATATTGAAAATCCTAGACTAAAATCTTCTGTACTAGGTGAAAATATAAAAAATAATATGATAAAAGCAATAGAAAGCTTTAGAAAATCAAATAAAACATTTAAAGAATTTTAATATTAAAATTTATTGACTAAAAAAAATTTTAATGTTAAAATTCTTTTTAAGAGGTGATTAACATGGCAAAAAACACAAAACAAACAACGGTTCATATTGATGAAACATTACTCAAAGAGGTTAAAAGAATAGGAATTAATGAAAATAAGAGTATATCCCAGATAATAAATGAATCAATAATAAATTATGTATTGGTATATAGAGAAAATGAAGATAAGGAAAAAAATGAACATGATAAGAATTTAAATGAAACAATAAATGCGTTCAAAAAAGAAGAAGAAAAAAGAATACAAGCTAAAAGTGCTGCTAGAGCTATAGCAGAAGCAAAAAAACGAGTTCTTTATTAAAAAACAAAAATCGGTACAAATTAAGCACCGATTTTTTGATATTTAAAATAATTTTAAAAATAATTAAATTCTTCTTTAAATTAAATCACCAACAACTTTTACTTTTATAAGAAGTGCATTTCCAGGAAGGTATGCAAGTGGAACATCTTCTATATTTAATACTTCTATAGTATCTTTTTTAGCACCAGCCTTTAGAGCTTTATTTACTGCCTCTTGCTTTGCATCTTCTATAGCATCTTCCCTAGACATTTTATCTAAGCTATACACCTTTTCTACATCTCCACTTATTTGTCCTAATGCAGCACCAATAGCATTTGCAGCAGTATAATGAGGAGGTCTTATAACATTACTTATGCCTCTTAATTTTTCAGGAACAATTATACTTCCTCCACCTGTTAAAACTAACTCAACATCATCTTGACTAGTTTTCATTTGGTCTACAGCATCTTCTAGTTTTAAAATTACCTTTTTATATACCTCATCACAATACTCTTTATCTAAATGTTCAACATTAGTTTTTCTATCTTCAAATGCCATATCTAACCTTGTAACAACATCTGACAAAGTTAAAGTATCTCCACCAAATATTATTGCATCTTCAGTTATTTTGTAACCAACACTTTCAGGACCTATCTTTATATTATCTTTTTCACCTTTTACACATGTCCCACCAGCAAGTCCAATAGTTAAAACATCAGGCATTCTAAAGTTTGTATGTACTCCTCCAATTGTAACTGGAATTGATGATTCTCTAGGGAATCCATTATATAGTACCCCTAGGTCACTTGTAGTTCCTCCAACATCCAATACTATTGCATTTTTTACTTCTGATAAGAAAGAAGCTCCTCTTATAGAATTTGTTATTCCACATCCAATTGTAAAAATTGGATATTTCATTGTATACTCTAAATTCATTAATGTTCCATCATTTTGACTAAAATAAATTTGTGCATCTATACCTAAATCTTTAAGTGCTTTTTCAAATCCTAAAGATACTGCTTTACCTACTTGAGATAATGCAGAATTTAAAATGGCTCCATTTTCTCTTTCTAGTATACCTATATTGCCTATTTCATTTGATAAAGATATAGGAATATCACCTAGAATTTCTCTAACCCACTTTGCAACTTCCTCTTCTTGTTGTTTATTTACTGGAGCAAATACTCCACTTATTGCAACACTTTCCACTCTGTCTTTTATTTTATTGCAAAATTCTACAACTTCTTCTTTACAAAGTTCATTTATCTTTCTACCATCAAACTCATATCCACCAGACACTAGTATTGAATCTAGTTCTATCTTTTCTCTTAAATCTTCTGGCCAATCTATAAAAGGAAGAATAGCAGTTGTCGCTGGCTTTCCTATTCTTATCATTGCTACATTATTAAGTCTTTTTCTTTCTACAATAGCATTTGTACAATGAGTTGTACCAAGCATAGCATACTTTATTAAAGAATGGTCAATCTTACTTTCATCTATAACTTTTTTTAAAGCATTATAAACACCTGTTTCAACATCTTTTGTAGTTGCTACCTTAACTGAATGAATTACTTTTAATTCCCCATCCAGTATACAAGCATCTGTATTTGTTCCTCCAACGTCAATTCCTACACGATACATCAAAATTTCCTCCTAAACTTTATTTTCCTTGTAATTCTTCTACTGTTTTATATTCCACATCATATCCAAAGTATCCAGGTCCAACTGTCTCAATTCCTTTTTCTGTTCTCCATTTTTCATTACAAGGAAAAGCTACTACCATAACACGCGAACCGTATTTTATTCTTTCTGTAGTTATTGGAAATCCAGTTTCTAAATCTAATACTGCTATTAAATCTGGTGTAATACAAAGTGGTGTATCACCTTTTTTTGCAATTAAATTCTCGTTTTGAAATAATATAGAATACTCTCCATCATATTCATTAATTCCAGCAAAAAAAGCATGCCCTCTAGTAAATCCACCTTTCAATTCTCTCTTAATATCAATTACCTTTCCTTCAAATAACTTATATCCTTTTAATTCTTTCAATATATTCTCAACAGCACCTTTTGAATCAGACTTATTTTCAAGCAAAAATCCTCCTATAGTTTCAGCTATTGTAAGTGTATTACCTATAGCAGCTTTTTTAACTTGAGCTCCACTTAAATTGTAATCACTGATAGAAGAACTTCCTCCCATTTCCACAGTTAGAGTTCTGGCTAATCTTTCTGACCAAATTCCATCTACAGGATAAAGGATAGCAGAATTTCCTTTTTCATCAGACATTACAGCAGGTGATGCCTCATACCCTTCAAGATAAAAAGTTACCATTTGAGCTTCAGGAAAAGCTCTCCCCATAGAATCAGCATCCAAAATAGGTAGTCCTTTTTTTGCAGCAACTGCTATTGGCATAAGTGAGTTTATTCCTCCTATTTCTATAGGAATTATAACATCTACTTTTCTATTTATTAACTTCTCCATTATTTCTAAAGGTGTAGTTAATTCTACCTCAGAAAGTAATTTTTCTATTGTAATTACAGGAGAACCCATACCAGATACTGGAACTACTAGAGCATCATCATCAAGTTCATCCAAACTTATTACTTTTACAGGACCATACTTTTTAATTGCTTGTTTTGCAACAAGTTTACCTACATATGGGTCTCCTCCTCCTCCAGTTCCAAGTACTGCTGCACCAACTGCTATTTTATCTATACTTTCTTCTGTTAAAAATCTCATGTTACTTTCTCCTCATATTTCAAATTTATTTTATACTTTATAAACAAATTTCATTACACTGCTTTATCTACATTTTCCTTATTTTTTGCTGAACAAAGCACTTTTCCAATAATAGATTGTACTACAAATCCTGCTATAAACCCATCTAAAGGAGCTATAGTAGTAAGAGTTATAAATCCATATGTTGAAAGATAAGTTATCAATATCCCAATTACCCAAGATACTATTGAACGTTTAACTATTGGTTTATATAATACACCCTTATCAAAACCTTTAAGCTCTTGCTTTACTATGTAATATTCTGCTGTATATACACCACCAACAGGTGCAATTACGATTCCAAGTAGATTTAAGAATCCTATAAAACCTTCATATATTCCAAATACAGCTAATAATGTTGCTACAATACCAAGAACTATAGTTAATACTTTCTCAGGTGCTTTTTTAAGTACAAGTGCTATACTTAGTGATGCTGAATAAACATTACTTGTATTTGTAGTCCATTGAGCTAATGTAAGCACAATTATACCTGGTATAGCAATTCCCAACGTAATAAAAATTCTCATAATATCTGAAGTTCCCATACATTTTACCAATATTATAGAAACTACTATCATAAAGGCATTTCCAAATTGTATTCCCAAGAAACTTGAAAGTGCACAATCTCTTCTACTTTTAGCCCAACGACTTATATCAGGAGATACTATTGCACCAACTATTATTATACTCATTGATAAAGAAACTCCACCTGCAAATGTCATAGTAGACTTCATATTATCATCAACTGGAATTCCATTTGCTCTAAAAGCTAAAAATATAGTTAACATCATAAGAATTAATAAGAATGGTACTGAATATACACTTAATTTTTCCATTGCCTTATATCCATAAATAGCAGTACTCATCATCAAGAGACCACCTATTAGGCTTAGAATTTGCATACTTACATCCAGATTAAATATATCTTTTATTATTATTTGTGCATTTTGAGCAAAGAAACCTACTTGAACTCCAAACCACCCTAATAGAGAAACCCCTATAACTAGAGAAAATATTTTTGCTCCAGTCTCTCCAAACACATACTTTGTTATCATAGATGTAGATAGACTTGTAGACGAACCAACTAAAGAGCATGTAGTATACAAAATTGCAGAAAAAAATGAACCAACAATTACTGATAATATTGCTTGTTTCATTGGCATACTCTGTGCCAATTCAGCCCCTAAAATAACAGATGATAAATCCACACCTATTGCTACTAAAACTGAAAACATAGCTACCCAGCCACGTTTTTGGTGCTCTGGAACCTGCTCCAGCGCATAGTTAATTTTTTCTTCTTCCATTTTCATCCCTCCATTTAAATCGTAAAGTCACTGAGTCCAGTATATTTTACAATTTTCTAATTTATAAATTTATTAACTATCATATATTTATATTTTTCATTTAATATATAGTTTTAAATTTTCTGAAATAATTCTATAATAAAAAACGCCTCTTGGAAAAATCCAAGAGACGAATATAAATCCGTGTTACCACTCTTATTAGTAAAAATTAATTTTACTCACTCATTTTCTTAAGGCGAATTAAACCACTATTATAACAAGATTACAATAGTATTCTCCAAAGTCCTTTTCACACAAATTCCAATATTAGTTCTCAGCCAAATCTAATTCTCTGTAAAATTCCTTTATGCTACTTTCTTCTTCTACGAATCTATAATATTTATTTATAGTTAATTTATGATTTATATAATAATATATATGCAATATTTTGTCAACTCAAAAAGTAAATTACTTGTATTTTTTAGTTTTATATGTAAATTTTTATATTATTACTATATTTATATAATGTAATTTTTAAAATTTCATCAAAATTTATACTTTATTATCTACAAATTTACAGTATAAACAGTTTGTATAAAACAATTAATTTTTGTATAAAATATAATTTTAAATATATAAAGAAAATATTTCTTCTTAAAAATTTAAAAATAAAAAGCTATGATTTTACATTCATAGCTTAATACAACTACTGTTTTAATTTACTAATACAATATTTCATCAACATTTTTATAATGATTAATCATTGTATTTTAAAACAGATACTTATATATTAATAATATTTTCATTGAATTATACGTCATATATAATTACATTTTAATAGTAATTTTACTAAATTATATCTACTGAATCATCCACATGTATAATTCCTTCTTTTAGAACCTTCACAAAAATTCCTTCTCGTGGCATTACACAGTCTCCAGTTAATTTCTTAATTTCACATCCATTGTGACACTTTTTACCAATTTGAGTCACCTCAACTTCACATTTACCAATTCTTAGTTTTGTCCCAACAGGTAAAGAAAATACTTCTATCCCTTCTGTAGTTATATTCTCAGCAAAATCTCCATATTTTAATTGGTCAAAACCTTTCATCTTCATTTTATCTATACTTTCTTTTCCAAGCAAGCTTATTTGACGATGCCAATCTCCTGCATGCGCATCTCCAACTATCCCATGATTTATTTTTAGTTCTGCACATTGTACAGGAACTTTAATTACACCTTTTTTCTCACTTATATTTATTGACACTACCTTAGCCATATTTCCTCCAAATTTTCACCCATATATTATTAATTGCTCAAACTTAAAATCTCCTGATTTTCCACCAGTCTTCTCTACAAGATGTATATTACTTATAACCATTTTTTTATCAACTGCTTTACACATATCATAAATTGTAAGTGCTGCCAAAGAACATGCATTTAAAGCTTCCATCTCCACTCCAGTCTTTCCAAGAGATTTGCAAGTTGCATATATCCTAATAGCAGACTCAGAATCATCTATATCAAATTCCAAATCACATCCTACTAATTTTATCTGATGGCACATTGGTATATTTGAAGATGTATTTTTAGCTCCCATTATACCTGCAACCTGAGCTACAGATAGTACATCTCCTTTTTTTATCTGACCATTTTTTACTTTGTCTAAAGCTTCTCTACTAAGAGTAATTGTAGCTGTTGCTATAGCAGTTCTTTTAGTGTCATCTTTTTCACTTATATCTACCATCTTGGCATACCCTTTTTCATTTATATGTGTTAACATTACTTATCCTCCAATTTCATACATACGTCTATTTGTATCACTACATTTATTTTCTATTAGATGATGTTTTTCTGGCTTCTGTTTTATTATATCTTTCATTGATTCCCTAAATAACAATGGTTTATGTAAAAATGGTTTTATGTCTATTTCTTCTTTTGAATGTAGACACAATTTTATTGCACCACTAGAAGTAAGTCTAATACGATTACATGTATTGCAAAATGAACAACTTAATGGAGTTATAATTCCTATTCTTCCTTTGGCTCCCTTAAACATATAATATTCTGCTGTACTTTTTTCTTCATTTTTAACTTTATATAGTCCATATATTTTTTCAACCATTTCTTTTACATTAAAATAACCTTTTTTATAAACTCTATTAGCTTCACCTAATGGCATAAGCTCTATAAATCTTACATCAATTGGTGATTTAACAGTTAAAAACATAAAATCTTTAAGTTCATCATCATTAAATCCACTTATAGCAACACAGTTTAATTTTACTTTTATGCCTAAATTTAAACAAGATTCAATCGATTTTAAGACATCTTTTAAATTTCCACCTCTTGTTACAGATTTGTACTTATATTCCTTCAAAGAATCTAAACTTATATTCACTTTATTTAAACCACATTTTTCAAGCTCAGAGATTCTATCAGAAAGCCCAATAGCATTAGTTGTCATTCCAATATTATTTATTCCACATTCTTCTTTTGTAAATTTTATAAGTTCATTTAACTTAGGATATAAAAGAGGCTCTCCCCCAGTAAATCTAACCTTGGTTATTCCTTGTTCTGACATAGCCTTTATAATGAATTTATAATCTTCAAAACTTAGATTTTCATTTATATAATTTTTATCAAATTTTACATCTGGTGGCATACAATAGACACACCTTAAATTACACTTATCTGTAAGTGAAATACGAAGGTAGTCTATTTTTCTTCCATACTTATCAATCATACTCTATCTACCTCTTTGTCTATTTTTTATCTATCTAGATTATATACTATTTACTTTTTTTAGTTGCACATTCTGTAGCTTCTCCTCTTAAAATTTCTATGCCATGGTCTAAAACATCAATTATAAAACTTAAATTTTCAACTGCACCTTTTGGACTTCCAGGTAAGTTTATTATTATAGAATTATTTCTTATTCCACTTACACCTCTACTTAGTATAGCTTTTTTGGTAATTTCTGTAGATTTCATTCTCATATATTCACTTAAACCTGGTATTTCTTTTTCTAATACTTCCTTAGTCGCTTCTGGAGTTACATCTCTTTTTGAAAAACCAGTCCCACCATTAGTAAGAATTAAATCTATTTTATTACTATCACAAAGTTTTACAATATTTTCCTTTAACATTTCCTTGTCATCTTTTATCAATACATATTCAATAACTTTATAATCTCCTGTATTTTCAACAAATTCAATTAGTTTTTTTCCTGTTATATCTTCTCTTTTTCCTTCATAGCCTTTATCGCTAAGTGTTATAATTGCAACATTAAACATATAATTTCACCCCTTTATACATTAACTAGACCTTTAAAAATAAAAACCAATTTAATAAAACCTACTCTATTTTATTTCCATTTTTCTCAGTAATATAACATATTATATCTACATTTCTTATCATATAACTTAATAGTACATACATTTTTATTATTCCAACGTTCACAAAATAAAAAATATTAACTTATAACTATTCCAAATATAAAACTAGTATATATGTAATCTATTTAACAAATGTACAATTACTTCCAATTTCTATAACTATTATAACATTGTCTATATTTTCTCTACTAATAAATTTTTTTAAGTCTATACCATATATTATATAATATAATTTTATTTATTTATATAATATCATCCCATTTTATTATCATAACGATTAAAATTCTTTCTTATATCAGTTTTTTCAAATAAAAAAAGGCATCCATAAAATTTTTAAAAGATGCCTCTTTTTAACTATTTATATTTTATTTTTCAAATTAATTCTTATCATCTTCTAAAATAACTGCTGTTCCATAAGCAAGCATTTCTGCTGCACCTTGCATAACTGAAGCTGAAGATAATCTAAATGCTATTATTGCATTTGCACCTTTAGCTTCTGCATCTTCAACCATCCTACCTATAGCAATTTGTCTTGCTTCAGTAAGCATTTCATTATATCCTGTAAGCTCTCCTCCAACAAGGTTTTTAAAGCTTGCTCCTATATCTTTTCCAACATGTTTTGCTCTTATTGTACTTCCTCTAACTAGTCCTAGAACTTCTGATATTTTTTTGCCTTCGACCTTTTCTGTGGTAACTATTAACATAATATATCAACTCCTTTATATCGTATTTAATATATTATATCATGCAACTTATAACTTTTTTAATAAATATTGTAACTTAATGTTTCATTAGTTAATCTATACTATAAAATAATGTGTTTGGTTAACTAGTTGTACCTTTTATTATTTAGTTAACTCATCATGTAAATTTAAATTATATTCTACATTCAATTTTAAATCTTTAATCTTTTTAATCATCATTTCACTAAAGCTTCCTTTTTCAAACCATATGTTTTGTATATCTAAAAGTTCTACTTCTTCTAAAATCACATCCATCTTAGATTGTTTGTCAATAATGGCCACAACGTCAATATTGTGTGGTACATCTTTTAAACACTCATACACATCTATACCTTCAATAGGTTTCTTTTCTTCATCTATAGCAACAACTTTGTACATATTCTTTTTAAGTTCATCTAATATTTTATATGCTTTACTTTCTTCATCGCTATTATTTAATATTACTGCCCAAGAATCGCATTTAAGTAAATTCATAAACTCTCCTCCATATAAATCCTACTCTATTTTATAACCATATCTAATTAAACTCCAGTTAATTTTTTATATTCATTAACAGTATTTACATTTAAAAATAAATCTTCATCATCAAAGTATATATAGTTTTTATCTATTTTGTCTATAAGGCTTCTGAGCTTTAAATCATTTCCTTCTATACATAAGGATACCTTATTTATTATACTCTTTTTATACCCAGAACACAATGGTTGTAACTTACCATTTGTCACTGAAATCATGCTTTTATCATCCATTTCATTAGCTATTCTTTCTACTATTTCACTATTTAGATATGGCATATCACATGCAACTATAACTATATCATACTTTGCATATTCAAGAGCAGTATATATTCCTCCAATTGGACCAACATTTTTTATTATATCATTATAAACTTTAATATTATATTTAGAATATAATTCTTCATTATTAGATATTATTATTACTTCATCAAAATTTTTGAATACTTCTATTGCAATTTCAATAAAAGGCTTTTCATGTAATTCTAGAAAAGCTTTATTTCTTCCCATTCTAGAATTTTTTCCCCCTGCTAAAATTACACCTGTTTTCTCTATATAAATCTCCCCCTTTAGAATATTTTTCTAAATTTATACGTATTTGAAAAATGGCGCATTAGCGCCATTTTAAAATTAATTGATTACTCAAATATTTGAATAATTTTTTCTTTAAATGCATTCATAAGCTTTTCTTTTTCTTCTAAGTATTCACCATAGCATTCATATTCTCTGCATATACAATTTATAATTTCACTTGATGTAAAGTTTATCTTTTCAAGATTATAGTTATACAAAATTTCAACACTATCAATTTCACTTATGCTATTGAATATACATTCATACATATCTTCAATTATAAGTTGACTATTTTCTTCAAATTGACATAAAAGTTGTTCTCTATTTTCTTCTAGTAATACATTTTCTTTTATAAACTCTACAAAGTTTTCAAAGTCTTCTGTATTGTTACATGGTTCTATTTCAAATAGTATTCTAAAAAATAGATTCCATGGGAATTCTGTATTTAATCTGCTTCTAAAATGATTTCCTAGGTCTTTACAAAATTTATCATCAAATGTTGGTTCTCTTTCAAATTCTATTTGCTCATTAAAATCTATGTCTTTATTTACAATCTCATTTAGTCTTGCAAACTCATCAAGCATGAAATTGCCCAAAACTTCATCACTTATATCCTGTTTATTAAAAGAATAGCTTAATATAGTCTCACAGGGTTTTTTAAAATCCACAACAAAACCTATACTTTTATTCATCTTTTCAGAAAAAGCATCATATACTAATTTCGCAAATAGTTTTTCAATTTCTTTTTTACTTACTTTCATATTAAAAGACTTTCCTGAATGAAAGTTTTTATAAATGCTTAAAAGCTGATTATCAATCATAGTAAGATTATTCTTTATAGAGTCCATCATATCCTTTATAAATTTATCAGCAAGTAAATATGTGTTATTTTTATAAATTATTTTATGTTCAATTTCACTCCAAAACACATTTACAAGAGACTTAATTTGAAGCTCAAATTTTACTTCTCTATCTAAATATGCAAAAACTCCATCTATTTTATATATTTCAAATCCATTTTTTTGTTTATTAGGTTGTCTTTCAGACAATTTTAATTTAATATTCTTATTTTCTTTATTATAATAGTTTACCTTGTCGTCTGTTTTATTAAAGTATCTTCTTAGAAGTCTATATATCTTGTTTTCATCCTCAATAAATCTGCATTCAATTCTCAAACCTATTAAGTCAGAGACATTGTGAATAAGATTACTTGCTTCTCCATATTTTTTTAAATATCTATTTCTAATTATCTTTTCTCTTAAACTTGATTCTGATTTTATTCTAGAGGTTACATTTATATATTCTTGATTTTTTTCATCCAAAATATTTTCAAAATACTCTTCTATTTCATCTGATATAGTTTCTAATGTTGGAGACATTGTCCTCAACATTTCAATAGACTCTTCAATAAAATCAAATTCTTTTAATCCCATAAATTTTTACACTCCCATATTTAATAACTGTTAGCTATTTCAGTTCTTTATATTTGATTACACTCTTATTCTAACATTTTTTCCTACTATAAGTAAGTATTCTCCAAAAACCTTCATATATATTTCAAATTAGAATTAATTTCTTTAGTTTTTTGACTTTTAATTTAATTTTATTTAGCTAATTTGATATAAAAAATAAGAGTAAGTAGATTAAATGTATATAATTTAAGAGATTGAAAGAGAAAATATACACTTACTAAGATATTTTGTCATTTATTATATAAAAAATAAATTGCCACTAAATTATTTTTAGTGGCAATTTATTGAAAATCATATTTTGGGTATTCTATTTCTTAGTATCTTATATAATCTCTAGCTATATTGAATAAACTCTCTTTAATTAAAATCCTATATATATACCTATTGTCAAAAAGACTAGAGATACAGCTGTCAAAATCAACAATATAGGCATTATAAATCTTACCCATTTTGAAAAAGGAATATGAGCTACTGCAAGTGCTCCCATCAATACCCCTGAAGTTGGAGTTATGAAGTTTGTAAGACCAACCCCAAATTGATAAGCAGTTACTATTACTTGAGCTGATATATTAACCAAATCACCAAGAGGAGCAAGTACAGGTACTGTAAGTGAAGCAAGACCTGAAGATGATGGAATTAAAAATGCCAATGCAGCTTCCAAGAAGAAAGATAAATATACAAATATAACTTTTGGAAGGCCACCTAAAAAAGCTGCTGCGGAATTTAATATAGTATCTATTATAAATCCATTTTGAGCAATTATTACGATTCCACGAGCTAATGCTATGGCAAGAGCGGCTGATGCTAAATCTTTGGCTCCATCTATAAAGCTTTCTGAAATTTCAATTTGAGATAATCTACCAACTAAACCAGAAAGTACTCCTATGGCAGCAAAACACATTGATATCTCTGGAATATACCATCCTTGGCTTAAGACACCCCAAATCATTATTGCCATACCTATTCCAAAGATAGCAAGAACAGATACTTCTTTAAAAGTAAATTCTTTTATTTCTGTTGAAGTTTGATTAAGTATTGACTTATTATTTTTATCTATTTCATATACTATTGAACTTTCAGGATTTTCTTTAACTTTCTTAGCATAATACATAACAAACGCTATACTTATTAATATATAAGCTATAAAAATAACTACTCTATATGCTACTCCTGAACCTGGAGCAAGTTGAGCTAGTGCCTGTGCAATACCAACCGAGAATGGGTTTATTGTCGAAGCTGCAGCTCCTGCTGCTGCTCCTATAAATACAATTGCTATGGCGGTTAGAGAATCATATCCTAAGGATGTCATAAGTGGAACAAATATCATATAAAATGGTAATGTCTCCTCTGCCATCCCAAATGTAGTACCTCCAAGACCAAATAAAATCATTGATATTGGAATTATAAGAAGTTCTTTTCCTTTAAATTTAGATATAACTGATGCTATTCCTGCTTCTATAGCTCCAGTTCTATTTACAATACCAAAGGCACCTCCAACTATTAATACAAAGCCTACAACCTCTGCTGAATCGATAAAACCTTCTATTGGTGCCTTAAAAACATCTGCAAACCCTTGAGGATTGCTTTCAACACTTTGATAAGTTCCTGGTACAACTACCATTCTACCTTCTACATCTTCTCTACTAAATTCACCACTTGGTACTACCCAAGTCAATATTGCCATTAAGACTATTAGTAAAAATATTATTGTAAAAGTGTGTGGTATAATAAATCGTTTCTTTTTACTGTCAGTCATTATAATGTCCTCCATACTTTACTAAATTTTAAATCTTTTAGGATATTGTTTAATCTCTCTGACTAAAGTTTTCCCTTTTTACAATTTTTTATTAGCAAAGATACAAAATAAAAAAGTTATCTTTTAAATTTTAAAAGATAACTTTTTTATTTTTCTTTAAATTAAGGATTCCATATACTATTTTAATAATTCAATTTTTTCATTATAATCTGAGATTGTTTTTTTAATATCTTTAGATTTCATTATAGTTGACATTATGGCAAAATCATCACAGTATTTCAATGTTTCTTTGACATTGGATGGTAAAATTCCTCCTAGTGCAACTATCTTAATATCAGTAATCTTCTTAGCTTCTTTTAGAAGCTCAATTCCTTTTGGATGTAAACCTTCTTTACATTTAGTTTCATATATATGTGACAAGGTTATGTAATCTATTCTTATATTTTTATTTCTCATCAGATTTTCTAAATGTTCTACTTCCTCTATTTGATGTAAAGATAATCCCAGTATTTTATCTTTATTAAAACTGTAATTATTTTCAAGTAAATCCAAGAATACTTTAAAAGGAAGATGAATCCCTTGGCAATCTGTTTTTTCAAAAAATTCAATATTACTATTTACTATAAAGTTAACCTTAAGTTTATTAATACTTTCTTTCTGATTTATATTAATCTTCAAATTTTTATTCAGTATTTTCTCTTGAAAATCTATACAATTGATTTTGGTTTTTATTTTCATATATAATTTGTTTAATTCTTCATATTCTAAATCTTTTTCTCTTATTATAATGTTTTTTATACCACTCAATATAGACTCTTTAATAACTTCTAAATATCTTTCTTCATTACATAATAATTTTCTGTTTGTTATCAAATACATCTAAAATCTTTCCCAGTCTTTAAATACATGTTGATATCCAATTGAGCTTAACATCTTCTCTACATCTGCAACAGTGCTTTCATCATTTATCTTAAATTGAGCAGTATCATGCTCATCTTGAGAATGCCCCCCTACATCAGTAGAAACACCTGCACTCAATTTAGTTACTCCTAAAGGTATTATATGACTTCTCATTTCCAAGTTTTCTCTAGTTGATATATTTATTGCTGCATGTGGGTCAAACAATCTCATACATATCATAGCTTGAACCAAATCAGTATCACTTATATCTACTAATTCTTCAAAACAACCTTTAAAAGGTCTCATTCTTGGTGTTGAATATGAAAGCTCAATATGAGGATATTTTGTTTTTAAATATTTCCCATGCAATATTGTAAAAAAGGTTTCTTTTCTAAAATCATTCAACCCTAAAAGTGCTCCTATCGATAAAGTCCTCATGCCTGCTTTTGCCCCTCTTTCAGGAGCATCTAACCTAAATTTATAATTTGCTTTTGGGCCTTTTATATGCACTTTTTTGTATATTTCCTCGTCATAAGTTTCCTGATATACTGTTAGACCTTCAACGCCTTTATCTACAATATACTTATACTCTTCTACTTCCATTGGATAGACTTCTATACCTATAGATGGAAATTTTTCTCTTAATATTTCTATAGCTTCACCTATATATTCCACACTTGAATGAAAACTACTCTCTCCAGTCAAAACAAGTAAATGTTTAAAACCTTCTTTTGAAATTACATTTCCCTCTTCTCTAATTTCATCCATAGTTAATTTTTTTCTTTTTATTCCACTTTTTATATTATAACCACAGTAAACACATTGATTTACACAATAATTTGCTATATACATTGGTGTATATAAACATACTGTTTTTCCAAAATATTGAACACTTAATTTATGTGCTTTCTGCGCCATGGTTTCTAAATGTTTTACAGCAGTTTTAGAAAGCAAATTTAATATATCAAAATCTTCAAGCTTGTTCTTTGATAAACTTCTTAAAACATCATTATCAGTAACATTATTTAAATATCCATCAAAATCAAAATTTCTATATTTTTCTATTACATCATAAAAACTCATCACCAATCACCACTTTCTATAAATTGCCTAAAAAACCTGTTAAAGGAGAAGATGCATTTGCAAATTCTGATACACTTCCTGTTTTTGCGAGATATGCTTCTCTTCCACCCTCTACAGCTAGTCTAAATGCTCTTGCCATTTGCACAGGATTTCCTGCTGAAGCTATCGCAGTGTTAACGAGTACAGCATCAGCTCCCATTTCCATAGCTTCCATAGCTTGAGATGGTTTGCCAATACCCGCATCCACTATTATTGGTATATCTAATTCATCTATCATTATTCTTATCATTTCTTTCATTTGAAGCCCTCTATTTGAACCAATTGGAGCCCCGAGAGGCATAACTGCTGCTGCATTAGCTTCTATAAGTCTTCTTCCAGCATAAAGGTCTGGTGTCATATATGGAAGAACTATAAATCCTTCATCAGCAAGTATTCTTGTAGCTTTTATAGTTTCTTCATTATCAGGAAGTAAATATCTAGTATCTGATATCACTTCTATTTTTATAAAATCTCCACATCCCATTTTTCTGGATATTCTAGCTATTCTTACTGCTTCTTCTGCATTAGTAGCTCCTGATGTATTTGGAAGTATTGTCATTTCTTTCGGAATATATGTTAATATATTCTCTTGTTTATTATCTAAATCCACTCTTCTAAGTGCCATTGTTATTATCTCACTGCCACTTTCTTTTATTACCTCAGGCAATATATTATTTGAACCATATTTACCTGTTCCAACCAACAATCTACTATTGAATTCATGTCCACCAAGTACCAATTTATCCATATTATTTCCCTCCATGTACAACTTTTTTAATATTCAATCTTTTTAGAATTTAATTTTAGTATTTACATATCTATAAGTATTTGTGTTGCCAAGTTTGCCATGTGATTTGCACAGATAGCGACCCTTGGAGCCATAAGACCTTCACCAAATTTAGCTTCATTTACAAAATCACCACATATATAAAACTTGTCTTTTATCTTCTTAGTAGTTATTATATTTGAATCATAATAACCTGCCATACCTGATGATGCTATTAGATATTTATCTTTTAAATTTATTAACACATAGTTACAAACCTGTGCCTTACATGATGCATCATCAAAAGCTTCAATTATCAAATCTGAATCTTTAATAGCATCCATATTATGTTTATTTAAAAAAATATCTTGTTTCTTTAGCTTTATAAACGGATTTATTTTTTTTATATTTTCTATCATAGCATCAGTTTTTAATTTTCCAATATCATCTATAAAATACTGCTGTCTATTTAGATTAGAAGGTTCTACAACATCATAGTCTATAAGTAAAAGTTCTCCTACTCCAATTCTGGCTAAAGAGATAGCTATATTGGACCCAAGTCCCCCTAACCCCAATATAGCAACCTTCCCTTTTTTTAACTTATTATGTATATTTGGAGTATGTCTCGCAATCAATAAGTTTTCTAATTCATCAAATGATGGCTTGACTCCCTTTTGTATAAGTGTTAATTTATCGTTCTCACAAAGAGGAATATCTGTTTTAATTGGATATCCATTTAACACTAATACATCACATTTACAATTATAATCATCTCTAACTTTGTAGGCAGTCGTATTTTCTTCAACATCTGTTAATAATTCATTTACAAATATCTTTATTTTAACCACCTCCAACAAAACTAATAAGCTCTATAATATCTTCGTCTTTCAATATATATGTACTGTAGTTGGATTCTTCAATTATTTCTAGATTTACTTCAACTACAACTCTATCACTCTTTAAGTTATATTTATTTAATAAATCTATTATAGTCAAATCTTTTTTAAATTCAACATCCTTCCCATTAACCTTCACCAAATCACCTCCTCTTTTTAAATCTATTTTATTCTAATCACAAATTATATTAAATTAAGTTCCTCATTATTTAATATTTTCTTAACTGTTCTCATTGAACACATTTTTCCACACATAGTACAGCTATCTTCATGAGTAGGAGTTGATTCATCTCTATATCTCTTAGCTTTTTCAGGATCTATTGCAAGTCTAAACATTTCACACCAATCTAAATCAGCTCTGGCTTTACTCATCTTATTATCCCATTCACGAGCACCTTTAACGTTTTTAGCTATATCTCCTGCATGAGCAGCTATTTTTGCAGCTATTATACCTTCTTTCATGTCATCTAAATTAGGTAATCTTAAGTGTTCTGCTGGAGTTACATAACATAAAAAGTCTACTCCTTTAGCACATGCCAAAGCTCCTCCTATTGCACTTGTTATATGGTCATAACCTGGTGCTATATCTGTAACTAATGGCCCAAGAACATAAAAAGGTGCTCCATGACACAATCTTTTTTCTAATACTACATTTGCTTCTATCTCATCAATAGCCATATGACCAGGTCCTTCTATCATTACTTGTACATTTCTCTCCCATGCTCTTTTAGTAAGCTCACCTAATACTACTAGTTCCTGAATTTGAACTCCATCAGTAGAATCTTTTATACAGCCAGGTCTACAAGCATCTCCTAAACTCAATGTAACATCGTATTCCTCACATATATCCAATATTTTATCAAAATTAGTATAAATAGGATTTTCCTTATTATTCAATTCCATCCATGCAAATAACAGAGAACCTCCACGAGATACTATATGAGTTAATCTTTCATGATTTTTTATCTTTTGGCAAACATTCCTTGTAAGACCTGCATGTATAGTGATAAAGTCAACTCCATCAATAGCATGTTGTCTTATTACATTCAAAAACTCTTCTTCTGTTATATCTTTTAATTCTTTTTCTAAATATCCCACTGCATCGTACATAGGTACTGAACCTATCATTGCAGGTGACATTTCAACCACTTTTTCTCTAAATTCTCTAGTTTTACCATAGTTACTCAAATCCATTATAGCTTCAGCTTTCATGTCTATTGCTACTCTAACTTTTTCAAGTTCTTTTTCTATATCCTTACAATCTCTTGAAATTCCTAGATTTACATTTATCTTTGTTCTTAAATTTTTACCTACACCTTCTGCACTTAAAGATTTATGATTTTTATTAGCAGGTATAACAACTTGTCCATTTGCTATTAATTCTCTTAGTTCATTCACATCTACTTGCTCTTTTTGAGAAACTATTTCCATTTCTTTAGTTATTATGCCTTTTCTAGCAGCATCCATTTGTGTTGTATAATTCATATTACAATCCTCCAAGATTAAAGTTATAGTTTTTGAAAATAAAAAAAGTGCTTTTCCTTGTTTGGAAAGCACTCTTATAATCATATATACACTTAGACAAATTTTCCCTAACATTAAATAATTTGTCTATTTATGTAACAAAATTATATTAAAAGCTTCCCTTCGCAAGCATTATCTTGATCAGGTTATTAGGGTTTGTAAGTTACGGCTTTATCTCTCAGCTAGCCAATTCTAGCGCCCCTAGCTCTAATTTTTCATTATTTTTACAAATTCAGTATAACACAGCAAAATTATTAGTTCAACACAATAATACAAATTTTATTTTTGGAGATATTAAAAATTACTCTGACATAATATCATTTTTTAAATTTTTAAGATAAGAATCAAGCATCACAGCTCTTATGTTTTCATACTTTATTGAATCTGGAAGTTTTCTTTTTATGTTATTTAAATTATCATATCCTACTTTTTCACAAACTTCTAAAATCATTTGCTTTTCATCTTCATTGTAGAAATTTTCTAATTCTAAATCAAACGATATACTATGTCCATCCTTTACATAGTCATGGGCATATCCAATAATAGTCGATAATGAAATCTCTAGTTCTTGGCTAATACTTTGTATATCCTTGCCTTGATTTAATAAATCTAATGCTATTTCATTATTTTTTCTACTTTCTCCATCTAGTATTAACTTCCTTTTACCCTTTTTTTCCCAAGTAACATTAATATCATTTTCTCTTACATATTGTTTGACTTCATCCAAAATACTAGCTCCATACTTTTTAATTTTTACTCCACCTATACCTGAAATGTCCTTCAGTTGCTCTTCATCAATTGGATATCTTCCACTTATTTCTTTCAGTGTCTTATTGGATAAAATCATATATGGGAGTACTTTTTCTTTTATTGCATATTCACCTCTAATACTTAATAGTTTTTCATATAGAGCTTTATCTGAATTAACTTCAAAGAACTCACTATTAACATTATCTAAATCGACATTTTTTTCTTCACTTTTTTTGTTTATGTTGTTTTTTTCGACATATTCTTTAATTATTGTTTCAAAATCTCTACCATATTTTTGATACTTAATTTCCCCTACTCCAGATATATCTAACATCTCTTCTTTATTAATTGGATAACTGCTAGACATAGCCCTAAGTGTCCCATCTCCAAATACCATATATGGAGCTATTCTTTCTTCACTTGCTATTGAATGTCTAAGCTCTCTTAAAGCACTATATAACTCATCTTCTACTTCTAATGATTTTGTCATCACGATTTCTTTAAATTCAACTTTCACTTGACCTTTTAAAACTTTCATAGACATATCATTCAATCTTATGGTTGGAAAACTTCCTCTATTTCCATTACCTAAAGTCTCAACTAAATCCAAGAATCCATGGGAAACCAATGTATTTATAAAGTTCTTTAAATCTTCACTTGAATAGTCTCTCATAATATTATATGTAGATAAAGTATTCAATTCAAGTTGTAAAATCTTTTTATTCTTAGACCCTCTAAGTACATCTACAATGGTAGTAACACCATAACTTCTTTTCATTCTAGCTACACATGAAATAACTTTTTGAGCATCTATAGTTTTATCTACTATTTCACCTTCTACTAAACAGTTACTACAATTATTACAATCTTCTATATAATTTTCTCCAAAGTAATTTAGTATTGTCCTTCTATAACATGAATTACTGTAAGCCAAGTCAATCATATATTGAAGCTTTTTGTGTTGAAACAACTTCCTTTCAGGATTCTCAACTCCAATATCGATTAAATATTTTTGTATATGTACATCTCCTGGAGAAAACAAAAGCACACATTCACTTTTCTCTCCATCTCTACCAGCTCTACCTATTTCTTGATAGTAATTTTCTATACTTTGAGGCATGTTGTAGTGTATAACCCATCTTATATTAGGTTTATCAATACCCATTCCAAATGCATTTGTTGCTACCATTATATCCACATCATCATTTATAAAATCTTCTTGATTTTTACTTCTTTCATTTTTAGATAAACCTGCATGATATTTTGATACAGATATATTTCTCTTAGATAATCCATTATGTATGTTTTCAACTTCCTTTCTAGTTGCAGCATATATAATTCCAGACTCATTTTTATGATTTTTAATATAATCTAAAATATATTTATTTTTACTAGATGATTTTACTATGTTTATTGATAAGTTTTCTCTATCAAAACCGGTTATATAACAGTCTGGATTTTCTAGACATAATAAATTTATTATATCAGCTCGTACCTCTTCTGAAGCGGTTGCTGTAAAGGCTGTAATTATAGGTCTTTTAGGTAAATTCTTTATAAAATCAGAAATCCTTCTATAACTCAATCTAAAATCATGCCCCCATTGAGACACACAATGTGCTTCATCTATTGCAATTTGACTTATGTTGTTATTATTTATTAGTTCAATAAACTCATGTGCATCTAATCTCTCTGGAGCAATATAGAGTATTTTATAATTATTTTTTCTAATATTATTTAATATCTCATTAAATTCTTTATTGCTCAGTGAACTATTTATGAAAGCAGCATTAATCCCCATAGTCTTTAAAGCATCTACTTGGTCTTTCATAAGAGATATAAGTGGAGAAATTACTATTGTCATCCCATCTAATATCAATGCTGGAAGTTGATAACAAATAGATTTACCACCTCCAGTTGGCATTATAGCTAGTACATCTTTTTCACTCAAAATAGAATTTATTATAGATTCTTGACCTTTTCTAAAGCTTGTATATCCATAGTATTTTGATAGTATTTCTAAAAGTTTTTCATTCATATATTTCTCTCCTAATTTAAATTAATTAGACTTCTTTCCTGATTATGTTCAAATTTTTATTTTTATATTCACAATCCCAGTATTTCAAAGTTTATAGACGTTCTATATTATATATTAACATATATTTTGAAAAAAATTGTTTGCAAAGTAAAATAATTTATGATACATTCTAAATATAAATTTAATACTTAATCTTCGGGGTAGGGTGAAATTCCCAATCGGCGGTATAGCCCGCGAGCCAAGCTAAAACTTGGTTGATTTGGTTAAATTCCAAAGCCGACAGTAAAGTCTGGATGGAAGAAGATATGTTTAATGAGTTTTTTGTAGAGCTGTTTTATTGTGCTCTTATTAAACATTTATTGTAGATTATTCTAAACCCTGAGTTAATTCTCAGGGTTTTTTGTTTAAAAATTATCTAATTAAACAGGAGGTGTACACATCTTGAATTTTGTGAATCAAAAAGAAAAAGACATTTATTATATGAAAAAAGCTCTTGAATTAGCTAAAAAAGGGGAAGGTTTTACAAGTCCAAATCCACTAGTTGGGTGTGTAATTGTTAAAGATAGTGAGATAATAGGCAAAGGATATCATGAGAAATTCGGCTCTAATCATGCTGAAGTAAATGCTATAAACAGTGCTAAACAAAGTTTAAAAGACTCTACTCTTTATGTGAATTTAGAACCATGTTCTCATCATGGTAAAACACCACCTTGTGTTGATAAAATTATTCAAAATAAAGTTAAAAGGGTTGTCATATCTACACTAGACCCAAACCCACTTGTTTGTGGTAATGGAGTAAAAAAATTAAAAGATAACAACATTGATGTTACTGTAGGAATATTAGAAGAAGAAGCAAAACAATTAAATGAAATATTCTTTTATTACATAAAAAATAAAAAACCTCTTTGTATTGTAAAATCGGCAGTAAGTCTAGATGGTAAAATTGCTACAAAATCACTAGAATCAAAATGGATATCTAATGAGTCTTCAAGATACCTAACTCATAAATACAGAAATAAGTATCATAGTATAATGGTTGGTATAAACACAGTTTTAAATGATAATCCCTTGCTAACTTGTAGACTTAATCAAGATGAAGTGTCTCATCCTACAAGAATAGTAATAGATACAAATCTGAGATTACCAGTTAACAGTAATTTAGTTAAAGATAAAACTAGTAAAACTATAGTTTTCACATGTTGTGAAGACAGTAAAAAATTATCAGTATTAAAAGAAAAGAATGTTGAAGTCATAATTTCTCCTAAGAAAAATGGCTTAGTTGATTTAAAATTTGTAATGTATAAACTAGGAGAACTAAACATTGATTCTGTACTAGTTGAAGGGGGTTCTACACTTAATGACAGTCTATTTAGAAATAAATTAGTTGATAAGGTCAAGCTATTTTTATCCCCTAAAATTATAGGTGGTAAAGACGCACCTACATTTGTTTCTGGAGAAGGAGTAACTCGTCTAGCAGATTCAACACAACTAGTAATTAATGATGTAACTTTAATAGATGGAGATGTTTTGATAGAATCTGATGTTTTAAAATAAATTTTATGAATATATATACAGGAGGTCATAATGTTTACTGGCATAGTAGAAGAAGTTGGAATACTTAGAAAAATTACTGCTAATGGCAAAAGCGGACAAGTAACCATACTATCAAACAAAATATTAGATGGTACAAATCTTGGAGATAGTATCGCTGTAAATGGAGTTTGTCTAACTGTTTCAAAACTAGGAAAAAATGAGTTTACAGCAGATGTTATGATGGAGACAATTCGTTCTACAAATTTAGGCTCATTAAATACAAATGACAAAGTAAACCTTGAAAGAGCCATGAGCCTTTCTTCAAGATTCGGAGGTCACATAGTAACAGGGCATGTTGATGGTAAAGGTACTATTTGTAAGTTTGAAAAAGACGAAAATGCAGTTTTAGTGAGCATACGACCAGTAAAAAAACTCTTATCATCAATGATACTTAAAGGTTCAGTTGCCATTGATGGTGTAAGTTTAACTATATCATATTTGGATGATGAAATATTCAAAGTTTCTGTCATACCTCATACTAAATTGAATACTACTCTCTTAACAAAAAATGTTGGAGACTTTGTTAATTTAGAAAGTGATGTAATTGGAAAGTATGTTAATAATTTTATGATTAATAACTACAAGGAATTAAATTCTAATAGTAGTAATTGTAAATCAAATATAGATAAAGATTTTTTATTTAAAAATGGTTTTTAAAAATGATAAAGGAGTGAATTATATGTTTAATACTATTGAAGAAGCTATAAAAGATATAAAAAATGGAAAGATGGTAATTGTTGTTGATGATGAAAGTAGAGAAAATGAAGGAGATTTACTGATGGCAGCTGAGATGGCTACCCCTGAATCAATAAATTTTATGGCTACATATGGTAGAGGTCTAATTTGTCTACCTGCTACTGAAAAAAAATTTAAAAGTTTAAATATACCTCTTATGGTCAGAGAAAATACAGATACATTTCAAACAGCATTTACTGTTACTATAGATGGTGCAGATACTCTAACTGGTATATCTGCATATGAAAGAGCTGAAACTGTAAAATTATTCTGTGATGAGAATTCTACAAGTAAGGATTTCAAAACTCCTGGTCATATTTTCCCTCTAATAGCAAAAACTGGTGGAGTCCTTGTTAGAGATGGACATACAGAAGCTTCTGTAGACCTAGCTAGACTTGCAGGGTTTAAAGAAATTGGTCTTATATGTGAAATAATGAAAGATGATGGTACAATGGCAAGAGTTGATGATTTAATGATTTTTAAAGAAAAACATAATTTGAAAATTATCACTATAAAAGACCTTATAGAATATCGTAAAACAAATGAAACTACTATAGAAAAGGTATCTAGCGCTTTCCTTCCAACAAAATATGGTAACTTTGAAATCATAGGATATAAAGATACATATTCAAATGAAGAACATATTGCCCTTACTTATGGAAATATAAATAAAGAAAATACTCTAGTTAGACTTCATTCTGAATGTTTAACAGGCGATGTGTTCCACTCTTTAAAATGTGATTGTGGATTACAATTAGAATCTTCTATGAAGAAAATCGTAGAAAATGGAAATGGTGTTTTAATTTATATGAAACAAGAAGGTAGGGGTATTGGTCTTTTAAATAAAATTAAAGCTTATAAACTTCAAGAAGAAGGTTATGATACTGTAGAAGCAAATCTAATGCTTGGATTTGAAGAAGATATGAGAGATTTTTATATGGCTGCTCAAATATTAAAAAATTTAAACATAAAAAGTATAAGCCTTTTAAGTAATAATCCTGATAAAATAAATCAGTTAGAGAAATATGGAATAAAAATCAACAATAGAGTTCCTATTAACGAAGAGATTAATGACTTTAATAAGCTATATCTAAAAACTAAAAAAGATAAAATGGGACATCTATTGGATATTATATAAGTTATTAATATGATTTTTTTCTACTAAGTAATTATTTGCAATTAATATTAAATATATTTATAAATATAAATCTATAACATAAATAAAATTGGAGGAAATAAAAAATGATATATGAAGGAAAACTTATTGGAAAAGATTTAAAGATAGGTATAATAAATTCTCGTTTTAATGAATTTATAACATCAAAACTTTTATCAGGTGCTGAAGATTGCCTTTTAAGACATGATGTTTCTCCAGAGAATATAGAAATAGCTTGGGTACCTGGAGCTTTTGAAATACCTCTTGTTGCTCAGAAAATGTCTAAAAGTGGTAAGTATGATGCTATAATCTGTTTAGGATGTGTTATAAGAGGAGCTACATCTCATTATGATTATGTATGTAGCGAAGTATCTAAGGGTATAGCAAAAGTATCTTTAGACAATGAATTGCCTGTTATTTTTGGAATCGTAACTACAGAAAATATTGAACAAGCCATTGAAAGAGCAGGTACAAAGGCTGGAAATAAAGGTTATGATTGTGCTATGAGTGCATTAGAAATGGTAAATTTATTTAAATCTCTAGATTAAATAATATCATTATTAAATAGTAGTATTGATTAAATATCAAAATCTGTCTAAATAACATAAAATACTAAATACCAAAAGGACAAAACATATTTGTTCTTTTGGTACTTAATAATTTCAAATATAATATATCTAACCTCCTACCCATTAGAATATATAAAACCTGTATACTTTTATATACTAACAATTCTATCTTGATGTATTTTTTTCAATATATAGTTTTTTGAAATTATTTATAATATCATCTACCTGAACTATCTCTCCAATATCTTCATAATTATTAGAGCTTCCTATATTATTCACATATATTTTTAAACCAGAATATACACAATCATTATGTAAGTTTTTAATGATATAAGACAGATTCTTAAAATCAATCTCATTGTAATCAAAAAAATCTACTGCTTCAGCTCCTCCATTTTTTACATATGAAATGGCAATTGCTCTACTTGTAAAGGATATGGAAATATAATTTTCTTCACAATTACTCAAAACAATATTTTGTTTAGAAAAAATTATTTTGCGACATCCTAACTGTATAAAAAATTCTTGCAATATTTTTATGTCTATACTTAATGCATCATCTGGAATTAATATATACAAAGCTGATTTCTTAATAGAAACTTTTGCTTGTATATCTCTAATAAATTTTTCAGTTTCTCCTTCAAATAGATAATAATAAAAAGGCACATTTGGAATGGGATGTATTGAAAATGATACACTCTCTTTTAGGTCATTATCTTTATTATAAAAAATAAAACAATCATGGCATACTACAACAATATATTCCTTCTTATTGAACAATTTGCATACCCCCTCTAAGATATAAATTAATCATCAAAGTTACTTTAAAAATCTTAAAATAATTATAAATACGACTCTAAATATAAAATACCACAAAGATATATATATTACTATTAAAGCTATTGTTTTTATTTATAACATAGATTAATACTATACTAATTATCTATTTTATTATTTTTTTAATATACAATACAATATAATTAAGAGTAAGTGGCAATAAAATACTATGATTTAATATGTGCTTATTAAATATTTATGAGGAGAATAAATTATGAAAACATATTCAATACAAGATTTAACACCAGATAAACGTAACCTTATAGAAAAATATTCTCTTACTTTAAATGAGAATTTAATTTGGGAGTTTAAACATGGTAAATACCACACTATAAAATACTTCACACACAAGTTTGCAGTTAAAGAATCTGTTCTGGCTCTTTTGTTCAACATACACAAATTGTGCTATGCTAAAATAAAATACTTTGAGTCAAATTTTTCAAAATATGAACCTTATAAGTACAGTTATCAAGATGGATTTGTTGAATGTGAAATATATGATATGAGTTTTATGTTGCATAAATACAGTAATATAATGATAGATTTGAGAAATTTACAAGAAATCAAAACTATAGAAGAGTTTAGATTATTTTGTAATCACTTAGAAAGTTTTGAATACAATTTACAAGATTTAATTATATAACATTTTAGAGAAAATAAATCTTAGGAAAAAATTTATAGTAAGTAAACTATTTTAAAAAATAAACTATATAATAAAAAATATTACTGGAATTAAAAATTCCAGTAATATAAATTAATTAAACATTTTATTTATATAACTTATGTGTACTTCAATCTATCAAAATAGTTTTGTGATTTCTTATCCTAAATTTTCCTCTGGTAATTCCTTGTGCCACTCTGATACATTTTCTAAACCTTCTATTTCATCTGCAATAAATACAGGGTCTTTTATTCCAGATTTTTTTTGACTTGTGTAATCTTTTAAAGCGATAAATGCATACTTTCCTAAAAGCGATATTGCGATTAAGTTTATTATAGCCATCAATGCCATAAATAAGTCTGCTAGATTCCAAACTACTTCTACTTGAGTAAGAGAACCAAATAAAACCATACCTACAACGAAAACTCTAAATATATTAAGTTTAGTCTTGCTTCCACTCATAAATTCCATATTTGATTCTCCATAATAGTAATTACCTACTATAGAACTAAATGCAAATAAGAATATACAAACTGCTATAAATATGTTCCCCATTGGTCCTATATGATGAGTTAAAGCTTCTTGAGCCAATTCAATTCCAGTTGCCCCACTACTAGCATAATCTGAATATAATAATACCATAAATGCTGTACAGCTACATATGATTATAGTATCAGTAAAAACACCTAAAGATTGAATTAAACCTTGTTTTACTGGATGAGTTACATGTGCTGTTGCAGCAGCATTAGGAGCACTCCCCATACCTGCTTCATTAGAGAATAGACCTCTCTTCACTCCAGTCATTACAACTCCCATAAAAGTACCAATTGCCATTCCTTTAAAATCAAATGCACTTTCAACTATTAACGCTATAATTTTTGGTATCTCTGTTATATTCATTCCAACTATAGCTAAAGCAACCAATATATATAATCCTGCAAATACAGGAACTATTATCTCAGAAACTTTTGCAACTCTATGTACTCCACCAAAAATAACTATTGCAGTTAAAATTCCAAGACCTATTCCCATAGCCATTTTACTTATTCCAAATGCATTATTAAATGCAAGCGAAACAGTATTTGCTTGAACTGCATTGAATACAAAACCATAACATATAGTTATAAGTATTGAAAATAAAACTCCCATCCATTTCTTATTTAGACCTTGCTCCATATAATATGCTGGACCACCTCTAAAAGCTTGACCATTTTTAACTTTGTAAATCTGAGCTAATGTACTCTCAACAAAGCTAGAAGCAGAACCAATTAATGCTATAAGCCACATCCAAAATACAGCACCAGGACCACCTGCCACTACTGCAATTGCTATTCCAGCTATATTTCCAGTCCCAACTCTTGAAGATGTACTTATACAAAATGCTTGGAATGAAGATATCTTCCCTTCCTTTTTTGCACTTTTATTTGCTGTACCATCACCCAGAAGTCTAAACATTTCTATAAAATATCTGAATTGTACAAAATTTGTTTTAATAGTAAAGTAAATACCAACTACAACCAACATTATAATTAAGATATACGACCATAAGTAATTGTTTACAAATACTACTGCATTATTAATGCCTGTTAAAATACCATTTAAAAAATCCATTATATTAATTACCCCCTATTTAGTTTTGTTTTCTTAATAAATCTTAAAATCAAAAAAATGAATAATTCCTTGTTAAAAATTCATTAATTTAATTATAATATTTATAAAATCAAATTACAAGGTTTGAAATGAATAATTTTTTTAATATATTGCAGTTTTATATTCAAAATCAAATTTTTTTTATTGTTTTTATAATATAGATATATTTAATATTTTATAATTACTGCTAGATACAATAAATTCTTTTTCTAAGAGTATATTTTTTTGTTTGTCGTTTAATATTATTATTAATGAGATTATTTTAAAATTTATTTAAATAACAAAAATTTTCTTTAAATTCTGTCAATTTTCCGGAAACTTTGTTAAATAATATACTTTTATGCATCCATTGAAAAAACAATAAAAAAGTAATACTATATATAGTACTAGCATTAGGCACAAAATAATACAAATGGAGGTACTTATATTATGGAATTTCAACAAATAATAGCTATATGTATATTTTTAATAGTTATGGCAGCTATTATTACAGAGAAGGTAAACCGATCTGTAGCAGCTGTTGGTGGTGCACTATTAATGATAATTTTCAATATACTTACACTTGATGAAGGATTGAGCCATATAGATTTCAACACTATTGGTGTATTAGTTGGTATGATGCTATTTGTCGCTGTTGTCAAAAACTCAGGGCTATTTGAATACATAGCTATCTGGACTGCAAAGAAAGCCAAAGGAGACCCGTGGAAAATAATGATTTGTTTTGCTATTATAACGGCTATTTTATCTGCTATATTAGATAATGTTACCACTGTCTTACTTATTGGTCCAATGACTATAGTTATCACACAAATATTGGGACTTAATCCAGTTCCCTTTTTAATAACACAAATTTTAGCTTCCAATATAGGAGGAACATCTACTCTTATAGGTGACCCTCCAAATATTATGATTGGTAGTGCTGCTAATCTTAGTTTTATGGATTTTGTAATAAATTTAGGCCCTGCTGTTATAGTAATACTTATTGTAACTATAATATGCTTCAAATTTATTTATGGCAAACAACTTATTGTAGATGACAAAGCTAAAAATACAATATTAAAACTTGATGAAAAAAAATCTGTCAAAGATAAACCATTACTTATAAAAAGTCTTATAGTAATAGCATTTATACTTTTTGGTTTTATGTTTCACAGTACAATCCACATAGACTCTTCTGTTGTTGCACTAACAGGAGCATCTATAATGCTTCTTATAGGAAAACAAGATGTAGATGAAATTATGGCTGGTATTGAATGGTCTACAATTTTATTTTTTATGGGCTTGTTTGTAGTAGTTGGTGGATTAGTAGAAGTTGGCATAATAAACAAATTAGCTCAAGCATTGATTGGACTTACAGAAGGCCATCTTGTATTTACAATGTTATTAATATTATGGTTATCAGCAATAGTTTCTTCTTTCTTAGATAATATTCCATTTGTTGCAACATTAATTCCTCTTATTTTGACTATGCAAGCTGAAGGAATTGATGTTATGCCATTATGGTGGGCGACATCTCTTGGAGCTTGTCTTGGAGGAAATGGTACATTGATAGGAGCATCTGCCAATGTTGTACTAGCAGGTATAGGTAATAAACATGGGCATCCTATATCTTTTAAAGAGTATTTTAAGATAGGTTTTCCACTTATGATTATATCTATTATTATATCTACTTTTTATTTAATTATAAAATTTTAAAAAATATAGTATAATAATACTAAAGGGGATGTGTATATATGAATATTAATACTGTTCAAGGAGATTCAATTGAAGTTCTTTTAAGGCAACTTGGAGCAACAAAAATATCAAAAGTAAGTAGTACATTGTATTTTATCAAGTTTGATTTAGGAGACGGTTGGGAAATATCTTATACTTATAATATTAATGCTAAAGATCAATATTTTTTACAAAGAATTGAACCATATCCTATTGGTAGAGGTCTGTTTAACGATGAATATGAAATAATGTCATTTATATCAAAGGATTTAAACAAATTTTTAAATGCTAAGAATAGTAGTAACTTCAAAACATTTGTTGAAGTTACTAGGAAAGTTAATTCTATCATTGATAATGTAGAGGAACTATTTTTAAACTACAATGTGGATGGTGATGATTTGAAAACACTTAATAAAGAACTTAATGACATACTAAATGATATTAACTATATAGAGCAACATACAAAAAAAATCTAGTTTAGTATACTTATAAACTTTAAAATCCACCAGAAAATCATGAAAACCTAAATTTGAAAATTTGAAATGCAAAACTTTATTTATCAAAAAAGAAAATAGCTGATGAAGCATATGCTTCATCAGCTATATTATTTTTAATGATGTCCACATCCATCATGTGAACAAGTATGATTTGATGGAAATTCTACTAATTTTCCATTTTTAAGTAAGTCTAGATTAGCACTTATAGTATCTGCTTCTGCTCTATAAACTTTGATTCCCATACCATTTAATTTAACTATAGCACCTTGTCCTATTCCTCCAACTACTACTGCATCCACAACTGTGCCTGATAATGCTTTTAGTGGTTGACACTTTCCATGCTCATGACCTAAATCTCCATTATCTAGAGATTTAACTTCTCCACTCTCTAAATCACACACAACAAAAATTGGAGCAGAACCAAAATGACCATATGGTTTACTATCCAATCCTTTATTCTCTTCTACTGGTATACATACTTTCATTATTATTTCTCCCTTCTCTTACAACATTTTTTAATAGATTTACACTCTTTACTACATCCTAGATGTATTGTATTTATATCAAATACATCTATAAAGCTTTCACTAGAATTACTTAACATAGAGTTTATAAAATCTACACATATATTAAATGATTCTTTATTAATATGATATAAAACGTAGTATCCTTCTTTATGCCCTGTTATTATTCCAACATCTTTTAATATTTTTATATGTTGTGAAACAGCAGAATCTGAAATTCCTAGATATTTAGAAATTCCTTTTTGGCATATATTTCTCTTAGATACTAATATAAGTATGTTAATTCTAGTTTCATCACTCAATGCTTTAAATATTTTAACCAAATTTTCCATAAATACCTCTTTTTGATTAAGTAATTACTTAATTAAATTATAGTACTCTTAATTAGATTTTTCAACCATTATTTTTAAATTTTGGGATATATTATAAATAATTTAGATATTTATTATTATAACTTTAGAAATTTCTCAAAGAAATATACTTAAAAATACATTTAAGATAATTTAAATAATAAGAATTAATAAATAAAAAACTGCTTTAAAATAATTTTATTATTTTAAAGCAGTTTTTTATAAATATGTTTAAAAAGTTACTCAGTATAAATATTAAATTCTCTTTAATTTATCTAAATAGTAAACAGCATTTAAAGCTGCTATTTGTCCTTGACCTGCTGCTTTTATATAAGAATATGGTTTTCCAACACAATCTCCAGCAGCAAAGCATCCATCTATACTAGTTTTCATATCATTATCAACTTTAATATGGATACCCTCAATTTCTATTCCAGGAATCAATGAACTTGGAGCTGTACTATCTTTTATAACGAATACTCCATCAACTTCAATGTGGTTTTCTTTAAAAGATATTTTGTTTACAAGTTTATCTCCATCTATTTGTACGGGTCTATCATGTATAACTTCAATAGATTCATCTAAGTTATCTGAACCTCTCATAAGATTCTCTTTTTTGTACATAGGTATAAAATAAGTTTTTGAAGTTAATTCACTTAAAAAATTTGCTTCTTCTTTAGATTCTTCATTATATCCTATAACTGCCACCTTTTTATTTCTATAAAGTGGTGCATCACATGTAGCACAATACCCTACTCCTCTTCCTAGAAATTCTTCTTCACCTTTAATTGGTCTAGTGTATTCTACACCAGTGGCAAGAATTACAGTAGTAGCTTCATACATATCATTTCCAGACATTATTGCAAAGTATTCTCCCATAGCATAAATATTATTTATTCTCTTATTTTCAATTGAAATATCCATACTATCTATATGCGATTTAAACTTGTCTTTTAATTCATCTCCACTTATATCATAAAAACCTAAATAATTATCTATTGAAGGAGCTTTAACAAGCTTATTACTTAAATTATCACTACCAAACATGATAATTGTTTTATTTCTTATTTTTGCATTTATAGCAGCAGATAATCCAGCAGGACCACTACCTATTATAGCTATATCATATCTCATAACACTCACCCATTTTTTATAAATATGATTTTACTTTCATTTCAATTTTGTTCTTTGGCATAAATCCAATTAGTGTTTCTACTGGTTCTCCATCTTTAAATATAATCATAGTTGGCACTGTAGATACACTAAATTGTTGAGCTATTTCTAAACTCTCATCTATGTCAACTTTTACAAATCTAGCTTCATTTTTCATTTCTTCACCTAACTCTGCAAATACAGGCCCTAACATGTTACAAGGTCCACACCAAGTTGCAAAGAAATCCACTACAACTACTCCTTTACTACCTTCAACACTACTTCTAAATTCAGATGTATTTATAACTTTTGCCATTTTTTTAATCCTCCTATAAACTTTAATTATCCCTATACAATTATACTATGAAATTCATAAATATAATTTTACTTTTATAGGGTCTTTTTATATTTTATTTTATACTAATTAGTATACCCATTCTTTATTTCTAAAAACAGCTTTTTATATTTTTATTATTTTAACTTTTGTGGTATCGATAATTCAAATGTAGTTCCAATACCTATCTCTGAAGTTACATTTATATCAATATCCAAATTCAAACTAATCATACGAGCTATTGAAAGACCTATTCCAGACCCTTCTAAATCTTTATTTCTTACATTTTCACTTCTAAAAAATCTATCAAATATAAGAGGTATTTCTTCTTTTTTTATACCTATACCAGTATCTCTTATAAATAAAGTTACTTCATCTTCTATATCTTCTTTTAATTCTAATACTATCTCATCACCTTGTTTTGTGTATTTAAAAGCATTATCAATAAAAATTAATATAAGCTGTCTTAATTTATTTTTATCCGTTATTATAACTTTATTCTTAAGCTCAGAATTAAATACAAATTTTTTTTCCTGAAATTCTGCAATATCAATATAATCTTCTGATATTTCCTCAAGCAATCTTTCTAAATCTACTTCTTCCAAGTTGACTTTAACAATGGAATCTTCTTTAGTAAGAGACAATAAGTCAGTTATCATTTTTTTAAGCCTTCTTGTCTCTTTCATTGCAGTAGCTATTGTTTCAACTTCATCATTTACTGTACTCTCTGGGGATTTTAACATACTTTCTAATTTTGATGAAACTATTGTTATTGGCGTTCTTAATTCATGAGAAGCATCTTGTATAAACTTAGCTTGATTTCTCCATGCAGTTTCTATTGGAATTAAAGCTTTTCTAGTAAGATACACAGCAACAAAGTAAGTAATTATTACAGAAATCAGTATACCAATTATAAGAACAGATGTAAGTTGCTTTAAAGAGTTCATCTCAGAGTCGATATTTCTAATTATCTGTATTTGATATCTTCCTACATCTACATTTAATTCTCTAAAGGTATATCCATTTTCTGTATATTTAAAAAATGAATTTTTCTTATCCAATCTTCTATCTGGAAGTAACTCATCAAAATACTCATTTTGAGTATAGTAACTTATTCTACCATCCTCATACACGTAGACCATATCTTTTGGGTCTTTAAGTCTTATTGGATTTAAAAACGAGGTTCTTTTAAATTGAGAAACTATATATTCAAGCTCCTCATTTATCTCACTATCAATTCCACTATATGTTAATCCTCTAAAATATGAATATATAAATATAGAAAATATTATTAAAAAGCTACCCACTACAACAATATACATTTTTATTAGATGATTTTTAGTACTAGTGAATACATTCTTATTTATCATCGAATATATATCCTACCTTACGTTTAGTTTTAATATACTTATCATATCCATATTTACTGAGTTTTTTCCTTAAATTACTTACATATACCTCAACTATTTCAATGGTTGCATCTGAATCAATTCCCCATATTCTATCATAAATCTGCTCTTTTAATAAAATTGAACCCTTATTTAAGACAAAATATTCAAGCAAGTTAAACTGCTTATTTTGTAACTTTATTTCTTCTTTTTCAATATATACTCTTTTTTCTAATGTATCCAAATATAAAGATTTAAATTCTATTCCATTTCTTTCTTTTATTTTTCCATTAGTTCTTAATATAGCATACACTCTTGCTACTAATTCTTCCATATAAAAAGGTTTTGTTAAATAATCATTAGCTCCTATGGTAAATGCTTCTACTTTATCATCTAATGCTTCTTTGGCTGTCAATATAAGCACAGGTGTGTCTATATTATTAACTCTCATTCTTTTTAAAATATCAATTCCATTTATGCTAGGAAGCATTAAATCTAAAATAACTAAATCATATATATTTTGATTAACTAAGTATAAAGCTTCTTCTCCATCTTCACATTTTTCAGTTTCAAAATGCTTACTAAGTTCTTCTACTACACTTTCTAAAAGTATTTTATTATCTTCAACTATCAAAACCTTCATAAATATCCCCTGCCTTTATTTGTCTATCTTAACTTTATGAGATTTTAAGTCAATATCTACATTGGCTTTTTCTTTTATATCATCGTATGTGTATCCCACTATTTCAACACTTTTTGCTTTTGTTGAACATAGTATATCTATATCTGTCTCTTCTGAAGCCTTTAAAATTTTATATGATGGTATACGATTTACCACTAAATATTCTCCATTTTCATTAACTTCTGCTGTCTTAAGGATAATATTTCCTAAATCTTTTGATGATGAATTTTTCACTTTTATTTGATATGTGATTCCCTCTTTTGATTCATTTACTTTTTTAAGTTCTGATGTAGATAATACCTCATACTGACTACTATTTTCTAGCTTAATATTATTATTTCTTATATTAATATCATTTTCTTTTAAATTAATATACACAATCTTACCTTCTGCTTCATACTCATATGCATAAACTTCCACACTCTTTGTAAAAGTTTTGTGCGCACACTCTACATAAGCAACTTTACCAGGCATTAGAGTCATATCCAACAAAGCCTTACTATCTGAGGAAATAATTTTTTTATTCTCATCATATTCATTATATACTAATTCAATATTTGATATATTAAATGTCGAATTATTTTCTATCTTTGTGGATGTGTCTACTTTATCACCTTCATCTACATTTATAATCTCTGATTTACCTATATTTAATACTTTTGCATTTTCCTCATCTATTTTTACCTCATTCTTATCTTCAACTTGAATACCAGTTGAATCTTCCTTATCTTCAGATTGAATATCAGTTGAATCAGGTTGTTCATCTTTTTCGCATGCTGTAAGTGTAAAAACAAATATTGTTAATATAATCATTAAAAAAATTGATTTTTTTATTATCTTATTCATATTAAGCACCTCATATAGTAATATTTTATAGTAGATTTTTATACTTTTTCATAAATTCTTTCAATGCTTGTGTAAGTATTTGATGCTTTTCAAAGTTTGAATTACTACAAAGTCTTTCAAAATCATTCCATACTTCTTTATCTATACGTATTCTTGTTGTTTTTAATTCATCTATGGATTCATCATCTATATGTACATCTTTTTTATTAGATATTTTTTTTGGCTTTATATTATAATCCTTTACCTCTAAATACCAATCATATACTTCACAAAGCTTATCTAAGTCTTCCTGAGTTATATTTATTTTTCTATCTTTTTTAGGCTTAACATTTTTTTTTGACTTTGTATTTTTTAAATCAGTATCATTAAACTTGATTTGTTCAATGCCTTTACTCAAAACCTTTTCATTAGAATTCTTTTTTTTGGTGCTTACTTTTTTTCTATTATTTATATTTTTTTTAAAACTTTCTTCTTCCAAGTTTTTCTTATCCAGATTTTCATTATAATTTAATTCGTCTTTTAATATGTATTTACCTTTTTCTGATTTATATCCTTTTTTATTTAAAAAATTTCTTAAAGTACTTTGACTAATTTTTAGATTTTGAGCTATCTCTGTAAACTTAATCCCCTTACTTTGAAGTTCTAAAAATTTGTCAATTCTTTCCTCGTTGTTATTCATTAATACTCCTCCGTCAATATCTTCTTGTCTTTCTCTTCATGCCCCTTATTATATTTTTCTTTTCTGAATCTACCCTATTAGATTCAATTATTTTTTGCAACATTTTATTATACGTAAAATCATCTAAGTTATTATTTTTTATATAGAGAAATGTTTCTTCTTCATATTTAATAAAACAAATTGATAGCAACCACGCCATTCCCATTTTAACATAATATTCTTCACTTTGTATATTGTTACAACATTCAAAGATTTCTTCAATATGTTTATCATCAACATAATATATTAAAAACATAACTAATGCAAATCTAATTTCCCATGGATTTTCTGAATAAACATATTTTTTAAGTATATCATACATGTTTTCTTTATATTTTTTTGTACATTTCAAGCCACAACAGAATCCATCACAAACTGACCAATTATTAATTTTAGGTATAAACCTTTCTATATAATATAGAATCTCTTCAAATGTGCTATTTATATTACCAATTACCATACCTTGTAATACAGTTTCTTCATAATATGTATCTTCCGATACATTTAAGAATTCCTTCCAATTTCCTTTACTTATTTCTTTAGATAACTCTCTCAAATTAGGAACCCTAATACCTATTATATTTTCTGTATTTGGTATGAGCTTTTTATTAAAATCTCTATACTTGATATCTTGTATAGATTTCATATATTCTAGGAGCTTCTTATACTCTAATTTATTCCATTTTTCCCTATTAAACATCATTTATTTACTCCTTAATTCCTTTTCCTTATTGTAACATAAAAGTACATAAAAAAAAGCTTCCAAGTATCAGAAGCCTTTTTAAAAATATACTAAATTTTTTAAGTTAAAGTTTAAATTAAATTAATATTTACTACAATATAATACAGACTTAAAAACTTTACTAATCTCCAACACCAAAATCTGTATTATTATATAAAACCTCTATATTTGGATTTTCATCTAAATATTTATATTTATTAGTGAACCACTTAACTAACTCTTCATCCCTTTTGATACTTGAAGAATTATTTATAAAAACATTCACAGTTGCTTTTTCAAAATCATTTGATATAATCTCTATATCCCTATCTATCATCTCTTTTGTTTGACCTTCAATTCCTACCATAATACAAGGCGAATCGAAATATTCTTTTACATCTTGTGGTGTTTTAAATTTTGCATTTTTATTTAAAATGTTATTTCTAAAATCATTGTCAAAAGTCTCAACTCCAATTTTAAATACTATAGGAATTCCAAAATAGTCTCTCATCTCTTTAATCCTATTTTTGTAAGACCAATGACTTTCTAAAAACAATTTTTTTATTTTCTTCTCTTTTATAATACATTTTATTTCTGCTAAAGTATCTTTTGGTAATTCAAAACAACTACCAGAGTTTATGACTTCAAGAACTCCATATTTTCCAGTTATATTTTTCAAAATCTCTATATTTAACCTGTTCATTTCTTCTTCTAAATTAGAATTATCATCTATATAATCACAAAAAGAACACTTTCCCCATATACAAGGAAATCCTTTAAGTAAAACAATTTCTCTTTGATTTTTATTTGTTATTTCACTATATCTATCCATTTTTTCTATCTTCCTCCAGTCAATGATAGTTTTAAAGTTTTTGGAACTGCATTTAATCCTAAGTTCACTAAAACAACTGCTACCAATTTGTCTGCATAGTCTGTGAATACTTGAGTTACAAATACACTAAATACATCTCCTAATCCTAATACTTTCAAAATTTGTACTATGTAGGAAGAACCTGATGATGTCATACCTCCAAAGAGAAAAGCTGAAATTATTGAACTTATTATAGAGGTTGGAATAGCAAATAACAATACCCCTAATGGAGTTTTTAATCCATTTAAAAAATTCTTTTTAAATGCTATTCCAGCAAGTAAACCTGTTGATATCTGAACTGGTGCAAAGTAAAGAGAATACACATCAAATGTAATTCCACTTATTAAACTTCCAAACACACCTGTAACTACAGCGTATTTAGGACCTAAAAGCGATGCTATCATTATAGTTCCTATTGAATCTAAGTATATAGGTAATCTTAACCCCATAGCTATAAACGCCCCTATTATATTTATAGAGATACCAAAAGCTATAAGTGTAATAGTTTTTACACATATTTTTCTTTTCACACTATATCACTCCTTCCACAGAGTCTATAATGTCTTCATAACCTTTGAAAAGCCTCTTCAAAAACATATACATAAACTTCTTTTCATCAACTTCATTTAGAACAATTGCATTAGGATATTTTTTATAGAAATTAAAAGAATCCACTATAGATTGACCCATAGCTATACCATCTTCTACGACTTCTACATATGATTCAAATCCTTTACAAATACTTCTATCTACAAAGTATGCTACTGCTAGAGGGTCATTTATCACACAGCCAATTATTCCTTCCTGCTCCCAATGGAAATCAATATAAAACCTAGTTATTTCAGTTATATACTTTGCCATTTTCTCATCAAGTCTATTTATAAACTCAATAATATTAGGAGTAAGTACAATTTTTCTAGTTACATCCAAACCTACCATGTGAATTTTTTTAGATAAATTCTTGTAAACATAATCCGCTCCATGTGGGTCTACCCAATAGTTAAACTCTGCTACTGGAGAGCAATTTCCATGAATTCTAAATGCTCCTCCCATAGACACAAACTCATCAAGATTTTCAAAGACTTCTTTATCTTTCATAAGTGCCTTAGCTATATTTGTAAGTGGTGCAAGTGCTATTATTGATACTTTTTCATGATTACGTAAAGTATTTATTATAAAATCTACTGCCCCATCTTTTACTTTAGCTCCTGTCACTTTTTGATAAAAGTTTTCTCCAATACCATCTTCTCCATGTGTATCTTGAGCTGTTACAAGTTTTCTTTTTAGTGGTGCTTCCTCTCCTTTATATACTGGTATATTTAGTGAAGAGCACATTTGAAGTGTTTTTAGTGCATTTTCTGCACCTACATTTGCTGGAACATTTCCACAACATGTGGTAATTCCAAGTACTTCTAGCTCTGGTGAGTTTAAAGCTAGAAGAATGGCCAAAGAATCATCAATTCCTGGGTCACAATCAATTATTACTTTTCTTTTTTCCATACTTTTATCCTCCTTGATTTGTGGTCGAGGAGAACTACACATCTTTTTTCCACTTTCAAAAAGGTGTGTCTAAGGGTATTAATTATATACTGCCACTATATAATTCCTTAGTTTTTTATACTTGGAGTTCTCGAACAAGTACAGATGTTAGTATTGTTTTAGTCTATTTATTGTAGACCTACAAAAAAGTTCCATCTGATTTAATAACTACAAAATGAATTTTGTAGTATAAAAGAATTTATTATATTTTGATGTGTCTTGTTAAAGTTTATTTAAAATTATAAGCTAACTTTAACAAAATGTGGCACTTTTAAACCGATTATTATTATACAACAATAGTTGAACTATTACAATTAATAACTTAAAGATTTCAGCTATAAAAATTTATTAAATTATATTATTCATAGTTTATTGACAATATTAAATATAAAGCATATAATTACATTGTAAATTAAATTAACACTGTTAAGTCATGAGGTGATTATATGAGTATTAAAGCAAGACGTGAAAATGAAAAAGCAGAAATGAAGAAAAAAATTATGGATGCTAGCATAGAAATTATCAATCAATATGGATATGAAAATTTATCAATAAGAAAAATTGCTTCAAAAATAGATTATTCTCCAACTACAATTTACCTTTACTACAAAGACAAGGCAGAGATTATCAGCGATATGACAAAAAAACTTTATAACACTGTAGAAAGTAATGCTATTGATATTATACATAATTGCTCATCTCTCCCAATAGATAAGCAAATCATAGAAATTATGACTAGTTTTATAAAGACTCTTTCAAGTGAACCTGAAATGTCAAAAGCTATTATGCATAGTAGGATGAACATTATATTTGCATCTGAAAGTACAAATAGTGAACCTACTAATAATGGTATAGAAATACTAGATGAGCTTCTTTTCCTTGGAATTGATCAGGGTATATTTAAACAAAACGTAGATAAAACTTCATGGATGCTTATAAGTGCACTATTAGGATTTATTTTATGTATTGTTGAAAATCAATTGTATTCCTTACATAATTTCACTCAAATTATAGAGAATTTCTTAGATATTTTAGTAGGAGGGCTTTACAATGAAAAACCACAATGAAACTAATAAGAAGAAAAAAGTTTTTAAAATATCTATAATCCTATTTCTTGTGTTTATATGCATTATTATTTTGATTATAACTAACTTAAAGCCAGAAAAATTAGTGGTAAAAAATATAAACCCTGCTAATGTGAAAAATGGTATTTATACAGGAAGTGCTGATAATAAACTTGTGAAGGCTACTGTATCTGTTGAAGTTAATAATGGCAGAATTAAAAATATTAAGATACTAGAACATGACACTCTTTTAGGTAAACCTGGTGAAAAAATCATAAAAAATATAGTTGAACAACAATCTTTAGAAGTAGATGCTATAACATCTGCGACTTATAGCAGTGATACTATACGAAAGGCTGTAGAAAATGCTTTGAGAAAGGGAGAATAAATATGAATACTATTATTATATACTCAAGTAAATATGGTTGTACGAAAGACTGTGCAAACATACTAAAAAATAAACTATCAGACAATATCACTATTGTTGATATCAATGATAGTAATCCTAAAATTGAATTATCAAAATTTGATACAATTATTATTGGAAGTTCTATATATGTTGGTTCAGTTTCAAAAAAGATTCGTATATTGTGTAATGATAATATAGAATTATTAAACAAAAAACGAGTTGGTGTATTCCTTTGTTGTGGATTTTCTGAACAGGCAGATAAATATCTAAAATCAAACTTTCCAGCATCTTTATTAGAAAATGCAAATGCAATTGGAATTTTTGGTAGTGAAGCTCGATTAGAAAAGATGAAATTTTTAGATAAGCTTATTATGAAGTCGGTTTCAAAAGGTAATTATGACAGTTTTAAAATATCACAAGATAGTATAGACGATTTTTTAAGAAATCTTAATAAATAAAATTATTTATTTCAAATCTCCTTACAAGATAAAAAAATTATCTAAAATGTAGTATTATAAATATACTCCGAAGTTTGTAAATATTGATAAAGTAGTTATATATCTATACAATATTATATATTATACAATATTTTCTTATATTTATTTAGACCTATGTATTATATAAGAAAATTCTACTACATTTATTATATTGGAGATGATATTTATGAAATATATTGAAATTAGGATTGCTAATGAAATGGATGCAGAAGAAATATTGGAAATATATACTCCATATATTACTGATACTGCAATTACTTTTGAGTATAGCATTCCAAGCATTGATGATTTTAAAAACAGAATAAAAGAAATCTGTTCAAAATATCCTTACCTAGTCTGTTTAATTAATAAAAAAATTGTTGGATATGCCTATGCTCATGAACACAATGAACGAACTGCTTATCAATGGAATGTTGAATTATCAATTTATGTTGATAAGAAATTTATTAGTAATAAAATAGGAATTGCTCTTTATAATTCAATCATAGATATATTGAAGTTACAAAATATTCAAAATTTGTATGCTAGTATTACGTCACCAAATATAAAAAGCGAAAAACTTCATCAAAGATTTGGTTTCAAACTATGTGGGATTTATCACAATACAGGATATAAATTTGATTGTTGGCATGATGTTATGTTGTTTGAAAAACATATAGGTAATCACTCTAAAAATCCTAATTCTATAAAAACAATCAAACAAGTTAATTCCAAAGAAATAGCTGCTATTTTAAATGAGAATATTAATTTAATAGCACTTTAGATTTAATATAATTTAATCTATAAAATATGAACAAAAGAAAAAATAGGGAAGATATTTAAAATATTTATTTTAATATTTTAAACATCTTCTCTATTTTTTTCTTAAATTTCATAATAATAGTCTTATTAAAGCAAATACTATAAAAAGAGTTTATCTTTATTTACTAACCTAATTTAAATTTAAAATATAGAAAAATGGAAGGAGAATAATTCATGATAAAATTAATTGGTATCTTGATAGTCGTAATTGGTTTTATACTTAAAATGGATACACTATTTACTGTATTATTAGCAGGCATAGCAACAGGGATTGTTGCAGGATTAGACTTTAATCAAATCTTTACAATCTTGGGTGACTCTTTTGTTTCAAACAGAGGTGTATCATTATTCATACTAACATTACCAGTAATTGGTGTGTTAGAAAGATATGGATTGAAACAAAGAGCTGTTTCCTTAATAGAAAAATTAAAGAAACTTACAACAGGAAAAGTACTTACTATATATATGATAGCTAGACAAGTAGCTGGTGCTCTATCAATAAGAATGAGTGGACACCCTCAGTTTGTGAGACCACTCGTTAATCCTATGGCACAAGCTGCTGGTTTAAGTAATAGTGACGAACTAAAAGAATCTGATGAAGAAGCTATAAAAGCATTGTCTGCTGCATCAGAAAACTATGGAAACTTTTATGGTCAAAATCTATTTGCAGGTAGTAGTGGAGTATTGCTTATAGCTTCTACACTGACTCAGTTCGGATACAATGTAACTGGACTT
Organism: Clostridioides difficile; assembly: GCF_001299635.1. Lineage (GTDB taxonomy): Bacteria > Bacillota > Clostridia > Peptostreptococcales > Peptostreptococcaceae > Clostridioides > Clostridioides difficile_A. The sequence continues at coordinate 16,125 of NZ_JRHN01000037.1, read as the reverse complement.
AACATTGTAAAGGCCAATATTATCATGGCAGTAATAGCACTTGTAGTTGCTACAATTCAATTTACTTTATATGATAAGAAATTAAATAAGAGTCACAAGAGATAGATTTATTTAGGAGGAATAAAAATGCAAAATTTTATAAATATATCATTAGAAGTTTTTTATGCACTGATGGGTTTTCTGATGGTTGTAATAGCATATAGGTCTTTTACTACAATAGATAACAATAAGAAATATGGTACATCATTATTTTGGATACTGATATCATTACCCTTCATATTTGGTAGACTGATTCCAGCTAATATAATCGGAATAATTCTAATATTATCTAGTTTTTTGACACTTTCCAAACAAGTTGTATTTGCAAAATATGAAGAACCGAATGAGAATTTTGGGAAAGAACAAGCAGATAAACTTAAAAATAAAATATTTATACCCTCATTAATATTAGCATTTGCTGCAGTAGTTGTGGCTATGAGCCTTACTAATTTTGACAATTCTTCACAGTTCGCAATAGGTGTGGGTTCAATAATTGCATTAATATCAGCTCTTATAATAACTAAAGCAAAGCCTACTACATCAGTTCAAGATGGCTCAAGATTACTTCAGCAAATGGGACCTGCTAGTATGTTACCACAACTTTTGGTTGCATTAGGCGCTCTATTTACTCAAGCTGGAGTTGGTGAAGTCATTTCAAATATGATATCTGGTGTAGTCCCTGCTGATAACAGATTATTTGGTGTTATAGCATATGTATTAGGTATGGTTATATTTACTATGATAATGGGAAATGCATTTGCTGCGTTTTCAGTCATAACAGCAGGAATTGGAATTCCTTTCGTATTGTCTCAAGGTGGAAATCCTGCTATAATTGGAGCACTAGCATTAACAGCAGGATATTGTGGAACTTTACTTACTCCAATGGCTGCTAATTTTAATATAGTTCCAGCAGCTTTACTTGAATGCAAAAACGACTACATTGTTATAAAATACCAGGCACCAGTTGCTTTAGTATTAATTATAGCTCACATATTAGTAATGTATTTTTTAGGATTTTAATACAATTAGGAGGTAAAATAATGAAAATTTTATTAACAGGATTCGACCCATTTGGTGGAGAACCAATAAATCCAGCTCAAGAAGCAGTTGAAAGGGTTAATGATAATATAAATGGCGCAGAAATTATAAAAATAACTATACCAACAGTTATGACAAAATCTGTTGAAGCTATAGATAAAGCTATCCAACAGCACAATCCAGATATAGTAATATCAGTTGGACAAGCTGGAGGTAGATTTGATATTACTCCTGAGAGGGTAGCTATAAATGTAGATGACTTTAGAATAAAAGATAATGAAGGTAACCAAGTCATAGATACTGTTATAAAAGAAGATGGTCAACCTGCATATTTTTCAAAATTACCTGTAAAAGCTATGGTAAAGCATATGAATGAAAATAAAATTCCAGCAAGTGTTTCAAACACTGCAGGTACATTTGTTTGTAATCATGTAATGTATGGAATTCTTTACATGATAGACAAAAAATATCCTAATATAAGAGGTGGCTTTATACACATACCATATATGACTTCACAGATAATAGATAAAAAGAATACACCTTTTATGTCTCTAGAAGAAATAGTGAAAGGCTTAGAATTAGCTGTGGAAGCTTGTACTATCTATAAAAATGATATAGAGGAAATTGGTGGTGAAATTTCATAATGACTCTTTGAATATTTTTATAAATTTCAAATAAGAGTTATTCAAGTAAAGACTGTAAGTAAATTTGTTTAGATATTTACTTACAGTCTTTTTATAATACATACAAATATAAAATTAAAGTTTATTCTTCTCTCCCCACTCACACATTGCATCTAGAATTGGAATCAAAGATTTTCCTCTTTCAGATAGACTATATTCTACCTTAGGAGGTATTTGAGGATATTCAGTACGAATAATCAAGTTATCTGCCTCCAATTCCTTCAATGATAAACTCAAGGTTTTATAGGAAATTGTATTTATATAACGCTTTAATGCATTATATCTGACAACCTTAAATTCTACAAGACAATAAAGAATTATCATTTTATATTTGCCATTAATCAATGAAAGTGTATAGCTAAATCCTGTTTCACTTAAATCTGTATTTGAGATATAATCTATACCCATATGTTACACTCTCCTTTTGGTTAGTATTGAACAAAAATGTGCGTACTTGTTTTTAAGATAATTTATAATAAAATTATAGTGTAAGAATAATTGAAAGTCAATTTGATAATAGGAAGTGTAATATATAGGTGAAAATCTATTAAATAAAGTTTATTGGAGGAAATTTATAATGAAAGTTTTATTGATTAATGGTAGCCCAAACCAATATGGATGTACTTATACAGCATTAACTGAGGTTACTAAAGTATTAAATAAACATGATATTGAAACAGAAATACTGTATTTAGGTAAAAAAGCAATCCCAGGATGTATTGCTTGCTCATCTTGTTTCGAAACTGGAAAATGTATTTGTGATGATAAGGTTAATGAATTAGTTGATGAACTTGATAATATTGATGGTATCATTATTGGTTCTCCTGTTTATTTTTCTAGTGCAAGTGGTCAATTAACTTCATTTCTTGACCGTTTATTTTTCATAGCTGGTAGTCGCATGGCTACAAAATTAGGTGCTTCAATTGTATCCTGTAGACGTGGTGGTGCAACTGCAACATTTGACCAACTCAACAAATATTTTTCAATTAGCAATATGCCTATTGTATCATCACAGTATTGGAATCAGGTACATGGTTTTACACCAGAAGATGTTATGAAGGATGAAGAAGGCTTACAAACCATGCGAACTTTAGGCGAAAACATGGCATGGCTTCTTAAATGTATTTCAGCTGGTAAGAAATCTGGAATTAAAGAACCACAGTATGAAGAGAAAGTTATGACTAATTTTATAAAATAGATAATGAAAATATAGTGGAATTTATTAATAATGAAAATGCTAATCTATAAATAAAAATATATATTACAAAAAATAATAAAACAGAGTTATTAAATGTATATATCAAATCTCTGTTTTATTGTTTTTTATTAAAAAGTTTCAAGTTCCAGTAATATTATACTTATATCCAATGTTATTTTTAAGCAGAAGTGTTTTAATGCACACATTTTATATTTTAAAATTATATTAAGTATACCCCTAAAATATACAACACATATATATGGACTGGATAATATAAATAAAACAAATATTTCATACTCTTACCTTTTTCTCTATTGTAAAGCAACATGAAAGGTAAAGAGGCAACCATCATCCATTGGTAATTTTGTAAAGTAGAATTTTTTAAACTAAAATCTCCATTTGCCATTGTTATAAATACAAAGATACACATTAAAATATAGCAAATACTTAAATTAAGTTTCTTCTCTCTACACAAATAAAAAATAATTCCAAGTGTAATAAGAATTGGTCCACCTTCTACTAAAAATGGTACTGGTACTAAAGTCATAAATAAAGCTAGAAACTCATTAAATGATTTGAAAAGTATAGTTATTATAAATATTCCTAATATTATAGGGGCTATTATCATTGTTAACCCTATAATAAGATATTTTACTTCTCTTTCTTTTCTAAATTTCTTTATAAATTCTATTGCTTGTAAATAAATTGCTATCAAAAATATTGTTGAAAAAATATTGTTTATAATTATTATCCCTTCTGGATGTGGAAATACACTATTAATTATTTGATTTCCTATTGCCATAATAACAGACCAAATATACAACCTAGTTATGTACTTTTTCCTGTTACTAGTGTGATAAAATCCTTCCACTGCCATAAACGTAAATAAAGGTGCTGATATTCTACCTATCCAATGAAACCAAATAGGTATTTGCATTGTTTCTGGCATAAATGCTGCTATATGGTCAAATGTCATAAATATTAATGCCAACATCTTAATAGTAAACCCATTTATTCCTTTTTTAAAAAAATTCATATTATTCTCCCCTAATTTTGATTTATTTCTATAATAATTTCTGTCCCTACTCCAATTTTACTATTTACATAGATATTTCCTTTATGAATCTCTATTATCTCTTTAGAAATAGCCATCCCAAGCCCTGAACCTTTATGCAATTCGCCTGTATTGGTACCTCTGTAATATTTCTCAAAAATATGTTTTAAATCATTTTCGCTTATCCCAACTCCACTATCTTTTATTATAATTTCTATATTATCTTTTTTTATAATTTTTATCTCTATCAAAGTATCCTCACTATTATGAACTATTGAATTAAATATAAGATTAGTTATGGCTCTTCTTAACAATATTGGGTCTGCATGTACTTCTATTGACTCTTCATAACATTCAAACTCAATATACCTATTTTTATATCTATTATCATTTAAAATATCCACTATTATATTTCTAACCAAACCAACTAAATTTATTTTTTTCTTATTCAAAACTATATTATTATTTTTTAGTCGAGTAGATAAATTTAGGTCATCAACCAAATCTTTTATATACTTAGATTTATTGTATATAATTTCCGTATACTCTCGTAATTCATCTTCTACAAACTCATAATCTTTGTCATTGATTATTTCTGCATATCCTTGTATAGATGATAAAGGAGTTTTTATATCATGTGTTATATTTGCTAGCCATTCTTCTCTCAATTTTTCATTTTCTTTTCTCTCTGCTTCATTTATTCTTAAAGTATAAGCCAGCATATTGATATTTGCAAACACTTCTTCATATATACCTCTATCTTTAAGGTATAAACTATAATTTCCATTAGCCATAGTCTCAACACTCCATAACACACTTGATATTGGTTTTGTAAGCTTTCTACTAAATAAGTAGCCAACACCCAATGCTACCATTCCATCAATCACAAGTGTTATAATAATGATTTTATTTAAAGTATCTTTAATACTATCATTAGAATAAGTTAAAATTATTCTTGATGTATCTCTACTAGGCATACCAACTATTACATTTAAATGTTTTTTGTTTAGAGTTTTTTCTAAAATAAAATTAATGTAATTTGTTTCTCTATACTTGTAATTATTAACCATCTGAAATGGCGTATATTTTTTAGGAGTATCCTTTGGTACGTTCATTCCATAGACTTCTTCACCTGAATCATTTAAAACTTGTAACCAAGAATTTGATTTTTCTAGTTTATCAATTCCAATCTTTGATAGCCTAAGCACTCCATTTTTTTCATATAAATCTTTTTCAAAAGAACGTGCAAATTCTTCAGGATTATTTTTAGAGTCCACAGCTTTAAAAAAACTATTAGTTGAAACAACATACAGTATAGAAATGATATTTATAATAACTACTGATATAACTACAAATACGATTGTGAGCATAAAGTTTCTAGTAATCTTCCATCTCATACTCTAATCTTCCTTTACTGCTAATTTATATCCAAGACCTTTTATTGTCAAAATATATTCTGGTTTTGAGGGATTATCCTCCAATTTTTCTCTAATCTTTCTTATATGAACCATTATAGTATTATCAAAACCCACATAATCTTCTCCCCACACCTTATCCCATAATCTCTCTTTACTTATAATCTGATTTTGATTGTGTGCAAATAAAGATAATATTTTTAATTCTTTTGCGGATAATCCTATGGACTGCCCATCTTTTATAAGTTCTGCTCTACTTTCATTTAATTTATATGGTCCAAATGATATAATTTTTTCTTTATCATTGTCTAAATCCACGCTTCCATTTTGGCTCTCATTAAAATAACTTAATCTTCTTAAGTGAGCTTTGACCCTAAAAGCTACTTCCTTAGGACTAAATGGTTTTGTAACATAATCATCTCCTCCAATTGCAAGTCCAAGTAATTTGTCTAATTCTTCTGTTTTAGCTGACAAAAATATTATTGGAGAATTAGAGTTTTTTCTTATTTCTTTACAAATATCATAACCTTCTCCATCAGGTAACATAATATCTAGTATAATTAAATCAGGGTTAATATTTTTAAATATTTCTAATCCTTCTCTTCTAGTTTTTGCAGTATATACGTTATTAAAACCTTCTTTCTTTAATACAGTTTCTAAAAGTTTTAATATTTCTACCTCATCATCTATTATTAAAATACTATTTTCCATAAATAACCTCCTATTATAATTTACCTATATATTAGCATACATTTTCTTAAAAATTTATTTATATTGTTTTAAAATAGGTTAATACATAAATAAAGTTACTATTATTTTTGGTTAAAATCTTTCACTTGATGTAAAATTTTTATATGTTATTTGGGTTAATATTATCATTAATGTAATTGAGATTACTATTGATAAACCTATCAATGTATTTGGTACATTGTATCTAACAATTTGTTGACTCATCATAATCCAGTTTGGAGTTATTGACATAAATTTTATGGCTTTATCTGGAATAAAACCTACGCTAAAATATGGTATTGCCATTATCAAGCCACCTAGTATAAATGGTATTATAGAGGATTTAAATATAGATGAAAGTGTTAAACCTATTTGTGCAAATATAAAAGAAGCCAAAATAGTTGTTACTATAACAATAAGATACATTTGGATTACTGTAAGATTTAAATTACTATTTCCAAAATACCATAAGTTTTTAATTGGTTCATCCAAATATTTAAAGTCAAAAAAACTAAATCCTCTAATTCCTACTAATAGTATAAAAGAAATATTAATCATAGACAAAATTAAACCATTAGCTACTAGTTTTGATAATACTACTGATTTTTTCCCATTTTTAGTTGTATTTATTAAACCAGTCATATTAGAATCATATTCTTTTGTATAATTTCCAGAAGTTATTATAAACATTACTAAACCTATTAAAGGTATAGAACCTTCTATCTTGTAAAATATATCTGAGTACGTATCTAAAACATCAAATTTTCTAATCAGAACAAAACCAAAAAATAGCAGAAACAACCAAACCATCCAAATACTTTTTGATTTTAATATTTTTATCATTTCAGATTTAACTAAATACATCATTTATACTATACCTCCTTTGCATCTTCTAAATCAAAGTAAAACATATATACATCTTCAAATTTTGCTTGAACTGCTTGTGTATTAGTTTCAGTTGGAATATCATCTGAAACTATTCTAAGTACTATTGAATTAACATCACTTTGAATACTTATAACCTTATACTTAGATTGAATTTTATCAATTTCACACTCATTTTCAACTTGAATATGATATACTTTATTTTCCATGTGACTTAATATTTCTTTGTGTGTTCCTTTCACTAGAAGTTTACCATTTTTAATCATTATTGTTTCTTTTGCAACTGATTCTATGTCTGAAATTATATGAGTAGAAAGAATTATTATCTTATCTCTAGATATTTTAGCTATTAAGTTTCTAAATCTAGCTCTTTCTTGTGGGTCAAGACCAGCTGTTGGCTCATCAAGGACTATTATTTTCGGATTATTTAATAAAACTTGTGCTATGCCAACTCTTCTCTTCATACCACCAGAAAATTTTCCTATAGCCTTATTTCTTACATCATAAAGTCCTACTAATTCCAATAATTCATCTATATTACTATCTAAATCTTTTCCCTTTAAACCTTTTAATGCCCCTATATACTGTAAAAATTGTTTTGCCGTAAAGTTTTTATAAATTCCAAATTCTTGTGGCAAGTATCCTAAAATGTTTCTATAATCATCATCCATCTTAAATATATCCTTACCATTATAGAGAATTTGGCCATTGTTAGGTTTTATCAATGTTGTTATTTGTTTCATTAAAGTAGATTTTCCTGCTCCATTGGGTCCTAAAAGACCATAAACTCCATTTTCTAGCGTTATTGTAATATTATCATTTACTACTTTTTTACCATATATCTTTGAAAGATTTTTTATTTCTAACTTATTCATCTTAACTCTCCTTTATTTACTTATATAATCTGACTTTATTACTAAGAAACATAATGACATAGCACCTACGAATATTGCTATCAAAGACCCTATTGATAGATTAACAATATCTATATGCATTTTAAATATCATAATCTCTCCTAGATAATTTCCTATTATTTTATTAAATCCAAATATCAAATCATAATAATTTACAGTAGAAATAACTAAAAGTAATTGTTTAGGTAATACATGAATTACTGACATTATCTTAGTTATAGCTATGATAAATATAAAAAAACTTATTGATGTTATTGAAGATTTACTTATAAATGAACCTAATATGGCTATCATAGCCCATCCTTCAAACATTAAAAGCTCAATACCTATATTTGATATCACATAATTTATTATGCTTAAATTTGATTTCAAAGTAGCTATGTTATCTACTATTCTTAAAGCTTCTAAATCTCCATTAGTTGGCATACCTTGTTGCATACAAGTTATGATGAATATTCCAATCAAATAAACAGAATAAATTATTAGTGGAACTAATAAAGCAACAACTATTTTTGACTTTAATGCTTTTTTCTTCTCTTTTGATGATAGTATGATATCTCTTACTGAATAAACCACTTCGTCTATATAAATATTTGAGATAATTATAGCGATAGTAATTAACATCCCTACATTTATAAGTGTATTTGTAGCTCTATAATTAAACACCTTCCAAAAACTAACATCTTTATACTGATTCACACTTAAATTATAAAGTTTGATATTTGACATTGACTTAATTTTTTTAGAAAATACATCTGTATCTTTTTGATTTGAAAGTTGATTTAAAATATTAATCTTATTTTGAAATTTATAATTACCTATATCATCACTACTTCTTGTATCTTCTATACGCCCTCTTTCTTTATCTATATAATAATTTTCCGTCTCTAAAACTGGTTTAACAAAGATATTGATTGATAGTATTAACATTAATATCCCTAAAGATATAAACATATTTTTAGATTTAATCAGTTTTTTCATTTCCCAATTTACCAATGTACTAATCCTCCTAAATTATTTTGATTACACATATATATTAAAACTTGAATCTTATATCAATATAGTCTTAACCTTAAATAAAGCTTAAATTATTTGATTTATTGAAACTCATCAAAAGTAGGCTTTTAAATTTACTATTTTATAAAATAGCTTGTAATATGTTTATTTTTTATTGTAATCTTTTAGATTCTCTTTTTTGTAAGAGACTTGCTATACTTTTATTAGTAAGATTAAATTTAAAATAAGTTGGTGATTATATGAGAAATATAGATATTTATACAAAGTTGAAAATAAGCTTTTTAGCATCCATCAGCATGTTTATCATTGCAGCTGCCTTTATTATTTTTATTGGAAATTATATGTTTTCAATTATTTTTATTCTTTTTGGTATTTTTATTGAGTGGCAATTTTACCGTTGTCCAAACTGTAATCATTGTCTAGATTCAAGGATGGAACTTTTAAAGAGTGGCTCTTACTGTCCTTATTGTGGAAAGATTATTAAATAGTTATTCTTTTATCCAGTTTATTTAATATTAATTAATAAAATTTACTCTATGTGTATTTCTAAATTTCTTATTAAGTTATAAAATTTTTAAATATATTAAAAAGATATAAAGAATTGTTATGCACAATTCTCTATATCTTTTGTTGTTTATAAAGACTTTATATATTTTTTTATTATATATGCCTTAAAAATTTTTACCAATAGTAAAATAAATTTTCTATTTTGCTATTTTGTTTTAAAAATTTTATCCAGCTACTTTTTATATTTACCCATTTGAAATTAAACTAGTTAATTTCAAATCACAATTTTTAATATAAATAATTGAATATAGACTTATTTATCATTAGTTTTTCTTTTAAAAGCAATAAGTATAATTTCATAATATTTTTCATTTTCAAACAAGCATGTTGAATAATAAAGCATCTTCTAGTATTATATATTTGTAGAATAAAACTAAATTGGTAAAACTAGGAAGATTTGGTTTTATAGAGTTATAGGAACTAGTACTAAAAAATTTTATAAGTTTTGTTATTTTGTTACTAAAATACAATTTTTGATTTTACTAAATTTTTTAGGGGGATGAATAATATGTTTATTGGAGAAATAGACAAATGTACACATATATTAACTGCTTATATAAGTAGTTCATACGATTATTGTAATTTTTTAGATACACAATTAGATGATTTTATATCAGAATATGGAGAAACTGTAGTTGAAACATGCTTACATCAAGTTTTATTATTAGTGAGTCGATATAATTAAAATTAAGTTTTTCCTAGGAAAGCCTTTTTGGATTTACCTACCTTAATAAATATATAATTTTTTTGTACTTTATAAGTAACTATAACTTCTGCTAAAGTAAAGATGTATTGGGAGTACATCTTTACTTTTTCATTAAAACAGTTAAAAGCATACATATAAAAATAAATCATCCAATACAAATTATACATTCCTTATACCTAACTTAATGTATGAGCATTTTTCTATACATATATTCTGTAATCTCATCAAATATAGCCTAAATTTTTACTATTTTGTACATTCTCTATAAATCATACAAATAACATCTATAAAATCCCCCTAGTATGTTTAAACCACCTATAAAATAACACCAATATTTAGAATATTCAATATCAACTGCATAACTGGTCAATAAAAATGTATAACTAGACAAAATTCTTATCTTTTCTTTATGTTTATTTATATTTTTATTTATTATTTTTATGAATTAGTTTATTTAAAGTTCATTTAATACAAGTTATCTTCATGTCAATAATTTACTAATTTTCATGTTATCTACACGATTGTAGATTTGTGTATAACTAAGTTCTATATTAAGAGTACTCTCCCAAACGTTAGTACTTTACTTAAAAGTAAGTACTTGTTTAAACATAAAATAGAACATATACTTATATAAACAAATATATAAGGAGATGATTTTTATGAAAAAATGTAAAATAGAAGTTATAAAAACTACATTCCATCAAGATTTAGCAGATAAATATGGATGTGAAGGTATTGGAAAATGCCCTATGCATAAAGTAGGAGAAGTATTTTTTGGAGATTTTGCTAAACCTGAGAAATTATGTGATGAAGCATGGAAGGCAATGTATCAGTATGTATTTGCTTTATCTCATGGTAGTGAATTGTTTTACTATGGAGATTGGATAGATAAAGAAGGAATTGCTATATGTTCTTGCAATGATGGTATTCGTCCTGTTATTTTTAAAATTGAGAGAACAGATGAAGAATCTAAAATGTAGTATAAAATACACTTATACTAATAATTGATTCTATTATCTAGTCAAATTTTATATACCTTCATGTTTCTAAAGTATAAATCTAATTTCAGAATTTAATTTCTTTCAAAAACTAATTTACATCTACAAGATTACTTTTTTTAATTAGTTATAATAGGTAAAGCTTACTAAATAAGAGTAGCTTTATCTATTTATACTTATGTCTAATTTTATACAATCTAAGAAAATAGTTACAGTATATGCCCTCTTACATATTGATTCATTTCCCACTATTTTATTATTACGCCTATGGTATTCTATGTTTATAAAATAAAAAGCATCTCCTTTATAATTTTCAAAAACTACATTGAGATACTTTTTATAATTTAAATCTATATATTTAATTTAAGAAATAATATATCACTGTTCTAACATTATTATAATTCTTCGTATAAATCAGTACTTAAATATTTTAGACCACTATCATTAAGAGTTAAAACTATACTTTTCCCTTTTTCTGTACTTTGTAATAACTTAATTGCTGCGCATACATTTGCACCAGAAGAAAAACCTGCAAAGACACCCTCTAATTTAGCTAATTTTCTTGCTACATCAGTTGCTTCATCATCTGTTACTTGAATGTATCCATCAATAAGTTTTTTGTCTACTAGTGGCAAATCCATAGAGTAGCCTCCACCTTGTATTTTATGCCCTTGGTCAGTTATTTCTTTACCTGAATAAATTGCTGCTGTTGCAGGTTCAACCACATAGCATTTAATAGAAGGATTATGTTTTTTAAGTGTTTTTGAACAACCAGCAAAAGTACTACCACTTCCAAGAAAATCTACAAATACATCAATATTTCCATCTAATTGCTCCCACATTTCTTCTGCTGTATAACATTCATGTGCGTGGTTACAAGCTTCTAGATTGAATTGGTCTGCTCTAAATGCATTTCTTTCTTTTGCTATTTTTTGAGCCTCGACTTCTACAAGTGCTAAATCTTCACCTGATACTTGTCCATGAACTGAATTTGGCATTTGGTCTACAAGAACTACTTCTGCTCCTAAAGCTTTCATCATTCTTGCTCTTTCCATAGAATTTCCTTTTGACATACATGCAATAAATTTATAACCTTTACATGCACAAGCTATTGCTAATCCTGTTCCTGTATTGCCACTTGTTAATTCCACAACTGCTTGACCTGGAACTAATAACCCTGCATTTTCTGCTTCTGTAATCATTTGTAATGCTACACGATCCTTTTTACTGAATCCTGGATTTAAATATTCCATCTTTGCATAGATATTACCTTCAACTCCAAATTCCTTTGCTATTTTAGATAAACATAACATATGAGTATTGCCTATAGCTTCTGTAACATTATTAAGTACATGCATTACAATTCCCCCTTAATCTCTCAACTAACATCCATTGAAAAACAGTCCTTTATGCATTATAATTTATATTACGGATGTACAGTATACTTAACGTTCATTATATTATACCTTTGTAAATTATAAATAACGTTAAATAAATTATACATTCGTAAATTATATTTGTCAATAATTTACATTTTAAGGAGTTAATATGAGTATTAATACTATTATTGCTAAAAATTTAAATAGATTACGTAATGAACGTAACCTAAGTCTAGGTCAACTTGCAGAATTATCTGGTGTAAGTAAGGTCATGTTATCACAAATTGAAAAAGGCGACTCTAATCCAACAGTAAATACAATTTGGAAAATTGCAAGTGGATTAAATGTTCCATATACTGCTATACTTGATCAACCTCAAAATGAAACTTTTATTGTGTCAAAAGCTGATATAGATGTACAAGTTTCAGAAAATGAAGATTATCGTCTTTATTGTTATTATCCTAATACACCAACTAGAAACTTTGAGTTATTTCAAATGGAATTAGAAGAGGGTCATAGTTATACATCTGTTGGTCATTCTGAAAAATCACAAGAATACATTATGATTCTAGAAGGACAATTAAAATTAGAAGCAAATGATTGCGTTTATCAACTTAAAGAGAATGACTCTATTTGTTTTTCAGCTGAATCAGTACATACATACCATAATCAAGGGGAAAAAACATTAAAAACAGTAATAATAAATTACTATCCAGTTTAAAAATAGAATAATTATTTCTTATACAAAAATATAAATTCTTTAAACTAAGATTTATATCAGGCTATCAACATAAAACTGTCGATAGCCTTTTTAAATTGATTATGATATAATGCAGACAACATTTAGTCGTATAATGTAAATGATATTATAATATAAAACACAGGAGGGATTTTAATGCTCATAACTCATATATATTTTAACGGAAATTGTAAAGAGGCGATAGAGCTATATAAGAATGCACTATATGCTGATGTTAAAACGCTCATTGAGGATTCCAATTCAAGTCTTGTCGTTCATGCAGAACTAACAATTCATGATGGATTGCTCATACTAAATGATTTTGGTAATAGTGATGGAGTTTCAAAGTCTGGAGGATATCAGTTATGTCTCCAGTTTGATAATGAAGATGAGTTAAAAAGAGCTTATTCAAATATGGAGTTTGAAAGTATTACAATTAACCCAATACAATCCACAGATTACAGTCCATGCACTGTAAGATTTGAAGATAGATTTGGTGTAATGTGGGCATTTTGGGTATAGCTGATTGTATATTAGTAAGTAACCCTATTGTAAATTTAGCTTGTTAATACCAATCTTTTAAGTCTTAAAAAAGCTTATGGTAAAATCGAGATAGCTTCTTAAGTTTTATCAAACCAAGAAGCTATTAGCCAACAATCTGAGATAAATCCTTTAAACTAGGATTTATGTTTTTATCTTTAGCTTTACAAATTTATTATATATCTTTACACTTTTATTAATTATGTTATAATAACCTTATATGAAAGTTTTATATTTTTGACAAACGGAGTATGAATTACTCCTTTTTTCTTTTATGTTACTATGATGAACATTTAGTTAACATTAATAGGTTATCATGTAAGATAAATACAAAACGTCTCTTATATGTACATTTTTCATTGTTGTAATAATGATTTCATGTATATATTTCTCACAATTGGAGTGCTTTTGCACTCTTTTTTAATATCTTCTATTATTACTTATTAAATATTTCTTTACCCTTTTACATATAAAAAAGATTATTCATATCTATAAATTTATTCAATTTTCAAACATATCTGTTGAATAATATCTAGTTGTATTATATTGTTTTAATTGTAGAATAAAACTAAATTGGTAAAACCAAAGGAATTTAGTGTCATAAATATATATTAAATAAGACTTATAAAACGAATTATAAGTTATATCAAGCAGTCATCAAAAATATATACTCTTTTGGTTTTGTGAAAGTTTTTATGTGGGTAATAATATGTATATTTAAAAATAAATTGTATGGATATACACATATATTGATTGTTTATACTGATAGTTCATATGATTATTATAATTTTATAGATACATAGTTATATAGATTTTCTTTTCTAGAGCATCTTTTAAGTTTCATCTACTTTATAAATATATGGGGTGATATAAATGTGTTTTAAGACTTATATACTTAAAAGAGTAGTAAATAACAAGCAACTAAAAATAACTCGAAGTTTTGACTTAGATAATCTCATTTGTACTGTAACAGAAATATTATAAGAAAATAAGATTGATTTAATAATTACATATAAAAAAACAAGGTTGTTTGGAGAAATGAAAAAATCACCCTTTTAAGATGTTTGAAGTGTTTAAGGGCACAAATATCAAAATGAATTATTTTTATTATATTTTATTTTGTAGAATAAATTTCGTTCGTATTATTACAACATATACTATAATTTTTTTAACTAATAAAAAATTATTTTTGAAGTAGAATATATTAAAAAGGTGATAGAAATTATCTATCACCTTTTTGTCTAATATTTAAATTTAATTTATATACTACTAAAATAAATCTAAATGCAATTTAAGAAATTAAATAGTTGAATAGTATATTAAAGCATACTGGTAAAGACAAAAGTATAAAATTCTTTATAGTCATAAGCTTTATCTCATCATTTTTATTTTCTTCATTAAAGTAATTGTCTTGATAAAATGTGGCTCTATTTTGATAACCTGTTTTTAATACCCCATTTTGAATTAATAGAAGTATAAAAAATATTGCTAATAAAATAAAGTTATAATTTTTTTCTTTTAATATAAAATTAATCGTAATAACTATAAAACTATATAAAACATATAAAAAAATTTTCATAAAAAGCACCTAAATTCCATATTTATATTTTATGTTAAACCAAATCTAGTTCCTATAAAAACATCTACATAATCAGTCCAAGTGGCACTTGATACACTTCTCTTTACTGTTAAATGAGCCTGTGCATTTACTCCACCTGCTCCACTAGCATCATAGTAGTAATTAGAACTTGGAGAAAATGAATATGTAGAACCCATTTTTGGTGAATTCCATGTTGTAGAATTAAATTTTTCTATTCCAGAAGTACGATTCCCTGTAGCATTAAGATATCTACTGTAACCAGAAATTGAACGTAGATATAATTTTGTAGGAGTCATTTGTGAGTCTGACTTAGATATAACACCACCACTCACATTAGTTATTTTGTATCCAGGATATCCATCAGGCAAATTACGTTTATCATATGTCATTTTTACAAAATACTTTACATCTGCAAGTATTTCTTCCTGATATTTGTTAAGTATAGCTCTAGTTACTATTACAGTTGCCTGAACCTCCCATGACTAAAGTCACAGGGTTCCTGTTTCATAGAATTTCGCATACTAAAATATGTCTTACCAATTCTCCACAGGCTATCCCCATAGTTCCTACGGTTCTTACATAAGTTATTTATTTTAAACTGTTATTAGTCTTAATCCTTCTTTT
>NZ_JRHN01000036.1 GCF_001299635.1 Clostridioides difficile | reverse complement strand
ACATATAAGTTTCCCTATATGCTGACTATTTTAGCTACTAACTCACGACTAAAGTCACAAGTGTGCGTAGCTATTTTTTAATCAAATGTTTCTGAATCTTTATTTTCAGCTATTTTTACAACATCTAATATTGTATCTTCTTCTGTTGATATTAAGTTTTTGATATCTTTACTGTTTAACATTACTTTACTCTTAGGGTCTTCGTTTCTAGGTCTAATGTTGTGATTTGCTAAATCTATTATCCTTTGAGGAATTTTTTCATGGGGGGTCTTCATCAGCAAAAGTAAATGGTACACATACTTGAAAAATCATTAATACTGATATTACAAATGGTACAAGTTTTTTTAATTTCATAAGAACACCTCCTTGTTTATATAAATTATAATATAAATATTCAGAATTTTAAATCTTTTTCTAGAATAGATATATTTTTTGATATTTAATATATTATCATTAAATTTTATTACATATATTTGTAGTATTTTAGATACTCTTTGTACTTATGTTACTGATATACTTTGATTAAGAAAAATAAACCTTACATGAGTTGGTGATTATTTATGAAAAATATTTTAAAGACTTCTTTTCCCACTATGTTAGGTTTTTGTATTGTAGCCTTCTTATGAATTTATTTTTGCAAAAGAAATAAGCTTTAATAAAATTAAACTATTTACGTTTTTATTTGTGGAGGTGCTTATAAGTACTCTAATTCACATAATATTTTACTATTTAAATAAAAATAGATAAAGCTAAATGATTTTTTTAAAATTTTCACCTTAATAAATTATATTTTAAAGGAGGTCTTTTCTATGAAACTTTGGAATACCTATCTTATACTTATTGGAATAGGAATTATAATATTAACTACAATAATATCTTTAATTAAACCTAAAACTAGTTTTTGCAGTGAAAAATATTTTAATAAATTAGAATCAATGTATGGAAATATATATAGAAAAAGAATTGTTAAACTAGAAGTACTTTCTCGCTATGTAATGGGTCTTGAATATATAGTAATAGGTTTATTCACAAGAAAATTAGATATTACAATAATAGCAATGATATTAATAGCTATTATAACAACTCGGCTTGGCCTACCCATTTTCAAGCATTGCAACTATTTCAATTGGATTTTTAACTCACTATATCTGCAATAAGAAGCATCATATAAGTTAAGTAAGAGTGTCTTGAATGAGACTTCTCTTATCTTCTCCCCTTATTTTTTAATGTCAAATTCACCTAAATTCACTATATCAACAGTTTCAAATCTTTTTTCTTTTTTAATAGATAAAGAATCTTGTGGATTAACTGGAAAATGGAAATATATTTTTTCTTTTCCATTTTTTAGGTGTATGTCTATTCCCAAATTATCACTTACTTTTATTTTTTGTATAAAAAAATACCTACCTTTTGAGTAAGTACTTACTATATTCACCTCCCTTATCAATGTTGGGAGGATAATTTTTTGATACATGAACTCCACTCTATAAATTGTAGATTCCATCTTCTTGCTAAAAATATTATAACATATGTATTTACATGTTTTTCCTATATATTGTTTTTTATAATATTATTACATCCTTTTAATTTGAAAAACACCTACTATTTAAGTAAGTGTTTTTAGTATTTTTAATTTTAAATCCACATAGTTAATATAAAACAAGAATTTTTTAATAATCTAGGAGCTAAAATAAACGAATTTACATACCACATAGTTAATATAAAACCGTCTAGATGTTATAATGTAATTAACAAATAAAACAATTTACATACCACATAGTTAATATAAAACCCGATATTCCTATAGTTGGTATTGATTTTAAACCTTATTTACATACCACATAGTTAATATAAAACGAAATATAAGGAGTATCAGATACAACATTCGTGGGATAATTTACATACCACATAGTTAATATAAAATATTGCTTCATCATTGCGTCTAGGGTTATTTTGATAATTTACATACCACATAGTTAATATAAAATTTGAAACACCTAGCACGTTAGCAATTGAAACTAAAGTATTTACATACCACATAGTTAATATAAAATACGCATAATAAAAATTTTAAAAATGCCTTATATTAGATTTACATACCACATAGTTAATATAAAATTTCCTGTCGCTGAAGATGTTACTGACCTTGTTAATCATTTACATACCACATAGTTAATATAAAATCCCAAAATAAACTTAGCATTTCCAATACTTACATATATACAACTCTCTTAAATTTGCAGTGCGCGGATAGTCGTGCAATTGATAACACTTATCATACACTCTCAATGCCTTATGTTTCAACTGTTAAACTATACTTAAACAGAAAAATCGCACGCTGCAAAACTCTTATATTTTTATTATATCATAAATAGATTATTTTTGAATATTTGTACCAATTTATAATTTAATAAAAATAAACATTTTTTTAATAAACTCTGAAAATTTTTTTCACTTGTTATAAAATATAATTAAGTAATTAATTCAAACTAACTCAAAGGATGGTGCTCTTATGGATACTAAGTCAGCCTTCATAAGAAAAAAATTAAAAACAGAAGAGATATAATAAAACATCAAAATCAAAGAGAACATTATCAGCACCTGAAGAACTAATAAGTTTATTAAAAGAAAAAAGCTAAAACAAAGCAAATTAAAATTACAAGGAATATTAAAAAATGAATTAGACCTAATATGTCTAAACTCTAAACTCAAACCTTAGACTCAAGCAAAATTTCGTATGCCTTTCAAAATATTATTAAAAAATAATAATCTTTGAGATATTAAATATACATGAATTAAAACATACAAATGCACGCTTAATTCTTCTAGATGGAACCAACTTAAAAATAATTTCTGAAAGATTAGGACATACAGATATAAAAATAACTATGAATAGATATTCTCACATTTTATATGAAATGGATAAAGAAGCATATGAGAATATAAGTAATCTTCTCTTTAAATAAGGTTCAATTTTATGTCAGTAAAATGTCAGTTAGCATTATATTTTTATTAAATATCAGCTAAATTCCAGTAGAATGTATCTTAGGAGATAATAGCAAACAACTGCATTTCACTACTATTTACTATTATATAATAGAATTTATATCTTAGATTTGATATAATACATATGGTAAAATTTTAATTTATAAAACCAAAATATGACCTACATATATTAAAATTAACAAATTTAAAACTAAGGAGACTTATATGTTAAAAGCAATAAAAGGAAATATAATTTTCACAAAAACTTCAGATGCTTTCACAGTATTTGAAAATAGTTACATTATACTAGACAAAGGTAAAGTAAAAGGAATCTTTAAAGAAATACCTAAAGAATATAAAAACACAGAAATAATAGATTACACTGACAAACTTATAATACCTGGCATGAATGACCTTCACTGTCATGCATCTCAATTTAAAAATCTAGGAATGGCTATGGATAAAGAACTTCTACCATGGCTCGAAACTTATACATTTCCAGAAGAATCAAATTATGCAGATATAGAATATGCAACAAAAATGTATAGAAAATTTGTGAAAGAAGTTTGGAAATCTGGAACTACAAGAATAACTGTATTTGCTACAGTACATAAAGAAGCGTCTATGAAACTTATGGATATATTCAAAGAGATTGGACTTGGAGCATACGTTGGTAAAGTAAATATGAATATGAATTGCTCTGACACCTTACTAGAAAATACTCATGATTCTATTACTGACACAGAAGAAATTATAAACAAATACAATGATACAGATTCTATTGTAAAACCAATCATAACCCCTAGATTTATACCAAGCTGTACAAGTGAACTTTTAAAAGGTTTGGGTGATTTATGTTTAAAGTATAATATTCCTATGCAATCACACTTATCTGAAAATCATGATGAAATCGAATGGGTTAAAAGTTTAGAACCTGAATCTAAATTTTATGGAGATGCTTATAATAGATATAATTTATTTGGTCAGACTCCTACACTAATGGCTCACTGTATTCATTGTTCTCAGGAAGAAATAGATTTAATGAGAGAAAATAATGTTATGGCAGTTCACTGCCCAGCTTCTAACTTTAATGTTGGTAGTGGAGCTATGCCTATTAGAAAATTAATTGATAATAATATTAAATTAGCTCTTGGTTCAGATATAAGTGGTGGGCATACTTTGTCAATATTTAAAGCCATAGTATCTGCAATACAATTATCTAAATTATATTGGGTAAATTCTGGTAAGAAGTGTAATTTCTTATCTTTATCTGAAGCTTTTTATATTGCAACAAAAAGTGGAGGAAGTTTCTTTGGAAAAGTTGGTAGTTTTGAGGAAGATTATGATTTTGATGCATTAATTATTGATGATTCAGATTTGAATCATGCCAATTATTCTATACTTGAAAGACTTGAAAGGTTTATCTATGTTGGTGATGATAGAAATATCATTCATAGATATGTATGTGGAAAATTAATTGAAGAACCTAGTATAGAATTATAATAAAAATTTTAATTATATAAAATTTGTCCATATAATCCGTTTCATTTATATGACTACAATTAATAAAAGAGTGTATTTTAAAACTCAAAACTATAGGTTAAAATACACTCTTTTTAGCTTATTTATAGTATTAGTGAATGTAACATATTTTTACTAATACTATTTTCCTTAATATAATCCCCTCTTAGCATTTAAGATTATCTACATGTATCCAGATATTAAGCAGAATACCTATAGTTTTATAAAATTAATAACTCATTTTGGTAGGTAACCTTAAACTTTACTTTTACTTTTGTTGTACGCTTTACATACACTAAATCTTAAGATTACCCATCCTATCTGCAACTTTATTTTCATAAATAATACTGATGATATTAAAATAAGTAGTATTGGTTTTATAAGAATATCAAAATTATTAAATTGAAATAATCTATTGTAAAAAATAAAACTTATTACAATTATAACTGTAGCTGTTAGAAGATACACAACCTCTATTGAATAATCTGTTCATTTCATATCTTATTATTTTCAAATTATTAAAGATTTAATTACTCTCTTGTAAGATTATAAGCTTTTAAAAAGTCCTAATATTATATATTATTTTTCTTTATTTTTTATTTATATTAAAATTTTTAATAAATACTAAATTTTATTTGTAAATATCTAGTAATTTTTGTGTTATTTTTATATAATATATATGTATAAATAATTTTGGAGGTTTTATCTAATGAGTGAATTTAAAAATGTTACTGCAGTAAAAAAGGCAAACGTTTATTTTGATGGTAAAGTAAGTAGTAGAGTAATAATATTTCCTAATGGAGAAAGAAAAACTTTAGGATTAATGTTACCTGGAGAATATACTTTTTCTACTAGAGAAGAAGAAATAATGGAAATGCTTGCTGGAAGTATGGATGTAAAATTACCTGGAAGTAATGAGTTTATAACTTATAAAGAAGGGCAGAAGTTTAATGTTCCTAGTGATTCAAGTTTCGATTTAAAAGTTAATGAAGTTGTTGACTACTGTTGCTCATATATAGCTGATTAATAAACATACATATTCTTACATAAAATAAAACACATCTAAAAAGAGCAGTTCAATAAAAAACTGCTCTTTTTTATATATTCTTAAATTTAATTTAAATCTGGAACTATTGTATCTAATATCTCATCTAATACGAATAGCATTACTTTTATCATAATTGGCATTAATACTGCTAATGTTATAGTTATAAGAATTAAGTCTTTACTCAATGCTACAAATGAGAATAATCCACCTAAAAACAAAATTCCAATAACAAATGCAATAGTCATACTTACAATTAAAAATAGTCTTTCTTTATTAAATGGTAAACATTGTTGTCTTAATATTAAAAGACCACATACACCAGTTAATATCGCACACATTGTAGAAAATACGCTTGAACTATAACCTAAGTATTCAACTATGTTGTACACAATAATTACATTTACTGTTACACACAATGCTCCTGGTAAGGCATTTTTTAATATATTGAGTAAAAAATTTCCTGAAATTCTACTTTTATTTGCTTCAAGAGCTAAGAAGAATGATGGTATCCCCACTGTCACAGCTCCAATTAGTGATAAT
Organism: Clostridioides difficile; assembly: GCF_001299635.1. GTDB lineage: Bacteria > Bacillota > Clostridia > Peptostreptococcales > Peptostreptococcaceae > Clostridioides > Clostridioides difficile_A. The sequence goes on along the minus strand of NZ_JRHN01000036.1, from coordinate 51,546 downwards.
TGTATAGGCACAAATGGATACTGTCTACTAAAGAAGAATAATGTTAATATAGACAAGAAGAATGAGAAAATTGTCTTTACTAAAAATAAAGAAGATGCTCTTTGAATATTATTAATTATCTTTCTTCCTTCCATAACAACTTTTGGCATTGATGCAAAATTTGAGTCCAGTAATACTAAATTAGAAACATTTTTAGTAATATCACTTCCAGAAGCCATTGCTATACTACAATCAGCTTCTTTAAGTGCCAACACGTCATTTACACCATCTCCAGTCATAGCTACTGTATGATTTTGTTTTTTTAGTGCTAAAATCATTTGTTTTTTCTGTTGTGGACTTACCCTTCCAAAAACACTATATTTATCAACAGCTTCATATATATCTTCATCATTTTTAAGTGTTGTAGCATCAATAAAATTACTAGCCGTTTTAAGACCTGCTTTTCTAGCCACTTCACTTACTGTTATTGGATTGTCTCCAGATATAATTTTTATATCTACACCCTCATTATAAAAAAATTCTAATGTCTCTTTAGCTTCATCTCTAATTTTGTCCAGTATCAATATAAAAGCTAGTGGTTTTATATCTTTAGGTATATTGTCTCCTTCCATACAAGAATTACTATGAGCTAAAACTATTACTCTATTACCTTTTTTAGAATATCTTTCAACCTCTGCTTTAAACTCTTTATATTTCTCCTTAAAAATAAACTCAAATGCTCCTAATAAATATGTCCCTTTATTTTCAAAGGATACTCCACTGTATTTTCTTTCTGATGAAAATGGAATTAAATTTTTAACTTTATATGTATCTAAAATATTGTATTTATCTCTTATTGCATTTAATGTTGCATTATCATCTTTAAGGGCATTACATATATTGCCCATTATATCATCAATATCTACTTTCTCTAGCATTACTACATCATCAACTTGCATTTTACCCTCTGTAATTGTACCTGTTTTATCAAGGCATAATGTATCGACTCTGGCAAGAGTTTCTACACAGTATAACTCCTGCACTAAAGTTTTATGACTTGCAAGCTTTATAGTTCCTACAGCTAATGCAATACTTGTAAGTAGTGTCAATCCCTCTGGTATCATTCCATTTACAGCTGCCACAGTTCCTACTACAGATGTTGTTATAGAATCTCCATTTCCAAAATGTTGCTTTGCAAATAATATGATTCCTAGAGGAATAATTATTATACCTACAACTTTTAATATTGTATTTAATGAATTTCTAAGTTGAGAGTTATGTTTTCTAGAAACCTTAGCATCATTAGCTATCTTATTTGCATAGTTGTCTTTACCTATATTTTCAACTCTCACAAAAGCTTCTCCAGAAATTATAAAACTACCAGAATATAAGAAATCACCTTTGTTTTTTACAATAATATCAGATTCTCCTGTAATTAAAGACTCATTTACCTCTAATTTTCCATCTAAAACTTTTGAATCTGCACAAATTTGATTACCTGTTTTTAAAATCATAATATCATCTAGTACCAATTCTTGTACATCAATTTCTTTTTTCTCTCTTTCTCTTATAACGGATACCTTATTTGAGACTATGACAGATAGATTGTCCAGCAACCTTTTAGCTCTTATTTCTTGAATTACCCCTATAATAGTATTAATTACAGCAATAAATATAAATAGAGTATTCTTAAAAGAACCAACTGATACTAATAGACATACTAAAACAATATTTATCAAGTTAAAAAGTGTAAACACATTATCTTTAAGAATTTGTTTATATGTTTTAGTTTTTCCATTATCAAATACATTAATTAAATTATCATCTATTCTACTTTGAAGTTGTCTACTGCTTAACCCCATATTTATATCACAATTATACCTTTTTAAATTAATATTATCCATATTCTACTCCTTTCAACTTAACGATTTTTTTATACTTAAAGCTACAAATATATTATAAAAGTATCAATTTTTTATTTTATTATTCTATAGTTTATATAATAAAATATAAATCTAAAGATTTAAATATTATAATTCTTAAGATTTCCTAAATTTTTATAAATTTCGATATATTTTAGTTAAGCTTCTCTTAAGCTAAAAAAGTAAATAAAATTTTACCAAAATAAATTTCCATAATTCCTATAAATATTGGTATTATAATCATTATCCTAACACTCTATATAGATGCTAATGTAATTTAAAACTTCTGTAGTAAATATCATATATATTAATACATAAAAAAGCTATCTAAACCAGATTAAGTTAGATAGCTTTTTCTTATAAATACAAATTTATTTATATTTACAATTTTTATTTTTAATTTTTTATCTTTGTGACCATGTAAGTATAGGTTTCTTTACCGCTCTTGCGTCATCCACTCTCTTAACTAAAGTATTATGTGGAGCAGTTTTCAATAGCTCTGGCTCTTCTTTTGCCTCTTTAGCAACATTTTTCATAGCTTCTATAAAACTATCTAATGTTTCAATGCTTTCACTTTCTGTAGGCTCTATCATAAGTGCTTCATTTATAATAAGAGGAAAATACATTGTTGGAGGATGGTATCCATAATCTAAAAGTCTCTTTGCTATATCGATAGTTTTTATATTTGCCTCTCCTCTTGGTAATCCACCTAATACAAACTCATGTTTACATAAAGTATCTATTGGTAAGATATAATTATCTTTTATACTCTCTTTGATATAATTAGCATTTAAAACTGCCATCTCACTTGCTTCTTTAAGGCCATCTCTTCCCATAGTTAATATATATGTGTAAGCTCTTACAAGCACTCCAAAATTACCATAGAAGTTTTTAATTTTTCCAATAGATTTTTCTCTATCATAATTTAATACATACTTATCTTCTTGTTTCTCAATCACTGGTATTGGTAAAAAAGGTACCAATTCTTTTTTAACTCCAACAGGACCAGCTCCTGGCCCTCCTCCACCATGAGGAGTAGAAAAAGTCTTATGAAGATTAAGATGCACTACATCAAATCCCATATCTCCAGGTCTTGTTATTCCCATAATAGCATTCATATTTGCACCATCATAGTACAAAAGCCCTCCTGCTTCATGTACAAGGCTTGCTATTTCTTTTATATTTTTTTCAAACAATCCAAGAGTACTTGGGTTAGTAAGCATAAGAGCTGCTACTTCATCACTTAAGACTTCTTTTAATGCATCTATGTCTACAGCTCCATTTTTATCAGATGCTATCTGAATCACATCAAAGTTTGCCATAGCTGCACTTGCTGGATTTGTTCCATGTGCAGAATCAGGAATTATTACTTTAGTTCTCTTATGGTCTCCTCTGTTTTCATGGTATGCTTTTATAATCATTAGCCCTGTAAATTCTCCATGTGAACCTGCTGAAGGTTGTAGTGTGACTTCATCCATACCTGTAATTTCTGCAAGTCTACTTGACAAATCATACATTAAAGAAAGAGAACCTTGTGCTGTATCTGAAGATTGGTATGGATGCATTCCTGTAAAGTTTGGAAGTGCTGCCATATCTTCATTTATTTTAGGGTTATATTTCATAGTACAAGAACCTAAAGGATAAAAACCTGTATCAACTCCAAAATTTTTATTCGATAATAGGGTATAATGTCTAACCAATTCTAATTCACCAACTTCTGGCAAATTCAATTCACTTTGTCTAACCATACTTTGGTCAATCATATCTTCTACTTTTATATCATCTATATCTAACTTTGGAAGTGAATATGCTTTTCTACCTTTTTTAGATATATCTATCAACAAACTATTATATTCTTTCATTATAATCCCTCCATTATTCCAACTAACTTATCTATTTCTTCTTTGCTTCTTTTCTCAGTCACACAAAGTAAAGTTGAATTTTTTAATTCTGGATAATTGTGTTCTAAATTATAACCACCTAATATATTTTCTTCTAAAAGTTTATTATTTATAGTTTCTACATTAAGATTTCCTTGTACAGTAAATTCTTTGAAAAATTTACCTTTGAACATTGGCTTATATTTCCCAGTTTGTATAAGTTTATTATAAGCATAATGTGCTTTTTTCATAGATTGCATGCCAACTTCTTTAAAACCTTCTTTACCCATAGTAGCCATATATATTGAGGCTACAAGAGCATTTAAGGCTTGATTTGAACATATATTAGAAGTTGCTTTTTCTCTCCTTACATGTTGTTCTCTAGTTTGTAAAGTTAGTACATATGCAGTTTTACCTTCTGTATCTAAACTTTGCCCAACTATTCTTCCTGGCATTTTTCTTGTATACTTAGATTTGCTAGCCAAAAATCCTACATAAGGACCTCCAAAATTGATAGGATTTCCTAATGATTGAGCTTCTCCAACAACAATATCTGCTCCTATTTCACCTGGTGTCTTTAAAACACCTAATGATATTGGGTCAACACTCATAATTAACATAGCCTTATTTTCATGAGTTATTTTTTCTATTTCTTCCATTTCTTCAATAATTCCAAAGAAGTTAGGAGTCTGTATAAGAACACATGCTGTATCTTTATCTACTGAAGCTCTTAATTTTTCTATATCTGTAATTCCATATTCATTACAAAAATCAATTTCTACTATTTCACAATCTTTATATTGCAGATAAGTCTTTAGTACTGATAAAGTTTCAGGATGTGTAGTTTTTGATACTACTATTTTACTTTTTCTCGTCTGGTTCATAGCCATTATACATGCTTCTATTGCAGCAGTTGCACCATCATACATTGATGCATTTGCAATTTCCATGCCAGTAATTTCTGCAATCATAGATTGGAACTCAAACACTACTTGTAAAGTCCCTTGACTTATTTCAGCTTGATATGGAGTATATGCTGTATAAAACTCAGATCTTGAAGTTATATGTTTTATAATTGATGGTATATAATGGTCATATGCACCAGCTCCAAGAAAACAAGTTAAATCTTCTAAACTTAAATTTTCTTCTGACAATCTTTTTACTATTTTACTTACTTCTAATTCAGATTTCCCACTTTCTAAATTCAAATCTCTTTTTAACTTTATTTCATCTGGTATATCTGAAAATAATTCATCAACTGAATTTAAACCTACTACCTTTAGCATTTTTGATTTATCTTCACTTGTGGCAGGTATATATGAAAATTTATTCTTTTCATTTGATATAGTATTATCTTTTTTATATTGCTTTTTGTAAAAAGGTTTCTTAACTATCATCGCAGGAACAACTTTTTTTCTTATTGCTATTCCTATTTCATTTCCTAATTTTGCATATTCAGAATCTATAATTCCCATACCTAAAATTTTTCCTGTTGTTGGGGATGCACATCCTGTTGTTACAAAACCTACTGTTTTGTCGCCAATCTTTATATCGTATCCATTTCTAGGCATCCCTTTACCTTGCATCTCAAAGCCTATTAATTTTCTTTTAGCTCCACTTTCTTTTTCTTCTGATAAGATTGTTTTCCCAACAAAGCCTTCCTTGTTTGTTTTTACAAAAATTGATAAGCCTCCTTCAATTGGAGATATATGTTCATTTATTTCATGGCCATACAGAGGTAGAGCTGCTTCAAATCTCAAAGTATCTCTACAGCCTAAACCAGCAGGACATATGTCTTCTCCTCCAGCCTTTAAAACTTCATTCCAAATTATTTCTGTATGTTCGCTTTTACAATATATCTCAAATCCATCTTCTCCAGTATATCCTGTTCTTGAAACTAAACAAGTTAAACCACATATTTTTGTTGATGGAATTGACTTATAAAATTTTATTGATTTTAAATCTATATCTATGATTTTTTGAAGAATTTCTTCTGCTTTAGGCCCTTGAACTGCTAGTTGACTAACTTCATTAGAAACATTTTTTATATCTACATGGTATCCTTCACTTTGTTTTATTATCCATGCTACATCTTTATCTATATTACCTGCATTTATTACTAATAAATAATCTTCTTCACCAAATTTATATATTAATAAATCGTCAACTACTCCTCCATTTTCATAACACATAGGTGTATATATAATGTCATTTATCTTTAATGTGCTTATATCATTTGTAACTAAATTTTGTATAAATTTTTCTGAATCTGCACCTTTTATTTGTACCTCTCCCATATGAGATACATCAAATATACCTGCACTTTTTCTAACCATTTCATGCTCTTTATTTATTCCTTCATATTCTAAAGGCATTTCCCAGCCAGCAAATTCAACAAGTTTTGCTCCAAGCTCTTTGTGTATATTATACAAAGGTACTCTTTTCAATTCATTCATATATAACCCTCCCTATAAATTTAGACCCACTATATTTAAGTAATTTCGATATTATGTCCTGTACTTTTTCATAAAAAAAAGATATATCAGCATAGAAAATAATCCTAGCCTATATATCCCTGTTTGTATACCTGAAAGATTTAATAATTTAATATTATTTTGCTTCTTCGGTGACTTATAGTCTATTAACCTAAGTCTCTCCAGAGTCCCATCAATTAGCGATATCTTTGCCTGAAAGTTTCTCTAAGAATTGGCATTTCTTAAATTGCTTCTTCGGCGCCTTTTTATATAAAGATCTCTCTCGCTAATCTCATTTGGAAATATTTATTTTCATTTTTATTGTATGAATATTTCAATTAAATGTCAACACATTATATTTATTTTTTTTTATGTATTAATTTTTTTGTTAAGTTTTTATTATCAATTATACTACTTTTATAATATTAACTTTTATACATATATGTTATATATTAATGTAAAATAATATATTTATTTAATTTATTACTAGCATGTCATATAAAACACTAAAAGTAAAGTTATATTGTAATTTACTATATTATGTTAAAGATATATTTATACATGCAATAGAATCGTTTGCAAATTTATCTTTGTGAAAAATAAGATTTTATCTTATTGACAAATATCTAAGAATTTATATGTAATTGTAATTTTAAACAACAAAAAAGCACTCAATGTGCTTTTATATTTATTAATAAAATATCCTTAGAAATATATTCATATTATATTTGATTTATCAAAAAATAAAAACGGGATAGCCCACTCCGAAAGCCAGCAATCCCAGTTTTTTTCAGCACAACTAAGTACTGTAGAGTGCGGATGAAGGGAGTCGAACCCCCACGCCAATGGCGCTAGATCCTAAGTCTAGTGCGTCTGCCAATTCCGCCACATCCGCTTATCACTCTTTTATTTTACTATATTTCGCTATTATTTTCAATAACTTTTTAAAATTATCTAAAAACTAACAAAAGAATGATAATAAAAGGTTAAATTTATTTATATCTTTATTCTGCAAGTTCTATCTCTGCTTCATCAACTCTCTTACCAATTATTTGAATACCAACAAATACAGCAGCTATAGCTACTGGTAATACTATATATATTGGCAATCCTAATCCAGCTGGTATATATCCAAATACAATAGTGATTACTGCTGTAAATATAGCATATGGCATTTGAGTATTAACATGGTCTATATGATTACAACCAGCTCCCATCGAAGAAAGTATTGTTGTATCTGAAATCGGAGAACAGTGGTCTCCAAATATTGCACCTGTTAAGACTGCACTTGTACTCACTATTACATAAGACATATCAGGATTTAATGAGTAAGCTAGTGGTATTGCTAGTGGCATAAGTATACCCATTGTTCCATAAGCTGTTCCAGTAGCAAAAGATATTATTGCTCCTAAACCAAATATTAAACTTGGCAATAAGAATGGAGGTAGTGAACCTGATAATAAGTGTATCAAAAATTTAGCTGTACCTAATTCTTTTATTACTGAACTTAATGACCATGCAAGTATTAATATTACACCAGTTATTACTAAACTTTTCATCCCATCTATCCAAACATCAATTGCTTCTGACACTGTAAAAATCTTCTTAACTACAGCCATTATAATAGCAACTAAACTTGCAACAAGTGCAGATTGGAATAATGCTCTAGATGCATCAGATGCACTAAATGCTTCTTTTATTGCTCCAAAAGAATATGGTGAATTTGTAAATAGTTGTATTAGAGCTTTATCTTCACCACCCATTATAGACGTATATCCACTATAATAGAATGATGCCAAAGCAACTATTATTAATGTTCCTATTGGGATTATAGCATTCCACACACTCAATTTCACTCCATTTTTTGGTGCTAAATCATCTAATTCTTCTACACCTTCATCAAGGTCTGTACCAACTTTTCTACTTCTAGATTTTATTTCTGCTTTTTTCATTGGCCCAAATTCTTTTAATAATAATGCTGATATTACAATAAATGCTAATATTAATATATTATAAAATCTAAATGGTATTGTATTTAAAAATATACCAAATGCATCAACATCTACACTTATACTTTCAAAAGCATCATGTATTAAACCAACTTCAAGACCTATCCATGTAGATATTATAGCTAATCCAGCAACTGGTGCTGCTGTAGCATCTATTATAAAGGCTAATTTTTCTCTTGATATTTTCATTTTATCTGCAACAGGTCTCATCATAGGACCTACTATTAATGAATTTGCATAATCATCAAAGAATACCAAAAGACCTAAAAACCATGTTATAATTTGTGTACCTTTCGCTGATTTCGCTCTTTTGGCAAGTGCCTCAGCTATAGCCTTAGCTCCTCCCATCTTTGCAACAAGATTTATAACCCCTCCAATTGCTAGAACTTGTAGTATTATCCCTGCATTCCACGGGTCTGATAACGATACCAAAGCTCTATCCACTAAGTCTAAAAATGCTTGTATGAATGTAGCAAACACATTTATACCACTAGCTTTAATTATAAAACTCCCAGAAAGAATCCCTATAAGTAAAGAAATTATTACGTTTTTAGTTATGAATGCAAGTATTATAGCAACTAATGGTGGTATTAAAGTTAAGATTCCAAATTTTTCTGCATTAGCTAGTGCGATAGTGTCTATATCTTCCTCTGCAAAAACCATTACTGTTGACATTATAAACATAATTGTCGTCAGAAAAATAATATTAATTTTTTTGTTTCTCATATAAATCTCCCTCTCTTTTTTAGTTTTGTGAATTATACAGGGTATTTGATAAAACTAAAAAAGCCTTAAGTGCTAAACACTCAAGGCTTGAAAATTACAATACATCAACAATATTAAAATAAATATAATATAATTCCTTAAATGATAGCTCACCACAAATAAACCTGTGACAGTTGTACATATTTTCTATGTACCCCCAGCAATATAATCTTAAAGCATCGATTATAAAACTTCGGCAATATCTCCTTTCCTAATAAATCTTTGTGCTTAACTCATTATTAGTACTGATAGATTATTGCGCCTCTACCCTTCTATTCACTTTTTTAAGTATATTTTGAGTATATATTATTTATTTAAACTTTGCAAGTTAGTTTTTAAAATTCCTTTTTATTTTTTACATAAAATCCCAAACTTTTCTAATTATGTTTAATATACACTTCTATTAATATAAGATTGTCTTCTTTTTTAAATCTTCTAATTTAAAGGACTTTTTACATTATTGTCGAATTATAAAATTAATTGTACTAAGAATAACAAAAAAATTTTATCAATTATATGGAGGAATTACTTTAATGTTACTAATTTACAATGAAAAGACAAACCCTTACTTCAATTTAGCGATGGAAGAATATCTTCTAAAAAATTTTGACGAAGACTTATTTATTTTATGGAGGAATGAACCTTCTATAATTGTTGGAAAAAATCAAAATACACTTTCAGAAATAAATTTAGAATATATAAAAGAAAATTCTATACCTGTTGTTAGGAGACAATCTGGTGGTGGAGCTGTATTTCATGATTTAGGAAATATAAATTTTACATTCATAGCCTGCAATAATAATAGCTTTAGTGATTTCAGAAGATTCACTCAACCAATAATAGACTTACTTAAAACATTAGATGTAAACGCTGAATTTTCTGGAAGAAATGACCTTCTTATAGATGGTAAGAAGTTTTCTGGAAATGCTCAATACAACTACAAAAATAAGGTGATGCATCATGGTACACTGTTATTTTCATCTGAGATAAATGACCTTTCAAAAGCTCTAAAGGTAAAACCTATAAAATTTGAAGGAAAGGGCATAAAGTCTGTAAAATCTCGTGTAACTAATATAAGTGAACATCTACAATCTAAAATGGATATACTAGAATTTAAGGACGCAATAATGAATTATCTCTCTAAAACTAACACTGATAATACTAATTATTATTTAAGTGATTATGACATAGAACAAATAGAAAAACTTACTAAGTCAAAATATGAAACTTGGGATTGGAACTTTGGTAATTCACCAAAATATACCCTTTCAAATGAGTTAAAATATTCTGGTGGAAACGTTGAGTTTAATCTAAATGTTGATAAGGGAATAATAACTACTATAAAATTTTTTGGAGACTTTTTTGGAAAATGTGATGTTTCATTTGTGGAAGATAAACTTGCTGGAACGAAACATGAAGAGAATGCTTTAAGGAATGTTTTAGATTCCATTGAAATAAATGATTATTTCTTAGGAGCTGACACTGATATTCTAATTTCTGGAATCTTAGGTGTTAAATAGAAATATTAAAAATTTTAAAATATTTATAAAATTATGTTTACATATGTAAAAAATCATGATAATATTTATAACATAATTAAAAATTGATACTTCTTATCCAGAGTGGTGAAGGGACTGGCCCTATGAAACCCAGCAACCAGTATATTTTTATATACATTGGTGCTAAATCCTGCAGTATTATACTGAAAGATGAGTCTAAATTAGCTTTTAAAGCCTGAGTTTAAACTCAGGCTTATTTTATTTTGCAGTGTGATAAAAGAGGGTATTTTATTTTTAACTAATCAATCATATTCAGGAGGGAATTTATATGAAATTCAAAAAATTATTAAGTTTATTATTATGTCTAGTTTTTACTTTATCTATAGTTGGATGTTCTAAAGGTAACGATGATAAAAAAATTGTTGTTGGCGCTACTTTAGTACCAGGTGGAGAATTATTAGAAGAATTAAAACCACTTATCGAAGAAAAAGGTTATACTTTGGAGGTTAAAAATTTTGATGACTACATACTTCCAAACGAAGCTTTAAATAACGGAGAAATTGATGCAAATCTATTCCAACATGAACCTTATCTAAAAGAAGCTGTTAAAGCTAAAGGATATAAAATAATGGCTGGAAAAAAACTATATGTATGCCCAGCAATCCTTTACTCTTACAAGATAAAATCTATTGATGAATTTAAAAAAGGAGATACAATCGCAATAAGTAACAACCCATCTTCTTGTTCTAAAGACCTTAGATACCTTGAAAGTATCGGACTTTTAACTTTACCTAAAGGTGATGGATTAGTTAGTCCTAAAGATATAATAGAAAATCCAAAAGGCATACAATTTAAAGAATTGGATATCGCTCAAATTCCATCTTCTCTTCCAGATGTAACTGCTGCATTTATAGATACTACATACGCAGTACCTGCTGGCCTTGATGCTAAGAAAAATGGACTTTATACAGCACCTATAAATGATGAGTATGCAAATCTTTTGGCATTTAGAACTGAAGATAAAGATAGTGAAAAAATTAAAGTTCTACAAGATGTTCTTACATCAGATAAAGCAAGAAGTATAATTGAAGAGAAATATAAAGGCATTGTAATTCCTGTTTTCTAGTATATTTAGTATAATTTTAATATTATTATTCTAATCTTGTTGAATATTGACTTGTTAAGTGCTACCATTTAAGTAAATCTATGTTTATGGAGGAAAATTACTATGGCTATAGAATTAAAAAAGGGGCAAAAAATAAACCTTACAAAAAAAGAAAATAGTGATTTAGGTGAAATCTTAGTTAATTTAAATTGGAATCAAAAAATACAAAAAAAAGGTTTTTTTGGCTCTCTAAAAAGCAGTAATATAGATTTAGATTTAGGTTGCTTGTTTGAAATGAAAAATGGTGTAAAAGGTGCTGTACAGGCATTAGGTAATTCTTTTGGTAGTTTAGGACATCCGCCTTTTGCTCAATTAGATGGAGATGACCGAACAGGTAGCAATACACAAGGAGAAAACATAAGAATAAATGGTAATAAAATAAAAGAAATAAAAAGAATACTTATTTATGCTTTTATCTATGAAGGTGTAGCTAATTGGTCTGAGGCTGATGGAATTGTAACAATTAAACAGAAACAGGATTCAGATTTAGTTGTTAAACTTGATGAACATAAAAATGGCTATAATATGTGTTCAATAGCCTTGATAGAAAATGTAAATGATGAGACATTCAGTGTTGAAAAAGTAATTAAATACTTTAAAGGTCATAGAGAAATGGACAATGAGTTCCATTGGGGCTTAAAATGGGTTGCAGGAAGAAAATAAGTGTATTTATAAGGGACTATAAGTAAATTTACTTACAGTCCCTTTTTTCATTAAGTATTTACTTGATAACTATTATAAACACATTCTTTATCCAGTAGTTCCTCAAATTCTAACATGGGCATTGGCTTATAAAATACATATCCTTGAACTAAATCACATCCAATCTCCTTTAGAAACTCAACTTGCTCCTTATATTCAATACCTTCAGCAACAGTTGTAATATTCAATTCTTTTAGCATATGTATAATATTTTTTATTACTGTTCTTTCTTTTTCTTTGTCTAAACTAGCATTAAAAAACATAGAATCAAGCTTCAAAACATCAAATGGTAAATCTTTTAAGACACCTAAAGATGAGTAACCTTTTCCAAAGTCATCTAGAGAACAAGTAAATCCATTTTCATGTAAATCATGTATAATTTCCAAAAAGTGTTCTTGATTCTCAAAAGCAACACTCTCAGTAAATTCAATTTCTATAGTATTTCGTGGTATATTATATTTCTTTTGTATATTTGAGTAAGTTTCCACAAATTTAGTATTATAGAACTGTATTCTAGAAACATTAACTGATATCTGAACAAATGGTTTATTTTCATCTAATCTCTTTCTAATCCATATACAGACTTCTTCAAAAACATACTTATCTACTAAACCAATAAAAAAATCCTTTTCCAATATTGGAATAAATACTGCAGGAGATATAATCCCTTTATCTGGAGTCATCCAACGTACTAAAGCTTCTGCACAATCTATTTTTTGATTATGTAAATTAACTTTAGGTTGAAAATAAACTATAAATTCTTTATTTTCAATAGCTTCATGTATTCTACTTTTGATTGTATTTTCTTCAATCATTTTTTTACGGATATTTTCATTATAAAAAGCATAATTAGTCCCTGGTTTATTTTTAACAGTTTTTTGTGCAAAGTTTGCCCGATTTATTAAATCATCTATGTTTAGTTTTTCAATCACATCTTCAATACAACAAATTCCACTGACAATAGTGATACTATATTTGTTTTTAATTTCATTTGTAATATTAATTAGTTTATCATCTACAACTCTTTGCCTTATTACTAAATCTGACTTATCTACATAACATCTTAAAGCAATAAATCTATCTGCAATTTCTCTTGCGAATATCTCATATTTTCCAATATCATTCATCATAAGATTAGCATATCTTTTCAGTATCATATCTCCATAATCATATCCAAATATATCATTAACGTATTTAAAATTTTCAAAATCAATATAGAATATAGCAAATTTCTTATCTTTATATTTGTGAATATTTTGATTTGCATCTATCTTAAACTTTTCTATAGTATTTGCTCCTGTTAGCTCATCTTTATATGCAATGTTTTTTAAATCTACATTTAGCTTTTCCAAACTAATTAATTTTCTATTATATTGTATAATCAATATAATCCATGCTAACATACCTATAGTAGATATAATGATTATTAAAGTCATTAGATAATCACTTTTTTCTTTAGAGAAATTTTCTATCTCAAACACGGTACTATTTGCAAGATCAAAAAATTCTTCACTTATATCTAATAAATGATTATTCTCTTCATTCATCCTTACTTTTTCTATTTCATTGTTTAAATCTTTCCACTTTTTTTCTAGTAAAAATAAGTACTCATTATATTTTTTGCAATCAGCATCTACCAAACCGTACTTTCCATCCCCTGTAATCAATTCATGTAAAATCCCATCAATATAATCTATCAACTCATCATTAGGTTTATTGTTCATTTCTAATTTGCTTAAACGCTGACTAGCTCCCCGAACAATGCCAACATAATTAATAAGTTTTCCATAGTCCCCAATATTATGAATCAATTTAATCGAAATGGAACTTATAGAAATTAATAAAATAAATAATACTAAGATAGTTACCTTCAAAACTCTCTTCATAAAATACCCCTATCCTCTATGTTGTTTTTCATGTGTATAATCATTTTTCAAATAAGATGCATGAAATTCCAATAAAAACTTATATGCAATTAAGATATAGAAATTTTTATTTTACATAGTTTATTTTTAGCATTATATCCATTTACAAAAACGTTTTTTATATAGAAATTCTTATTTTCAAATATAGTTATCTTACTTTTAGTTGTAAAACATAGCTTAAAACTATATAATTGCGACAACATACATCTATATAGTTCAATTATATTTAAAAATTATTCTTTTTGTCCAGTATAACTTTGTATTTTATTATATTTTGAATAGATTTATATTGTAATTAAGATTATTATTTAAATCATAAAAAATCAGCCACTTAAAGTGGCTGATTAAATAAGTAATAAATAAAACATGTTTATTGTAAATAATAGATTTACTTATTAACTGCTTGTGATGCATCATCTATCATTTTATTTAAAGAAGTTAGACCTCCATCATTCACATACCATGTTGGTGAATCCAGATAGATTATATTATCATTTTTATATGCATCCATAGATTTTATTATATCATTATTTAAAACAGACTTTGCTGTTGAACCCTCTTTTACATCACTACCTGTAGCTATTCCTCTATCTATAACAAACATAACTTCTGGATTTTGTTTAGCTATATACTCAAAAGTAATATTTTGACCATGACTTGATTCTTTTATATTTTTATCTTTATTTTCAAATCCAAAACTATTGTATAATATACTAAATCTTGATTCTTCACCAAATACACTTAAATTACCTTCATTTACCATTATGGTTAAAGCATTTAAGTTTTTTTCTTTTACTTTTTTATTTAAAGTCTCTATCTTCTTTTCAATTTTACTAAATTCTTGATTAGCTTTTTCTTCCACTCCAAATATTTTTCCTATTTTATCTATATTATTTTTAACAGAATCCAAATACTTCTTATCATCTTTACTTGTACTTATTGTTGGTGCTATTTTCGATAATTGCTCATAAAAATCTTCTTGTCTTCCATTTATTATAATTAAATCTGGATTTGCTGATTTTATACCTTCTAAGTCTGGTTCTTTCAATCCTCCTAAATCTGCATATTTTTCATCTTTATATTTTTCTAAAGATGTTGGCAAACTTGATTTTGGAAGTCCTACTAAGCTCTCTCCTACTCCTAACGTATCCATTGTATCTAGAGCTGAATAATCAAATACTACTACCTTCTTAGGATTTAGCTTTACATCTGTTTCTCCCAAACTATGAGTTATCTTTACAGTATCATTTGAATTATCTGATGTCTTAGATTCATTTTTTTTGCCTCCACCTAATGCAAACACTGTCACCAATACTACTATTACCACTGTGGCTACTATTGCTACTTTTTTATTCATGCTGATATCTCCCTCTTTCTTATTGATGTCTATTTTAATTTAAATTTTTATAAAATTCGTTTGTTTTTATATAATACTTTGAATTTTATAGATGATTCGTTAAAAATAAATACAAATTCGATTTCCATTTATATTTTTAATATTGAAATTCATCTCATAAATATCTTCTAAAACTTTTTCATTGACTATCTCATCTGTACGACCTACCTTCTCAATTTTTCCATTTTTTAATGCAACTATATTATCTGAATAGCATGATGCGAAGTTTATATCATGCATTACTAACACTATAGTCTTATCTAGGTCATCACAAAGGTCTCTAAGCACTTTCATCATCTGAACTGAATGATTCATATCTAAATTATTAAGTGGTTCATCAAGCAATATATACTCTGTATCTTGGGCTATTACCATTGCTATATAGGCTCTTTGTCTCTGACCTCCACTCAACTCATCTAGATATTTATGTTGTATATCAGTCAATTTCATATATTCTATCGCTTCGTCAATATACTTCTCATCCTCTTTAGTTAGATTTCCTTCACTATACGGAAATCTTCCAAACCCAACCAATTCCCTTATTGTGAGCCTTAAAGTTATATTATTAGATTGTTTAAGAATAGCTATTTTTTTAGCTAATTCCTTGTTAGTGTAGCTAGCTAAGTTTTTCCCTTCTATTATTACTTCGCCACTATCACCACCTATAAGCCTTGTTACTATTGATAATACAGTACTTTTCCCAGCTCCATTTGGTCCTATAAAAGAAGTTATCTTTCCTTTCTCTATATTAAAAGAAACATCTTCTACAACATTTTTGTTCTTATATTTTTTAAATATATTTCTTATTTCTATCACTTATTTGCCCCCTTTAACAATAACTGAATAAAGTAAATTCCTCCTATGAAATTTATTACTACACTCAAAGTAGTATCAAATTTAAATACATGTTGTATAAAAAATTGACCAATTATTAATGTAATCATGCCTATTAGCATAGAACCAAAAATTAAATATGTATGCTTATACGTTTTAAAAACTTCTCTAGATATATTAGCAAGTAAAAGCCCTAAAAATGTCATTGGACCAATAAGTGCTGTTGATATTGAAACTAAAATTGCTATTACTATTATCATTTTTTTAACTACTTTATCAAAATCTACACCTAAATTAATTGATTGCTCTCTACCCAATGATAATACATCTAAATACTTTATTTCGTCATATATAAAAGGTATCATGGCAATAATTATTATAAATGCTATTAAAAGTACATTAGTATTTATATTATTTAAACTGGCCATTATACTAGTTTGTAAAGCTAGAAATTCATTTGGGTCTATCATTACTTGAATAAAGGTTGTTGCACTTTTAAATAAGGTTCCAAATATCATACCTACTAGGACTAAAAAGAAAATATTATTTTTATTTTTTTCAAATAATATCTTATATAATAACATTGATGCTCCAATCATAACAGCAACATTGACAATAAAATTATAATTTTCATTAATAATCAAACTGCTAGTTGAACCAAATATAAATACTATTATAGTTTGAATCATTACATATAATGAATCCAATCCTAATACGCTTGGTGTTAGTATTTGATTGTTTGTAATTGTTTGAAACACTACAGTAGTAAATGCTATACACCCTCCACCTAATATCATAGCAAGTATTTTTGGTATTCTTTGTGATAGTGCATAATCTATATTATTCATATCTATTCCATAAATTGTAAAAATCACTATTGATATTAATAGTAATATACTAATGAAATAAATTTTCTTATTAAGACTAAGCTTCATTTACATTCCTCCTTAGTATCAAATAAAGGAATAGTATACTTCCTATGACTCCAACTGTAAGTCCTATAGATATTTCATATGGATAAATAATTATCCTTCCAAAAATATCGCATATAAGCACAAATATAGCTCCAAATAAACCAGTATACCATATGTTTGCTCTTATATTATCACCCATATATAAGGACACAATGTTTGGAACTATTAGACCTATAAAAGGTATATTACCAGCTGTAACGACTACACATACTGTGACAAGGGCCACTATTACCAAACCTATATTAACAACCTTTTTGTAGCTCAACCCTAAGTTTGTTGCAAAATCTATGCCCATGCCAACAACAGTAAATTTATTTGCATAGATATATGCTAATATTATAAGAGGTATTGTAATGTATAATATCTCATAATTTCCTTTAAGTATCATAGAAAAGTCACCTTGCATCCAAGAACTTACATTTTGACTCAAATCGTATTTATATGCAATAAAATCTGTCATAGAACCTATTATATTTCCAAACATTATACCTACTAATGGTACGAAAATTATATTTTTAAATTGTAATCTGCTTATTATTTTCATAAACATAAAAGTCCCTATAAGAGAAAATACAAATGCTATTATGGTCTTTGTAAGAATAGACGCAGTTGGTATTAAAAGCATACAAATTACTATACCAAATTGAGCTGCATCTATTGTAGCCCCTGTTGTGGGTGATACAAATTTATTTTTACTTATCTGTTGCATTATAAGACCTGCTATACTCATCCCTACACCTGCAATCAATATACTTATCAATCTTGGTATTCTACTCATAACAAATACCATAAGTTTATGTTGATTTTTTGCAAATAGATGCATTATATTTATATCTTCAGCTCCTATAAATAAAGAAAAATAAGACAAAATTATTATTCCTATGACTAAATACCTTTTTTTCATTCTCCCTCCTTAAAAACTTTTCTTTATTTAAAATGATAATTATTATCATTTTTCACTTTTATAGTTTATCAATAATAATTATCATTGTCAATAGTTGTATATATATTTTTTGTTTTACATATAAAAAATGTTACTAGAATTGAAACTTCTAGTAACATTAAAATTCAATTTAATAAAATAAATTATAAATGCTAATTTAAATATGTATGTGTTACATTAAATATAATAAATATCTTATGCGTTTAAACTATTCATTATATTATTTTAATATATCTTTAAAGAGTCTATAAAAATTACCACTAGAAATTAAATCTATATCTCTTTTTTTATAACCTCTATTTTCAAGCTCTACTATTATATTATGTGCTGTATGTGTGCTCTCAAGACCATCTACACTTGGAATACTGGCATTTTCAGTAAAAGAACCTATAGTTTCTGTCCCCAAGTAATCACTAAAGTCAAACCCAAAAGATACATGTTCTATACCTATAAGATTTACCATATAGTCTATATGGTCAACTAAGTGTATCAAATCTTGTTTTTTGGGATTACTATTAGTAAATCCTCTAAAACTATTTATTCCTACTAATCCACCTGTCTTTGAAATTTCTTTTAATTGAGCATCTGTAAGATTTCTTTTAGCATCACATAGATTTCTTGCGTTAGAATGAGAAGCTATTACTGGCTTACTTACAATAGACATCAAATCCCAAAATGACTTGTCATTCAAATGTGACACATCCACAATCATGCCCAATTCTTCCATCTTATTTACTGCTTTTTTCCCTATATCAGTTAAACCTCTGTTCTTATCTCCTAAACATCCTGTCGCAAGTTCATTTTGCTCATTCCAAGTTAACGATGCATGTCTTGCTCCAACTTCCTTGTAAAAATAATCTATTAAATCTATATTTTTTCCAATATGACTTAATCCTTCTATTCCAATTAAAATATTTATTTTATTTTCACTTATACCTTTACTTATATCAGAATATTTTTTTACTATATTTACAATATCTTTCATATCTTCAATTTCATCTTTTATGGAATTTACAATTTGTTTAACTCTTTTTTCAGGTTTCTTATCATATGGAGGGTCTATCCATATTACAAAGATAGCTCCTTCTATATTTGCCCTTTTAAAATTATCAAGATGAATTCTTCTAAATACATCTTTCTCCCCGTTAAGTCTTCTTATTGTTACATCTGCCCAAGTATCTGAATGTCCATCGAAAATCATAACAACCTCCAGTTAAATAAAAATCTTTATCAAAATAAACTTTTTAATTCACGAAAAACTATATTAAATTAAAATTATATTAAAATATTTCCCACTAAAAGGCCAAAATAATTACCAACTATGTATCCAAATGTTCCAACTATAAGTATTGGTCCTACTAGTTTAGACCAGCCTTTTGATATTGCCATAGCTGCTGCTGTTGTAGGTCCACCAATATTTGCATTAGATGCAAGAATGGCTTCTTCTAAACTAAATTTAAATATTTTGGCAACTATAAATGTAACTAACATATTTATTAGTACCATTATTCCACAGTATAAAAGTAGTAGTGGTGATTTTTGAATTATTAATGTTATAGAAGCAGGAACACCTACTACTACAAAGAATATATAAATCAAAAATGTACCTATCTCTTGTGCTCCTTTTATATCACTAAAGAATTTAGGCATAAAGGTAGCAAATAACATAGTCAAAGTAGTTATTATTAAATATTGATTACCGAATAGAGTATTTAACATTGCTAAAAAAGGATTTGATGTTGGTATTATAGCTTTGAACCAAGTTGATAACTCTACAGATACTGCAACAATTATAAAGGCACTACCAATAGCTATTGCTATATCTTTTAAAGATATTTCTTTTCTTCCCCAATAGTTTGCTGCTATTGTTTCTCCTTCAGTTACATCAGTACGTTCCATCTCATCTACATGTGGATGTTTAAAATGTTTTCTAAAAAATCCAATGGATGGGATAGCTATTAAAACAAAGAAATATAAAGCCATTAAAAGATTATCTGCTACAACTGTTGCTGATACTAATTCTCCGGGTGCATTAAATGCTCCTGACATGGCTGCGAAGTTTACATTTCCACCTATATAAGAACCTGTCATCATAGCTGCAACAATATTTAAATCTGGTACTGCATTTTTTAATAGTAAAAAGCCAACCATAGCTCCAAGAACAGTTCCTACAGAGCCTACAAGAAATATTACAAGTAATCTTCCACTTTCTTTCCATATCTTTTTAATGTTACATTGATATAACAGTAAAGCTATGGCTAAAGGAACAACATATCCCCATACCTGGTCATACACAACAGACTCTACTGGTATGATATTTAGATTTGATAGTAACATGGCTCCTACAAGAGCTATTATTGCCCCTGATATTTTCGATGCCCAGTTGTACTTTTGTTCCAGATAAATACTAAATGCTGCCCATCCAGTTATGACTGCCCATAGTACCCAAATATTATCAGGACTTACAAAACTCTTCATCTTACCTACCTCCTATTTCATTAAATTAAAATATTCAAATCAATATTCAATATATTGAATATTAGTTTTATTATAATCCATCTTTTCAGAAAATTCAATATAACATGGAAAATACATGAATAATAAAACTTTTTTATTTTATTATTCTTTAGAAATTATATGTTATAATCATGTCTAAGGGGGTTTGTATCTAATGAATATAGATGTCGGAAGTAAAATTAGAGCTCTTAGAAAATCTAAAAATATCAGTATCTCTACTTTAGCAAAGAACTCGGATTTAAGTACGGGTTTAATAAGTCAAATTGAGCGAAATATGGTTGTTCCATCAATTGTAGCAATGTGGAAAATATCAAAAGCTCTTGATATAAATATAGGTTATTTTTTTGATGAGATTGGAAAAGAATACTCTGATATAGTGGTAAAGAAAAACAATAGAAAAAAAATAGTAACTAATGATTCTACAAAATTTTATGAACTTCTTGTTCCTAATTTATCTGGTAAGAAAATAGAATTTTTACTTGTTACGCTAGATGGTCATACAAAAAAAAGTAGTGAATTTGTAACACATGAAGGGGAAGAATGTGGTTATATAATAAAAGGAAAAATGAAGATAATACTTGGAAATAAGGAATATGTACTAGAAGAAGGAGATAGTTTTTATTTTAACAGTACTATTCCACATGTATATGAAAATTATGATGATGATATATGTATCTCAGTTTGGGCAATGACTCCACCTTCATTTTAATATATTGAACTCTTACTTGAATATAAATTAATAAAAATCTGAAATAAATTAGTATGACAAATTTTATTCTAATTTATTTCAGATTTTTTTAGTTTATTAATTATATATATTTATTATTATATATTAAGCAGACAACTTTCATCTAAAATATTAGATAGTATCTCTTCTGTTCCACTCATTCCATTAAAAGTACTCGATATAAATGAACTTTCTGTTTCATTTTTATTTATATCACCATGCTTTAATACATATGCTTTATTTGAAATATTGAGCATACCATAATCCATAACAGAATCTCCTATTGCATAAAAAGACTCTATTTTTAATTCCTTAGTCAAATACTTTATAGCATTTTCTTTTGAGATTTCTTTTGGTATAAAATAGATTTTTCTGCCACTAACATAGAATTTCCAATTTTTTGATTCCAATATATCTAGATACTCCCTAATTGAATCCAAACTAAATTTTGCAAAATCAACAACTATATAAAAAAATGTATCTTCTGCAACTTTAAAGTTGGTTATTCCTTCTACATTCAGATAATCTTTAAATTTTACAATCATACTTTCAATGGGTTCATAGTTAGACTTTAATTTATCTATTTCTTTACTCCACGATTTTAATATTTCATTATTTTTAAGTATAATTGCTCCATTTGAAGTTATACTAAATGGAAAATGAATCCCATATTTATTAAATTCTATACGCTTAAATTGCTCTACTGTTCTAGTAGTTGTAGGTATAAACATACCATAATATTGTATTTGCTTTATTAAATTTATAGTATCTAAAGATATATAAGATATTTCTTTTTCTCTATAAATTTCTATATTAGTATATTTCTTATCAGTGTCTAAAAATTTATCAGAGTAAATAATACTCCTGTCTAAGTCTGAAAAAACAATCATTCAGTATTCTCCTGTCTAATATATTTTCTAAATATCTTTCATATTTTTTATTATTCCACAACATTTATATGCTTTTAAGTCCATTTGTTCAACTTCAACATTTTTCTCTTTAGCTAATATAAATATGTGCTCTAAAGATTTATCATTTAAGTCTTTAACTAGAATCTTATATGGAACTCTTCTAAGTAAAACTCTTGTTGTTTCTCCAACGCCTGGTTTGATAAAGTTAATATCTGTTATGTTGTACTTTTGCTTTATATTTAAAACATCAAGATATCCATCTTTTGTTATAATATCACTTTCCCATTTATTAACTTCATCAGATATGTTCTTAAATTGATTTTTAAAACATGCTTCTATAGTCTCTATATAATTTATAGATTCGTCTTTATCTTTTAAATGTTTATAGAACTTAGCTCCATGAAAATCATCTTTACCAATTAAATCATCTCTTAATACAGTTCTACTTATTAATCCAGAAACAGTTGAATTTAAACATGCACTTGGTATTAAGAAATCTTCTCTAATTCCATAAAGACCTGAATATCCAGCAGGGTCAGCCAATACAGCAAGGGTTGAGTCAAAAGTTTTTTTAAATTTACTATTAAGCTCATCACATGCCTTTTCAAGTTCTTTTGATATAGTTCCTTTTCCAGTCCAACCATCTAAAAATTGAATCTCTGAATTTGGATGATTCTTTACTATATATTCAACTGCATTCATATCTATTCCTTTATCTCTTATTATAGAGATTGTATAATGAGGTAAATTTAGATTATACTTGTTTTTCAGATATCTCTTTGCCAAAATTCCAATAGGTGTACCTGCTCTAGCAAGTGAAACTAAAACCACATCATTCCCATTTTTTTTAATTATTTTTTCACACATAACCCCTATTGAAAATGCAAGCTTATCTTTATTTTGCTCTAGTTTATCATGATATAAATTCAGATAATCTTCACTAACTTCATACTCTATTGGTATCATTTCTGAATAATGACTACCACTTTGTATTTTTAATTCTCTCTCTTTATTTCCTTCTTCTTTAATTAAATTTGATATATCTTTTAATAAAAAGATAACATCATCCTTAGAATATGTGCTAAAATCTGCCATATGATTCAACTCCTATCTTAAAACTGTGATATATCTTACTCTCCTTAAAGCATTTAGCTACAACATACTATAGTAAGTTCTTTTATACTTGTATTTTTAATTATATCAATAAATTCCAGATAAGAATTTTTACTCTTATTTAACTCTACAAATAAATAACATTTAGAAAAATTATGTTTATCTATATTATAAATATAATTTTGAACATCTATATTATAAAAACTCTTTAATTTAAACTTACTTCTAATAGGATAATTATTTTTTTCAATATCAATAATTGGACTTCTTGTTGTTGAATGATAGTACACATCATATTGATTTTCTTTTTCTTTAGCAAACAACATTGGTATATACATAAATTCTTCAGTACCTAAAAATAGAATCTTTTCATTTTCATTTTTTAAAGATTCTTTATTATCCATAGTTATTTTTTTGCTTTCTCTCTTTACAATTTCTTTTAATCTAAACTGTTCTCTTCTATTGATTCCAAATCTACCTGTATATTTTACGTATTTCTTATTCCCAATATAATCTTCTAGGTCAACATTAATGTGATTTACTACTAAGTTTACTTTATCATTTGAAATAGATTGTGACTCAGCAGTATTATAATTATCATTGTAATTTGAAATAATATCTTCATTTATATCAAAATCAAAGTTTCCTTTAAATAAGTATACAAATTCTATCTTACAATCTAGTTCTTTTTCTAAATGAGTAACTTTTCTTAAGTTTTCATCACTCACCCAATTAAGTATGGAACATATTGTGTACTTCTTTTTAGGATAAATACTTTGAATCTTCCTAATTATATTCATACATGTATTAGCTGTGGTAATCTCATCATCAACTAATATCACCTCATCTCCAGTTTTGAAGTTGTTAAGCATTCCAAAGTATAGATTTTGGTCTGTTGCATGAGAATGTTCCTCTAAAAATTCTAGATTCTCTAACTCATCAAACTGTTCTCTAGTAGTGTGAATAAATTCGTATTCTCCACATAAGTAATCAAAAAAACTATGCCCAATAGCTGTGCCAGTTTCAGCAAAAGCTATAACAGTACCATTTGATGTTACTTTATTTTTTTCATTATAAATTGTGGCTATTAATTTTCCCAAATTATCCATCTCACTTGGTTTGCATGCTAGATGCTTACCAAGTGTCTTTGATATGAATAAAAAACGTCTCTTACTATTGTTTCTTATTCCTATATCTAAAAAATCATTTAATTCTAAATTTAATGGATTATCAATAATGTCAATTTCACAATTAAAATTTAAGCAATTCTTCATAGTCTACTCCTTTATTTAATACACCATATATTTTAGATAGAATCAATGTTTTTTTAGCCCATAAAAAATGTGGATTTGTCTCATTCATTCTCTCTCCTAGTATACCTTTGCTCACACCATATTTGCTATTTGTGCTATTCAATATATCCAAAGCATCAGTAAAATCTTCATATGACACTGCAGATAGTGCTTGTACAATCTGAATTTGCATTGGATGAATTACTGTCTTTCCAATTAGCCCATGAAATTTATCCAACAATATTTCTTCTATATACTTACTTCTTATATCCTTATTTGTCATATCAAAGAACTCTGATACTCCTCCACTTATAGGTATATCTAACTCTGGCCTTTGAAGATACGTAATTATATCTAGTATAAATGAAGAGCAAATCAAATTGTCATATATAGAAAAGTTTTTGTCTCTTCTTATACCATACATACCTAATATGTCAGTTATACCTACTCTAATACTGAGTATTCTTGACTTGTGTTTTAAAATAGAATTGTATAAATTATTAAAACTCAATTCTTTACTTTCCTTATATATAAATTCCCTTGTCTCTATTATTGGAATAACATACATATCTTGAAGATTCATAGAGCTCAAAGCTTTTATACAATTTTCTATTAACTCTGAATTTGCTTTAGGAATTAATATGCCTGTTATAGTATGACTATTTTTAACTATAATATCTTTAATCCTCAACAATTGCTCCACATCTTTTATCCTTACAAAAATTAATGGTATTCCATCTTTGTTTGTTATACTTTCATCACTAATATCTTTCAAAATTAACCTAAGATTTTCTATAGCCTCTAACTCTCCATTTACCCCAACAGCATCTTCTAAGCAAATAGCCAATGGTCTAACTCCTCTAACATCTCCTATAATACTCTTATAAATCATATTATATTGAGTAGCTGGAACGTATAAAAAAGCACCTAGTGCATATTTCAATACATCTTTTTCAGTCTTAGCATTAAAGTCTTTTGGCTCTTTCAAAAAAATTTTTTTCAAATCATCTTTGCAGATATAATCGAAATATTTCAATGTATGGCCTCCTCATATACATAGAAAGGGCCAACTTTATACAAATTAGCCCCTAATATACTACTTATTATAAATTATAGCTGTATTTAATTCTTCCAACCTCTTTGTATTATCCTTAATTAAAACTCTATTGTTTTCTTCTATTCTCATAGTTTCATCTATACCAGACTTAATAGTAGTATACATTTTTTCTAATGTCTCTATTTGAACAGAACTTGTTCCAGCCATTCTAGCTATTTGTGCACTTTGAGTACTTACATTTTGAGCATTTCTAAGCAATAATTCATTAGTCTTATCATCAAGTGCTTTTAGAGATTTTGCTTGCAATTCTTGCTTTTTAAGCAATATAGCTTGAGATAAACATTGTTTAAATACTGGTAAAGTTACAACAAATGCACTGTTTATTTTTCTAATTAAACCATAGTTATTATGTTGCATACCTCTAAGCATCGGTATTGTCTGTATGGCTATATTTTCTGCTATTCTTAAATCATATATTCTTTGATTTAACATATCATAAACTTTCAATAGCTCTTGATAATTAACAACATCCATTTGGTCTCCACTAGTTTCCGATTTTTGCTTAAAGAAAGGTAATATCTCGTTATCCATTTCTTCTATTGCCATTTCTCCAGCAACAATATATTTTTGAAGTTCATTATAAAACTCAAAGTTTTCATTTAACATAGAACCTATTTGCTTATTAGAAAGTGCTATATCTCTTTCATATTGTTCAAGTTCAATTTGGATTTTTTCAACTTCTCCTCCCAATGTTTCATATTTTTGAAACATCATTTCAATAGCATTATTAGCTTTTTTGAAAAGTTTTTGAACAAAATTTGGTTCCTTAGTTTCTTGAAAATCATCTAAATCAAACTTGTCCATTATTTTAGTCAAATGAACCAACATTTTAGAGTTTTCTTCATTTCTATTTAGTTTTATTGTATTTAAAAGACTATCAGAAACCCTTGCTACTCCTTCAGATGCTTTTCTACCAAATTGTAAAATTGTATCTGGGTTTTCTACTTCTATAAGAGACGTCAATGCCTCAACTTCCTTAGACTTTCTCAGTTCATTTTTTTTATTATTTGTATATTCCATTATATCAAAATTTTCTTCTTCAACAACTGTAGGTAAATTTTCAGTAACCTCTACAGAATTTTTATCTTTTGAAAAACTATTTATATTTATCCCCATCTAAAATCTTCTCCTCTTTCCAAAAATTTTTTTAAGTAAAGGTATATCATCTTCAAGTGAATTTAATCTAAGGTCATATACCATTTTATCCAATCTGTGTACATCAATCAATTGGTTATTTATAACATTCTCTATATTATTTTCTCCTCCTGGACACAATATAATAATATCAAATCCAATTTTACTTAGTAAAAGCATAAGGAAAACTATTTCTTTATCAAATACTATACTCTTGTACATATATATAATCAATTTTGGATTTATAAGAGAATAATCAAAATTATTCATCATATGAACAAACTTCTTATCCATATGAAGTATTGTAAACAGACCTTTTATCTTGTCCTCTCCACTTAAACCATTTAAGAACATATTTCCTTCTAATAACTCTTCAACCTTTTCTAAAATCATAATTTGTTGATTTAATGCCAATGTTGAAATAGAATAATCTTTATTATTTAAAACAGAATTTTTATCTATAACACCTTTTGAATTCAGTAAAAAAGACAAACTAAAAGCATCTCTTGTAAACTCTTTCGAAAATTTGTCTATATCCCCATTAAATTCAATAAATGTTGAACTTTCCGAATCTCTCAATAAATCTAAAAACTTAATATACTCATTTTTGTCATTATATATTCCATTAATCTTAGAGAGAAAATTTGGAACTTCTACAGTAACATCATTAAACTTAAATCCTGGTCTTAATTTTAATGGCTGATTCCAGTATATTGATATTTCATCAACAGTTGAACTTAAAAGTAAATTTTTTATTTTTCTATCTTGAAGCTGCCAAGGTTTTATAAATCCTGCATCATTTAATAACTCTTCGCTTATACGTTTTGATGCTTCTGCTCCCACAGTAAAAGCTTTTTTTACAGAACCTTTATCTATTTTTTCTCCTAAGATAACCCTTTCTTCAAAAGCAACTTTTTCTTCTATTATATTGGCTTCTTCAAACTCTACCTTGTATTTTTCTATGTTTAAAATATCTATATTACTCTTTGAATTTGGGTTAAGATATAAAACATCAAAGCCTGCCAAGTACAATATTAAGAGTAGATAAACTTCATGCTTTTTTATATCCCCATAAAATATTACTTTTGGAGCCTCATTTTTATTTATATCTAAAGCACCGATATAGATTTTTATCCATGCCATTATTTTCACTATAAAATTTTGTTTAACTCTATCATTAGTAAATTCTTTTTCTTCCTCTTTTAAAACTTTATCTATAGCTTTTTTTAGTTTATAATCAATCCCATCGAACCCTAAAATATTTATATCTACATCTTCCATACTGTTTCTATATTTTTTAAGTCCATTTTTAAAATAATTTATAATATCAAAATCACTAGGATTTGCTATAGCATCAGTAAATAAAACAATATCTTTTTTACTATCAATATTTTGTTTTGCCTTAAATATCTCAAGATTGTACAAAACCTCATCTTCTAAACCAATATATGAAATAAAATAACTTAGATATCCTTTTGAAGGAGTGTAATTTCCTCTGTCTGATTGGCTGGAGAATATTTTTTCAAATACCTTTGAGTCGCCCATAATTATCCTCCCAATTTAAATGTTTATTTAGAACTGACTCAAAATACATATTTTGAGTCAGTTTGTTATTTTTTAAAAAATTTATTTTAAGCGGCTTTTTTTGGTTTTACTAGTCTTATTATACATTTTACAACTTCATTAACTACAACTACACTTGCTGCTACACATAGAACTTTTCCCCATGTCATAACATCCATAGCTACAGAGTTAAAGAAATCTTGGAATAGCTGAGTAAATATTACTTGCGCAATTCCTGTTAAAACTATTATTTGTAATGCTAATTTGTTATGTGTAAAGTTTGGAAAAATACTATCTGCATTAAATTCTCTACAGTTAAATGCATTAAACAATGCACTAAAAGCAAACAATGCAAACATTACAGTTCCTTTGTGAGCTTCATCAACTCCTAAGAAGTTAAATGTAGATTGTAGCATTAGTATTGTTGTTATATAGATTGCATTTAATACTATCGTATATACCATTGATTTAGAAATTATATTAGCTTTTCTATCAACAGGCTTTCTATTTAATACATGGTTTCTAACAGGCTCTAGACCTAATGCTAGTGCTGGTGGACCATCCATAATTATGTTTACCCATAATAATTGTATTGTAGTAAATGGCATCTCTTGTCCCATTACCTGAGATATTATAGCCACTAAAAAGGCAATTACATTTACTGTTAATTGGAATTGAACGAATCTTTGGAAGTTATCATAAATTCCTCTACCCCATTTAATACCTTTTACAATAGTACTAAAACTATCATCAGTTAAAATTATATCTGCTGCATTTTTAGACACCTCTGTCCCAGAGATACCCATTGCTATACCAACATCTGCTTTTGAAAGTGCTGGAGCATCATTTATACCGTCACCTGTTACTGCAACAACATCTCCACTCTTTTGTAAAGCTGAAACTATTCTCATTTTACTATCTGGCTTACTTCTTGCAACGATTGAGATAGTTTGTATCTCTTCTTTTAATTCTTCATCATCTAAAGTATCTATATATGAAGCTTCAACTGCTCTCATATTTCCTTTTAATAAACCTAATTCTTCACCTATAGCTTTTGCTGTATTTATATTATCTCCTGTAAGCATTTTTACAGAAACACCAGCTTTGTTTGCTGTATTTACAGACTCTATAACATCTTTTCTAAGTGGGTCTCTTATACCAACAAAACCACTGAATACTAAATTACTTTCCATTGCACTAACATTCATAGCATCACTTTCAGCAGTTACTGCTGCTTCTTCTTCAGCTTGTGAGATTTCTTTATATGCAAAACCTAAAGTTCTCATTGATTTTATTTGTAATTTTTTTATTTCTTCTAAAATTTCATGTTTCACATTTTCAGTTATTGGAACTATGTCTTTTCCCCTTTGGATATGTGAACATAACTCAAGTAAAACTTCTGGTGCTCCTTTTGATAATAGTACATGATGATTATCTCTACCCATAACAGAAGTCATCCTTTTTGAGTCAGAAGTAAAAGGATTTTGAGCTACTATATTACAATCTTTTCTAAATTTTCTATAGTCTACGTTTTTATAGTATAAAAGTAATGCACATTCAGTAGCACTTCCCAAATACTTAACATCACCATCGTTATGCTCTATATCAGCTGTAGAGTTTATCATACAGTTTTCTTCAAAATAACTATTTATTTCTTCTTCTGAACTTTCAATATATCTTCCATCAATATATGCAACTTCTACAGTCATTCTATTTTCAGTTAATGTACCAGTTTTATCTGAACATATTACAGAAACAGAACCTATAGTTTCACAAGCTTCTTTTTTAGTAACTAATGCATTTATTTTGGCCATTTTTTGCATTGTTATTGCAAGTGTCATATTTATCATAGTTGGAAGACCTTCTGGTACTGCTGCAACTATTAACGCAACACATACTGTAAATGCCGTTTTAACAGGGTCTATTGATTCTAAAAATGGTAATATTCCAGACATGTCTACATTTAATACATTCTTACTTACCATTTGGAAAACCATAAATATAAATAATAATCCTGCTACTGCGCTAGAAACTTTAGCTATCAATCCACCTAAATTTCCAAGTTTTATCTGAAGTGGAGTTTGCTCATCTGTATCTGATAAGTTTTGAGCTATTTTACCCATCTCACTACTATCTCCAATTGAAGTTACAACTAGAGTTCCTCTACCATAAGCTACAAGTGTACCACCAAATACCATATTTATTTGTTTTGCAGGTATTGGCTCTTGTACTACTAATGCTCCTTTAGATTCTATTTCTTCCATAGAAACTACTACATCACACTTTTTAGATACATCATCAGATTCCCCAGTTAACATATCTTCTCTAACTTTAAGATTTATAGTCTCTATAAGTCTACCGTCAGCAGGTACCATGTCACCAGTTTCGATATATACTATATCTCCTGGTACCAATTCACTTTTAGAGATTTGATGTACTTCTCCGTCTCTCAATACTTTAACTTCTATGTTTTCAGTCAATTTAGAAAGAGCATCTGCTGCTTTCTTAGAACGACCTTCTGTAATCATACCTATTGCTATACCTATTGCTATAGCTCCTACTATACCTATTGCATCATGAGTTTCTCCAATTACTGCACTTACTACTGCTGCAATAATCAAAATAACTATCATTGGTTCACTTAAACTGTCTTTTAAATCATCCCAAAAGCTTCCTTCTTCTTTTGGTGTAAACTCATTTAAACCATACTTTTCTCTTCTTTTCTTGACTTCTGATTCTGATAAACCTTTTTCAGGGTTAACAGATAAGTCTTCTGTTAC
This sequence comes from Clostridioides difficile, assembly GCF_001299635.1. GTDB lineage: Bacteria > Bacillota > Clostridia > Peptostreptococcales > Peptostreptococcaceae > Clostridioides > Clostridioides difficile_A. Next base: position 19,925 of record NZ_JRHN01000036.1, on the reverse strand, counting down.
CTCTTCTTTATCTACATTATAATATTTGATATCATTATTAAATTCCATATGCACACTCAATCCTGTCTAAATTTTGCATTACTTCCTTAAGACCCGCATCCTTTGTTCCTTCACCTATTGCTTTAAATTGCCAACTTCCATCTTTTCTATATATAGCTCCTACTATAAGAGTAGTTTTTTCAGAATAATTATCAGATAGATTATATTTGGCTATCTCTTTCTTATTATTTTGGTCTTCAACTCTTATATAGGCATTTTCTATCATACCAAAATGTTGTTTTCTATCCACACAGTTGTATATGTTTACTACAAATAACAATTTGTGAATATTTGATGGAACCTTATCCAAATTAACTAGGATTTGTTCATCATCACCTGTACCTTCACCAGTTAAATTGTCTCCTGTATGCAATACTGACTTACAGGCACTTTTTAGATTTCCAAAATAAATTAAATCTTTTATTCCACTCAATTTTCCTTCTTGATTAAGCATAAATACAGATGCATCACAATCTATATCAGCTTGTCCTCCACCAAACAGAGATTTAAAAAATCCTCCACCTGCTTGTTGCACAGGGTCCCATCCCAAACCTACAAGTATATTACTCAGTCCAGGGTTCGATTTTTTTAAATCTATTTTATCACCTTTTGATAAATTAATCGACATACTAAACCTCCACAAAATTTTATATAATATAACCTATACATTTTTGTATAGGTTATTTATATTTAATATATTATATTACTCAAATTAAACATTTAATCCATAATTTCTACAAAGTGCTTCTAAGCCACCTTCAAAACCTGCTCCAACTGCATTAAACTTCCATTCTCCATTATACTTATATATCTCACATACTGTAATTGCAGTTTCTATACTAAATTCTTCACCCAAGTCATATCTTAATATTTCTTCGTCATTTTCAGAATTTAAGACTCTTATATATGAGTTACTTACTTGTCCAAAATTTTGTCTTCTTTCGGCAGCTTCATATATTGTAACTGTTACAGCTATCTTTTGAATATGCTTTGGCATTACATCTAAATTTACTAGTATTTCCTCGTCATCTCCATCACCTTCACCAGTTCTATTGTCACCCAAGTGTTCAACTGCTCCTGATGTATGTTTTAAGTTATTATAGAATATAAAATCTTCATCTTTTTCAACTCTTTGTGATTCTCCTACCATGAAAACACTTACATCTAAATCATAATCATATCCACTATCAAATGAATTTGTATCCCATCCTAATCCAAGTTTTATATTTTTAAGACCTGGATTTCCTTTAGTTAAATCAATTTTTTGTCCTTTTTTTAATACTATAGCCATGGAAAATACCCCCTCTAGTTTATTATTATATTTGAAATTATAAGTTTATTCCAAAGTTTCCACATAGTGCAGCGAGACCACCTTCAAAACCAGAGCCTAGTGCATTAAACTTCCATTCTCCATTATGCTTATATATTTCAGCTACTACTATAGCAGTTTCTATACTAAAATCTTCTCCTAATTCATACTTTATTAGCTCTTCATTCGTATCTTTATCTACTATTCTTATATAAGAATTACTTACTTGTCCAAAGTTCTGTCTTCTCTCAGTTGCATCATGAATTGTAACTGTAAAAGAAATCTTGCTTATTTCTCCAGGAATCTTAGATAAATCAACAACTATTTGTTCATCATCTCCATCACCTTCACCAGTTCTATTGTCACCTAAATGTTCAACTGCTCCAGATGTATGTTTTAAATTATTGTAAAATACAAAATCTCCATCATTAGTAACACTTCCACTTGCTCCTGTTAAAAATGCTGCTGTATCTAAATCAAAGTCAAATCCACCATCATACTTGTTAGTGTCCCATCCTAAACCAACTAAAATATTTTTAAGGCCTGGATTTCCTTTAGTTAAATCAACCTTTTGGCCTTTTGATAATGTTATACCCATAATTTATCGCTCCCTTGTTAATTTTAGCTAAACAAATCTTGCTAATTATTTATCTTTTTCTTTAATCATATTATATCATTTTTTATTCATTTGTGAAGAAAACTTACTTGATATTTTTAAAATATAATTAAAAAAATGTTTATATTTCTTACTTTTTACATAGATTTTACATACTTTATTAAATATGTAAAATCTATGTTTAATATGTAATTATATATCATTTGTATGAACAAGTACATATTTTATTTTGAAACTACAAAATTCTTGTACTATATTGTTTTAAGTTGTTTTATAATAGATTATATCATCTTATTTTATAGGAGAAAAAATATGCTTTGTACTATTAAACCATTAAAGATTTTAATAAAAAAATCACATGAACCTCTAATTGAATTTATGTCTAATATGCCATATGCAAGTAAAAGTTCTTCATACATTAAGGAAGTCTACTTTACACGATATATAGGTGTTGAATATTCAATTGATAAGTACATAGAAAAAATCAAAAATATAGACGATTATTTTTTTAATAATCCAAAAATTCCTTATATTAGATTAAGTAATTTAAATATGAGTTTTGACAAATCACAAACAGATAATATGCTTAAGGTTTTTAATACTTATGATAAAGTCAAATTTAACAGCTGGAACTTATATAGTATTGACTTTCCATGCAAGCTAGAAAATGATACTTTAGATTGGACTAAAAAAATTGCATTTAAAAATACCTTAGATTTATTTGATATAAGTATGCCAAATTCAACACCTTCTATTGTTAAAAACTTTGCTGTTAAACTTTTGTGTTGGATAGAATACTTTCTGCCTAAGTTATTTTATAATAAAACAAAAACTAATATCTCACCAAAAATAGTGTACTTTGGAAATATTAAGAGACAAGAACTTTTTTTCTTATATTTTTTATCACAACTTGGATGTGATATTTTATATATAAACCCATGTAAAGATATTATTGATTTATATCCTGAATGTTCAAATTTTTCTACTCTATTTGAGCTTTCTAAAAAGAGTACAGAGATATTAGAAATACCTTTTGAAAAATCTGTTTCGAATATAAACTATAAAGAAGATACCAATAAAATCTACACTTCTACAGATAGACCTCACTCTGAAAGTACTTTTATTAACACAAAACATACATCTAAAAAACCTATACAAAATAAAGAAATAGAACTTTCTTATGAAGAACTTGCAATGTTATCATCTTCTATCGTTATGATTGTTGTGTGTAATAGTGAGGAAAAACCATTCAAGAGTGGTTCTGGAGTAGTAATAAATAGCGAAGGTTATATACTTACAAATCTTCATGTAGTTAACGATGGGTACTCATTTTTGGTTAGATTTGAAAATGATGATAATGTTTATACATCTTACCAAATTATAAAGTATCATACAGATTATGATTTAGCTGTAATAAAGGTTGATAGAAAATGTAAACCAATACCTATCAATGTTAGTAAAAAACCTGTAAGAGGTCAAAAAATAGTTGCAATCGGAAGCCCTTTAGGTCTTTTCAATACAGTTTCAGATGGAATTATCTCAGCTTTTCGTGATTTTGAAACAGTTCAAATGATACAATTTACAGCTCCAATCTCTAGTGGTAGTTCAGGTGGAGCACTTTTAGATATGTTTGGAAATTTACTAGGGTTGATTTCTGCTGGTTATGATGATGGGCAAAATCTAAATTTAGCAGTAGAAAGTAACCTTGTCAAAATGTTTGCCAACAATTTTATTGAAATAATAAAATAAATGTATCTGGATAAACTTTTAATAAAATAGCCAGAACTAAGTTTTTGATAATAATATATATCAGAAATTTAGTTCTGGCTATTTCTAAAATACAATACAAGAAAAATCTAACACAAGATTAGTATTTAATATTTTTATCTTCCATAAATATTTGATACCACATACAAAAGATGAATATAGTCCATATTTTTCTTGAATTATCCTTATGTCCTTTAAAATGTTCCTCTAAAAGATTTATTGCATATTTTTTATCTATAAAATCATCTACATTTGAATTAGAAATAGTTTCTTTTACAACTTCTCCTAAAGAATCTTTTAACCAAATTCTTATTGGTGTTGGAAATCCTAATTTTTTTCTTTGGATAACATGTTCTGGAACTATATCTTTAAATGCTTCTCTAAGTAAAACTTTTGTATTACTCTTTGTTGTCTTTTGATCCATCCTCAAGTTCTTTGCTACATCAAATACATCTTTATATAAAAATGGAGCTCTAAGTTCAAGTTGCTCACATATAGAAATTTTACTCATTTTTTGAAGTATATCACCCTGAAGCCATGTATTCATATCTATATGTTGCATCTTGCTTATATAATCATAATTATGCTTCTGTGCATCTCTATACAAGTTAGATAACAAGTACTCATATATATTTTTCTCTTTATATTTATAAAAGAAATTTTTTACTTCACTATTTTCAAAAATCTTTGCATTTCCTATATATCTTTTTTCTAGTGGTGTTGTAGCTCTATAAAAGTAATTTTTTCCCTTCATGTTAGGCATAAGTTCTGAAACTCTTCCTAAGATACTTTTAACATACGTAGGTGAGTTTACAATGGATTTCATATTATTATATTCCTTATATATATTATATCCTCCAAATAATTCATCTGCACCTTCTCCAGACAATGCTACTTCAACATGTTTACCTGCTTCTTTGATTAGAAAATAAAGTCCTACTTCTGAAGGGTCTGCTACAGGGTCATCCAAAGAATAAATTATTTTTGGTAATGCTTTTATATACTCATCTTGTGTTATATTAATTTGAATATTTTCTATACCTAACTTATCAGCTGTTTTCTTTGCTATTTCTAACTCACTATATCCTTTAACATTAAATCCTACAGAAAAGGATTTTATATTTGGATTAATTTGTGAAGCTAAAGTAGTTATAATAGATGAATCTATACCACTAGATAGAAATGTTCCAATTACTCTATTTCCTATCATATGACTTTTTACTGAATCCATTATCACATTTCTTACATCTTCCTCGCTTATATCTCTATTTCCTAAATGATTCTTAGTATAAAAAAATTTTGTACTACTTCTAAATTCAAGTTTGTTATATCTTTTTAAAGATAATATTCCATTTTCCACTCTAAAAAAATGACCTGCTGGTATCAACCTTATTCCTTGTATCATAGTATCTTCAGGAAGTACATATTGAAATGAAAAATAACTTTGCAAACTTCTTTCATTTATATTTAGATTTTTTATATATTCAAGCATAAATTTATACTCTGAGGCAAAAATGATTGATTTTTCATTATTTATATAATAAAGTGGTTTTATTCCAAATAAATCTCTCGCTCCAAATATACTTTCACTTACTTTATCATATATTATAAAACTAAACATACCTTTTATCTTATGTACACAATTCTTACCAAACTCTATATAAGATGCCAATAAGATTTCAATATCATCATCAGTAGTAAAAGTATGCCCTTTTTCAATCAATTCTGCTTTTATTTCATGACAATTGTATATACTTCCATTAAAAACAATAACTTTTCCATCCTTTTCAAATGGTTTATTCCCACAAATAACATCTATTACATCAAATCTCTCAAAATCAAAAGTTTTTTCATCATTTTTAAATTTTTCTCTACTATCGAGATTTACATTATTAATATTATTTATAGACTCTTTTTTTTTAAGTTTAATATCTTCTTTTTTAGATATATCTCCTTTATAATAAATTGAAATATTGCCATCCATACTATCAAAATTCCTTCCTATCTTTTAGTCTTGTTCTATATCTCATAGTTTTGTCTTTAGATTTAAAACTTATTCAATTTAAAAGAAAATTACTATCAAATTTTTATAAATTATTTGCTAATCTTTCATATTTTTTTTATTTCTAGAAATACTATATTAGGAGGTGATTTTTATGAAGAAAAAAATGTTAATACCAGTTATTATGTCTTTATTTATAATTTCACAGTGTATAACTTCATTTGCTTTTACACCTGAAAACAATAAATTTAAGGTTAAACCATTACCTTATGCATATGATGCACTTGAACCTTATATAGATAAAGAAACTATGAAATTGCATCATGATAAACACTATCAAGCTTATGTTGATAAATTAAATGCTGCTCTTGAAAAATATCCTGAGCTTTACAATTATTCTTTATGTGAATTATTGCAAAATTTAGACTCTTTGCCTAAAGATATTGTTACAGCAGTAAGAAACAATGCAGGAGGTGCTTACAATCATAAATTCTTTTTTGATATAATGACTCCTGAAAAAACTATCCCTTCTGAATCTTTAAAAGAAGCAATCGATAGAGACTTTGGTTCTTTTGAAAAATTTAAAGAAGAATTCAAAAAAGCTTCTTTAGATGTTTTCGGTTCTGGTTGGGCTTGGCTTGTAGCTACTAAGGATGGTAAATTATCCATTATAACTACTCCAAACCAAGATAGTCCTATAAGTAAAAACTTAACTCCTATAATAGGACTTGATGTTTGGGAACATGCTTACTATTTAAAATATCAAAATAGAAGAAATGAATACATTGACAACTGGTTTAATGTAATAAATTGGAATGGAGCTTTAGAAAACTATAAAAATTTAAAATCTCAAGATTAATTAAATATTAAAATCCTTTTGAAAAAAACTTATGTTTGCTATATAATAGAATAAAAGATAGTCTAAATTTACCAATATTATGTTTATAGTGACGATTCAGGAGGATTTTTATATGATAAAAGAAACACATGAAAGGGGAGGATATATATTTGCACTTTTGATACTCCCCTTTATAAACAATATATATCTAGTCAAATACGATATTACATATAAAATAGTATTAATTATGGTTTATATTTATTTTGCATATTTAGGGTCTTTGTTTCCAGATATAGATATGCGAGGTTCTCATATAAGTAAAAAATTTATATTGATATACAAATTATTTGGAAGCAGGTTTAGACATAGAGGATTTACCCATAGCCTAATTGCTTTATTGCTTCTTTATAGTTTTTTTAAATCTCTAACAATCTTTACTCACAACAATATAGTTTTCTCATGTTTGTCTAGTGGATTTATAATAGGATATCTATCTCACCTGTGCCTTGACCTTATTACTAAAGAAGGTATTGAACTGTTTTACCCCATTACCATAAACATTTCTTTACTCCCTATAAAAACTAACTCAAAAACAGAAAAATTCATATCTAAGCTCTTAAATTTCATAGTTATTTTTTTGATTGGATATCAATTTTATATTTTACTATAGTTACATTTGTCAACTCATATTTTGTTTAATAGTTCTTAAAAGATATTGTACCTAATAAACAAAAAAATAAAAAGTATCTTAAAATAATGCTTTGGAAGTTAATTATTTTTTGATACTTTTTATTTTTTAGAAAACTAAATTTTTCTATTATCTCCATCATCATTGTGTTTTTTATGATGAAATTCATAATTATGATTTTCAAGGTTTTTATTGACTCTATTTCCAATCTTCCATGATAAAAACACCAGCAATATAAATGATGCTATCTTTAAAGGACTTGTTATAAATCCTTCTATGTCACTTGCCACATAACTTATTACTATAAACATTACAAATTTGCCTGCCAACATTGCTGGCACAAAATCCTTTATATCTTTTTTACCAAAAGCTGATGCAATAGTAACTAAACAACCAGGCATAAATGGACAGGCATATGCTATAAACAATAACTTAAATCCCTGTTTATCCATCCAACTTATTGCCCTTTCAGTTTTACTATTTCTCAACTTATTAAAAAGCTTACTGTCATTAAATCTGCTTATTAATAAAAATAACGAGGTTGTCCCAAGTCCTGAGCCAATCCATGATAACAAACATCCAAGAAATAACCCTTGTATTGCAGCATTTGCTGTAACTATGGCAACAAGTGGTAGGGCTGGTATAAAGCTTTCTATAAATGCACTTAACAAACCAATTATTGTAGCTAGTACCCAATAGTTTTGAGTCAAATCAAGTAATTCTTGTATATACTGCATATTGCTTTTCCCCTTTTTTAACTTTAACTATTATTATATACTCTATATTGTTATTATATACCAATCTCAAAAAAGGAATCTAACATTAAAAAGTAAACAATCTATATAAATTTACAGTTAAGGTATGATTATTTTATTATATATTATAACAAAAAAGTCTTAAAATATGAATTGTCATATTTTAAGACTTTTTCGGTCTTATATTTAAACTATAGTATATCTGCTTTCATAATATCTTCAAAATCACCCTTTTCAGATATTAATCTTATCAATTTAACAGTACAACTTAAATCATTTATAAGTATAGCTCCAACTAATGAACTGTCTTTCATAAATAATTTTTTGTATATTCTCTTTCCTTCATCTTTTGATGAAATTTCTTTATCAAAATTTTGTATATTACCAATACTAAATACTTTTACATTCATTGCATCTAATGAAACTGGATACACATCACTTTCAAATGTCAAATTATCTCCACTTGCATTTGCACCTGCTATTTTTCCCATTTCCACTGAGGATGGCCATATTGCTAAACTAGTATTTTCTACTTGTGCAACATCTCCACAAGCATATATATCTTTAACAGTTGTCTGTAATGTCTTATCTACAACAATACCCCTGTCAGTTTTTACAGATGTATCTTGAACTATTTGTGTATTTGCTCTTACACCAATAGAAAATACTACCATATCACATTCAACACTATCTCCATCTTTGAATATAACTTTTTGTGCTTTTCCATTTCCATCGATACCATCAACTGCTACACCTAATCTTACATCTATTCCTGTATCTCTTACACATTGCTCTAATATTTTACTACCTTCTTTATCAAGTTGTTTTGATAGTATACCATCCATCGCTTCAACTACTACTACTTCTAATCCTTTTAATCTAAATTCCCATGCAGCTTCAAGTCCTAATAGACCTCCACCAATTACCACAACTTTCTTAGATTTTTCTAAGGCTTCCTTTACACTGTATAAATCTTTTATATTTCTAAGAGTAAACACATTTTCTAAATCATGCCCTTTAATTGGTGGTATAAAGTTTCTACTTCCTGTAGCTATTACAAGTTTATCAAATTTAATGGCACCATCATTTACTATAATAGTTTTATTTGCTTCATCTAACTTATCTACATTTGTTCCTAATATTACTACTATATTGTTTTCGTCATACCAAGCTTTATCTTCCATATAAAAATCTGAACCAAGCTCTTCATTTATGCCATCAGAAAGTGCAGGTCTATAGTAAGTTAATTCATCTTCATTAGAAATCATAGTTATCTTACAAGTTTTATTTCTTTTTCTTATAGCATCTGCTGCATAAAAACCAGCTGCTCCATTTCCTACTATTACAAAATATTCATCAGTATCTTTTCTAAAAGTAACTTCATCTTCTTCAACTTCTATAAATTGGTCTTCTTTCGCTCCACATACAGGACATACACTAGGAGCACTATCCCCTTCAAATACTTCATTACAAATTACACATTTAAATTTCTTAGTTTTCTTTTTACTTCCAAAAGTAGAATTTAATTTATCCAAGAATTTACCTGTATAAGAATGTAATTTTTCTAACTCTTCATTTGATGGTTTAAAGTTAACAGCAAATGGTTTTACAGCTGTCATTCTAAGCTGATTTATTCTCTCCATAGCATTTTCTATACCTTCTCCACTCCATCCATATGAACCAAATACTGAAGCAACCTTTCCACCATGAATAACTGGATTTAAGGATACTAAAATATCCCATATAGGCTTTAATGCGTCTCCTAATATTGTTGGTGTACCAAACAATACACCTTGTGATACTGCTATCTTTGCTAAAATATCTTCTTGTTTATTCTCTATTACATCAAATAAGTTTACTTTATAATTGCTGTTTTGTTCAATATATGCTTTTATAGCTTCTGCCATAATCTTTGTATATCCATGTGCAGAAACATAACAAATTGTAACTTCTTTTTCTAATTTTATTTGTTCATTTACACTCCAGTTATAATAAAGGTCTATAATTTTTCTAGGATTTTCAGTTAATACTGGTCCATGACCTGGACATACAGTATCTATATCTAAGTCTCTTATCTTTTCTATAGCAGTTACCATAGATGGCTTGAATGGTCCCATTATACAATCATAATAGTATCTTAAAGCATCTAAGTAATCCTTTTCTTCGTCTTCATCAAGTGTGTTTACTATCTTATCATTACTATAATGACTACCAAATGAATCACATGTTACAAGAGTCTTGTCTTCTTTAATATATGTGTATATAGTATCTGGCCAATGAAGCATAGGAACAGAGAAGAATTCTAAAGTCTTGTCTCCAATTGATAATGTATCTCCATCTGCAACTGCAATATACTCAAAATCTTTGTTTACTATTTCCTTAAGATATTTAATTGCAGTTTCTGAAGCTACTACTTTTGCATTCTTAGCTAAATCCAAAAGTTTTTCAACACTTCCTGCATGGTCTGGTTCAGTATGACTTACAACAATATAGTCTATTTTTTCAAAATCTATATTTAAATCATTTAATCGTTCAATATAATTGTCAAAATGCTTATCTTTAACTGTCTCAAATAAAACTGTTTTTTCTGTTCCTTCTAATACATATGAATTATAAGTAGTTCCATAAGGTGTATACATAATTATGTCAAATACTCTTAAGTCAGGGTCAAGTGAACCTACCCAATATAAATTTTCTTTTATTTTTAATGATTTCAATGACATACCGTACTCCTCCTAAAATAGTTATTTAATCTTTTTATACCCTGCTTGTTATATTTTAAACAAATTTTATTTAAAAAAGAAATTATTACAAAAGTAATTTAAAGCTTCTAATCTTCTTTTTCTACCTCCAATATAGTTCCCTTTTTAGAATCTACCTTTATGTCATATTCATTTTTATCTTTATCTATTCTTATTTTATAAAAAGTAACATCTAAATCTTTATCTAAACTCCATTTTTTTACTCTTCCATTTTGTTCTTTTAATGCAATCTCCATAGCTTTTTGAGGTGTTATTATATCATTTAAGTCTAATTTTTCTTTTCTAGCTGCTCCATTTAAATCTTCTGAATCCAATTTTTCTGTTTTATCCTGTAGTACATCTTTTGTATTAGCGTCTATTTTCATCTTATACTCATTATTATCATCTACACCTTCAACAGTATAAACAAATTTATTTAAGTCTCTTTCAAGGCTTAAATCTACTATATCAGCATCTTTATACTTATCTTTAAATATGCTTACTGCATCTGTGTATGGTACTTTAAAATCTTGTTCATTCAAATTTTCATTATTTTTTTCATCTTTTAAATCATTATTTGACGCATTTGTCTCTTTCTTCGTATTATCTTGTGCCTGTCCTGAATCTGTAGTTGGATTTCCACTACATGCAGTCAATAAACCTGCAACAAGTATACTTACTACTAATAAATATGTTTTTTTACACATAAAAAACCCTCCTTAAATACTTAATTTATTCTATATTATGCCCTCTAAACCCTTTATTTACCCTTTTATATTAAATTTACTTCCTACTTTGCTAGTTTTAAGACTATAAAATTTATATCTACTAAAATAAATTTACTAAAACAAAATATGTTGTTTGTATAAATAAAAAAAGCATTCCCCAGTATGAGAATGCTTAATTGTAATTATAAAATTATTTGATTAATACTTTTAATTATTGCTTTATTATCTTTTACAGAAGGAATATATTTGTAATTATTTTTAAAAATACTTTTTTAAATGTTATTCCAAATATCTTTATAAGCATATCCACTATAAACATCTATGAAATACCATCCATAAGTCTGTTTTGGTTGTGGCTTTGAATCTATTCTTACAGCATATACTTTTATATTATTAATATCATCAATATAAGCAGTATTTACTCTTAATAAATTAACACTAACCTTATGCTTTCTAGCACATTCTGCTAATGCTAATTCTTTTGCTTTATCTTCTGTTATCATTTTTCTATTTTCATAGTCAGCTGGGTTACATACTTCCATAATGCCACTAACATTATATGTATATACTTTGCTCATATCATTTTTCTCTACACAATATCTAACATCACCTTCAGAATTCTCTGTGACATAACCAAATACGTAGAATTGTTTTCCTGAATATTCAAAGCTAGTATCTAATAAAAATATTAAGTCTTCATCTTCTGGATAATTTTCATTATAATAAAGTTTATCAACACCTAGCAATTTTTTCACAGCATTAGCAGCATCCTCTACTGTATATTGTTTTCCAGTATCTGAATTTCCTATATTTTTTGTTACATTTAAACACTGCTGTAATATACTATCATTTAGATTTCCTATTGCTGTTATTTTAGTTGCACTTTTTAATACAGTCTTATTGCTATTATCATCAACTAAAACTGTTGGAGTATTTTTAGCTATTGTAGAGCCAGCAAGTGCATACACTAAATCTGTTCCACTAGCTATATAAAACTCTTTTGCTTCATTATAGAACTTATTTATTATCTTCTTATTAGTATCATATCTATCTACTCCACCCAATCTAGTTGAATTAGTATCATTTACTAAGTTATCACTCATTGATGAAGTACCTCCTATTATATAACTTTCTGTTCCAGTAGTGTTAAATGGTACACTCTTTCCATCAGTTAATACTATAGGTGCTTTATCTCTAACAGCTACAGATGCAATACTCATAGCATCTGGTTCACCTTTAAAAGCATTAGTTAATATAACCTTACTAACCTTGTTAATAGCTCCTATTTCTTTTGCTACATTATAACTTGTCTTAATTCTATCACTACCTTGAAGTCTTTTAACTTCTATATTCTTACCTTTCAAAACGTTTTCAGTTGCTTTATCAATAGAACTTTCACCACCAATTATGTACACTTTATTAGCTTTTTCAACTCTTTTCATAGTTGCACTTGGTATATTATTCTTTTTAGTTAAAAGAATTGGTGCATTTGTTGCTCCTGCAAGACCACTCGCACTTAATCCATCAGCCATAGTACTATCTGCATTTACAAGTATTGCAGTAGTATAGTTTTCTCTATCTGCAATAAGTCCAGCAGTTTCATATTTATCTGCACCTTGAATTTTATCAATTTTATCAAGTGCATTTGCAGATATAGGACAACCAGCAACAAACATTGACATAGCTATCCCTAACGATAATAATTTCTTTGATTTCACAATATTTCCCCCCTTATTAATACTTCATAATTAAATTGTATAACAAGCACATATTATATGTTGTCGAAAACAAAAACTATTTCCAATCATTTAACGACATTAAATTGTATAAAAACAAAATAGTTTTTTAATAAAATATAAAAAACTCTTATATATAATATATAAGTAGTTAATTGTTTTAAGTCAAAACATAAGATTCTTATAGATATTAAATCAGCCTTCATAAGAAAAAAATGAAAAATAGGCACCCAAAGATTAAATCTAAAGGTGCCTTGACTTTATAATATTAAATTCTTTTTAGCTCTCTTAATGTTAAATCCATCTTAGGATAAGGAATTGTAATTCCTTCTTCATCAAATCTAACTTTAACCTCTTCCAATAAATCAAGATAAATTGTCCAATAATCTTCTGTATTACACCAAACTCTAACAGCAAATTTAATGGCATTATCTCCATGTTCCACTATTCCTATAAATGGTTCTGGTTCATTTATTATTAATTTATGGCTATTCACAATCTCTTTCAATACTCTTCTCACCTGTACTATATCATCTTCATATCCTACACTAAAAGTTAAGTCAACTCGTCTAGTATTCTTTGCTGAATAGTTTGTTAGGCTATCATTTGATACAGAGCCATTAGGTATAAGTATCTGCTTATTATCTGGAGTAACCAATTGTGTATAAAAAAGTCCTATTTGCTCAACTGTTCCTCCATGACCTGCTGCTTCTATGTAATCTCCTACTTTAAAAGGTCTAATCAAAAGTATGATAAATCCTCCAGCAAAATTTGATAAACTACCTTGTAATGCTAAACCTATAGCTACCCCTGCTGATGCTATCACAGCAGCAAAGCTAGATAAGCTCATTCCCCAATATTCTAAAACAATGATTACAACAGCAACTTTAAGCACACTTAAAAGAAGAGATTTCAAAAACCTTCTTAGGGTTAAATCAATATCCCTTTTTCCAAGTAATAACATTACATGGTTTACAAATTTCTTTATTATTTTAAATCCAATGGAAAGTATAAGTATACCTATTATAAGTTTTACTCCACTTGTAGTAGCCCATTCTAAAAAGCTTTCCATTATACCGCCCATATCCATTTTATTAATATCTAGATTGTTTAAATCCAACTTGCTTATATCATCTATTTTTGTCGTATCCATAAAAAACTCCTTACTTTATATTTTTAGAACCAATATTATAGTTTAAAGTTCTTATTTTCTATTTAATATAATACAATATCATTTCGACATAGTAAACAAGATTTATATTCCAATTATATCTTGGTATATATCCTTGTAATAAATATAAATTCTTTTTTATCTATAAAATATTGCATTAAATTGAATCAATAATAAGATTCTATTCAGTCTTAGAATTATCATTTTTTACACCTATATGAGATGCTGTTATAGTTATAATACTGAGTACTATAAATATCACAAATCCTCTTTTATATCCATCAACTACATTATGTGAATTTACTTGCAAAGATACTGCTATAATTAAATTAATAATACCACTACCTATAAATTCGAAAGTATTAATGACACTAGTTGCCAATCCAGAATAAATTTCTTTATTTTTATACTTAGCATCATTGAAAACTTGTAAATGAGACATCACTATACATCCCATAATAAAAAATGCTATTGGTAAAATCATTATTGGTGGTTTTACTTTATATACAACTACAATTAGAATCCATATAAATAAATCTATTATTGCTCCATATTTGATTATATTAAATTTACTAGAGCTTATTTTAGCAAATACAAAGTCCATAATTATTGAACCAAATATAAATCCATATGTAAAAAATGATACTATAAATGCAGAAAAACTCTTACTAACCCCATAAACATCCATTATGTATTTCACTCCCCATAGACTTGTAAATGCACTTGTCAGACCTACAAAAGAGAACATTATCATTGAGTTATACCATGTTGATTTATTTTTTATAACAGACTTAATTCCATCAACAATACCAATCTTCTCTGGCTCTTCATTAGGTTCCATATCTATATTGAATCCGTATTCTCTTGGAGTATCTCTAACAATAATATACATAAAACATCCGATTACAACACCAATTATGCCTATCAATAAAAATGAATTTCTCCAGCCAACAAATTCAGATAGAAACACAAGTGGAAAAGTAGCAAGAACTCCCCCTAAATTCCCTACAAATGAAAATTTAGCTGTTGCAGAAGCAAATTCTGATTTATTAAACCATCTACCCTGAATTTTTAAAATACAAAGCAATATTACTGAGGTCCCTGCACCTACAACTATACGAGAAATATATGCTAACTCTATACTTTGAATCAATCCAAATAAAATAGAACCTAAACTTGCCATTATTATTCCAAGACTACTAAGTTTTCTTGCTCCATATTTATCAATTAAGATTCCTGCTGGTATTTGCATAAATGCATATGCATAGAGGCAAAAAGATGCTATATTTGAAATTTGTATAGAATTAAAACCTAACTCATTTGATAAATTATCTGAAACAACAGCAGTTGACATCCTTAAAAATAAGACTAAAATGAATGAAAATGTAATTATGCCCCAAACACTCCATTTAGCCTTTGTATAACTTTTCATATTTTCTCCCTCAAATCTACATAGCTTTAAATTTTCTTGATATACTCTATAAAATTCATGCTTTCTAAGTAATTATATCAAGTATACATCTATTTATTACAAATTTTAACATATAGTCTCATTATACTACATATATACATATTTAACTAGAAATAAAGTTTCATTCCTGTTATATATATAAATTAACTCCTTAAATATAAAAAGCCATCTTTGAACATTACTCAAAAGATGGCTCTCTATAAAAATATCTATTCTAAATTTAATTTTTTATCTAATATATATTTTGTAGCGAAAAATAATATTACTACAACTGCAATACTCCCAAGCATTGCAAGTGCAAAATGAGGACTTTGATAAAAATGGTATATCATATTTGTATCTTTATGTGGTAAAATTCTTTCTATAGCATTTCCAACACTTGATATTACTATATTTATAGCTATAAAAGAAACAAATGCTACTATATTTCTATGCTTGTTAAATCTTGGCAATTGACCCATTGAAATTGATGTATATAATAACAAAATAAATGATGAATATGAAATAAGCATTGTTACTGAAAATAATACAACATCTAAAAAATATTCAGAACCTTTTGTAAAAACAGTATTAAAAAAATCTAAAAATTCAGGTAAGTGTATTCCAGAAGCACTAAAAAGCATAAGCATTCCAAATGTGAACATTGCAACTATAAAACTAAGTACAGCATATATAAGTGCTGTTATACATTTAGATAAAATAAGTGAACTAGTACTAACAGGAAGAGTAAACATTAAATACCCTTCATCACCCAAAAGATTTTTTCTGAATCTTTGAATTGTAACTACAATAGTTAAAACACCTAATGCCATGAAAAGACTCGTCAATACCAGTATTCCTATTCCCTGTATTTGGAATATATCTGTGTTTATAAATATTCCATTGAATACAGCTACTACCAATATAGCTATATATAATGGTATAAATGTTCTTCCACTTGCCTTTAATTCATATTTTAATAATTTACCTAACATTTGAATTCCTCCCTAAATAATGCATCTATAGATTTTCCTTTTTCTTCTCTTATTGTTTCAACATCTCCTTGCAATACTATTTGTCCCTTAGATATAAATATTACTTCATCACATATATTCTCTATTTCACTTATTAAGTGAGTAGCGATTAGTAAAGTACTATCTTCAGAATAATTTTTTAATATAGTTTTAAGTATATATGACCTTGCAGCTGGGTCAACACCACCAATAGGTTCATCCAGGATATATATACTTGCTTTTCTTGACATAACTAAGATAAGTTGAACCTTTTCTTTGGTTCCTTTAGACATTGTTTTTAGTTTTTCATTCACATCAATATCTAAACTTTTAATCATCTCATTTGCTCTTCTAACATCGAAGTCACTATAAAAATCATAGAAAAATTTCAGTAAATCTGATACCTTCATCCAGTCATTTAAATAAGTTCTTTCTGGTAAATAAGATACTATTTTCTTAGTCTCTATTGATGGTTTCATTCCATTTATTACAATTTCACCATTATCAGGCTGTAATAATCCATTTATTAGCTTAATCATTGTACTTTTGCCACTTCCATTAGGACCTAACAATCCCACTATCTTTCCCTTTGGTATATTCAATTCAACATTTTTCAAAACCTTTTTAGTTCCATAACTTTTATTTACACCTTTAAATTCAACTATTCCATCTTGAGAAATATTATTTATATTTTTATCCATTTTATAATTCTCCTTTCAAATTTTCTGTAATAAGTTTTAACATTTCATCTTTATCATACCCAAGTTTTTCTAAAGTCTCTTTTAATGTATTTATCTCAACATTAGCTATTTCCGCTTTCATAGCTTTTATTTTTTCCTTATCATCTGTTACAAATCTTCCTTTAGTTCTTTGGCTATAAACTAATCCTTGTCTTTCAAGCTCTGTTAGAGCTTTTTGCATTGTATTTGGATTTACTTCAGCATCTTCTGCTAGTGCTCTTACTGTTTCTAGTTTAGATCCTATTTCAATCTCACCTGAAATTATTTTCAATTTTAAATGTTCTACTAATTGTATATATATAGGCTTATTATTATCAAGTTCCCATTCCATGTTTATACCTCCTTGTTTATATTATTGTATTAATAACTTAATACAATAATATAATAATACAGCTTATATGTCAATTACTTTTAAATAAAATTATGAAAATATTTCTGTATATTTTTTCATACTATGCTTTTATAAAAATGCCTACTATATATCTATAATCAAAGCTATAATTATTTCCTTTTAATCTTAAATAATTTTACTATCTTAAAAAGTATATAAAAAAGTTCACAAAAAAATGAACACTGTATTAGAGTTCATTTTTAACATAATTTATTAGATTTTTATAATATAGATTAATTCCTATTTTATTGAGCTATACATAATCAATTTTTCAAATTCTTCAATTGGCATTGGCTTTCCAAACAGATATCCCTGTGCCATGTCACATTTTACTTCCTTTAAGAGCTGAAACTGCTCTTCTGTCTCAACACCCTCTGATACCACTTTCATTCCTAATTCTTTTGCCATTTCTACAACTTTAGTAACAATTATCTTACTTCTATTGCTATTATAAGTTTCCATAATAAATTTTTGGTCAAGCTTCAAAATATCCATAGGAATTTCTTTTAACATATTTAATGATGAGTACCCTGAACCAAAATCATCCATAGATATCAAAAATCCTATTTTTTTTAAATTATTCATTATATCAATTAAGATGTCAAAATTATCAAATATAATACTTTCTGTAAGTTCAAGTTCTATATACTTTGCAGGTATTTCATATTTATCAATTATATTTTTATATGTTTCTATAAAATTATTGCAATATAAATGTATCCTTGAGACATTAACCGAAATAGTAACTGGATTTATACCTGCATCAATCCATTTTCTAAGTTGTATACATATTTCTTCAAGTACATATAAATCTAAGTTTATTACAAAACCATTTTTCTCGAAAAATGGAATAAATTCATTTGGAGGTATTAAACCTTTATTAGAACTTTTCCATCGAACAAGAGCTTCTGAACCTTGTATTTCTCCTGTATCAAGTTCTATTTTGGGTTGCAAATGTACAATAAATTCTTTATTTTCCAAACTTGAAAACATCGTATTTTCCATCTCTTTTTCTTTTATTTCTTGGTCATGAATCTTATTATCATAAAATGCATAGGAACTTTTATGTCCTCCTTTTGCCATTTTATGAGGTATATTAGCCCTATCTATAATTGAATTAATATCTCTATCTTCTGAAAGTATAAAGTAGATTCCACAACTCAAAACCAGTTTATACTTTTCCTCTTGATTATTATTAAATAAATCTAGTTCTTCAAATATAATGTTCAATCTATTTGTTATATCTTTTTCTTCTATGTATTTCATAATTATAGTAAAATTATCAGCAGATATTCTTGCAAATATCTCATCTTCAAATATATTATTTTTAATAATCTTAGTTAAGTTACGTAAAATTTCATTTCCAACTTCATATCCAAATAGGTCATTTATATATTTAAATTTATCAATATCTATATACAATAAAGCATATTTCTCTTGAGTATTTTTGCATAATATCTTATTAGCATCAATCACAAACTTATCCATAGTACTTGCTCCTGTAAGACCATCTGTATAAGCTACCTTTTGCAATTTAATTCTAAACCTTAATTTATCATATATTATATATAGTATAAGCATTATACATATCATAGTCATAATACATATTATCTGTAATGAATATTTGCTAATAAATTGATTATTAAACATAATAGATTCAAAATTGCTTAGGGAGTTATTTTGATAAAATTCATTTAAAGAATAAACTGGTATTGTATGTATAATCTGTAAAATTATACATATAAATAAAAAAAACATTAATTTTTTTTGTAAATTCCTCATAAAAATTTCCTCCCATTAAAACACCTCTATTTTATTATAAACCATTAGCAAATAAGTATATCCCAAAAGTTTCCATTTCTTGTAAAATGGATAGTTTATATTTATTTTAAATTTCATGAAATTTTCAGTTACTATAATTATAGAATGTAGTATATTAGT
>NZ_JRHN01000035.1:397-6433 GCF_001299635.1 Clostridioides difficile | reverse complement strand
TTTTTCTTCAAATTATCTGAAAAATTTTATTTTTATATTATAATTTTACTATTTTCTTTTCAAAACTATCCATTTTACAAGAAATGACTACTTTTTCCCAAAATATAGTATTTGCAACATATTCATACTTTATTTTTTCTGTTTTTTCTTTCTATATTTATTTCGACAAACTAATTTTTAAATTTTATCCCTAAGTAAATTAAAAAATATCTAATTTAAATTTTTTAATATATCTCCTCATAATTGATTTTTTAACTATAAATCTATAAAATTAAAACTCTTTATTGTTTCATTTATATAATGAAAATATTATATAAATGAAACAATAAAGAGTTTATATAATTAAAAGATAAAGAGAATATATAAAATAGCACTAAAGTATTTTATATATAAGATATATTTATATACTTTAGTGCTAATCAATATTTAATATATATAGTAAATCTACATTTAACTTTTTAAAGATTTTCTATATAAAATTCTTACTCCCAATGCAACTAATATAAAACTTATTAAAAGAATTAAGACAAATTTAAGTATATTTAAATTGGCAAAATCGACCTCAATAAATTTGTACAGATTGGCTACATTTCCAGTTGTATAATGGCTTACTACAATTGCTATACCATTATTTAAAAAATGTAATAACATCGATACAAATATGGAACCAGATTTATATACACTATATGCAAATATAATACCCAGTATAGAGGTTGGAATTATTCTTATAAAATCCATATGCATAATACCAAATAATACTCCACTACATATTATAGCCAACTTAACAGACTTATTCTTATCTTTTGATTTACTAAATGAAGAAAATATAAATCCTCTAAAAAATATTTCTTCACATATAGCTGGCAATAAAGCTATTGTTAGTAAATTTAATAAAAACTTATCTTTCATAAACAGGGTTTCGTTTAAACTTTCAGCAACTTCCATGTTTTGAGGAAACAAGAATAAAATTAGTTGTGTTATAATCATAATAAGAATATATCCACCAATCCAAAGTACAATACTGCCAAGTATATGTTTTAACTTAGGAACTCTCAAGCTAAACACTTCTTTAAAATCAGCTTTAATATAGTATGCAAATATTAATGGTAATGAAATTATCATAAATTGTGTCATTATGATACCACCCATACCAAATTTAATTTGTACTAAAGAACCAACATAAATTAAAAGAACTAATCCCACTGCGTATAAAATAATACCATCACTTATAGTTGGTATAGAGCCTTTTTTTATATTACATCTTTTCTCTAAAAAAGAAAAACTCTTACTATTACCAAAAAGTATTTCCTCTGAATTGAACATCTTAGATAGTAATGTGATTGCCAATATAACAAAAGCTATATTTGATACCAAAACTAAAGCTATTAAATTTAAATCACTTTTAAAAGATAATACACTTTTTATAAGTAGTGATATGTTTACCACAGGTATTACAGATGTTACCCTATCCAACACTATATTTGGTATCATAGAGACATATGATGGTATCATAATAATTAACATAAGAGGAGTTATGTAGTTTTGAGCATCTTTAAAACTTTTTGCAAGTGAACATACACACATACTTATTGCTGCTACTACCATTGAAAACAGACATATACAGATTAAAGTAGTTACAATTGGTAAAATTAAATCTCCATAATTGAAATTTCCAAAGCCAAGTTGACTGCTAAGACCTCCACTAATTAAAATAAATGCCATAGTCAATCCCATAGATAAAATATTTAAAATTGCTGTTACTATTGCACTAAGAGAAACAGCCATGTATTTTCCCATAACCAATTCTAAATTTGATATTGGAAGCGTAAATAGAGTTTCTAATGTACCTCTTTCCTTTTCCCCAGCCATAACATCTATTGCTGGATATATTGAACCAAGCAAGACTCCTATTATCAGTATGAATGGCAATATTTGTCCTAAAAAATATCCTGCTACTTCTTCTGTCTTTGCAACATCTACAGTGCTATATGTTAAAGGCTCTAATGTAGATTGTACATCTAAACCTTTATCAGATAATTTTTTTTCTACAGTAAGTCTTTTGTATTTATCTAAAACAGTTTCTATTCTCTTTACTGCATTAGAAGAGTTTTCTTGAGAAGAATTCATATATATTTTATAACTTGTAGATGCTTGTTTTTCTTCTATCTTTATATAAGCATCAATTTTATTTTCTTCTAATGACTTTTTATAATCATCAACATCAAGTATTCTTATTTTTCCTTTATCATTTACATTATCTTTGCTTTCAGTATCTTTACCTAAATTATTATCTTCAATCATCGATACTAATACTTTATTTGGTTTATTATCAAAGGCTATATTAATATCCTTGCTATTCATACTATTTGCAGACATATTCATTACCTGCATCATTAATAGCATAAGTAAAGGATACAAAAGAAGTGGTAAAACAATCATCATAAATAATGTCTTTTTATCTCTCAATATATCCAACATTTCTTTTTTAAATATGTATTTTACAATCTTACTTCTCATCTAAACTTCCTCCTTTCTAGCAAGTTTTATAAATACGTCTCTCAAGTTGTTTACTCCAGATTCCTCTTTCAAACTATTTGGTGTTCCTGATGCAATTATTTTTCCATTGTGAATCATAAAAATCTTATCACATAAAGTTTCTGCTTCTTCCATATAATGAGTTGAATAAAGAACTGTTTTACCTCTTAGTTTTTCATTCTTCATAAAGTCTATTATAGATGCACTACTTAAAACATCAAGCCCTAATGTTGGTTCATCAAAAATGTACACCTTTGGAGAATGTATTAAACAACGAGCTATAGATGTTCTTTGAGTCTGACCAGTTGATAGATTCTCAATTCTATTATCTATAAATTCACTCATATCCATTATTTTTATAACATTTTCAATCGATTCTTCTATATCTTCTTTTGTCATTTCATATAAGCTTCCAAAAGTTGTTAGAAGCTCTCTAGGAGAAAGTCTTCCATATAACTTTGTGTTTCCAGACAAATATCCTATTTCTTTTTTTGCTGAATTTCTATCTATTGAATAATCATATCCAGAAACACGTATATCTCCTGATGTTGGTGTTAATATTCCTCCTAACATTCTAAGCAAAGTCGTTTTTCCTGCACCATTTGGACCTAATATTCCCACAATCTCTCCTTCTGCAACTTTAAAAGAAACATTATTCACAGCAAGAAACTCTTCTTTTCTAGTTTTTATTTTCTTTAACTTTCTTATTGAATTTTTATTCTTATCATCTTTTACGACCCTTGTAAAAGACTTGCATAATTTATTAACCTCAATCATTTATTAAATTGCTCCCTTCTTGTTTATAGATATATTTATATAAATATAACATATAAACCTTTTTTATATAAAGTTTTTTGTTTTAAAATAGAGTATCCTAGAAATTCATACTATAATTTGACAAATTACCTTTTTTTATTCTTTTATAATATCTTTTGTAACATTTTTTTACATATTAAATATAATATTACTATATAGATAAACTTAATCATCTATATATTCAAATCAAAATATAAAAGGAGTTCATTTAATGGAAAATAATAAATGTAGAGAAAATTTTAGATTTTCTCAAGAATATGAAGAAGGTTATATAAATACAAATGATAGATACTATGACAACTATCAAATAGAGGATAGATATTATGACAATTATCAAACAGAGGATAGATACTATAATTATCCAAACAAATGTAAAGAACCTAAAGTAGCTGAACATTGCTGCTGCAAAAAAAGTATGAAAGATGCATTAGAACTTTTAAGATATGATGCTATAAGACCTTTTGTTAATTTTAATCAGTTTGCTTTTATTTCAGATTTCTTTATAGTTGGTGCTTATTTAGTAGGTATAGATTACTCTCTACCTCCAAAAGATAATCTATCTGGACTTAATGCTACTTTTAAAAGATTTTCAGCTTGTAACTGCGATTTAATAGATATATCTGGTCAAATATATTATCCTAAACCAATTCCATTGACACTTGGCGGATTAGTTAGTTCAATTGGCACTATTCCAGGTATAGCTGAATTAGTTGCTCTTATAGAGGCAGCAGTACCTGCTAATATAGACCTAGGAGGTATATTAAATTCAATACTTGATGATATAATTGATTATATAGTTGCTACAATCAATCCACTAACAACTGTAGATTTAGCATCATTATGTTCTCTTAAAGCTGTTGCTTTTAATGTTGCACCTGGAGATTATAATGATTTTGTGGCAGCTTTAGGATATTATCTTGATAAAAAACAATATAAAGATTGTAATTGCAACTGTGATTGTGATGATTGTTGTTGTAATAAAGGTATACTTGACAACCTTTATACTTCTAAAATAAATAATCAAGTTACTGTAGTAGCTGGTAGTTTAGTTCTAACTGGTGTTGAAGTTTTAGGTAAGAAAAATGATGTTTTAGTACTTGGAAACTCTAATGACTCAAGAATATACTTTGTATGTGTAGATTCTATAGATTATATTGCATAAAACAATTTTAAAGTACTATATTTAAATATAAAATAGCATATAGTTTTTAAAATATAAAATATTTGATTATTGTTAATAAAAAAGAGTGCCTATGTAAAAATAACTTTAGACGCTCTTTTTTATTTTTATATTGACTTCTATCTAACTTTTTTACCAAGCTTAAATACTGCTAATACATCAGCTAATACATCTATATTATCTATAGGATTTCCATTTACAACTATAACATCTGCTTTCTTTCCTTTTTCTAAAGTTCCATAATTTTTATCAATTCTTAAAAGTTCAGATGCAGTTTTTGTAGCAGCCACTATTACATCCATATTATCCATACCATAATCTGACATTAGTTTCATTTCATAATATGTCTTCCCATGTTCATTGTAAGAAGTTCCTGCATCAGAGCCAACTGCAATTTTAATTCCTTTTTTATACGCTTTTAAGAATGATTCTTTATGTGGAATAGCGACAATTTCACACTTTCTAAGAGTCGCCTCAGTTATTCCACTTTCTTTTCCTGCATTTAGAATAAAATATGGAGCAGCCACAGTTGGAACTAAGTATGTTTCTCTTTCTAGCATCAAATCAATTATCTCATCATCTAAATAAACACCATGTTCTATAGAAGTTATTCCTGCAAGTACTGCATTTTTTATACCAGTTCTACCTTGTGCATGCGTAGCAGTTATTTTTCCTGCTTTTACAGCCTCCTCTACAGCAACCTTCATTTCTTCCAAAGTCAATTGTGGTGAACCTGGCTCAACACCATCAGTCGTTACACCTCCAGTTGCCATTATCTTTACACAGTCTACTCCATTCTTTAAGACTGTTCTAGCTGATTTTCTACATTCATCTATACCATCACTCTCAATCCCAAAGTAATATCCATGTCCTCCTGTCATACATATAACTGGACCTGAAGCAACTATACCAGGACCATCTATAGACCCTTTGTCTACAAGTTTTTTAAGTTGTACATCCACATATTTAGGACAACCTAAACTTCTAATATATGTTACTCCTGAATCCAAGTAAGCATCAAGTTGTTTTATTGTATTTACCACAAGCTCTACATCTGATACATTCTCATAATAAACTTTTGGATTTCCAACTGGCTCCATTGTCAAATGAACATGACAATTCATAATTCCTGGCATAACAGTTTTATCTAAGTAATCATATACATCATATCCATCCAAATCTTCTCTTATGTCTTCAATTTCAACTATAGTATCTCCCTCAATAATTACCCCCTTATTTTTCATAATGCTATTTCCTGTTCCCTGAACCTCCCATGACTAAAGTCACATGGTTCCTGCTTCATAGAATTTTGCATACTGAAATATGTCTTACCAATTCTCCACAGGCTATCCCCGTAGTTCCTACAGTTCTTACATAAGTTATCTATTTTAAACTCTTATTAGCCCTTCTTTTAGTATATTTATACTTGCATTTATATCTCTATCGTGAGTTACATTACAACAAGGACAAATCCATTCTCTTATACTTAAATTCTTCATTTCCTT
>NZ_JRHN01000035.1:0-387 GCF_001299635.1 Clostridioides difficile | reverse complement strand
CCCATTAAAACACCTCTATTTTATTATAAACCATTAGCAAATAAGTATATCCCAAAAGTTTCCATTTCTTGTAAAATGGATAGTTTTGAAAAGAAAATAGTAAAATTATAATATAAAAATAAAATTTTTCAGATAATTTGAAGAAAAATAAGTATCTTTTATCAATAATTATATACCAAAATAATCCAATTTATTTTATATTATACCGATATGAAATGTATAAATCAATAGTTAAGACAACTAATATACTACATTCTATAATTATAGTAACTGAAAATTTCATGAAATTTAAAATAAATATAAACTATCCATTTTACAAGAAATGACTACTTTTTCCCAAAATATAGTATTTGCAACATATTCATACTTTATTTTTTCTGTTTTTTC
>NZ_JRHN01000034.1 GCF_001299635.1 Clostridioides difficile | reverse complement strand
CATATAAGTTTCCCTATATGCTGACTATTTTAGCTACTAACTCACGACTAAAGTCACAAGTGTGCGTAGCTATTTTTTAATCAATTAGATTTCCTGCTTTAATATATTTTTTGTTCATTTTAAAGTGCTCCCCCTTTTTAAGTATAATGTATTATTTATTTATTATTTTTAATATTCTAATAATTAATTTTACCACTATACTCATCCTATTTCAAATCTAAGTGAATTAAATACAAGTTAAATGGTGATGTACAATATAAAAAAATATTAAAAAGCTCCTTTATATTAAATTTAAAAATAAGACGAAATAATCAAAGATTATCCCATCTTATTTCTATTTAATATATAGCAAATATATATCAATCTAAAGAAATGCAATTAATAATATCATCTAATTTGCAACAAAAAATAACTTATCGTGTATATTTACATCTCCATTTATTAACTCAGCTTCATATAATGTCTTTTTAAGTTTCTTATCGAATACCTGAAATTTTACTGGTTTCGTTCCAATTACATCAAAAACCTCTTTACTTCCCTTTCTTCCTCCTGATAGAGTATCTTTTATGCTTGAAATAGAATATATCTTATCATCTAATAACTTAACTTTCCTAATTCCAGATGATGTATCACTATAATCTACTTTAAAATCAAGTATCTCATAATCCTCTAGCTTAATATCATTTGAGTTGATATCATAAACAAGATTGATTACAAAATTACTCCTATCTGTAGCTATAAGATTTAACTTATTGTTCTTAACAATATAATCTAACTTCGTTTTGCTTAATAAACCTATTTCTTTTGAATTTGCATTTTTTTCTTGATTTAGATTATCCATAAATTTATTACTAATATTAAAAGTATCATCTTCTATATCATATATAATAAGGTTAGAATAATTATCATGCCCTTCAATATCTCCGTTTGTACTCTTATTACTTACCATTTCCAAATAGATTTTGCTTCCTATAGAAAATTTAATTTCATGTATACTTTGTTTATAGTCATTATGTAAGTTTAAATCAAATCTATTTAATAATTTATAAGACTTATCTTTTATATCTATCTTTAATATGCAAATATTATTGACTTTAGAGCCTGAAAGATTAGTTTCACTAACTACCATATATAAGTTTCCTTTATATATTTTATTAAACACAGTTTGCCAACTATTTTTTTTAAAATCAGATTGTTTTAAACTAATATCAAAACTTTCTTCTACACCATTTTTTAAATTTTTATTTGAAATCTTTATACAATCATTTAAATTATTATTCTCTTGTCCCAAAGTAGGCTTAATATAGGTATATGCTTCTCCTATATTTAAATCATCTTTATATACAAATTCATATCCTTTATTATTAATAAAATCACTGTATTTTTTATCGATATTCAAATAATCATTTCCAATTCTTGATTTAGGACTTGTATCATTTTTTATTCCATTCTTACTTACAATTACCTCTTCATAAGAAAATTTATTTATATTAGGTGTATATACTAAACTTACTTTTCCTATATCTTTTATATTACCATTTAAAGTATTTACAGATAGTTTGTCCTTATTAAAATAACTCAATATTGAAGTCATTATAATCATCAATAAACACACTATTATAAGACATATTGTATATTTTCCTATATTTTTTTCTTTCATAATACACCCCCTAAAAATCAATCTTCTGTTTCAAAAGTTTATTAGATATAAAACTACATATAAATATGTTTATACTTGAATACAGGATAATAAATATATTACTATATTCATAAGGTATAACAAATTCCACAGAGATTATAAATACTAAAATCTCCAAAGCTAAAAACATGAAACTTATTAAAGTTCTTAGTTTATAAATAGATTTATTTATAAGAATTGATGTAAACACTACAGACACAAATCCTATCAGTAAAAATATATACTCCACAAATAGTATTTTAAAACTATATGGAAGTAACATTTTTAACTTATATATTGTATCTTGCACAAAACCGTAGCTTGCAATATTTCCAAGCATATAATTAGGTAATAATTTATTTAAAACAAATAAAATTATTGTAAATATTATTGTGTAACTATACACTAGAAATAATATATTTAATAACTTAGATGTATAAATATTAATTCTATTTTTTGGAAGCATTATAAGTGTATATATAGATTTACTTTTACCATCAAAATCCCTATACCAAATAAAAAAAGCATAGCAAATACATGCAATTATACCAAACATAAACCATGCTTCTGTAGAACTCATTATATTTCTAAAGCTTGAGAAACCTGTAAAATTTATTGTTTCTATTGTATTTCCTACTTTCGTTAATTGCTCATCTTTAACTGCATTTTCTATTATATAATTATAGTCATTTAAATTCTTTACTATATTTAAAATTACAAAAGAACAGCAACAAATAATTATAAGTATATAATTTTTTATATTTCTTTTTAATTCAAATTCGAATAATTTCATTAAATCTTTCATTAATTCACCTACTTTATTTCAAATTCTAAATTACTATTTGAAGTGTTAAACTGTAATTTTCCTTCGTATACTATTTCCTTAGAGTTTTTATTTATTATATACAACATAAATTTATCATCCCAAGGTAACACAGGGTCTAGTTTTGATGTATATACAATGATTTTATTTGAGTCAATTTCAACATTTTTAATACCTCTTTTTTCTTTGTCCTCTAAAACATACTTATCTTCATCCATGCTGTTATCAAGCACATTATAGGTAAATAAACTTAACTTTGTGCCTGGACTGTCATCATAATCATTTGACATTACCATATATAATTTATTATCTTTTAGACTTGATTTTACTAAATTATTCATTCTATCATCAGTTTTTAATTCTATTATTTTATCTTTATTTTCTTCAACATTATACTCAAGTAAATGCTCAAGTAAAGTAATTTCAGAGTTACTATTACCATCCATATCTGCCTTTAATACTTCTATTAAAATATACATTTTATCTTGTCCTTTACTAGCATAACCTACACGAATAGTATCAACATCTGAGTATTTTTCAAAAAAATAATTACTTAAATTTATACTTTTTACCGTCTGTATTTTTTTATTTTTTGGGTTAATTTTTATTATATCTATGGTGCTTAAGCCTTTTTTATTGATTTCTGACGAATCGCCTATCGCACCATAAAATACAGACACATATAAGTCTTTTTTATATCTTTTTGATGATAGTACCTTTGTATAATAATCATCAGTACTTTTATCTACCTTATATTTTGTTCTTTTAAAATTATTCATATCTAATTTTTCATATTCAATGTCTTTATCACTTCCTTCAGATGCAAATACTCCTTTATCCAAATCTTCTTTTTTCTCATCTATAACAAAATTTATATCTTTTGAATTATCATTCATTTCAAAACCAACATGAGTAATTAAATCGGAACCACTAGATACATCAATTAAATTATTTATATTCTCACTCTCTTTTTGTGGTTTTACTAATTCAGTCTTTTTAATTTTATTACCTCCATTTATTGTATAATATGAATTTATATATCCATTAAAATCATATCCAAACTTTATGTTTATATAGTCTAATTCATCTGGGTCACCTTTTATAGTTTTTATCTTCAAATTGTCTTCATTATTTAATAAACCTATACTAAAATATATTACTAAGGTCAAAAATATAATAAGTATAGGTGCTTTAGATTTTAATTTCATACCACCCCTCCTAAAGAGATACTTTCTTTTTAATTAGTAAATAAGATATTCCATTTAGAATAAACATTATAATTAAAAAACTTAGCACACCAGCTACTAAAGTATTAAATTGTGTTCCAATGAACACATAATATTTCCTAAATAAATTGATTATATTTATATATACTGTTGAAAAATATAGACCTATTAGAACTACAAAAGTAACTAAAAGCACATAAAACTTATTTATATAAGAAAATATAAATAATATGCAACAATTTACAAGAGAAATGGCTATAAGTAATAAAAATACATAAATCACCATGAAAGATATAAAATCAACAGGTATACTCCTCAAAGTTGAATAATATAAATCTTGCGCAAAAGGCACCTTTATTATTGGCACATTTTTAAAGATAAAATTAAATATACACTTACATACAAACAATGTCGCTATCTGACTTATCAAAAAACCATATATCATTGTTATCAAAGCAATTGACTTAGATATGCAAATCTTAAACTTATTCTGAGGTAGCATCATAAGAGTGTAAATACTTTGATTTTTGGAAAAAAACTCTCTTTTCCACATAAAAACATAGTATACAAACATTCCCAACATCCCAAAGAGTAGAATATGTTGGATAAATCTAATATTACTAAGTATCCCTATTCCATAAAATATACCACCAAAATTCTCTACTGCTAAGTTTAGAATAAATTTAGAATTCTTAAGTTTATTCATTTCATATAAATTTAAACTAAGCGTAATTAATGAAAAAAATGATATATAAGCTATGTAAAATTTATTACTTCTTCTTAAATCTACATTTATTAGATATAGAAGTTTATTCATTCTTATATACCTCCCTCATCTTATCTAATATAGATTTACCTTCTATTTCTCTTAATTCCTCTGCATTAAATGAAGTTATAACATTACCTTCATCAAGAATTACAACCTCATCAACTAAACTTTCTATTTCTACTATTTCATGAGTAGTGATGATAATAGCCTGATTTTCCTCCATATATTGTGCTATTACTCCTATAAATTCTTCCCTCTTAAATAAATCAATTCCTGTAAATGGTTCATCAAGTAGTATATATTCTGGGTCTTGGCAAAATCCAAGAATTAATTTTACTCTTGCAATATTTCCTTTTGATAAATTATCTATTATTTCATCTTCATCTAATTTGAATATGTTCATCATTTCTTTTGACTTCTCTTTATTCCATTTTGGATAAAAAATCTCCATAAATTCAAAGGTTTCTTTTATTGTCGTATTACTAAAGTGAGATTCTACATCTGGAACAAATGCTAATTTATTATATATCTTTTCATTTATTTTTTCTCCATCTATACGAATCTCTCCACTATCAATATTTATAAGACCTGCTATTGCTTTTAACATTGTTGATTTACCAACACCATTTATCCCAAGTAATGCAGTTATTTTACCTTTTTCTATATTGAAACTTACATTCTTTAAAGCATCTATCTTTCTTATTTTAAGACCTTGCATCCTTTTATATGTTTTACTGACATTTTTTACTTCTATCATAATTAGTACCCTCCATATTTAATATGCTTGTACAATAAATTTTTTTAATTAAGTTTTATAATTGTTAAAAGACTAGTATTCTTCTTCTATTATCTTTAAAACTTCCTCTTTAGTAACCTTTATTGCTTTCATATTTTCTATAAAAATAGATAAAGATTCATTTATCAACTCTAATTTTAAGTTTTTTAGTATATCTTCATCAACTGTTACACTACTTTGATAGTTTTTAAAAGTATTTATTATATTCATATCACCCATCTCCTTATATGCTCTTTGAACAGTATTTAGATTTACTTTTAGATTAAGTGCCATTTCTCTTCTCGATGGTATCGTCTCTCCTGGTCTCAAAGCTCCAATTACTATTTGTCTTTTTATATATTTTATTATCTGCAAATAAATGGGTGTTGTATTATCTAGTTCAAAATTCATGCTTCCTCCTATTCTAGTGTATTAATACGTTAGTACACTTGCTTTAAAAAAATACACCTTTAGCTCGTATTTTATTTAATATTCTATTAAGTGTATTATACGATTAATACACTTAGTTTGTAAACACATTTTTATAATTTACATTTTATTTTAATTTATTAAGACATTAAAAGTAAAGCTTGAATTATAACTTTACAAAATGGAGCATCAAATGAGAGGATATATATTTTATGTTATGTTAGACTTGAAAACAAGTGAATGAGATAAGATTATATGTTATCAATCATTTAAAAGTTTTATATGTATTAACAATTAAAAATCTAATAAGAATATTGGTATATATTAGGAGGTAAACAAATGAGTTATAAAATTGAAATTAAAAATATTGAACCAGTCACAGTAGCTACTATGCGTTATAATGGCCCTATGACTGAAGCAACAAAATACTTTCCAAATGTATTTAAATCTATAAAAGGAAAATCTAATGGAGCTCCTTTCTTTTGCTACTATAATGTTGACCAAAAAACTGGTATTGGAGAAATGGAACTATGTGTTCCGACTTCAGAAACTCCAAATCGTATTGGTGTAACCATAAAAGAATTTCCTAAAACAAAAGCTTTGTTTTTTACTCACATAGGAGCCTATAGTAATTTGCCAAAAACGTATGAAATGATATTTAAATATATTCATGAAAATAATATAGAAATACAAACTCCTTGGAGAGAAGTATTCATTAAAGGACCAGGTATGCTGATAAAAGGAAATCCAGATAAATATATTACAGAAATCATATTTCCACTTAAAGAGGAGGAATAACATATGCTAGCGATTAAAATAGACAATTTAGTAAAAGAGTATAAAAATGGTGTAAAAGCTTTAAATGGTCTAAGTTTTAATGTAAATGCTGGAGAGATTTTTTCTTTACTTGGTCCTAATGGAGCTGGTAAATCTTCTCTTATCAACATTTTGACCACCTTTTATAAACCTACATCTGGAAATGTAACAGTCTTTGGAAAAGATTTAGTAGATAATCCTTCTTGGATACGTACTCAAATTGCTTGTGTAGCACAACAAGTCTCTATTGATGAACACCTGTCTCTTATGGAAAATATGGTATTTCAAAGCAAGATGTATAAAGTAGAACCACAAATTGCAAAACAAAGAATAGAATCTTTAATTGATAAATTTGAGTTATCTAACTACTTAAAATATCCCACTTCATCATATTCTGGTGGAGTAAAGCGTAGATTAGATATAGCTATGAATATGGTATCATCTCCTAAGATTCTATTTCTGGATGAACCAACTGTTGGTATGGATGTAGACTCAAGAAAAGCTATGTGGGATATGTTATTAAAAATTAGAGATGAATATGGCACAACTATATTTCTAACTACTCATTATCTTGAAGAAGCTGAACAATTGAGTGATAGCATTTGTATTATGAAAAATGGAAAAGATTTGGCACATGGAACGCCATCCAGTTTACGTAGTTACATTAGACAAAATATACTGCGTATAGTTTTTCATGATATAAAAGATATAAAAAAATATAAAGATAAAATTAAAAATACTGGATTGGTCAAGTTTATGAGTATAAGAGAAAATTCTATTTTTATAAGTGTACAGGATAGTAGAGTTGCTTTTACTTCAATAAATAAGTGGCTTTTAGAACATGACATACAATTTGATGCAATAGAAATTGTAGAACCAAGTCTTGAAGATGTTTTTTTAGCATTAACAAGTTCTAAAAAAGGCTTAAAGGAGGAATGGGAATGTTAAATATCTTATGGCGTAGTATGAAATGGCGTTTTAAAAATCCAATATCATTTATAGTTACTATATTACAACCTTTTCTTTGGCTTGTACTTTATAGCTCTATTGCAAATCAAACTATGAATAATATGAATATTAGTAATTATACCGCTTTTATACTACCAGGTATTATTATACTAGTTGTATTTTCCTCATGTAGTAGTGGTGGTATCATCAACTTCATAATGAAGAACAGTGGAAGTTTCTATAGGGTTTTGATTGCACCGATTAGTAGATATTCAATTGTTTTGGGTCAATTACTAGAAGCTATCTTAGTTTCTTTCTTAGAAGTAACTATTTTATGTGTAGTAAGTATATTCTTCTCAGTAAGGATAGAATCTGGTATTGGAGGAATTATGCTTATGATAATACTAATATTTATGACTGCATTTTTTTTATCAAGTCTAGCATATTCTATAAGTCTATTGTTACCAAATGAAATAATTTATGAAACAATTATGACTGCAATTGTACTTCCTATTTTCTTTTTAAGCTCAGCTCTTTTCCCTATAGAAAACTTATCTGGAGGATTAAAAATAGCCGTTATGCTCAATCCATTTACTCATATTATTAATGCTTTACGTAGTTTAATATTTGGTGAGACTATTCTTATTGGAGATATATTACCTGTTATTCTACTATTCTTAATATTATGCTGTGCAAGTTTCTCACTTGCTATGTGGAGGCTAAAAAAGGAAATGGTAAGTTAATTTACTAATCTATAATAAAAAGTGAACTCTATTATATAGAGTTCACTTTAGATGCTTTATTTTAATATTTCTAAAACTGAATTTAACACAGCGTGTCCATTACAAGTTCCATAGTTCACCATATCTATTACAGATACTGGAGCTCTATCTCCTACTATAGATTTTACATCATCAAACATAAATCTAAGCTGTGGTCCAAGAAGTAAAATATCAAAATTATCAAGTTCTGATTTTATATCTCCCTCTCCAATTGCCCATATTCTACAATCTATATTTCTTTTTTTTGCATCTTTCTCCATTTTATTTACCAATAGAGTAGAAGACATACCTCCAACACATACTAACAATATCCTAATCATTCATAACTCCTTTTAATCAAATCTACATATATCTTGATTAAAAAGTATATGTAGAAAAGTTTATCATTTATAACTTTTTAAATTTCACTCTTAAATTATATCAAATTTTTCCATTTTTTACACTATTAGAACTAATTTTATATTTTTAATGTCCACTTTTCCACTTCTTTAGATATATCCTTAGCCTTTAATATTGCAGATATTATAGCATATCCATCACTATCTAAGCTCTTAAGTTTATCTACATTGTCTAGTTTTATGCCTCCAATTAGTACAAATGGTATATCTACCTTTTCTTTAATTTCTTTGACAGTTTCAAATGAAGCTGATTTTGCATCCAATTTAGTAGATGTTGTAAATATAGACCCTATACCTAAATAATCCGCTCCATCATTTTTTGCACATATAGCTTCTTCTAAAGTTCTTGCTGATACTCCTAGTATCTTATCATCTCCTATAAGCTTTCTAACTTCTCTCGCATCAATATCACTTTGACCTACATGTACTCCATCTGCATCACAGATAAGTGCTATGTCAACTCTATCATTTATTATAAACTTAACTCCATATCTTTTAGTTATTTCTCTAAGTTTCATAGCTTTTTTTAAAAACTCTCTCCCAGGAGCATTTTTTTCTCTAAGTTGTACGGTTGTGATTCCAGAAGCTATTGCATCTTCAATACACTTATAGAAATCTCTACCTTCAAGCATTTCAGAATCAGTTACTAAATATAATTTTAAGTCTTTTTTTAAGTTTTCTTTATCTATCATTTTAAGTCTCCTCTTAAAGCCTTATTCGTTTAAAAATTCAATATTAGAATTTTTGCTTAAAGTATCTATATTCATTTTATAAATAGTATTCATAAGATTTTCTTTAAATGTTCCTATTGGTGGATTGTCTAAATTTGCCAACTCTCCACTTAAAGACATCGTAAGAACACCCATTGTAGCTGCTTCTAATGTATTCTCAGTAACAGCCATAAAACTCGCAATTAAACTAGCAGTCATACATCCAGTTCCTGTAATGCCTTTTAATTTATCAGTTCCATTGTTTATTTTATATGTATCTTTACCATTTGTTATTATATCTATTTTTCCAGTTGCTACTACGATACATTCAAGTTTTTCAGAAACTTTTCTTATTATATCAGTGGAATCTTCTTCTTCATCAAATGAATCTACACCTTTTCCCCTTACATCAAAACCACCTATAAACTTTATTTCTGCCATATTACCCTTAACTACATTAAATTTGACTCCATTCAAGAGTTTGCTTGTAAGTTCTGCCCTAGCTTTACTTGCAAATACTCCAACTGGGTCTAATATAACAGGTTTATTGTACTTATTTGCCGCTTTTCCTGCTAATAAAAATAAATCTAACATATTTGAATTCATTGTTCCTATATTTATTACTACAGAGTTCGCTATACTCACCATTTCTTCTACTTCTTCATATGAAAAACTCATAAGAGGACTTGCTCCTATGGCTAAGGTTACATTAGCACAATCATTTATGGTTACATTATTAGTGTAATGAATTACCAGTGGATTTGATTCTTTTACATCTTCAATTAAATTATACATAGTCTACCTCCAACAATTTTTTATTATTCAAATTTATAAAAATGATGCACTGGCCCTACTCCATGACCTATATCAAAACTATTTTTTATTGCCTCTGTTATATAGATTTTGCCTAAATTTACTGCTTCTGTTATTTCATAACCTAAAGCTAAATAAGAGGTTATTGCAGAAGATAATGTACATCCTGTTCCATGTGTATTTTTTTTATCAATTCTTTCACTTTTATAAACTTTAAACATATTTTTACCAACTAAAATATCAACTGCTTCTCCATCTAAATGTCCTCCTTTCATAAGGACAAACTTAGGACCAAGCTTTAGTATTTCTTTTCCTACTCTATTCATATCATCTATATTATTTATTTTTATTCCTGTGATTTCTTCTGCCTCTGGGATATTTGGTGTAATTATGTATGCAAGTGGCATCAAGTATTTAATTAAATTTTCTTTTGCTTCTGGCTTTAATAAATAATATCCACTTTTAGATATCATTACTGGGTCTACTACCAAATATTTTGGATTGTATTTCTTTATATTTTCAACTATTTCAAGTATAATCTCAGGACTTGAAACCATTCCTATTTTTACAGCTTTTGGAGGTATATCTTCAAATACTGCCTCTATCTGTTTTTTTATTATGTCCTTACTTAAATCTTCTACTGCAAGAACCCCTTGAGTGTTTTGTGCTGTTATAGCTGTTATTACACTCATACCATAAGTACCAATTGCACTAAAAGTCTTCAAATCAGCTTGAATTCCAGCTCCTCCAGATGAATCTGACCCAGCTATTGTAAGTGTTGGTATTTTATAATTACTCATTTATTCCCTCCTAAAGTTTAATTTAAATAACTTAATTAAAAAAGCTATACCTACAATAGGTATAGCTTAGAAATCGCATATATAGTAAATAATATACACTTAAGTTTTATACTAAGCTTTCCTACGCTGGTATTATCCAGATCAGGTGTAAGGGTCGGTATACCTCTCAGCTCTTGGCTCCCCTAGCTACTTTAATTTATTATATTTATAACTTCATTATAGTACAATAGTATTTATTGTCAAGTTTTTACATAATATACACTTATTATAATATTAATGTTTACATTAATTGTTCTATTTCTTTTCCAACAAGATAAGCATCTTTATTATCAATTGAATCTATAAACGTTTCTGGATTTTTTATTATATATAATTTTTTACTTCTAGTTAATTTCTTTATATAACATTCCAATTTCATTGCATTACTTTTCGTGTTGGTTACAAAATAAACTTCTAGTTTTTTAAATCCTTTTGCTCTTGTATATTTTGAATTAATTCCCGACTTATGTTCATTCATTCTTCTGATTATATTACTGGTATATCCAGTATATAGAGAGTCATCTTTACATCTTATAATATATGTAAAATACATTTCAAATCACATCCTTATTAAATATATAAACATTATATTATAAAATTGATGAAATGGCATGTATTTTGCATATGCAATCTTCTTAGGACTAATTTTATCTAATACATGTGTATAAAATCTATTCTATATAAGTCTAACGCTAAATTTTGACATAATAATAACGTATTTATTTTTGTAACAAAAAATTCACAAATTATAAAAAATAAAATTTTCAAAAAAATTATAATTTTCAAAAAAATAAATTGACACATATAAAAAAATTATGATACCCTAATAAAAAGGGGGCAATGATTATGGAAAACAATTTAATTATAGCTAAAAGCAATAATACTAAATTAACTCAAAAGGAATTAATTAAAGTTAATCTACAGATAGGTGTGGATTTTACACTTTTGTCAAAATCACTTAAAGCCTTTTACAAAAAAGAAAAAGATTTTTATTGCATTGCTCTTGCGCCATGCAATGTATCTAATGAAAAAGCAAATAGAAAAATAAGTATCTCTGATATGATAAAAGAAATTAACACTTTAATTGAAAGTATAACTGATAAAAATGAACTTTTAAGTGAAGAACTCTTCAAAAAAAATTTATCAGAATTTTATGACGAATCTTTAGATGACATTTATATAGAATTAAAACAAGCATATTTATACATTAAAAAGAATACAGATGTTCTTAGTATAGAAGACTGTATTGAATATGTATTTGATGTTGATATAAGTAATGAGATAAAACTAAAAGAAAATCCTTTGATTGACTTTAATTCACTTTCTTTAGTATTTTGGAGTGGTGAAACAAAAAATATTTTACATCAAATGAATATTTTAGATTTAGAAAATATCCACTCTTATACTATGGAAAACAGTACAAACATAACTATATATGAAAATGATACTCTTCAATCTGAATTTGGTGAAAAAGATGAAGATATAAAAGAAAATAACCTAGGCATAATTGAACAAATGCTTATACTTCCAAACGATTTAGACTATGATAAAGATGAAGTCGAAAATATGAAAAATAGGCTTGCAAATATAAATATTAAGTATTTGCAAACACTTAAAGAAAAGGATATAAAAATAAAATTGATAAATTCAAACTTAACTGATGAGCCAGAATTTAAAGATTTAAAGCATCAATTACCACCATGCTGGGTAAAATCAGGTAAAACTTGGAAAGATGTGCCTGGCATATATAGAAACAATTCTATAGTAGTTAAAATAGGCTACAGTAATCCTAGTTATGCAAATGTACATTCAGCTAAAAATTTAGAACTACATGAGACTGCACATGCTATAGATAAAAATGTTTTAAACAAAAAATCGAGTTCAGAGGAATTTATGGAAATATTTGCTCAAGAAAGATATAAACTTTACGACCCAAAACAAGTTGCACATGCCTACATTAGTAAGTTTATAGAAGAATTTTTTGCAGAATCATTTGTACACTACTATCTCGATGATGTTTCAAGAAATACTTTAAAAGAAAATTGTCCTTTAACATATGATTTTCTTGAACAGCTTGAATTAGAATATTAAATACTCTAACTTCCAATAATACATTTAACTATATTCTCTTTATCAATAATGACACAATGATACAATTTATATTTTTAATAAAGTGCTATCATTAAAAGATTCTTATTATTTATGTTATAATATTTATGGTGGCTATGTTTTAAAATAGTTTATGTGACTCATAATTTAAATAAATAATAGAAAAAGGATGAAGAGCTATGAAGTTGAATAGAAATGATAGTTGTTGGTGTGGAAGTACTAAAAAATATAAAAAATGCCATATGGATATGGATAATAAAATAGATTCATTTGCAAGGTTAGGTCATATTGTGCCAACCCATGACATTATAAAAAATCCAACGCAAATTGAAGAAATAAAAAAAAGTGCAGTAATAAATACAAAAATTTTAGATTATATTTCAGATAAAATTGAAATTGGAATGTCTACAGAAGATATAAATAAATTAGTCCATGACTTTACACTACAAAATGGAGCTATCCCTGCTCCTTTAGACTATAATGGATTTCCTAAGAGTGTATGTACATCTATAAACAATGAAGTTTGTCATGGTATTCCTAGTAAAGATATTATTTTAAAAGATGGAGATATTATCAATGTAGATGTTTCTACTATTTTTAATGGATACTACTCAGATGCTTCAAGAATGTTTATGATAGGAAATGTTAAAGAAAATGCAAGAAAATTAGTAGAGGTCACTAAAGAATGTGTTCAAAAAGGTCTTGAGGCTACTAAACCCTGGGGATTCTTGGGTGATATAGGTGATGCTATTAACTCCTATGCTCAAGAAAATGGATACTCTGTTGTCAGAGAAATTGGTGGCCATGGAGTTGGATTAAGCTTCCATGAAGACCCATTTGTAAGTTATGTATCTAAAAAAGGAACTGAAATGTTATTAGTTCCTGGAATGATATTTACAATAGAGCCAATGGTAAATGAGGGTACTCATGAAATTTTTGTTGATGAAGAAAATAATTGGACTATCTATACAGAAGATGGTAAATTATCTGCTCAATGGGAATGTATGATTTTAATTACAGAAACAGGATTTGAAATTTTAACCCAATAAAAGAAAAATGCCTATAAAAATCGAAAATTCAATTTTTATAGGCATTTATTTTATTAATGCACATCTATTGCATCAACTGGACAGCTTTCTCTAGCTTCTTTTGCTGATTCTTCAGCATCACTTGGTATTTCATCAACTATAACATGTGATTTACCATCATCATTCATATCAAATACTTCTGGACATATTGATGGACATAATCCACAACCTATACAAGTATCTTGATTAACATCTGCTTTCATAATAAAATCCTCCTAAACGCTACAAATTTAAAATCTTATTTGTCAAAGATTTATGAACCAAAACTTTAACATTTAGTTCTTTTTTATTATGTCCTCAGATTTGAAAAAAATACCTTTTAAAATAATTTTCATAAAATTTATTTTATAGTCATATCAAATCTATATATAATACACATTATCTAACTCATCATACTCATAGGACACTTCTTTTTTATTCTTTTTTACAGGTTCTAAATTTCTTATTTTTACTATTTTTGCAGGTATTCCAACAACGGTTGCTCCATTAGGTACATCCTTGACAACAACTGAATTTGCGCCAATTTTTGAATTAGAACCAACATTTAAAGGTCCTAGTATTTTTGTTCCAGCTCCAATCAATACATCATCACCAACAGTTGGATGTCTCTTTCCAGTATCCTTTCCTGTGCCTCCTAAAGTAGCTCCTTGATATATTGTTACTCTGTTACCTACTTCTGCTGTTTCTCCAATTACAACACCCATTCCATGGTCTATTAATATACCTTCTCCCATTTTAGCTCCAGGATGTATTTCTATACCAGTCATAAATCTGGATATCTGAGATATTAATCTTGCTGTAAAAAGCATCTTTTTCTTATAAAGAGCATGAGCCATCCTATGCATTATCATTGCATGTACTGATGGATAAAGTAAAAAGACTTCTACTTTAGATCTAGCTGCTGGGTCATTTTTCATTATATATTCAATATCTTTATTTATTTTCTTAAACAAAGTATTCACTCCCTAAAATAAAATTTTTAAAATAGTCCCATGGACATATACTTATCTACTCCATCTGGAGCTACTGTTACTATCTTTTTATCTGGATATTTTTTCGCCATTTCCATAGCACCAAATATATTAGCTCCAGAAGATATACCTACCAGAATTCCCTCTTTTGCTGCAAGTAATTTAACTGTGTCAAATGCATCTTCATCATCTACTAATATTACTTCATCAACTACACTGGAATCATAATTTTCAGGAACAAAATTAGCTCCTATTCCTTGTATTTTATGAGGTCCAGTTTTGTTTTCTGATATAGCTGGAGATTTTTTTGGTTCAAGCGCGATTATTTTTATATTTGGATTTTGCTCCTTTAAATATCTCGCAGTTCCTATTAAAGTACCCCCAGTTCCAACTCCACATACAAATATATCTAAATCTTTAACATCATTCATAATTTCAACTGCTGTTGTTTTATAATGTGCGTTTGGATTATCTTTATTTTCAAATTGCTTTAAACTCTTATAGTTTGGATTTTCTCTTAAAAGCTCATTTGCTTTTTCTATGGAACCTGCCATACCAGCTTTTCCATCTGTAAGTACCAAGTTTGCTCCATAAGCCTTCATCAAATCTCGTCTCTCAACACTCATAGTCTCAGGCATTACTATTACTACTTCATATCCTTTTAATTTTCCTATCATAGATAATGCAATACCAGTATTTCCACTAGTTGCTTCTACTAATACATCTCCTTTTTTTAATTCTCCTCTTTTCTCTAATCCTTCTAGCATTTCATACACTGCTCTATCTTTTATACTTCCTGCTGGATTTACTTTTTCTAATTTTACATATATGTTAGAACACCCGTTAGTACATCCTAAATTGTTCAACCTTACTACAGGTGTGTTTCCTATCAACTCTAATGCGTTATTATATAACATACTACTTCCTCCTATATGTCTAAATCTATTATCAAATTGATAACGATAAATATATTATAGTATTATCATTTTGATAATGCAACCTTTTTTTGGATTTTATACTTACAATCGTTTTATTCCAAATATTAGTAATGTTCAAACAAAAAAAGTGAAAATCATTATCGATTTTCACCTTTTAAATATAAAGCTTTAAACTAAGCCATACGCAGTACTTTGCTATAGAACCTCTACAAAATACTATATAAGACCTAATATCTTTGCAATCTCTACATTAACCTTTAACACATTTACCCTATCTTCACCTAATACTCCAAAAAGTTTTTTAGAAGTATTATCATCTACAATTTTTTGTAATTTACTCTCTGATATTCCTGATGCTTTTGCTACAGCAGGT
The DNA here is from genome assembly GCF_001299635.1 of Clostridioides difficile. Classification (GTDB taxonomy): domain Bacteria; phylum Bacillota; class Clostridia; order Peptostreptococcales; family Peptostreptococcaceae; genus Clostridioides; species Clostridioides difficile_A. The sequence goes on along the minus strand of NZ_JRHN01000034.1, from coordinate 82,178 downwards.
ATCTGAACTTTTGCAGAAGCTGGACTTACATTAGGGTCAAGTCCTGAACCTGATGCTGTAAGCAAGTCTGTTGGTATATCCTCTTTTTTAATAGTTGGATTATCCTTTAAAAATTTTTCTATATCTTTTTGTACTCTATCATGAAGTTCTGGATTTGTTGCTCCATAGTTAAAAGAACCTGATGAAACACCTCCATAAGATGTATTTCCATCTTTATCTGGTATTAAATCTTCTTTTGTATAAGTATTATAGTTTATTGATGATACTCTTCCCTTAAAGAACCTTGCATCTGTAAAGTTTTGACCAATAAGTTCTGAACCTACTTTTACACCATTTACTTCTATCATACTTCCATTAGCTTTATCTCTAAATGCAACTTGACTTACACCTGTTAAAGCAAGTGGATATACAATTCCACAAACAACTAACAATACAAGACTTACAAGCAATGCTGGTTTTAATGTTTTCATTTTTATATCCTCCATTTATTAACCTAAATTAAGAACCATTACTAAAGGTGTAATTAATAAATCAATTAATTTTATTCCTAAAAATGGTACTATAACCCCACCAAGACCAAATATAATCATGTTTCTCATTAACATAGCTTGTGACTTCATAGGTCTATATTTTACACCTTTCATTGCAAGAGGTATTAAACAAGGGATTATTATAGCATTAAATATTAAAGCTGATAATATCGCACTAAATGATGTAGAAAGTTTCATTATATTTAATATCTCCATCTGAGGTATCGCAAGAGTAAATATAGCTGGTATAATTGCAAAATATTTTGCAACATCATTTGCTATACTAAAAGTTGTCAAAGCTCCACGAGTTATCAAAAGTTGTTTTCCTATTTCAACAACTTCTAATATCTTAGTTGGGTCTGAATCTAAATCTACCATATTTGCTGCTTCTTTTGCAGATGTTGTACCACTGTTCATAGCAAGACCTACATCCGCCTGAGCAAGTGCAGGAGCATCATTTGTTCCATCACCTGTCATAGCTACTATTTTACCTTCTAATTGTTCTTTCTTTATAGCATCTATTTTATCTTCTGGTTTACATTCTGCAATAAATCCATCTACTCCAGCTTCTCTTGCAATTGTAGCTGCTGTCAAGGGATTATCCCCTGTGCACATTATTGTCTTTATTCCTATCTCACGAAGTCTAGCAAACCTTTCTACAAGCCCTGATTTTACAGTATCCTTTAAGTAGATAATCCCATATATCTCATTATCCACACACACTACTAAAGGTGTTCCTCCTAATTTAGCCACTCTGTTTACATTTTCTTCTAAATCTTCTGGTACTACCCCACCAGATTCTTTTACTCGTTTTATTATACTATCATAAGCACCTTTTCTTATAGCTCTACCATCAGCTAAATTAATTCCACTCATTCTAGTCTGTGCAGAAAACTCTATGAATTCAGCTTCAGCTGCCTCTTTTGTTTTACCTGTTGAACCTAATTTCACACCTAAATCAACTATAGACTTTCCTTCTGGTGTATCATCTTTTAATGAACACATAACAGAATAATTTATTAAATCTTTTGAATCTGCATTTCCAACTGCTATAAATTCTGACGCAAGTCTATTTCCATAAGTAATGGTACCTGTCTTATCTAAAATCATAGTATCAACATCACCACAAGCTTCTACTGCTTTTCCTGACATTGCAATTACATTGAATCTAGTTACTCTATCCATACCTGCAATACCAATGGCTGACAATAGGCCTCCTATAGTAGTTGGTATTAAGCAAACCAAAAGTGCTACCATAGTAGAAATTGGAATCTTTACACCTGCATAATTTGCCATTGGATAAAGAGAGATTAAAACAACCATAAATATAAGTGTTAACCCTACTAACAAGGTATTTAAGGCAATCTCATTTGGTGTTTTTTGTCTTGAAGCACCTTCCACAAGAGCTATCATTTTATCTAAGAACGATTCTCCTGGTTTTGTTGTTATTTTTATTTTTAACCAGTCACTTACAACTGTAGTACCTCCTGTAACAGAAGCAAAATCTCCACCAGATTCCCTCATAACAGGTGCGGATTCTCCAGTTATTGCTGATTCATCCACAGAAGCTATTCCTTCTATAACTTCTCCATCATTTGGAATAACTTCTCCTGCATTTACCAAAACAATATCGCCAAGTTTTAATTCACTTGCACTTATCATTTTTTCATTTCCTAGCTTATCGAAAACCCTTGCTACTGTGTCTTTTCTAGTTTTCTTCAATGTATCTGCTTGGGCTTTTCCTCTACCTTCAGCTACAGCTTCAGCAAAATTCGCAAAAAGAACTGTTATAAATAATATTATTGTCACAATCCCATTATATGCTCTTAAATTATTACCTTCATCACCAAACAAGCTAGGTATTATTGTAAGTATCAATGTTACTATAAATCCAATCTCTACAACAAACATAACTGGATTTTTCATCATATATTTAGGATTTAACTTTTTAAAAGCTTCTATAATGGAAGTTTTGAATATATCTTTTGTAATAAACTTTGTTTTTTTAGTTTCCATAAAACTTTACTCCCTCCCAATTTTTTAGTGCCATAACACTAGATGCTCTGAAATAGGTCCAAGCGCTAAGGCTGGGAAAAATGTTAAAGCACCAACAATTAAAACAACCAGTACTAAAATTATTGTAAATGTGAAATTATCTGTTCTAAGTGTTCCTATACTTTCACTTACAGCTTTTTTAGATGCCAATAAACTTGATATCGCAAGTAGTATTATAATAGATACATATCTTCCAAAGAACATAACTATGCCTGTTGTTATATTCCAAAACATAGTATTATCTCCTAGACCTTCAAATCCTGAACCATTATTAGCTGCTGAAGATGCAAATTCATATAATACTTGTGATAATCCATGGAATCCAGGATTTGAAATTCCTTCAAGCCCTGCTGGTACTGCAACTGAAAGACCAGAAAACATAAGTATCAAAAGTGGATGTAGTATAATAAGTAAAGCAATAAGCTTCATTTCTTTTCCTTCTATTTTCTTAGTCAAAAATTCTGGAGTTCTTCCTACCATCAATCCACATAAAAATACTGCTATTATAGCGTACATCAACATATTCATAAGACCTACACCTTTACCACCAAACACGACATTTAACATCATATTCAAAAGTGGTACTAAACCTCCTAAAGGAGTTAAGGTATCATGCATATTATTAACTGTACCTGTTGTAAACGAAGTAGTTACTGTTGTAAATAATGCAGACTGTGCTATACCAAATCTAACTTCCTTACCTTCCATACTTCCCATACTTTGACTAAGTCCTAATTGTGATAAAATAGGATTTCCTGCACTCTCTGCTTTAAAACAAACTACTAGACCTATTAAAAATATGATTGACATTGCACCAAACACAACCCAACCTTGTTTTTTATTCTTTATCATATGCCCAAATGCAACAACACAAGCTCCTGGTAATATCATCATAGACAACATTTCTACTATATTTGATATAATAGTTGGATTTTCAAATGGGTGTGATGAATTTGAACCAAAGAATCCACCACCATTTGTTCCTAAATGTTTGATTGATTCAAGAGCTGCTACAGGCCCTCTAGCTATATCTTGAAGCTTTCCTTCTATAGTAGTCACTGTTTCTGTTCCAGCAAAAGTTTGTGGTACTCCTTGTGTAACTAATATAATTCCAACAATTAAAGCTCCTGGTAAAAGTACTCTTGTTGTTATTCTAATTAAATCTACATAAAAATTTCCCAATGTTTTCTTTTTGCCAACCAAACCTCTTACAAATGCCATAGCTGCTGAATATCCTGTTGCTGCTGATGTAAACATCATGTATATTATTACTGTCATCTGACTAAAATATGAAAGACCTGATTCACCTGAATAATGTTGAAGGTTTGTATTTGTCATAAAACTTATTATTGTATTAAATGATAAACCTTGTTCCATACCTTTAATTCCACTTGGATTAAAGATATGCATACTTTGAGTTCTAAGTATGATATATCCTATAAATACCATAGCTGCATTTGTAAATACTAAAGCTAATGCATACTGTTTCCAGTTCATTTCTTTTTTCTTATCTATACTACATACCTTATATATACAATTGTCTACTTTATCAAATAGTCTATCTCCAAATGTTTTTTGATTAGTAGCTATATGGTATAAATACTTGCCCATAGGTATTACTAAAATCATAAAAATCGCTAACACTATTACTATCTGCACCATAAAAATTGTTCCCCCCAATTCAGCTTACTTATTAGCCTTATACTGTTTAAAATTTTTCAGGATTAATAAGCGCATACACCAAATATATTATTAACATTATAATTACAACTGCCAGAAACCACATAGGTAATCCCTCCATACATTACATTATTTTTTTTCTGTTTGTTTCCCACACCAGTCAGCAAGCAACTTCATGGAAATAAATCCTATGAGTAACAATGCTATCATAACTATATCCAACATTTTAACTCCTCCATTTACTTTAATTTCTTTTACAAATTTTAGTTTTGTATTGCTACTTCATTTATCTTATCATTTTAGGTATAAAGATAGGATTAAGAAACATCTGTTACTGATTAGTATTTCATAAATATAAAATTGAGTTTTTAAAATATACATCTAGCAACCGTATTCCTAGCAATTTCAATACAATTTCTTATCCTAAATTTATAAAAATCTCGATTAAGAAATACCTACTACAAATATATAAACGCAAAAAAAGATGGCAAATTTGCCATCTTTAATAAAAGCTAATGTTATTTAATTTATATTAACATTCTGGAACTATGTCATTACTTATATCCATATCTAAACTTTTGCCATGATAATAAATAAAATCAATTACTTTACCACTAATTGTAACAGCAATCAAAGAATAAAATATATCAAATGCTGATAGATAAAATAATGATAACAACAATACAATAACATCTGTTGCTAAATAAACTTGCCCTATGTTCAAAGATGTAGTCTTAGAAATTACTAATGCTAAAGCATCGTCTCCTCCTGATGCACAACCTGCTTTTACTACTATCCCTACACCAGTTCCAACAGTTACACCTGCCAAAACAGTTGATAAAAGCATATTTTGTGATTGTGGTACCAGAGGTCCTATAGCTTCAAATAAATCATATAACACTGAAAAAGTTATAGAAGCTACTATTGAATATATAAGGAATTTTTTACCGAAAAATTTATATCCTACTAAAAGTAGTAAACCATCTATTACAACATTTGCTATTGCTGGCTGTATATTGAATAAATTTTTTAGCAGTAGTAAAATACCTAACACTCCACCTTCTGTTATGTTGTTTAAATAATAAAAATTGTAAACTCCAAATGCCAATATTGCTGAACCTAAAAATATAAGTCCAATCCTTTCTAAAAATAACCGCCTGGCCATACATATCCCTTCCTTTTTCTTAATTTATATATATTATATACAAAAGAAATGGCTTTGTATACCGCACTTTTCGAATCTTTAATTATACAAAATTTTTATGTTTTTTTCAACAATTTTTTTATGTTTTTTTATGTTTTTTTAAACCCATGTATATAACACAGTCATTCCAATACCTCAGACGTTTTCCTTTTTTACAAAAGTTTATATTAATTTGACTTATAATTTAGTATAATTAAGTCTTTGTTTATATTAATTTTTTATTTGTTTAGAAATACTATCCAACAATCTATAACTAAGTCCACAAAAAAAGAGTTACTTTAGAAACTATATAAAGTAACTCTACAAATTTTATTTACTATCTTTTACCACTCACCTTTAAATTCTGAAATGTTATCCTTGTTAACTTCAACTTGCTTAATTTGTGTAACAGGTTCTACTTTTTCACCTTTTAAAATCTTAGACGCTTTTTCTACAACTAATGCTCCTTCTTGCACTGCAGACATATATGTTGTTCCATCTATTAATCCATCAGTTATAGCTTTTAATCCATCTTTACTTCCACCCAAACCTATAACTTTAACTTTATCTTTAAGACCAGCATCCTTTAAGGCTTGTCCTGCTCCTGTAGCAGAGTTATCATCTTGGCATATTATAACATTAAAATCAGTTTTCTTTTGAATTAAGTCTTCTGTTACTTTTAAAGCTTGTTCCTTTTCCCAATTTGAAGTTTGATTATAAATTATTTGTATATTGCTATCTTTTAATTCTTTTTCAAGACCTTTTTTTCTTAATACTTGTGGAGTAGTCCCTGGAACACCTTCTATTAACACAGCTTTTCCACCAGCTTCTCCTAACAAGTTTTTAGCAATTTTACCTGTTAAAGCTCCTGTCTCTTCCTCATTTTGTCCTATATATGTAACTAAACCTTTGAATTCTCCTGTTGGGTTACTTCCTATAGAATTTGTAAATGCTATTATAGGAACCTCTGAATCATTAGCAGCTTTAACTATTCTCTCGCTCACAGCAGAATCAACTCCACACAATGCAATCATATCTACACCTTTAGCCATAAAATCTTCAGCTTGTGACAATTGTTTACTAGCATCCCATTGAGCATCTGCATATTCTACATTTACACCTAATTCTTTAGATTTTGCATCTATACCTTGTTTAGTTGCTACAAAGTAACCCGTTGAACCTGGTAGTAATACTGCTATTTTCTTTTCTCCATTTTTTTCTTTGTCACCACCATTTGAACAACCAACCAAACCAAATATCATAACAAGTGATAGCAACAATGCTAAATGTTTCATTAATTTTTTCATAAAAAAATCCCTCCTTATTTTTTATCTTGAAGCAAGCTTCTTCTTGCTATAAGAATCAAATCCAACTGCTGCTAAAATTATTAATCCTTTAAATATGTATTGGAAATATACATCTATTCCAAGAAGGTTAAAACTGTTGTTTATAACACTCATAAGTAACACACCTATAACAGTTTTAAGTACAGAGCCAGAGCCTCCTGCTACTGATGTACCTCCTATTACTACAGATGCAATTGCATCCATATCATACCCTTCACCTGCAATTGCAGTTGCAGTCCCAAGTCTTCCAGTTAGTACAATACCAGCTATCCCTGCAAGTATAGCATTAATAATAAATACTTTTATTTTATGAGAGTCTACATTTATACCATTAAGTTTACTTGCTTCTTGATTTCCCCCTACAGAATAAACATATCTACCAAACTTAGTTTTATTAAGTACAATAAATGAAACTAACACTACTATAAAGAAAATTACTACTGGTATTGGTATATTAAACAAGTATCCATTTCCAATGTAATCAAGTATTGGTATATTTTCAGTAATTGGATATCCTCCTGTAAGCATCAATAGTAATCCTCTTACAATAGTGACCATAGCCATAGTGGCTATTAACGATGGTACATTTATCTTGGCAACTACTATCCCATTGATTAATCCTATTACTGCACAAATTGCTATACCTAAAAACATAGATACAAGCAAGTTAGTTCCACCAGTTGCAAATTTCATTGTTATAGCACCTGCAAGAGCTGCTACTGCTCCAACTGATATATCAAAGTTGCCAGATATTATAACAAAAGTCATACCCGCTGAAATTATTCCAATTATAGAAGATTGTCGTAAAAGATTAAGTATATTTTGCTTACCTAAAAATGATGGAGTTGCAATGCTTATGGCTATACATAAAGCCAAAAAACCTAGCAATACTCCATAATCTCTTAAATTCAATTTCTCAAAAGCCTTTTTCATCTCAGTCCTCCATTTTCATTTTTTATACATTAAATATACTGTTCATTATGTCTTGAACCTTTATATTTTCATTTTTTAAATCATCTACAATAGAACCTTCTCTAGTTACTAAAATTCTATCACTTGCTCTTATTACTTCTTCTAAATCAGAAGATATAAATATTACTCCTATTCCTTTACTTGAAAATTCCTTTATTGTATTAAAAATATCTTCTTTCGCAGCAATATCTATTCCTTTTGTCGGTTCATCATATATTATTAAATCTAAATCTTTGTCTAGCCATTTAGAAACTACTACTTTTTGTTGGTTTCCACCACTAAGTTCCTTTACCTCTTGTTTTACATCACTAATTTTTATTCCTAGTTCTTTAACTCCTTTTTTAGAAAATTCAATTTCTCTATTTCTATCTATAAACAATAGTTTCTTAAATTTATCAATTTGTACTGATGCTGAATTAGTATATATAGCCTGCTCTAAAATTAACCCCAGATTTTTTCTATCTTCAGGAATCAATCCTATTTTATTCTTTATAGCAATTTTAGGAGATGTTATATCTACTTTTTTACCATTAATAAATATATCTCCACTATCTTTATTCTCTATCCCAAATATCAAATTTATTATTTCAGTTCTTCTTGAACCTACAAGACCTGCAAGACCTACAACTTCACCTCTATAAACTTTAAATGAAACATCTTTTATTTTATTAGACCAACTTATATTCTCAACTTCTAGTACTGGGGGTTCTTCATACTTTGCAAATGTATAATCCTTTTTCTCAATAAGTTTGTGATTATCATCACCTGTCATAAGTTGAGTTATTTTTAATTTATTTAAATCTTTTACATCATAAGTTCCAATCATAACTCCATTTTTCATTATACTTGTACTATCACATACCTTAAACACTTCCTCTAATATATGAGAAATATAAACTATAGTTTTACCTTTAGATTTTAATCTGTTTATTATTTTAAACAATCCTTCTTTTTCATTATTAGTAAGTGATGTTGTTGGCTCATCCATTATGATAATTTCAGAATTACATGAAACTGCTTTCATTATCTCAACCATTTGTTGATTTGCTACGCTCAAATTGGACACTACTATATGTGGGTCTATATTAAAATCAAAATCTTCACAAATCTTCATATATTCTTCTAGCATATCTTTCTTATTTAAAAACACAATTCCCTTTAAAGTTTCTCTACCAAGAAAAACGTTTTCTATAACTGTAAGTGTTGGTATTAAACTTAATTCTTGATAAATTATACTAATACCATTTTCTTTAGAATGATGTGGATTTTTAAACATAATTTCTTTACCCTTTAGGATTACTTTACCTTTAGTTTGAGCATGAACTCCTCCTAAAATTTTAATAAGTGTAGATTTTCCTGCACCATTAGCTCCCAAAAGAGCTCTTACTTCTCCCTTTTCTAATTCGAAATCTATACCATTTAAAACATCTACTTTTCCAAAACTTTTAAATATTTGTTGCATTTCCAATATTTTACTCACTATATCACCCCACTAATTCCTAAACCATTTTATAATTTCATCAATATTTTCTTTTGGTGCTGATAACAAGTCCCAAGATAAAACATATCCTTTTACTGCTGTCTTATTTATATTTAAAATATTTTCACTTATATATTTAGGTGTAACAGGAGCTATAATTTCTTTTTTATTAATTTCAATGCCTACATATATATCTTTAGTAAGATTTTTTGTCATAAAATTTATTTCTTCTAGTACAAATTTTATGGGATATACATCCCCTTCATACTCTGTAATCCCTAAAATATCTAAGAATTTTTGTTTTACAATCTCTTTATTTTCCTGTACAGATTCATCAATAAGTTTTTCAAATTCAAATGGTAAACCTGCTGGAGCTTTTGTAATTCTATACATCATCGGTTTTATAAAATCAGCTACCTCTTGTAGCCTTTCTAAATCTTGACCCGTAAAGTAAGAAATAAAGGGAGAAAAAGTATCTATGCCTATTTTCAATCCTTTATCTTTAAAATAACTACTTATATCTACTAATGCATTGTATATACTTTGATTTTTTATTTCGAAAAAATTTTCCCATATTTTATTTTTAAATTTGTATTTTCCATTAATGTATTCTGTTATGCCAAATGGAGTATCTTTATTACTTATCACTTTGTTAGATACATTATTCATTTCTACTATTAATGACTTTTTATCTATATTATTTCTTTCATATATATTTAAACAATCTTTACAAAAACAATTAAAAACACCATTTAACTTATTCGAAAAAGAAGCATACCTTATCTTATCTAGAAAAATTCCATCAAATTCAATTTCACTAAAATAAGTACTATATATTTTCTTTACATTTTCTATATTTTCCTTATTATTTGGACAATAAAATTCAAAGTTCTCATCTTCTTGTAAAGTATATCCCTTAACTTCTTTTCCAGTATAATCAATTAGTAAATTACTTTTTTCAAGCAATCCTATTTCCGAAAAGCATGGTAACCAAAGATATAATTCAACACTATATTTATTTAACAATTTTTTAGTTTTTATATATAACTCTTTATCTACATTCCAACCCATGATAACCTTTTCTATATCAATATATTCCATCAATTCTAATAGCTTACATTTTATATCATTAAATTTTATTTCTTTATTTTTAAATCCACCTGTAAAAATTTGTACTATCACTTTTTTTCTATCCATGTTTGACCCTCCTATCAGCTAATGCCATAGCAAGTCTTATACCTCCATATACAGGCTGATTTTCTTGAAGTATAAAGTTTAATTTTTTATCTATGTTTTCTGCTTTTAAATTATTCATTAACATTTGAGCATATATAGTTCTGTTTAATGTTCCACCAGACAAGACTATATTTATTTCATTTTTATCCTTTTTCATTGAATTATAGATTTTACTTAATATTACTTGAGCTAATTTAGATAATTCAATTGATGACTCTCTTAATATTTCAATAGCTAATTTATCTCCTTGTTCAGCGCAATCAATCACTAATGAGGCTAAATTTGCTATTTCAACATTGTTATTTATTTCAGTAATCATATATGTAAGTTTTTCAAAGCTATCTGCATTAAAGAAATATAAGACACAATTAAATAAATCACTATACTCATGACACTCATCACAATAAAGTAAGACCTTCTTTAATAATTTTCTTCCTATATCATATCCAGAGCCCAAATCACTAAAATTATATCCCCATCCACCAACTCTATATATTTCTCCATCTTCTCTAATTCCTAATACAATCGAACCTGTCCCAGCTACAATTACTAAACCAGGAGTATCAGTTTGTGCATAAAAGGCTAACACTGCATCATTTACTAGATACATTTTTTCTTTATTAAGTCCAATTTTTAATATTTCATCCATTATAATTTTATAATCATTAGGAGAATCACATCCTGATATCCCAAATACAGTGTACTCAATATCATCATAATTAATATGCAAATCTTTTAATATTTTCTCAAACCCATTATTAATATTTTCATATGTTTTTTGTATTCCAACTGACTTGTAATTAGTTGAACCAGTAGTGTACTCTTTAAGTATGTTTCCATCTAAATCACTTACACAAAATTTTGTCTTTGTTCCTCCTCCATCTATTGAAATCAAATATCTCACATTAATATCCTCCTTTTTTATTAGACAAGGAATATTGATAGTCAGTTTCTTTTAAACACATACTAATTACTCCATTTATACTTCCTTCTCTCAGTGACTCTACTTTTATTAATTTAGGGAAATTTTCTTCTCCCACACTCTTACTTACATCTTTCTCTATAAATTCCATATCAGCCTCAGTTAATATACTGCATTGTATAATCATAGCTTGTGGATTTAAGACACATACAAGAGTTCTTACAAAATTTGATATTATTGATAAGACTTCCTTTTTAAAATTATTATCCTTGCTCTCCAAATATCTTTTTCTTAAACTTAAAATATAATCTTCAATATTTAAGTTTTCATAATTATACTTATTAAACTCCATATTTAAATAACTTAATTCTCCAGCAAAATTTGTGGAACCTAAATATAACTCGCCATTTATAACTATCCCTGAACCAATACCATCTTCTAAATACATAAGAGCCATATTTTTATATTCATCTTTATACTGTTTTTGGTAAATTCCAATAGTAGTAATATTTGTATCATTTTCTATAAATACTTTAGTATTGTATTTACTCTTTATTAAAGTCTCTAGGTTTATACCTTCCCAACTTTTTATAGTTGGTATATTCTTAACCACACCATTTTTTACAACTCCTGGAACTCCAATCCCAATAGCTCTTATACTGTTTTCTCTTACCTTTTCTATTAAAGTATCTATAACAAAAAAAGTATCTTGGTTAACGTTTTCATAGGTATCCATTCTTATGTCAAATTCCTCTTGATAAGTTATCTCCCCTAATAAATTTGCAACTACTCCTATACAGCTATTTCTATAATAATATAAAGCTATTATGTGTTCCAAATTTGCATTTATTTCAAATAATTGTGCTCTTCTTCCTCCAGTAGACTCACTTAATCCACTTACTTTGACCTCATTTTTTAAGGCTAATTGTTCTACAATTTTATTAACTGTAGCTAAACTCAATTCAGTAATACTTGAAATTTCTGGCTTCGTTATAGGACCTTCATTTTTTATAATGTTTTTTATTAAATCTTCATTTACTTTTTTTATCGTTTGTGGCTTTCCAACTATATTTTTCATAAACAACACCTTACTTTATAAACTTTATTTATTAAGTTTAGTATAATATCTTCAATACAAATTTGTCAATAAATTTTCAATAAAAAAGCCATTTCAATATAATCTAAAATTATTATGAAATGACGTTTCTATTGAAATATCTTATTTAAAAACAAGTCTTTTAAAATCTATTTTTTAAACCTAACTTCAGCTGCCTTTGCATGAGCATACAGTCCCTCTTCTTTTGCTAACTTTTCTGCAACAGGAGCTAACGCTTTTATAGCCTTTTCATTCAATATCTGCTTTGTACAAGTTTTTATAAATGTACCAACCCAAACACCACCTGTGTATCTTGATGCTTTAAGTGTTGGTAATGTATGATTTGTACCTGAAACATAGTCACCAAATACTTCTGCAGAAAGATTTCCAATAAATAGAGAACCATAGTTAATTAATTTATCACAAATCTCATCATACTTCTCTACTGCAACTTCTAAATGTTCTGGTGCATAAAAATTACTTATTTTAATGGCTTCCTCAATATCATCAACTAAAATTATCTCTCCATTATTCTCCCATGAACTAGATGCTATATCCTTTGTTGGCAAATCTTCTAACATAATTTTTATATTTTTCTCAACTTCATTTGCTATTTCTAAGCTATTTGTCAATAATATACCTCTTGCATTTAAATCATGCTCACATTGTGCTAATAAATCAGCTGCAATATAAACTGGATTTGAAGTTTCATCAGCTATTATAAGAACTTCACTTGGACCAGCTACAAAATCAATTCCCACTTGACCATAACACTGTCTTTTAGCTTCAGTTACAAATTTATTTCCTGGTCCTACAATTATGTCAACTGGATTAATCTTTTCTGTACCATATGTAAATGCTGCTATAGCTTGGACACCTCCAGTTGCATATATTTCATCAGCCCCTGCTATGTCCATAGCTACCAACGTTTTAGGATTTATATCTTCAGTATTTTTCATAGTTGGCGAACATGCTACTATTCTTTTTACACCTGCAACTTTTGCAGGTATTATAAGCATAAGTGCTGTTGAAAATAATGGATATTGCCCACCTGGAACATATGCAAGGCATGATTCTATTGGAATATTAGTTTGACCTAAGATTACACCTGGATAAATTTCTTTTTCAAAAGAATTTTCAAAACTTGATTTTTGAGCTTTAGCAAATTCTCTTATATTTTCAGCAGCAATCTTCAGATTATTTATAAATTCATTATCTACATGTTTATAAGCTTCTTTTATCTCTTCTTTAGTAATTCTAAATTCATATCTTGTATTTTTATCAAACTTATCATTGTATTTTCTAAGTGCAACATCCTTATTTCTTCTTATATCTTCTATTATAGAACTTACTTGCTCTCTTAAAACCTTTTCATCTACCTTTTCTTTTGTACTTGATGTTTTGATGCTTTTCATTTTTTACCTCCTAGTTTTACAATATTATTCTCATTTAAGATACATCAATAAATAAAAACTCCCACCCTCTATTAAAAGCTAGAGGATAGGAGTCTAATCATATTGTACTCACCTCACTAACTGAGCACTATTTGTCTAATAACTATACTTATATTTCTTCTAATCATTAATTTTTTTCTGAATTTTCTCTTTATTATACATAATATGATATATTTTAACTATTGATTTGTCAATGAAATTCTTTTATTTTCTACCACAGTTACAGTTAGGTTTATGGCATTTATGGCAACAATTGTTGTTTCCACCATTATTTCCATTTCTTCTAGCTTCACATTCCATACCTTTATCAAATAATCTAGCAGCTTCTGCTAAATATTCTATTCCTCTATAATTGAACTCAGAATATTCATCCCAGTATTTTTCTGCTTTTTCCCATAATTTTCTAGCTTCACATTCATATGCTAATGCTTCTTTTTTTCTTTCTGCAGATTCGCAGAATGCTTCTCTAGCTTCTCTTTCTCTTATTTCAGCTTCTCTTCTAAATCTTTCACAGTTTCTAGGTCTATTTTCTTCTTGATTTGAACATCCACAGTTTGAACCTCTTCTTTCTCTATCTTCATCGTATGCTGCTCTTTCATATTCTTCTCCATCATTTTGGAACCATTTAGCTGTAGCTTCTCCTCTTTCATACCAATCTTCTGGATAACCACCATTTGCATATTTTTTATTTTCCATATAACATATCTCTCCTTTTAATTTTAATTTTTTATGAGATGTTTTGTTTTATCTCATAGTATATAGTATTAAAATTATCAAAATATGTTACATATAAACTTATTTTTTCCCCTTTTTAACTTATTTTCAACATTTTATTCATTTTTTCGCAATATCCCTTATCTTTTATTAGACATAAACTGTTATTTATTTCATACTCAGAATCAGCATAAACCATAATAGCAAGCTCATCATCATCATTTAAAACATCATAATTTACTAAGCAATTCTCAACTATATTCAATATTTCATCTTTATTACATTTTTTAAATCTAAGAAGTGCTCCACATTTTTCTCTAACTATCTTATTAACCTGTATTTTATCTTTAGTAAAAGAATCTATACTTGAAACTCTATTATCTATTATATCAATCACATCTGAATAAACTGCACTTCCTGTTGCTAGACTTCCAGCTCCCTTACCTACAAAAGAAACTTCTCCTACTGAATCGCCATTTACTATAACAGCATTAAATTCATTGTCTATTCTAGCAAGTATATTATCTTTTTCTACTAGGACAGGTCTAACAAAAGCACTTACTTTATCATTTTCATACTTACTTTGACCAATTAATTTTATCTTACAATTTAATTTTTTTGCATATTCAATATCTTTTTCATCTATATCTGTAATTCCCTCTAAATATACATCTTTCCAATACACTCTATTATCATAAGCTAGAGTTGATAATATTGATAGTTTTCTAGCAGCATCATATCCTAATACATCTGACTCTGGATTGGCTTCAGCAAAACCTAATTCCTGAGCTTGCTTTAACGCCATATCATAAGATAAATTCTCGTCATACATTTTAGATAATATAAAGTTAGTAGTTCCATTTAAAATAGCATTTATACTATCTATGTTATTTCCTTCTAATGACTCTATTATTGGTTTTAATACTGGTATCCCTCCAGCAACTGAAGCTTCAAATTTTATACTTACCTTATTTTCACTTGCTAATTTTGCAAGCTCATCTCCACATTCAGCTAGCAAATCTTTATTTGCTGTAACAACATGAATTTTATTATTTAAAGCTTTTTTAATATAAGATAATGTTGGTTCTAAACCACCCATAACTTCTACAAGTATATCTATATCTTTTTCAAATATATCATCTATATTATTAGTTATTATATTAGAGTATTTTTTACCTTTATGTTTTTCTAGATTGTTAACTAAAATTCCAACTATTTCTATATTTCTTTTTTCTTTATTATTATCTATTATATCTATAAGTCCACTTCCTACAGTTCCATATCCTAGTACTCCAATTTTCACTTTATTCTCCATTTTATTATCCTCCTAAAATTTATAATTTTCCGATTTTTTTTTATTTTCAATCTTTTATTGCAATAAAAATAGACTCATCCCTAGATAAAGGGACGAGTCTATGCTCGCGGTTCCACCCAATTTGATTTCATCATTTATTGATAAAATCCACTTTATACTTTAACGCAGTTAACGGTTAATCTTACTAAAACCTTTCAAGGTAACTTCAGACCACAGCTCCTAGGTAGTTTTCAATTTTTCAAACTTAGAAAGTCTTTCAGCCTTTGAACTTTCCTCTCTGATAGTCGAACTAAATCTACTCTTCCTATTCATCGCTTTTATATTTTTTATGATTATTATAATTACTATTTATATTTTTAAATAACAAAAAACTCCCATCCTTATAACATAAGGACGAGAGTATTATTCCCGCGGTTCCACCTAACTTAATTTTCATATATTATGAAAACTCACTTTACACTTTAACGCAGTTAACGACTATTCTTACTAAAATCTATTAATATAGATAACTTCAGAAAGTAGCTCCTAGGTAGTTTTCAATCTCTCTAATTTAAAAAGTCTTTCAGCCGATGGACTCTTCTCTCTGGCAATCGAATTAGATTTACTCTTCCTATTCATCGCTTTTTATTTATTATGTTGTAATTTATTTTAAACCCTTCTAAAACAATTGTCAATAGTTTTTTAAAATTTTATCTATTTACACTTAAATTATAAATCCGAAAATTCTATTTCTAATTTTTTACTTAGTTCATCGCTAACTTCTCTTTTATAATTGCATTTTTCAGTATTATTTTCTCTTCTAATTGGCAATGAAACAATAAATTCACTTCCAATCCCAAGTTGACTCTTTAAACATATACTTCCATCATGTAATTCAACTAAAGATTTCACTAATGAAAGGCCAATTCCACTTCCTTTAACCCTATAAGAAAGTTCATTATCAATTTGTTCAAATCTATTAAATATCTTATCTATTTTTTCTTTTGGTATACCTATTCCACTGTCAGATATTTTCATTTTAAACATATCATCTTTCACACATAGAAATATATTTATCTCTCCATTTTCTTTATTATACTTAATTCCATTAGAAAGCAAATTTAATATTATTCTTTCCAATTTTTCTGAATCAAATAACATAGTAAATTCTTCTATTTCTGTATCAAATGTAAGTTGTATGTTATTTTGACTTGCGAAATCAGCTACAGACATACATATATCCTCTATAAATGAAATTATATCGGATTCTTCTGGTTTGAAATCTAAATATCCTGACTGCATTTTTGTAAAGTCTATAAAATTATTAACCAATCTTAATATTCTATTTCCATTCTGTTTTATCATACCTAGATTTCTTTTTAAAGTATCATTTGATTCTATTAAATCTGCTTCTTTTCTTTCTATTAATTGTAATGAAGACGAGATTAAATTTATGGGGGTTCTAAGTTCATGAGACAAATTTGCAAAGAACTCCATTTTGTTTTTATCCATTTCTTCTTCTAATTTTTTTCTTCTGCTTATATCTCTTGCTGTTCCAATTATTCCAATAACACTTCCATAACTATCAAAAAATGGTCTTTTTGTAATCTCAATACACTTATTTTCATTGTTCATACTTATATTTGATTCGAATGTAACCACCTTTTTATTTTCAACTACATCTTTATCACTTTTAAGTATCATATCTATTAAAGATTCTTCTGTTGATATTTTATAACTATTCTTTCCTAATAATTCTTCTTTATTCATACAAGCTAAATTTAAAAAACCTGAATTAAATCCAATGTAATTTCCATACACATCTTTATAAAACATATTCTCTGGAATTGAATGTTCAATCATCTTCATTAAGTTTTTTGAATTATAGTTTTTGTTACTATTTCCACTATATATTATATTATCTATTATTCCTATAGTTCCCAAAAGTTCATCTTCATCATACAAAAAATATTTTTCAACCATGAAGAATGTTTCTTTGTATTCAAATAGATTTTGTAAAAATCTTTTTTTACTCGATACACCTTCTATATAATCATTCCTAAATAATTTTCCGGTGCTTTCTCCCCATACTTCTACATCATTCTTCCCAAATATATCTTTTGTTGTTTTAATATTATTATTTAATATTGGAACTAAATTTTCGCTACAATCTATGTATATGCCTTCTTCATCTTTTATATAGGCTATTTTTTCTTTTTTATTAAAAGAATCGATTACTTGTCTGTAATCAAATACAATCTTGCAAAAATACAAAATTATATGTGATTCTCCTATTATTTGTTTTTTTATGTTTATCCAATTTTTAAGTGTTGGTATATATCTTTTTACACAGTTTACATTATCTGAAAATAACTCATTAAAATATTTCTTGGCTTTAAATACAGGTAATAAATCTAATATATTTTCGTCACAAAGTCCTTCTTCTAATTTTAATATTTTCCCCATACCTTTACTTATATATTCTACTCGATACTCTATATTTTCTTGTTCCTTTATAACTTTACAATATAAAAAAGGAACAGGTATATTTTTTATAAAATTTACATATTTATTATGGGTATCCATATCCTAACCACTACCTCTCAATGTTATTTACAATAGTACTCTTTAAGTAATTATATGACAATTTTCTATTAATTATAACATATTTTATAAGATTTTCTTGTAAATAAATTTAATTTTATGTAATTTATTATTTGTTTATAATTATTTGTGTCGCTTTTTTCTCATCAGTTATTATGTGTGTTATGTATCCAGTCTTCAATGCACCTGTTATTGCACTTACACTAGAATCTGAACATATGGCTATAACCTTTTTTGCTTTTTTTAATTTTTCAAGAGGTATTTGTATAACATAGTCATTATCACTTTTAATTATTTCCCCATACTTATTAAAATAATAAGATAAAAATGAACCTACTGCCTTCTCTTTTGTAAGCTTTTTCCCAAATCTAATTGCAGTAGCTTGGTCTGGTACCTGTGGGTAATTATCTATGGATAAAATTATTGTGTCAATATTATCCCATTTTTTCTCCATACTTTGATAATTTTCAGTTTTCAAATATATATCTCTTTCTTCACTACTAGTTGGGAATGCAGGCGCATATAAAAATACAGGACTAAATCCTGTACTATTTGAAAATACAGATATTAACTCATTAGGATGATATCCTTTGTTTGGTATATTTGCCATCCCAACTAATGGATATACCTCTCCTTTAAAAATACAATTATCATCATTCTTTTGCATTTCTTCCATTATATTACCTATAATATAACCCCACCCTATTCCTACATTACTGACCTTATTTAATTCTTCTTTTATGTACTTTATTCCATGACTTAGTATAGTTTGTTGAGTTATATATTCAGTTTTAGCTTCAGGAACTATTAACCCACCTTTAATACTAAAAATATCTTTTATTTGATTCATCAATAAATCATTACTAGAAAACAATTCTCTAATTTCTATTTTTACTATTCCAATCTCTTTTGCTCTATTTAACATCTTACTTACTAAGGGTCTTGATACACCTAAGATTTTTGCAATTTCTGCTTGAGTTTTATTTTCTTCATAATACATTTTTGATACTTCTACTAATTTCAACATTTCATTATCAATAGTCATATTTTCATCCTTTCAAAGTTGATTATAAATTAAAATTATATCATTAAATAAATTTTGTCAAGTTGTATTAATAATAAAAAAAGTCTAGAAAAATCCTAGACTTTTTAGCTTAAATATCAACATTCTTGCATTAATTCAATTATAAAACCACCATTAATTATAAATGCACATTTCAAGTTATCTCCTACATTAAAAGGTTCTACAATTACTTCATTCTCACTCAAGTATTTATCCATATTTTTTACTTTATATGCAACATGAGGATTCTTTTGCATTATTTCTGGAAGTGGACTTCCTTCGACAAATCTCAAGTATTCATATTTAAACTCTGTATATTTTGGGTCTGTTATATAAACCTTTAATTCTTCATTAAATTCCTCATGTTCTTGTGGTTTGTCTGTTATGACACCTATATGTACAAATTCCATAAATTTACCTCCAATATATTGAAATTTATGTATTACATTGATATTTATATACTTAACTTAGTATATATTACTTATACTCCTTCTTTAATTCTTCAAATAACTTATATGCTTGTTCTGGTGTATTGTTCTCGTGAACAATAGCTTTTATTGCTTTTATCATTGCTTTTGGACTTTCTGATTGGAATACATTTCTTCCCATATCAACACCTGCTGCACCTTCGTTTATAGCTCTATAAGCCATCTCTAATGCTTCCTTTTCTGGGACTTTTTTTCCTCCTGCTATAACTATAGGTACTGGACAAGCAGCTGTTATTTTCTCAAAATCTTCACAGTAGTAGCTTTTTACTATACTTGCTCCAAATTCAGCTAGCATCCTAGTGGCTAACAGGAAGTATTTTGCTGTTCTTTCCATTTCTTTACCTACTGCAACAACACCCAAAACAGGTATAGAATATCTATTTCCCATATCTATTGTTTTAACTAAATTTTCTATAGCTTTACATTCGCCTTCAGCACCCATAAATGTCTGTATAGCTAGACAAGATGCATTCATTCTTATAGCATCTTCTATATCAACTCCAATTACTTCCCTACTCATATCTTCTCTAAGCACTGAACTTCCTGCTGAACATCTAAGTGCTATAGCCTTATCCTGAATTGGACTTATACATGTTCTCAAAGCTCCTCTTGTAGCCATAAGACAGTCTGCATCTTCTATAAGGTCAGGTATTGAAAGGTCTAATCTCTCTAACCCTTGAGTAGGACCCATGATATACCCATGGTCAAAGGCTAACATAAGTGATTTTCCTGTTTTAGGATTGAATATTTTTGACAATCTATTTTTCATTCCCCAATCCACATTATCCATTCCTTTTAAATAAAAACTTTGTTCTGGAGGCTTTATACCTACTCCATAATCTTTTGGTAGTATTATTCCATCTTTATCTGCCATTTTTTATCTCCCTTTAATTCAATCTAATTTTTTTTAAAGTAAGGTGTATTACATGGTGAATTGAAATATCTTAACAATTCCTCATTCATTCTAGCTATAAATAGTTGGAATCCAGCTGTTTCTTGAGTAGTTAAAAGCTCTCCAACATGATTTGAAAGTACTTCTATATTTTTTTCTTGCAATATTTTATGACATTTTCTATACACTATTAGCATTTCCATCAAAGTAGTAGCTCCTGAGCCATTAACTATTAACATGACTTTTTCCCCATCTTTAATGTCTAAATCTTTAATCAAAGCTTGTGTCATTATTTCAGCAGTTTCATCAGCAGACTTCATTTCCATACGTCCACCTCCACCTTCTCCATGTTGCCCCATTCCTATTTCCATCTCATTTTCTGCAAGCTCAGAAATAACCATTCCTGTAGAAGGATGAGTAGCTCCCTTACATGCAACAGCTATAGTCGCCATATTATCAGCAAATTTTTGTGCTATTTCTGCAACTTCATCTAAAGATTTTCCTTCTTTAGCAGCTCCTGCAGCTATTTTATATAAAGGTATACAACCAACCAAACCTCTTCTATCATCACTATTTTCTCTTGGTGCATTTGCTATATCTTCTTGAGTAACAACTTTTTTAACATTAAGTCCTTCTTTTTTAACTTGTTTCATAACAAGATTTCCTGTCAACATATCTCCTGCATGATTAAGGACTACAAACAGTACACCTTTGCCTCTGTCAGCCATTTTTATAGCTTCTAAACAGGAATTTGGACCTGGAGCTGCAAATACATCTCCAACTACAGCTATGTCGACCATTCCATCACCAACAAATCCACTCAATGCTGGTTCATGACCTGCTCCACCTAGAGTGACTATTGTTACTCTTTCTGCTTCTTCTAATTTTTTATTTATTACTAAATTGGAATCTGTAACTCTCAGTAAGTCTGGATTTGCAAGTTCTAAACCTTCTAAAACTTCTCTAGTTAAATCTTCTGACTGGTTAATAAATTTTTTCATTGGCATGATAAATTCCCCCTATTAAACTTGTTATATTTATTATTTAATTTGTTAATCTAATTTATAATGCGTTATATAAACCTTTAAACATCAGTGATATAGAAACAGCACCTGGGTCCATATGTCCTAGACTTCTTTCTCCTATACTTTTTGCTCGTCCA
Organism: Clostridioides difficile; assembly: GCF_001299635.1. GTDB lineage: Bacteria > Bacillota > Clostridia > Peptostreptococcales > Peptostreptococcaceae > Clostridioides > Clostridioides difficile_A. Next base: position 60,007 of record NZ_JRHN01000034.1, on the reverse strand, counting down.
AATTTTGCTATGTAAGTTTTAGTATTCTCAGCACCTTCTACTGCTTTTTCATAAGCTAATCTAAAGATATCTACTATGTCATTACTCTGTACATTATAAATAGCATCTATAGCTGGATATAATGCATCTACTAAAGTTTTTTGACCTATTTTAGCAGTAGAAATAAGAGATAAATTTTCTCTTGCTTCATTAAACATACCTTTTATTTCTTCTATTTCAAGTTCATCTTTATCATCTATTCCTTCAGCCATTCCCTCAAATATAGTCCCCCATAAAGGTCCTGCTGAACCACCATTTACATTCATACATAAAGTACTTAAATCTTCATTAATTGATTTTATGCTATCATTTTTATTTTCTTCTAATGCTCTTTTTTTCATACAATCTGCTATTCTATCTATAGTAACCCCATGGTCACCATCTCCAACTACACTATCTAATTCACATAAATATATCTTATTTTCTTTTAATATTTCCGCCGCACTTATCAACATTTTTTTCCATGTAGTAGTTGATAACATTGAACCATCTCCCTATTAATATCTTGATTCAATATTATCATATGTAATAACAAATGTAAATTATTTTTAGAAAACGTTTTTACAAAATTTACATTTGTTATATTAAACAATGTTTCTTTTTTTAAAGTTTACTTTAAACTTTCATTTCTTATCTTTCTAAAATACAGTCTTGAATTTACTTCATAGCCTATAACAATAGACCAACTGCTAAAATACATCCACGTCATAAGTACAATTATTTCAGCTATACTTCCATAGATTACTTCATAGTTAGCATAATAATTTGTATAATAAGAGTACAAAAATGACACTAAAAACCAAGAAAATGTAGCAAAAATAGCACCTGGTGCAGATTCTTTAAGAGTCAACTTTTTATTTGGTGTATATTTATACAAAGCTGTAAATATAACTATTATTGTTAAAATACCTACAGAGTATCTTAAAATATCCCATATCCTTATAAATATCTTATCTAATCCTATAAAATTAAAAATAAAATAACCTATTTTCTCTCCATAAACCAGAAATATCATAGATAAAAAAATTAACACTAAAAGCATAATTGTAAATAAAAATGATATAGATAGGATTTTAAAAAAAGACCTAGTTTCTTTAACTTTATACGCTCTATTCATCCCTTTAATAAGAGCTTTTACTGCTCTTGAAAATGTCCACATAGTAAGTCCAAAACTAACAGCTAAAAAATTTAAACTTCTATTATCTATTGCAGAAACTATAATTGAAGATAATACATCAAAAGCACTTTCTGGCATCATATTTCTAAAAAGTTCTATATATTTATTTAAATGAAGAACTGGTATATATGCTATAGAACTTATAGTAAATATTAAAAAAGGAAATATAGACAGCATCAAGAAAAAAGATACTTCTGCTGACTTTGAACTTAATTCACTGTAATTAGATTTTGCAACTATATATTCAATCAATTTTTTATCTATCCCAAACATAAATATCCCCTTTTCTCTCAAATTAATTTCATTATACAATATTAATTATACTCAGATTCATACCATAATATAATTATTTAAGTAAAAATAACATAAATAAAAGCTGAAAATAACAATTCTACTAACATTTCTATATTCTAATCAATGAAAGTAAATTATAATTTTCAGCTAAATAAATATTATCATAAAACTATCTTATAAGATAGTTAAACATCTTTTATTTTAATTTTTCAACCATAATATCTATATATTCTTTTAGACCACTTAGTTTTTCATCTGCTTCAACCTTACTAGCTCCTTTTACAGCTATGTAGAATTTAAGTTTTGGCTCTGTTCCAGATGGTCGTATTGCTACCCAAGATTCATCTTCCAAGAAGTATTTTAAAACGTCAGACTTAGGAAGATTATCTATACCTTTTTTATAATCTTTTTTATCCACTACTTTGATATCATTTATATAATCAATTTGATTTTCTCTAAAGTAAGATATTATTTCTTTTATCTTTTCTACTCCTTCTATACCCTTTAAAGTCAAAGATATAGTCTGCTCTTTAAAAAATCCATATTTCTTATAAAGTTCTATTAGACCCTCATATAAACTCATACCTTTTGAATAGTAAAATGCTGCCATTTCAGATATTAATAATGAAGAAACTACTCCATCTTTATCTCTCGCATGAGTACCAACTAAATAACCATAACTTTCTTCATATCCAAATACATAATTTCTGTCTTTATTTTGTTCAAATAGTTTTATTTTCTCACCAATAAACTTAAAACCTGTAAGAACATTTAACACATCAACATTATTGGCTTTGGCTATATCTGCTCCAAACTCTGATGTAACTATAGTTTTTATCATTGTAGAATTTTCTTTTAATTTATTATTTTCTTTTAAACCTTCTATTATATAATGTGTCAACATACCACCGATTTGATTACCTGTAAGTAGAGCATACTCTCCTGTGGTAGTTTTTACAGCTACACCCACTCTATCGCAGTCTGGGTCAGTTGCTATTACAAGGTCTGCTCCTTTTTCTTTTGCAAGTAATATTCCTCTATTTAAAGCTTTTTTCTCTTCTGGATTTGGATAATCAAGACCTGCAAAATTTGGGTCTGGATTTTCTTCTTCTGGAACTACAATTATATTTTCAAATCCAACTTCTTTTAATGCTCTTCTTATTGGTATATTACCTGTTCCACAAAGAGGTGTATAAACTATTTTAAAAGTTTTACCTACATTTTTAACTAAGTCTGTTCTTATAATTTGACTCTTTACTGCTTCTATAAATTCAGTATCCTGTGATTCATCCAATAAAATAACTAAATGTTTATTATCTTCACTTAAAGTTGGTATTATACTGTAATCATGTATACTATTTACTTTCTCAGTTATTGCATTTGCTATATCTGGCATAACTTGTGCCCCATCTTCCCAGTATACCTTATATCCATTATATTCAGGAGGATTATGACTGGCTGTTATAACTATACCCGCTATTGCATTTAGATTTCTAACTGCAAAAGATAATTCTGGAGTGGTTCTTAAACTATCAAATATATATGCTTTTATACCACATGCTGCCAAAGTATTTGCAGACTCTATACAGAATTCTCTAGACTTGTGTCTATTATCATGAGCTATCACTACTCCTCTATTTTTTTCTTCAGCTGTCGTATTTTCTAATATATAGTTAGCCAATCCAAAAGTAGCTCTTCTAACTGTATATTTGTTTATTCTATTTGTACCTGCTTCGATTATACCCCTAAGACCAGCAGTACCAAATTCTAAGTCCTTATAAAATCTATCTTCTATTTCTTTTTCATTACCTTTTATCTTATCTAATTCTATCTTTGTATCTTCATCAAAATATGAACTTTTTACCCACTCTTCATAAGTTTTCCTATAATCCATAATAAAATCCTCCCTATCTTATGTATTTATTATAATTGTATAAACAAATATCTTTTATATAATTATACTTCTTCTGTATATTTATTAACTGAGCTAATAAATATATCTGCCATTATTCTATGACCTTCTTTTGTTGGATGTAATCCATCAAAATACAAGTTTTTATATCCTTTTTGTTCCATGCACTTATTATATCTCGAATAAAAATCTACAAACTCAGTATTAAATGTTACACTAAACTTTTTTACCCAACAATTATATAATTCTAACTTTTTGGATACTAGATTAAAATCAGTAAAACGACTCCAATCTTCTCTAACATTTGGAATATCTGGTTTCAATGGTATACCTATTATAGGTATGATATTTTTTGAATATGCTTGATGCACCATAGCCATTATATTAGAATTAATAACTTCATTTCCTGCTCCAACAATCAAATCATTGGTACCACCCATTATAAAAACTATATCAGGAGAATTTTTTACAACATCTTCATTAAATCTAACTAACATACCACTTGTTGTATCACCATTTATACCCTTATTTATTATTTCTAATCGAGTCTCTTTATTCACAATGTTTGTCCATGAATTACTTCGTGATACTCCAAACCCATATGTTAAACTGTCTCCTAAGCAGACTATTTTCATCTTATCCCCCCTTAGATATATTTTTATGTTTCAAGAATAATCTAACAGTTTAGTTAATTCATATTTTATACTTTTTTATCTTTCAAGTAAAGTTATTATAGTTACTAATTTAATGTAGATATATATCTATACTCTTTCTTCCCCAATTTGATGCACTTCCTTCACTATTCATAAAAATATCTATTCTATTACCTTTAATTGCACCTCCACAATCTTCTGCTACAAAAGTCATACCCAATTTAGGTATATATACTTTTGTTCCATATGGTATTATACTAGGGTCGACTGCAATAACACCCCATCTTGGAGTCGTTCCAGTTGATGTTATTGTATCTCCTGCATATGCAGTAGCAACCACTTTCATATGTTTTCCACCTCTTATATTTGCTCCTCTTGATGCAATCAATACTTTTTCTTTAGTTCCATATTTTATAATTTTTGTAGTTGGCTCCTTAGATATTAATTCTTTTGATAAGATTTTTTTGACTAACTTTCCATCATGGTAAGTTAATTTATAGACTAGTTTTTTTTCTCCTTCTTTTCCTTCTTGATAGACCTTAGATTTTCCTTTTAATAAATTACTATCATTCACATGCTTTGTCTCAAATGGAATCTTTTCAATTTCTTCTTTTTGATTATTAGTTACTTTTACAACTTTTATTTTCATATCATCTTTTAATTCTGTATCTAAACTTGGATTAATTTTATCTTCAGAATTATACTTAATACCCTGTTCATCCAAGAGTTCTTCAACTGTTTTTTTAAATGAAGAGACTTTTTGCTCTTGACCTTTAACTATTAAACTTATATCTTCTTTATTTAATATAGAATAAATACTTACCAAACTCAGCAAAATTGATACACTCAATAAAGATGATATTATTATCCTCTTTTCTCTTTTCTCCATAATAATCTCCTTCCCTATTCAAACTTCAAATTAGTATTATTCATTACATATTTAATCTTATATTATATATGTATATTATAGCTTTCAAAATTTATGTAACTTTTTTGTAACTTCTAAAATCATTAAAATCATTTTTAGACAGTTTAAAAGCCATCACACATACTATTTTCAAATAATCAGTGATTAATATAATAATTTGAAATAATATCATAAACAATTTATCTTTCATCCTAAAAAAGATGGACATAGAGGAAACAAAACAGAAAGATGGTACACAAATTAAAACACATTGTATACCAATATTGACTATGATAAAATGAATTCATATGCAGATTAGAAATTTTTATGATTGGGAGGAACAAAATGAAATTTGAACGTTTAAGAACCAGTAAAGATAGATTATACTATAAAGCTATGGAATTATATAAAACTAGTTTCCCATTTCATGAGCAGAGAAAGTCTTCTTTGCAATCAGAAATTATGGAAAATGAAGAATATCAATTCAATTTAATTTATGATAAAGACAAGTTTGTTGGCATAATTTTGTGTTGGGAAACAGAAAGCTTTATTTATGTAGAGCATTTTTGTATTTTTCCAGAAATGCGTAATAATATGTATGGGCAAAGAACATTGGAACTTCTAAATAAAAGAGGAAAAACTGTTATTCTAGAAATTGACCCTCCTATTGATGATATTTCAATCAAACGTAAGGCTTTCTATGAGAGAGTAAAATATAAGACAAATGATTATGAACATATTCATCCACCATACCAAGATAAATTTAGTGGTCATAATCTAGTTGTAATGTCTTATCCAGAAATTCTATCTAAAATGGAATATGATAAGTTTAATCAATACTTAGGGAACCATGTAATGAATTTCTAGATACAGTCCCTCTCTATTGAACTTTGCAAAATATCGTAACAATTATATAAAGCAGTTGATTCACTATAATTAGCTGCTTTTTTAATATTAATTAATGTTATAAAATAAAAGATTCCTTTTCCTTGAACAAAAGAATTATTCCATAAATTGGACTATATTATGAAATTCTTTTCTATTTTCGCACAATAAAGGAGATAATTCAAATTTTTATGTTGAAACATCTCCCTTTAACTTAAGTAATCTTTAAGTCTTATATTAAATTTTTATTTATTATTTATCTTTTAACAATTTCTCTAATTCCAAAAGATTTTCAATTACAGACTCAAAAATTGGCTCGTCTCTAAGTTCATTATAACTCTCATCACTAAACACAATTAACAGATTCGTATATATATTAAAAGTATAGGAATTTTTAGATTTTACTTTATCAAAAAATCTCATTTGGCTAACATCCAAATTTTCATGTATGGGATATTTCTCTAATATTTCTTTTAAACTATATAAAGCTTCTTTAGCTTCTTCTTTCATATTAAAAAATAAAAACGTTAAAGATAATTCCATATAATCCATATATATATTAAAAAATGCACCTTTATCTTCACTAAGTATTTTTTTTATTTCTAAAGAAAAGTTTGCATACCCTAGTAACTTATCTTTTATATATTCCATTTCTTTCTCTATTACTTTTTTATTAGAATCTCCATCCTCCAATTTTTGCTTTAATTCCTTATATTGATATTTGTATATATTAATTATTCCTTTACAATCCATACTTACATTGAATACATTAGTGAACAATTTATTTTGAAGCAATATTTCTGCTTCTTCCAACCTATTTTGATTTAAATATATCATAGCTAAATTGACACTTGTATCTCCTATTGGTTCATGTATCATACTTAAGTACAACTCTGCCTTTTTATAATCTTCCAACATATAATATGCATTTGATAATATAATGAGTGCTGTTTCTTTAATTTGAATATCATCTGTATTTCTTACTATATCTTCAAGAATATTTGTTGTTTCTTTTACTTTGTTGTTCAACTCATTCTTACCAAATTTATATGAATACATCTGGTACAGTGAGCATATCTTTAATTTTAATAAATAACATTTAGGATACTTATCTATGTACATATTAGAAAGTTTTTTCACAGATTCTAAGTCTTCTTTACATTCTTCTTTTGGTTCTTCTGTTGATAAATCAATTTCAATCCCAGCAAAAACTGCTTCTAATTCTTGATAAATTTTCATTACTTCTTCTTCACTTAAATCAATCTTATAATTCATAAGCTTATCAATAGATACATTAAAAAAATCTGCTAATAGTGGTAATAATTCTATATCAGGATAAGAATTTCCACTTTCCCATTTTGATACTGCTGGTGTTGAAACCCCTATAAATTTTGCCAATTGCTCTTGAGTTAGATTTCTTTCTTTCCTAAGAGTTTGTATGACTTTACCTATTTTAATTTGCATATATACCTCCCTAGTACATCTGTTGTAATTTAAGTATATAAAAAAAGTATTTACTAGTAAATCGAGGCAAAGTTAATAAAATGTTCATAATTTAACCATTGGTTATATTTTAGTCTAAAATTTTCTTTCATTGACTTAAAGTAGATTCCACATCTAATGATAATAATACTTGCTATTAATAACCTATTTGTAATCACACTTATTTATACTATAAGTGTCATTATCATAAAGAGCACATTTAATATAAATAAATCATTTATAGAGCTAATACTATAAGACTAATATTACATTATATACATTTCTTTATTACAATCTGTCTATTTTATTATTTAGCCAACAGATTATGTCCTCAAATACTTCTTCCTTATTTATCTCATTTAATAATTCATGTCTTCCATCTTTGTAAAGCTTACAAGATACATCTTTTACCCCTAAATTTATATATCTGTCCCTCAATCTTAATACTCCCTTTCCATTTTTTCCTATAGGGTCTTTATCACCAGATATTATATAAATAGGAATATCAAGAGGTATTTTTTTTAGATTTTGCTTATCCTCAATTTCTTTTAATCCTTGAATCAAATCATAAAAAAAACCACAACTACACACTACTCCACAAAATGGGTCATTTATATATTTCTCAACTTGTTCTCTATCTCTACTCAGCCAATCAAATTTAGAGTTTTTATTTCTTTTTATGATTTCTCCACCAAATATCAAATCATTTATTTTATTACTTCTTGAATTTCTTCCATGTTTTTTAATTTCGTGATTAATTATCATATGGGCAAAATTTAAGATAATCCCTTGTTTTCCATTTGAACCGCATAGTATAAGACCAGACAAATTATCATGGTAATCCATTATGTATCTTTGACTTGCAAACGAACCCATACTATGTCCAAATAAATAAATTGGTAAATTCCCATTTTCCTTTTTTATAATATTTGTTAAAGTGTGCATATCTTCTACAAGACATCTAAATCCTTCTTTTTCAGCTAAATGACCAACATTTTCTATTGTCTTCGCAGTCTTTCCATGACCTCTATGGTCGTTAATATATACTATATAGCCATTTTTAGTAAGTTCTTTAGCAAAAGGCTCATACCTTTGTGCTGTTTCAGCCATTCCATGTGAAATTTGGATAACAGCTTTTGGATTGTTTATATTTTTATCTTCCCATTTGTATGTATATATATCTAAATCTTCCTCTCCTTTGAAAGTAAAGTTTGTACACTTCATAATTATCCCTCCAGATTGATTTTATTCAGTATATTAACTTATATATTATATTACAAGTATTTTCAAGTCAAAATCTTTCTATATACTTTATGATTTACTAACCATTGATACAAATGACTATACAAAGTTATATAATAATTTAACAACTTAAATCTTAATATAAAAAATAATACCTAGATATACTTGGACATCATATTGACATTAGAATCAATTCATGATATTCTGTTTTCGTTAAAATACAATCCAAAGATAAAGGAGATATTTCATGGATTATTCAAATGAATTAAAAGAACTCTTTCTAATGAATCAAACTTATGCTACTCTCTTTACCCTTACAAACAAAATACAAATAGAAGGAGATAAATATTTTGGTATACTTACTTCAAGACAGTATATGACTATTTTATCTATTCTCCATTTACCAGAAGAAGAAACAACATTAAATAATATCGCAAGAAAAATGGGTACAAGTAAACAAAACATAAACAGACTAGTTTCTAATCTTGAAAAAAGTGGATATGTTAAAGTAGTTCCAAGTCCTCATGATAAAAGAGCTATTAATGTTAAAATTACAGACTTAGGAAGAGAAGTTATGATAACATGTAGTAAAATTGGAATAAATTTTATGGCTGATGTGTTTCATGAATTTAGTAAAGATGAACTGGAAACTTTATGGAGTTTACTAAAAAAAATGTACCGTTTTAATGGTGAAGAACAAGATGGATTTGAAGAAGATGCTAATTTTATGGAAGATGAAGAACTAGATAAAATCAAATCTGAACTACTTGAAGAGTTTTCAAGAAGAAGAAATGAGATAAACAAAACTTACTAATATTATAATATTTATAAAGGTATATAAATTTAAAATTAATTTTTAAAAAATAAAAATTTTAATTTCTCAATACTACTAACAAAATGATTAAAGTGATATTTGTTAGTTATAAGAAAAGAACTCTATATTAAGTATAAATATAGAGTTCTTTTCTTGTAGTTATTGTACTCTTAAAAGCATATCATTTAGTTTTTGTAAATCATTAAATGGTTGGCTACAGCTATTGTTTTGACACACATAATAAGTAGTCTTATTATTCTTTAATTTATAATCCTTTAAAAAATCTATCTTGGCATTTTCTTCATTGTATTTCTTTACTAAAAAAGTTGCATTTGGTATAAAATTTTTACTTATTAATTCTTTAAATCCAATCAAATCAGAGTCTTCTTTTAAAATACATATAATTTCTTTGGTAGGATAAAGTTCATACATCAATGAAAGCATATAGAAACTATACCCAGTTGGAGAATTTTTCACATTATCTACATATAGTTTTAATTGTTTATACGATATTTCTTCAAGTTTACTATCACCAGTAATCTTTGCAAGTCTTATAAGATTGTATAATTGAACAGAATTTCCTGATGGAATAGCACCATCATACAAATCTTTTGGTCTTGCTATTAAATTTTCACTATCCTTACCATATATATAGAATCCACTTTTTTCATAATCCCAGAAAAGGTCAATACAGCTTTCATTTAAATTCAACGCCTTTTCTAAATATCTCATGTCAAATGTTGAATCATAAAGCTCTATATATGCCCATATTAAAAAAGCATAATCATCTAAATAAGCTAAATAAGCAGAACTTCCTTCTCTATATCTAGCTAACAATCTACCTGACTCATTTACAAGATTGTCATTTATAAAATCAAGGCATTTATTTGAATACTCTAAGTACACACCATTTTTTAGTGTATTATAAGCCTTTGCCAAAGCTACTATCATCAATGCATTCCATGAAGTAAGTATCTTATCATCTTTATGCAAAGATGTTCTTTCTTTTCTATATTCAAATACCTTTTTACTAAGATTAGCTATTTTTTCATTATATCTATCATATTCTTTGTTTTTTATAAGATTTGGGATATTTTTACCCTCAAAATTTCCACCATTAGTTATATCAAAATAATCATTAAAAAACTTTCCATCTTCTTCACCCAGTACATCAATTATTTCAAGAGGATTAAATGTATAAAATTTTCCTTCTTCACCTTCACTATCAGCATCCTGTGCTGAATAAAAACCCCCTTCTTTATCTTGCATCTCTTTAATTACATAATCTATAGTCTTTATAGCAATTTCTTTATATAATTCTCTTTTTGTTATTTTATATGCATCTAAATACGCTATTGTAAGCATGGCATTGTCATATAACATTTTCTCAAAATGAGGTGCTAACCATTTTTTATCAGTTGAATATCTTGAAAAACCAAATCCAATATGGTCAAACAAACCTCCTCTATACATTCCATCTAAAGTTTTTTCCACCATTTTTAATACATCTTCATCTTTTTCTATACTATAGTATTTCATCAAAAACATAAGGTTTTGAGGACTTGGAAATTTAGGTGCATTTCCAAAACCACCATACTTTTCATCATAGATAGCCTTAAATATCCTAACAGATGACTTTAACATCTCTTTTGATAACTCGCCATCTGTATTTTTCACTCCAAAATCATTTTTAAGAGCTTCTATTATTTCATCTCCAGATTTTATAAGTATATCTTTGTTTGTATTCCATTTATCAGATACACTTTCTAATAAATCTATAACACCAGGCCTATTATATCTTGAATACTTTGGGAAATATGTTCCTGCAAAAAAAGGTTTCTTATCTGGTGTCATTATTATAGTCATTGGCCATCCGCCACTGCCTGTCATAGCTTGACAAACTGTCATATATACACTATCTATATCAGGTCTTTCTTCTTTATCTACTTTTATTGCTATAAAGTTTTTGTTCATTATTTCAGCAACTTCTTTATCTTCAAAAGATTCTTTTTCCATAACATGACACCAATGACATGTTGAATACCCTACACTTAAAAATATTGGTTTATCTTCTTCTTTTGCTTTTCTAAAAGCTTCACCATTCCAACTATACCAATTTATAGGATTGTACGCATGCTGTAAAAGATATGGAGATTTTTCATTTATTAGATTATTAGGTTTTTTATTATTTTCCACAATACCACCTCATTATTGTTTTATTATATGTTTTGCAATAAAAAAATAGATATACACTTATATTAAGTGTATACCCATCTTAACTACATATATTTAGATTTTTATCTACTTAATTCTTCTAGGCAAATAATTTTTTATATATTTACTAAAACAAAACAACATGAAAAATATCAAATTATTTTTTTAAAGGTTTTTCAAAAGAAGGAGGATTAATATCTATTTTAGTATCATGATTTGGTCCTGGAGTTGATAAGTCAAAATATAACTTTGAATCTTCTGTAACCCCAAAATCTCTGTTTGAACCTGTATCTTTGACTTTATTTAAAGCATCTCTAAATAAAGCATTATGTGCTTCTTCTCTGTTAAGTAAAAAATCTATTGTTTCTTTTACATGTTTATCATCAATCTGTCTATATAAGTGTTCATAAACTACCTTGGCTCTTTGTTCTGAAGCTATATTTGAAAGTAAATCAGCTACTAAATCACCTGTAACTGTAACATAATCAGCAGTCCATGGAGCTCCTGATGAGTTTATTAATACTGGTGATAATCCAGTTAATACATGAGTCTCTATTTCACCTGTATCAACTGCATTATAATCAACATCATGACCATTTAATAAATTTATAGTTTGAGCAACCATTTCCATATGACTAAGCTCTTCTGCTGCTATATCAAGAAATAAATCTTTTATTTGAGGGTCTTTTATTCTAAAACTTTGAGCCAAATATTGCATTGCTGCCTTTAATTCTCCATTTCCTCCTCCTAATTGTTCTTGCATCAAAACAGCATATTGAGGATTTGGTCTTTCTACTTTTACTTCTTTTAATAACGCTTTATCATGTTTAAACATATGAATACCTCCGTAAATTATTATTCAAATTTATTATTTGCTTAAAATACAATCTTATTCTAAGTTCTATAATTAAGATTTAATAAATACTTAGTTATACATTGAGTAATTTATTTACAAAGACAAAAAATCTACACCTAAATAAAAAACTGAACATCAATAAAGTTTCAATAAAAAACTTTATCAATATTCAGTATAAATCTTAGTTACATATTAAATTTTCTAATGCATCATTAGGAGCTACAATAGGATAAACATCATAATCCTTATCTATATCACATTGCAAAAATATAGGTTTATTAAAATCTATCATATCTAAAACTTTCTCTAACCCTTCCATATCAGATACCTTATATCCATCAATATTATAGGCATTTACAAGCTTAACATAGTCTACATTTTCATCAATATCAGTTTGAGAGTATCTTTGATTAGAAAATAATTTCTGCCATTGTCTTACCATCCCTAGTGTTCTATTATTAAGCAATAAAATAAGTATAGGTACATTATAGTTTGAAACTGTAGCTAGTTCATTACAATTCATTCTAAAACTTCCATCACCAGTAACCAAAACTACATTTTTATCTACATTACCAACTTTAGTTCCTATAGCTGCACCTAAACCAAAGCCCATTGTTCCTAGTCCTGCTGATGTTATAAAGCTTTTATTATCTTTAAAATCCCAGTATTTAGCAGCCCACATTTGATGCTGACCAACATCAGTTACCACTACAGTAGGATTATCTAATTTTTCATACTTCTCATTTATTTTTCTAAGTATATTTTGTGGATGAAATTCACCTTCTTGTACACCCTCACTCTTTCTAAAAGTCTTTATTTCTTCTTTCCAGTGACTATTATTCTTACTATCCACTTTCTCTAGTAGTAAGCTAAGAATAAATTTCACATCTCCAACTAGAGATACATTTGATTTTATGTTTTTACTTATTTCAGATGGGTCTATGTCTATGTGTATTACTTTTGCATTTTTAGCAAATTCAGAACTTTTACTTATTACTCTATCACTAAATCTTGCACCTATAGCTATAACCAAATCTGAATTAGAAAGAGCTAAATTACTTTCTCTACTTCCATGCATTCCAACCATACCAAGAGATAACTCATTTTTTCTATCTATATTACCAAGTCCCATAAGTGTATTTAATACAGGTGTATCTATTTTGGATGCAAATCTTTCAAGAATTTCCTCACTATCTGAAGACTTAACACCTCCACCAGCATATATTATAGGTCTTTTAGAATCTTTTATTATATCTATTGCATCACTTAAAAGTTTAATATTTATTTCATCCTCTAAATCAAAATCATTCTTATAATCCATATAATCATCTATTTGGCATGAATCATAATCCTCATCGTTAAAATCCATTTCTGCCAAAAATAAATCCTTTGGTACATCTACAAGTACAGGCCCTTTTCTTCCTGAATTTGCAACCTTAAAAGCTTCCTTTATTGTAGGAATCAATTCTTTGGTACTTCTAACTAGATAATTATGTTTTGTCATAGACAAGGTCGCTCCTGTTATATCAATTTCTTGAAAAGAATCTTTACCTAATAAACTTGTTGGTACTTGCCCTGAAATCACAACCATAGGAGACGAATCCATAAAAGCTGTTGCTATTCCAGTTATAGCATTTGTTGCCCCTGGACCAGATGTTGTAAAGCAAACCCCCACTGTGTTAGTACTTCTTGCATACCCATCTGATGCATGAACTAAACCTTGTTCATGAGATGTCCTTATATGTTTGAATTCATCTTGATAATCATATAGAGCATCATAAAGAGGTATCACTGCTCCACCAGGATATCCAAATACTGTGTCAACTCCCTCTTTCTTCAAGCATTCTAAAATTACTTTTGCTCCATTCATACGCACTACCATGCACCACTCTTTCCCTCAAACTAATCCATTTAATATATTTATTTTAAGAATGACATCATACTTCTTAGATTTCTTCCAACCTCAGCTATTTCCGTAGCATATTCTGCTTCTCTAGTTTTAAGGAAGTTTTCACGACCTTCTTCATTCTCTTTAATCCATGCCTTCGCAAATTTTCCATTTTGTATATCTTCTAAAACTTCTTGCATACCTTGCTTTGCTGCATCAGTTATTACTCTTTTACCAGATACATAATCTCCATATTCTGCTGTATCACTTATGCTATATCTCATTCTTTCAAATCCACCTTCATATATAAGGTCAACTATTAGTTTCATTTCATGTAGACATTCAAAATATGCTACTTCTTTTTGATATCCTGCATCTACAAGTGTTTTATATCCTAATTTTATAAGTTCACTTATTCCACCACAAAGTACTGACTGTTCTCCAAATAAATCTGTTTCTGTTTCTTCTTTAAAAGTAGTTTCTAAAACTCCTGCTCTTGTTGCTCCAATACCTTTTGCATATGCTAAAACTGTCTCTGTAGCTTTTTTAGTGTAGTCCTGATATACCGCAAATAGTGCAGGAACTCCACTTCCTTTTGTAAATACATTTCTAACTAGGTGACCAGGTCCTTTAGGAGCTACCATTACAACATCAACAAATTCTGGTGGTTGTACTTGGTTATAATGTATATTGAATCCATGTGCAAATGCTAATGTCTGACCTTCTTTTAAGTTATCCCTTACACTCTCTTCATAAACTTTCTTTTGCTTTTCATCTGGCATTAGTAACATTGTCAAATCACTTTCTCTTGTCGCTTCTGCTACACTTTTAACTTCAAATCCATCTTCTCTTGCTTTTTGTGCTGATTTACTTCCATCATAAAGTCCTACTACTACATCTACACCATTATCTCTAAGATTTTGTGCATGTGCATGTCCTTGGCTCCCATAACCTAAAACTGCAACCTTTTTATTTTTTAAAACCTCTAAATTTACATCATTTTCATAATACATCTTTGCCATCTTTATTTCCTCCCAATACTTTCTCTCATTTTTATGATATTTATTTTTATTAGAAATTTATACTCATTATCATTGATTTTATGCTACTTAACAGATTATATTTCTAAATTTAAATGATTTCAAAATTGTATTTTTAGAATTTTCAGTCTTTATAAATTGCGGAAAACTAATAAATTCAATGATATTTGTATTTTCATTCTAAGATTTTTCTAATTTAATATTTATCTTTAGTTTTTCATTTTAACATAAATAGATTTATCATTAGTTTCTATTTTTATAGAACACATTTAATTAATGTCTTACTTTCTCAACAGTTATTTCTCTTATATCATGTAGCTTCTTCATATGATTTAAAACACAATCTAGAGATGTTTTTTCTTCATTTACTATTAGTTTTATTCCTGAATTATTCATGTTATCTACAGTCATACTTATTGATTGTATATCAACTTCTCTCCTTCTAAGAGTCATAGCCACTCTTAAAAAAGAATCTATCCCTTGGTTTAATTTAGCATATACAGTATTTTCCATAAAAATTCCTCCTTATTTTTATTATTTTTTATTAATTTTATATGGATTGAACTTTTTATATTGCTTAAAATAAAAAAACTTTCATCTTTATAAGCAATATAAATATTACTTATAAGGACGAAAGTTATATTCCGCGGTACCACCTTATTTGTAGATATAAAAATACATCTACCCCTCTTTTTTCAGGTCGGGTAATTGATTACCTTAACCTTAGCCATGTAACGTTGGCAGACGTTTGTACTTACTAAAAATATTCAGTACAAAAGCTCCAGAGTGATAATTATACTACTGTTAACACCAATTCTCAGCAACATTGGTTCTCTGTGGATAACACCATTAGCATCATTGTCTCTGTCATCGCTTTTAATTTTTTTAATTTTATATTTTCTATCTGTTTTGTTGTTAATATAGATTATATTCTCTATCTTTTATAATGTCAACGACTTTTTTTAAAATTTTCAGATTATTTATTTTTTTCACAATAATATGTTTTCTATATTCTAAATACAACTTTTGGAATAAGCGTTTTCATATTATTATTTTATATCCATTTATTTTTAGCCAATTTTCTTTTTCTCTATAATCTGGCATAATAGATTTTACCAAATCATAAAATTTTTTAGAATGATTCATATGTATTAAATGACTAAATTCATGTATTATTATATAATCAATTACATCTAATCTTGCCATAGATATTTTTGAATTTATATAAATATTTTTTTGAGATGTGCAACTTCCCCATCTCTTTTTTTGCTCTTTTACCTTAACACTTTTTGGAATCAATTGCTTCATTATTTCACAAGTTGATTTAAGAAAATCTATTCTCTCTAAAACTATTCTTTGGCTTTCTGTTTTATACCATTCCTTCAAAGATGTTCTAATAAAGTCTTTACTGGTATCATTTGTTTGAATAATTATTTGAGATTCATCAAGATTTATTGTACAGTTACTTTTTGAGACACAATCATCTAACATTTCTTTTATAACTAAATAGTATTCTTTACCTAAATAAAGAAATTTCTCGCCATTTATAAACATTCTTTGTCTGTATGATTCTTCTCTGTTCTTATATTTTTCAGACTTTTTAAGTATCCAGTCTCCCTTTTCAATTATTATGTCTTTTATTATTTTTTTAGAGATTTTAGGAGGACTTGTTACAATTATTTTACCAAATGAGTCTATTTTTATAGAAATATTTTTTCTATCTTTATATAACAAAATCACCTTTATCTCATTACCTCTAAAAGTTATATTTAAAATGTCAGTGTCTTTACTTACTGTATTCATCAGTTTCTTTTTTCCTTATTTGCTCTACAATTTATAAGTTCAGCAGCTATACATACAGCTATTTCAGCTGGTGTCTGAGCATCCAATTTTATACCTATTGGAGCATGAACTTTTTCAAGTTCTTCCTTTTTGAAACCTTTTTTCATAAGTTTTTCATATGTTAGCCCAATCTTGGTTCTACTTCCAATCATACCAATATACCCAGAATTTCTTTTAAGAGCCCATTCTAAAGCACTTGAATCATATAAGTGCCCCCTTGTTAAAATAATTATATAACTATTTTCATCAATTGAAAAATCTGGTATATCTTCAAAAGAATCTAAAACTACTACTTCTGAATCTGGAAATCTTTCAGAGTTGGCAAATTCTTCTCTATCATCTATTACTACTGTTCTAAATTCTAAAAGGGATAATATTACAGCCACATCTCTTGAGATATGACCTGCCCCAAATATATACGCTTTACTTGTATTCTCTTTTAAACTTCTATTAAATCTTTCTATATTACTCTCTAATTCACTGTCAATAAAATCTATTTGTATCTCTCCATTGCCACCACATATCATTCCAAGTTTTGCTACATCAGATTTATTTAAAGTAAATTTATACAACATTGATTTTCTATCTCTTATGACATTAAGTGCATGTTTTATACATGTGGCTTCTACACTTCCTCCACCTACTGAACCAAATATTTTACCATCATTTTTTACAATCATCATGGCTCCAGTTTCACGTGGTGTTGAACCTGAGTGAGAGGTTATAGTAGCAAATGCAAAATCCTCCTTATTTTCTATTAACTGTATAGCTTGTTCATATATATTCATATAATTCTCCTTACCAAGTCTATCTAAAAATCTTCTATATATCTATCTTAGGTTTTTTATCACCTTATTTGGCATTACAAACTCCACTGCTCCCATATAACCAGGTGCTACTTCATATTCATCAAAACTAATTACAAGGTTTCCACTTTTATTAATATAAAAATCTTGATACTTATTTATAGATTCGAAATCCTTTACTGGTGAATCTTTTCCTTGGTCAATAAAATAGGATTTTGTATTATCCTTTTTAATCTGATTTCTCATCTGCTCTTTTATATTATCACTTATAGCTCTTATATATCTACTATCTTTAAAAAATATTGGCAAATTTAATAGTATTTCTCTATTTTTATCAATAGTATAGTGCTTTTTAGTTACAGTTGAAGAAGCTTCTATCTCTTCTTTTTTCATTTCTATGGATAAAAAGTCCTTAGAATTGTTTTTAACATTATAACTTGCATTTAAATATCTATGACCTTTATTATTTTCTTTTTTCATTTCATTTTTAAATTGATTGTAAAGTTTTTTCCCATCTTGCAAAAACTCATTATTTAATTTATTCTCTAAATCTTTATCTTTTAAACCCTCTATTTTGGGAATACTAATTTTCACTTCATAATTACCTTGCTTAAAATTGAGATTCTTAGCATCTACAACCTTTATTGTATTATTGTTTAGAGTCTCATTAGAAGAACTTGCAAATATAGGTTTTATATTTACTAATGATATTAATAAACATGTTGAAACTATAGCAATTTTAAATATAGATTTTTTAAGTTTTTTACATGTATTCATGTTGACCTCCTTAATGTATTTATATATAAACTACTATTCAATTTACAAATCTTTTATTACTTTATATGGTATTACAAATTCTACTGCTCCCATATAACCAGGTGCTACTTCATATTCATCAAAACTGATTACAAGATTTCCATCTTTATTAATATAAAAATCTTGATATTTGTTGATAGTTTTAAAATCTTCAGCAGATAAATCTTTTTCTTGGTCTATAAAATATGATTTTGTATTGTCCTTTTTCATCTGCTCTCTCATCTGTTTTTTTATATTATCACTAATAACTTTTATATATTTATCATCCTTAAAAAGCATAGGTAAAGTCAAAACTATTTGTCTTTTCTTATCAACATTATAATGTATTTTACTAACATAAGATGATGCTTCTATCTCATTTTTTGTCATTTCTATTGAGAGGAAATCTTTAGAATTATTTTTAACACTATAACTCAAACTTAAAGACTTATGTCCTTTATTCTTTGATAATTCTATCTTTTCCATCCTCTGTTGAAATTCATCATAAAGCCTTTTTCCATCTTCCATAAAGCTACTGTTTAAACGCTTTTCTAAGTTTTTATCTTTTAAACCTTGTATCTTAGGAATATCAATCTTAGCTTCATAATTTTCACTCTTTAAGCTATAATTTTTTATAGTTATTACTTCTACTATTCCTCCAATTATAGGTATCTTAGAGAAATTATCTGCAAATACAGGACTTATATTTACTAATACTGTAAACATACAAGCAAAAGCTATTGCAACTTTAAATCTTAATCTATTTACTTTCTTATTTTTCTCATAATATATATTTTCTATTTTCTCACGATTTATTATAGTATCTAGTTTCTTTGGTATTGGAATTTTATGATACTCCTCTTTTAACTTATCTAACCTTTCTTTGCTCGTCATTCTTTTTATCCCTACTCTTCAATTTTTAATTTTAGTTTTTTTAAAGCAGTATATAGCCTAGTTTTAACAGTATTCACATTTTCATCCAATATTATTGCCACTTCTTCAATCTTTAAATCTTCAAAAAATCTTAATATTATAATAGATTTATACTCAATAGGTAATTCTTCTAAAGCTCTTTTTAAATCTAAATCAGTATATTTATCACATTCTCCAGTTTCATCTATATGGTCAATATCTGTCATGTTATTATATTTACGGTTTTTCCTAATAAAATCTATACTAGTTCTAACTAAAATTTTATAAAACCATGTCTTTATATAATTTACTTCTTTAATATTTTCCACTGAATATAGAGCCTTATACATGGCTTCTTGAACCACATCTAAGGCATCTTCTTCATTCTTTGTATAACTATATGCAATTCTATAAAAAGAGTCTTTATTATCGATAATGTATTTCTCAACCTTCGTTCTCTTTAAACTCTTAAACATTCCTGTAAAATCTCCCTCCGATTACAGGCTAGGATTGAGTCTTTAGAGATTCTATCTGTCTATTTTTGCATCTTCATTCAATTTCTTTATATGCTCAATATACTTTTCATTTAAAATAGATTCTCTTATTAAACTCTGACACTCATTAAAACTTTTTTGTCTTTCTCTTTTATCAGTAACTTTGACTATATGATATCCATAACTAGTTTCAAATACATTTGAAACTTCATTTTTCTTTAATTTGAACACTTCTTTTGTAAACTCAGCATTTTTATCTTCTTTTGTGAAATATCCTAGCTGTCCTCCGTTTTTTCCAGTTGCTTTGTCATCTGAATATTTTTTAGCCAATTCTTCAAAACTTTCTCCATTTTTGATTTTAGTTAATATGTTATCTGCCTTTTTCTTTAAAGCTTCTTTCTTATCTTTGCTTACTTCCTTTTTGTTTTTATCTAAAGTTGATATAAGTATCTGAGAAGCATTTACTTCTTCTACATTAAAATCTTTTTTATGTTTCGTATAATAGGATTCCATATCCACATCACTTACATTTATTCTATCTTCAAAGGCTTTCTTATTTTTATCTATGGCTAAATCTTTAGATATTTCTTGTTTTAAGTATGCTTTATCAACACCTGCTTTGTCCATTTTTTCTTTGTAACTCGTATTCAAATTCATATTATCTTCTAGTTCTTGATACTTTGAGTCTACTTCGCTTTTAGTTGGAGTTAATCCTTTATCCTTAGCCTCTTGATATAAAAGTTCATTATCCACCATAAACGATATTATAACATTTTCTAATTTATTTCTACCTTTTTTATCCAAAGTTTTTTCCAATTCATCTAAAGATTGCCCATTTATATAACTATTAGTAGCAGATAAAACTGCTTTTGTTTTTTGATATTGCTCTTTTGTAATTTCCACATCATTTACTTTTGCCAAACTTTTGTTGCAACCAACCATCATTAAAGATAGTATTCCGACCATTCCTATATAAAGTTTTTTATTCAATATATCTACACCTCACTCATTTTTATTCTCAATTTCTAAAATATCAATTAATGCTCTTATATTTTAACTACTCTAAATTACGCAACCAATAATTTTTTGGTATCTGATTTTGATCCACTGCTGCAAATTCATAACCTTCATCTGATAAGAATTTTAAAACTGAATCTAAAGCTTCTGCACTTTGTTTTTTCTCATGCATTAAAACTACAAGTTGGTCTTTATCCTCACCTTTTCTATTCTTAACATGATTTTTCACATTTTGTAAGATTTGAGCAGAATTAGATCTCCAGTCCTCTGTATCCAAATCCCAGTCCCAAATCTTGTATCCAGCATCAACTAAAGCTTGATAAGAAGCTTGTGGTGTATATGGTTTACTTCCATAAGGTATTCTTATTACTTTTGAATGTTTACCAGTTATTTTGTAAAAAGTTTGGTCATTTGTATCAAATTCCTCTTTTGCTGATGTACTAGTAACATAAAGCTTATGAATATCATGTGATACACTATGGAAACCTCCTGTGTTCCCACTTTTAATTATATTTTTAACTTGTTGTGGATATTCCTTCATATTGCCATCTATCATAAAAAAAGTTGCTTTAACATTATATTTATTTAGAGTTTTTATCATCTGGTCGGTAAATTTAGATGGACCATCATCTATAGTTATGTATGCTACTTTTCCAGAACTCTTACTTGGTCCTTTGCTAATTTCCGTTGTTGTATTAGATACTATATCTGTAATAGTAGAACTTGACAATTTTGTATTTCTACTAATTTCGTCTTCTTTAACATTTAAAGAGCTAACTCGTATACCAACTATTATAAAAGCTAGACATACTACAATAGCACTTAAAAGTACATATAATTTCTTTCTATTTATTTTTTTCTTTTTATTTCTCATCGTTCGACCTCCAATATTGCTATATTTTTACATTTATATTTTTGTAGTATTTTATACCCAAAATTTACACTACATATATATAGACGTTGAACTTCGACAAAAAGTTTTGCTTAATTTTTAAAATTTGTTATTTTGATGATTATTATGCTGTATAATTTATGTATAATTGTATAGAATGTTGAAAATTGAGTATTATATAGTGTTTTTTACAATTAATTCTAGTTAAAATGTCATTTCTAATTTTTAAAATTTATAAATTGTTTTTTATAAATTAGAAATATTAAACAAGAAATAAGTACTAAAACAATGATATTGCACATTTTTCATGTATACATTATGTATTTATGTTAACTAATATTTTTATAAAATAAAAATTACTAACTTTATTCATAAATCATTATATTAATTAGGTAATTTTTTCTTATTAACACAATATTATGTTATTTATAATAGAAAGATTTAATTTTCAAAATGTTATATATATCTTCTACTATACAGATATACTTTAATTTGATTATTTTAAAAAAATACTTATAAACAAAACATATCAGAATAAACAATTATTTAGATTTTCAATTTCATTTCCAAAAAATCAAAAATAAAATCCCAATCTATCTATAAATAGATTGGGATTTTATTTTTAACATAATTATAAAGTATTTATAAGCTACTTAGATTCTCTTTTTGTCCCTTTAGTCATATAAGCATACACTGGTAAGCCTATAGCTGTTATTATAAGGCCTCCTATAGATATCATAGTAGTTTTCATACCTGCAAAACATAATTGATTAACTACAACAAATATACCACTTGCTATAGCTATTATTGGAACTATTGGATATAATGGCACTTTATACTCTCTTGGCATATCTGGATGAGTTTTTCTAAGTTTCATTACTCCTATAAATGTTAATACATAGAATATCCAAGTCGCAAATACTGCTAAATCAGTTAATAAGTTAAATTGACCTGATAAAGCATATATAGATGCAATAACAGATACTAATGTTATAGCATTTGCTGGAACTTGAGCAGAATTTAATTTAGAAAAAGTACTATACTTTGGTAAAGTCTTATCTGTAGCTAAAGTATATGCAACTCTTGAACCAGTTAATAAGAATCCATTTAATGCTCCAAATACTGAAATTAATATACCTACAGATATTATTTTTCCACCAATTGAACCAAATATAACTTCAGCAACTGCTGATGCAGGAGAAGCATAATTTGCTAATTCATTAGCTGGTAATACCCAAAGGTATGCTAAGTTTATTATAAAGTAAACAGCCATAACAACTGATAATCCACCTATTATAGCTTTTGGAAGGTCTTTTCCAGGATTTTTCATTTCTCCAGCTAAAGTACCAACATTCATCCAACCATCAAATGCAAATAGTATAGCAATTAAAACCTGACCTAATACACTACCTAGACTTAATCCCTCACCAACCATAGGTGTAAGTATTGGATTATCTCCACCACCTTTAATAAATCCAACAATCATTATCAAAATAAGTGGTATTAATTTACATATTGTAGAAACTGTCTGTATAGCTCCTCCAGTTTTTGAACCAAGCATATTCAATCCTGCAACTATTACTATAATTCCAATAGCTATTGGAAGTAATAATGATGGGCTACCAATTAAAGCTGAAGCTTGCTCTCCAAATATAACACCCAACGCAGCCATCATACCAGGATAGAATAGTACAATTTGCATCCATCCAGTTAAAAATCCTAATTTCTCTCCATAAATTTCTTTTATATATACCATCATTCCACCAGTTTTTGGTATCGCTACTGATACCTCTGCAGCTGTAAGACCAGCTGTTATAGTTATGATTCCAGCTATTAACCATGCTAATATACCAAGACCTGGAGCTCCTCCAGTCAATGTATAAACTGCTTGTGGTTTAAAGAATACACCAGCTCCTATAACGGAACCAACAACAGTAGATAATGCTGCTGACACGCCAAGTGTCTTTTTTAGTTCGTTACTTCCCATTTTCTTCCTCCTACTTAAACTTATTTAATTTCATAGTTATATAAGCATATATTATGCCAATATTATAGAAAAATAGTTTTTATTATTTATTAAAATAAAATAATCTCTACTAAACGTTTGTAATCTTTTACTTTTATGATAGCTTAAAGCTTTAAAAAATTATAAAAATTAAAAATCCAAATCTAATAATATTTCTTAAAAGTACATGTATTTTTTATATTGTATAATATACATTGTATATTTATAACAAGTAAAATAGATTATACTTATTAAGTTGAAATCGTTTTAAATTTCTTGCAATAAAATTTCACCATTTCTCAAAAACATTTTATTTGTATTTCTGTAATTTCCTATTTTATATGTCTTTTATAAATAGTATGACTTTTACTTGTTTTATAGTCTATTTTATAATAATAAATAATTTGACAATTTATTATAACCCAACTTAAACCAGAAATCAAAACTAATATTTTATTTTTTAATAAAAAAATAAAATATTAGTTTTGAAAACTTTTTTTAATTGTTTATATTTAACTCTATTTTTTTATAAAACCACTATTTTTATTACTATTTTTTAATATAAAATTTATTTTAATATTATTTCACTTAAATATAATTAGATGATTTTATTTTTTCTAAAATAAGTAATGAAATATAATTATTTTATTAAGAAATTATATATATAATAAATTGCACCAAGAAATTTACAGACTATTCTACAAATTAAAAATAAAGAATAAGAAAATATACCGCTTTTTATAAAAAGCGGTATATTTTCTTATTCTTTATCAATCTATCTTATTTTATTTTCTTCTGTTAAGTAACTCTTTCTTTATTTCATCAATTTTAACGTCCTTTTCTATCATTAAGACTAATGTATGATATACTAAATCGCTAATTTCATAAATAAGTTCACTCTTATCTGTATTCTTTGACGCTATAATTACCTCACTACTTTCTTCACCAACTTTTTTAAGAATTTTATCTATACCTTTATCAAAAAGATAATTAGTATATGAGCCTTCAATAGGATTATTTTTTCTTTCATTTATTAAATCATATAGTTCTTTCAATATACTTTTTTCTACTTCAAATCCCATTTTATCAGTATCATCAAACAAATCTCTATAAAAACAAGAATAGTTTCCTGTATGACAAGCTACACCAGTTTGCTCAACTAAAAGTAATATAGTATCTACATCACAATCATAAGACATCTTAACAACTTTCTGAGTATTTCCAGACGTCTCACCTTTAATCCAAAGTTCTTGTCTACTTCTGCTAAAATAACAAGCTACTTTATCTTTTAATGTTTTCTTTATAGCCTCCTCATTCATATATGCCAACATTAGCACATCTTTACTCACTACATCTTGAGCAACAACAGGAACTAGACCCTTATCATCAAATTTTACACCTTTTATAAAGTCTTCTGTTTCCTCACTGTATACATTGCTACATTTATTTTCCATCTTTTCAACCCCCTATTAGATATCTTGCTTATAATCTTACTTCTACACCCATGTTTTTTAAATATTTCTTCAAATCATTTATTTTTATTTCTCCAAAATGAAATACAGATGCTGCTAAAATTCCATCCACATTAGATTCTTTTACAGCCTCATAGAAATCTTCCATTTTACCAGCACCTCCTGATGCTATAACAGGCACATTCACTAAAGAAGTTATTTTTGATAACAATTCTATGTCATATCCATTTTTCATTCCATCTTCATCCATACTATTTACAACGATTTCCCCTGCTCCAAGCTCTACACCCTTAACAGCCCACTCAATTGCATCAAGACTAGTCTTTTCTCTACCACCTTTTACATATACACTCCATGAACCTTCTTCATTTTTCTTTGCATCTATTGATAAAACAACACATTGTGCTCCAAATTTTAATGATGCTTCCCTTATTAATTCAGGATTTTTGACTGCTGATGAATTTATAGAAACTTTATCAGCACCTTTTCTTAAAATATCAGTAAAATCTTCTAACTTATTTACGCCTCCACCAACACAGAATGGTATATTTATATTTTCTGCAACCTTTGTTACAAATTCTAAAGATGTCTTTCTGTCTTCGTTTGATGCAGTTATGTCATAAAATACAAGTTCATCTGCACCACAATCACTATAAAACTTCCCAAGTACCTCTGGACTGTCAACATCCACTATGTCTTTGAATTTCTTACCTTTTACAACTCTTCCATTCCTTACATCTAGACATGGTATTATTCTTCTAGTAAGCATATTTGTTGTGCCTCCTTAAAGTCTATCTTTTTGTCATATAGTGCCTTACCTATTATAGCACCATATAGATTCATATCTTTCAATCTTCTAACATCATCTATAGAGGTTACTCCTCCTGAAGCAATGACATTTAGTGATGTTTCATTTGATATTTTTTCATATATATCAAAATTTGGACCTTGTAACATTCCATCTTTTGATATATCTGTATAAACAATGGTTTGCACACCTATTTTTTCAAGTTGTTTACACAATGTTAGAGAATCCACATTACTTACAACTTCCCAACCTCTAACTGCTACCTTTCCATTTTTAGCATCTATAGAGACTACTATTTTATCTTTATATTCGTTGACTAATTCTTCAACCAAATTTAAATTTTCAATAGCTATACTACCTAGGATTACTCTAGTAACACCAGCTTTTATTAAACTTTGGACTTTTTCCTTATCTCTAACTCCTCCACCTACCTGAATAGGTATATCTATATTGTTTGCTATCTTTTCAATTGTTTCTGTATTTACACCAAATTCACTTCTAGCTCCGTTTAAATCTACTATATGTATATATTCTGCGCCTTCATCTTTCCATTTGTTTGCTACTTCTAATGGATTATCATAATATACATTTACTTTATCAAAATCTCCTTGAGTAAGTCTGACACACTTGTTATCCTTTACATCTATTGCTGGAAATATTATCATTTTATCATCTCCCCATATGCTTTTAATATATTTAAACCTACTTCTCCACTTTTTTCCGGATGAAATTGTATACCATATACATTATTTTTTCTAACGATAGCAGGAATTTTCTTTTCATACTCTGAAAATGCAATAAGTTCTTCATTTGATGAATTTGCATAATATGAGTGAACAAAGTATACATAGTCATCTTCCTTAATATATTTAAGTATATCATCATCTTCTTTATTAAATTTTAGATTATTCCATCCCATATGTGGCACTTTTAAACTTATATCTAATTTATCAATACTGCCTTTTATAAGTCCTAATCCTTCATATTCTCCATACTCATAACTTTTCTCATAAAGTAATTGCATACCTAAACATATACCTATCAGAAATTTTCCTTTTGAAGCATGTTCTCTTAATATTGGTATCAATCCTAGTTCATCTAAAGCATTTATAGAATCTCTAAAAGCCCCAACACCTGGAAGTATAAGCGAATTTGCTTTCTTAATTTCATTTATATCACTAGAAATTTTAGTTTCTATTCCAGCTTTTTTAAAACCTCTAGATACAGAATCTATATTTCCAAGACCATAGTCTACTATTATATTCATTCTACAAAACCCCCTTTGAAGATGCTATCTCATTGGAAATTATTTCACTTCCTTCTTTTAAAGCTCTTGCAAAAGCTTTAAATATGCTTTCTATTTTATGATGGTCATTTTCTCCATATAAAAGATTAATATGTAATGTTACTCTAGATTCATTTACAAAAGCTCTGAAAAATTCTTTAAAACACTGCGTACTCATATTACCAAGCATTTGAGTATCAAATTTAGCATTAAATACAAGATATGGTCTATTACTTATATCTATTGCTACCATTGATAGAGATTCGTCCATAGGTATATAGATAGTAGAATATCTTCTTATTCCTTTTTTATCACCTAAAGCATTTTTAAATGCTTCCCCTATAGCTATACCAATATCTTCAACACTATGATGGTCATCTACATATATATCACCTTTACAAAGCACCTTTAAATCAAACTTGCCATGAAATGCCATCAATGTAAGCATATGGTCTAAAAATCCTATTCCAGTATCTATTTCAGCTTTACCAGAACCATCAATATTTAGTTCTACTGAAATTTGTGTTTCAAAAGTATTTCTTTCTATACTCCAAATTCTCATACCTATTTCTCCTTTTTCAAAATATCTCTTATAGCATCCATAAATATGGTATTCTCTTCTTTATCACCAATCGTAACTCTATAATAATTTTTTAACTTACCACTAAATTCCCTTATTAGCACCCCTCTATCAATAAGTTTTTGTGATAGATTTTCAATTTCAGAATAGAACAATATAAAATTTGCTTGTGATTTATATGCCTTAATTCCTATATCAATCATTTCTTTATATAAAACTTCTCTTTCTTCTTTTACTTCATTTATATAAGCTTTCACTATATCTTTATTTCTAAGAGCTCTTGTAGCAATAAAATCTGATAATGAATTTAAATTATATGGAGGTCTTACCTTTTCAACAGAGTCTATTAAACTACTATTAGATAACATATATCCTGTTCTTATTCCAGCCAATCCAAATGCCTTTGATAAAGTTCTAAGAACTATTAGATTTTCATACTTAAAAACATCACTCAACATACTTTCTTCTCCAAAATCCATGTATGCTTCATCCAAAACTACTAAACTGTCAGTTGAATCTAAGAGTTTTATTACATCTTCCCTCTTTAGTATTGTTCCAGTTGGATTATTTGGATTACATACAATTACTATTTTAGGATTGTTTTCTTTTACTTTTTCAATTACATTATCTATGTTTATAACTAAATTTTCGTCACTTTCAACACCTATAAACTTAGAGCCATTTATTTGACTATATATAGAATACATGCTGAAACTTGGAGAGAAACTTAATATCACTTCATCTTTATCTACAAAAGTATGTATTATCAAATCAATTATTTCACTTGAACCATTTCCTACTAAAAGATTTTTCTTACTTACTCCAGAAATATTTATATAATCTATTATAGACTCTTTCAATTCACTATAAGAATCTTCAGGATATAAATTTAAGTCTATATCACTATCAGAAATCTCTTTAATAAGATGCTTAAACAACTTCTTACTTCCTTCATTTGCATCAAGTTTTACTTTGCAATTCACATGGTTTGGTTCATATCCCTTTAATTCTCTTATACTTTCTTTTTCTCTCAATTTAAACTCCCCCTTCTTAATTGTATTTTAGTTATCTAGTTCTTCAAATAAACGAATTATATTTTGAATTTGTTCATATTTAAATCTATAACTAGCTCTATTTGATATAATTCTAGCACTTATATCACATATATCTTCCAATATTTCAAGACCATTTGCTTTAAGTGTATTACCTGTCTCAACTATGTCTACAATTACATCTGATAATCCTACTATTGGAGCTAATTCTACAGAACCATTTAATTTTATTATTTCAATTTTTTGACCTTTCTCCTTAAAATATTTTTTAGCTATATTTGGATACTTTGTAGCTACTTTTAAATATTCATCTTCTCTATATATACTGTCGCCCTTTAATCCTGCTACAGCAAATTTACACTTCCCAAAACCTAAATCATATATTTCATATACATCTGTTTCATTCTCTAAAATAGTATCTTTTCCTGCTATACCAAGGTCTGCTACTCCCTTTTCAACATATGTAACTACATCTGATGGTTTGACATGTATATATATTATTTTATTTTCTTCATCTTTAAAGATTAACTTTCTTGTATCTGTGTCTATACTGTCCCCTAGACCCATTTTTTTAAATTTTTTAAACGATTCTCCTTCTATTCTTCCTTTTGCTAGTGCTATAGTCAAATAATCCAAAATAACCCCTCCTTTTAAATCCTATTTATATACATATTTCATTAACTCATCAACACTTAATGTAAACCCAATAGCGGGTATTTCTTTTCCATATTCTTTAGTTAGAGAATCATATCTTCCACCACTCAAAATCTCTTTATACGAGTTTGGATAATAACCTCTAAACATAACACCTTCATAATAATCAAGCATTGTAATCATTGATAAATCAAATCTAGCCTTATCTAAGAAATTACACTCTTCAATTAAGTTATTTATTTGCTTTAATTCTTCAAGTGCTTGTTTCATCTTATCATTACAATAGAAATTTTTTGACTTTTCAATAACATCACATAAATTTCCTTGTAAACTTAAAATATTTGATAATAATTCCTTTACTTCATTTTTAATTTTTAACTCTTCAATATATAGTTTTAATTCATGAGTATTTTTCGTATACAATAAATTTTTAATTTGATTTTCACAATTCTTATTTAAATTTAATTCTTCTAGTAGACCATTAATATACTTGCTACTTCCAACTTCTAATATAAACTTATTGTTATATTTCTCAAGTATCTTAAGAGCTAGTTTTACTACTTCTCTATCTGCTTCTACAGAAGATTCTCCTAGACATTCACAACCTATCTGTCTTATCTCTTTTATTCCAACTGTATTTTTATTTTTATATATTGATGAATTATAAAAAAGTTTAAGCTTTAAACCATCTTCCCATCTTGGAACAAGACTTTTTATTATACTTGTAGTTATATCAGCTCTAAGTACCATTACTTTTCCATTTACAACCTTTACCATCGATTCTTCTGGAATTTTATTATTAATACTCGTAAACTCATCGTATTCTTCAAATAATTGTGGCTCTATTTGAAAATATTCTTCATCTAAAAAAAGTTTATCTATTTCTCTTTTTAATTTATATCTTTTTTTAGAATAAATAACTTCATCTTCAATCCTTAAAAACTTCATATTATCACCCTTTTCATTAAAATTGCTCTTCCCTTTGTAAATTTAAAATAATAAAAAGCCATATAGGCTTTATACCTATATGGCTATAATTTTCTCTTAAAATTACTTCCCATCATAGATACAAGACCAATTGCACTAAAAACAGGGCTTGTGTCTATGAATGAATTTCATATTA
This sequence comes from Clostridioides difficile, assembly GCF_001299635.1. GTDB lineage: Bacteria > Bacillota > Clostridia > Peptostreptococcales > Peptostreptococcaceae > Clostridioides > Clostridioides difficile_A. Next base: position 28,867 of record NZ_JRHN01000034.1, on the reverse strand, counting down.
CAATCCCTTTAATCTATGATGATGGTGATGATTTAATTTTGTATTTAATTTTACTATATCTAATCTCACCATGATAATTTCCTCCCAAGTAATTTTTATTAATATTCTAAATTTACAGTTTTTTGTTACTATTAATAATAATATACTTTTCAAAAATTGGCAATAGTTATTTGTAAAATTGAATAAAATATTTTATATAGACTTTTTATTTGTACAATTATAAATTTAATCTTTACCTAATTTGGAAATTTTATGTATAAAAAATGAAATTTCGGGAAAAATTGTAATAATTTAAAAAAACTTATTAAAATATAGTATAATAAGTATATCTTAATGTAAAGGGATGATTTTATGTATAAATATGATGACTATGTGAATTTAACAAATGATTTAGATTTACCTGTAGAAATTAGAAATAAATGTGTTAGAATTGTTAGTGTTTCAGAGAATTTAGAGGACATAATTATAGTACATAAATTCAAACTATATGTCGTAAATGAGAAGTACATTAAAGGAATTATGGAATAGGCATTTTGAATGTACTATTTTTATCAAAATTTATTATAAATAAAATTTAATATTTATAATAAGGAACTGTCTTATTGTAGAAAATACAATATATATAAGACAGTTCCATTTTATTTATTGTAGAATTTTAGTATCAATCAAACCTTTTAAATTATAAAACATACAACAAAACAGCTAAAAAATGAAATAAAGAACCTATCATAATAAAAATATGAAAGATTTCATGAAAACCAAATTCAGGACTTATATTAGGCTTTTTAATAATATAAATAATCGCACCTATAGAATAAGATATTCCCTCCATAATCAATAACTTGAGGCAATCTTTAGGTATTGAATTGAATGCATTTATATCAAAGACAATTGCCCAACCCATAAGTAAGTATATACTTGTAGACAACCATCTAGGAGCATCCATCCAAAAGATTTTTATTATTATACCAATAAAGGCTACTATCCATATTGCTGTAACAAATATTATGCCTTCCTTTTTTTCCATAAAACTTAGACATATTGGTGTATAGGAACCAGCAATTAATACATAAATCATTGCATGGTCAACTTTTCTAAAAAACAATTCTTGCTCTGGTGTTCCTTTTAAAAAATGATAATATGAGCTTGCACTATATAGAGCAATTAGTGACAACCCAAATATCGATACAGATACTATCATCAAAAGAGAGGTCTCTTGCAATGATACAGATTGAAAAACTAAAATTATAGTTGCTAAAAGAGATAAACAAGCTCCTATAAAGTGAGTTAAGCTACTTATCGGGTCTCTACCCTTCAAAAAAAATTGATACATTTTGTCCTCCTACAATTATGTATTTTAAAAATCAAATTTATCGATATAGTTTTCATTACTATATTATATATTTAATTATACCACTTTATATTCTTTTTACAAGACTCAATATTGTTTTATTTTCTAATTTATTGTATTATATATATTATGGAGGTAGCATATGATGAATAATGAACTTAATACTATAATACTAGAAACACTAGATAATGCTGATATAACTTCAAATGATATTCCTTCTATTGATTTATACATGGACCAAATTATTTCTTTAATTGACAATAAGCTTTCTGCTAATAAGAGATTTGAGAGTGACAAAATTCTTACTAAAACTATGATAAACAATTACAGTAAAGAGGGATTAATCAAACCTATTAAGGGGAAAAAGTATACTAAAGAACAAATTTTACAAATGATAATTATTTATTCTATGAAAAATACACTTACAATACAAGAAATTAAAAGAATCTTACATGGTGTGTATGAAAAAGATGATTTCAATGAAGATGACTTAGTTAGTTGTTATGAAAAATTTATGTCTATAAAAGAAAATCAAAGAAAGAATATACCAAACTTTATAGATTCTAATTTTGAAGATGTAACAATAACTCCAGAAAATAAAGATGATTTACTGATAGCCTTATTGAGTTTGACTTCAATGGCTGACCAATTAAAAAATATTTCCGAAAAATTAGTAGATACTTATTTCCCAGATATTTCTAAAAAATAATTTCAATAAAGTAAGACTGAAAATAAATATTAAAATACAATATTACTTAAATCACTCTTAATTGTATACAATATAATTTTCAGTCTAAATATTAATACTTTCTATTTTTAATTCTTTCTAATAATCTCCATGTTAAGGTTCTACAAATTTAATTTTATCCTATTTAAGTTTTGACAATGCGAACAATTTAAATTAACTTGGATTTGTTTATACCCTATGAAAACGGCTTGTTTTAATATACCAGTGCCATCATCTATCATAACTACATTGTCTTTTATCTCTACACAGAAATTATTTTCTTGATTACACCAATAACAATCATACTTTTCATTACTTTTTTCTTCTCGCATGATTTTCGCCTCCTTCAATATAAGTTTCTACATTAAAAGAGGTTTTTCCTTTATATTTTTAATAAAATATTATAATTAGAACTTCATAGAATCTATTATACCTTCTATCTTTTCAGATGCTTTCTCTATTGCACTTTGTCTTTCTTCTTCACTAGTTCCAGTTCCATCTACTAATAATTCATCAAATTTCTTAATTCCTATAAATTTCATTATACTTTCCACATAATTTAATCCTTTATTCATAACTGGTTTCAATACCCATGGTATGTGTCCACCTGAAGATTGTATATATACCATACTTCTATCAATATCGTTTAAAATTCCTTGTGGCTTATCATTACCTTCAAATGATATAGTTTTTCCATCTTGAATTATACAGTCTATATATTCTTTAAGTGGTGCTGGAAAAGATAAGCTCCACATAGGTGCCGCTATTACGTATACACTTGCACTCACAAATTGGTCACAAAGGCTTCTAATCTTTGTAATCTCTTTTCTATCCTTATCATCCAACTTCTTAGCATCTTCTTCATTAACTATGCAATTTCTCTTTTCAAAGTACTGATATTCAAGTCTTGGTATATGTTCTTTATAAAGGTCTATTTCTTCAACCTCAAAATCCTTGTTTTCTTCCATAAATTTATTTATAAATTTTCTTGCTACAGTTTTGCTTGAAGATAAGTCTTCAGGTTTTGAATTTACATTTATATATAATAATTTTTTCTTCATAAGCTCACTCCTAAGATTATTTTTATATTATTATTTCACAAATATAACCATTCTATTCTGTTGCCAAATCATAAAATAAATAAAAATACAAATTTTAAATAATCTTAAAAGTAAAAAACACTAAAATATTATGTGTATTAATTACAGGAAATATTAAAGATATAATAAAAAATAGATATTCTAAGCTAAATAATGCTTATAATTTTAATAAAAATGGTATAGTGTTAAAACACTATACCATTACAATTATTTAAATATTTTTTAATATTTTTTCTTCCATTTTGCGCTTCTACCTCTTGCAACAACCTCTATCTTATCTTGTTTTCTTAGATTGTTAAAAACTCTATTTATTGTAGGTTCTGGAATATCAGGACATAAATCTCTTATATCTTCTTTTGTAAAATATCCAAGAGTAGAATTTATTATTTTTTCTATTCTACTAGTTTTGGTTTGTCTTTTCTTATCAGATATATTTAAACTATCATCCAACTTCTCATATGCAGTCAATATTGTTTCTAAAAAGTACTCAATCCATGCATTCATATCTGCTTTCTCACTACCTATAGACGATTTCAAATAATTTAAATTACTGTAATACTCATATGAACTATCATCAAATATTTTTCCTAAACTTATATATCTTCCAACTTCATATCCATTTTTATTTAGCAACAATAGGATAAGTACTCTCGCCATTTTTATATTACCTTCTTTGAATGGATGTATCAATATGAAATCTAACACAAATGCAGAAATTAATATTAATATATCAATTTCATCTTCCTCCATCAATGTATTATAAGCTTCACATATTTCTTCTACAGCTTTTTCCACCTTATTTACACCTGAATCAATACTTATGAATTCACCACATTTTAAATTGTGTTCAATAAAATCATTATCTGATTTGTAGCTTCCTCCTCTAGTAGATGAAAATTTATATAAGTATCCATGAAGTTCAAGAATTGTTTGTGAACTTATTGGAATACTTTCATAAGCACTATTAATAGTTTTTACTACATCTCTGTATTCAACAATGCTCAATTCTTCTCTACTTCTAGGTGTAACTTCATTACTTATTAATTTCTCTAAATTAAAATTACTACTATCTCTTTGATTTCCAATGTATGTAGATTCAGAACAATCTACTAAAGATTTTTTTTCTAATCTTTCTAAAATTTCTTTTGGTTGTTTTTTGTAAAGCAGTTGTCTACCCTTATACTCATTTATCTTAGACAACATTCTTGCTACATTCATGTTTACATACATATTTTTTAATTTGCTTTTCTTTGTAAATTCCATAAAATCACTCCATAATTAGAATTTCTCTTATCCTTGACAGCGGTTTTATTTTATCATATAATTGTACTTTTTGCAATTTCTTGCTCAATTATCTGAATTTATATTTCTTATTCAGTTGTTATCTCATTTAGTTTTTCACTTTCATTTAATCTTTCACTCTTAGGAGTATATCTTTTTAACTCTCTAAATACGACTACACCTGTAATTACTGTAGCTATAAAGTCAGACACTGGTTGAGCTGTCCATACACCCTGTAAACCTAGGAATGTAGGAAGAATTAGTACTGCTGGTATCAATAAAATTACTTGTCTTAAAAGACTTAATAACATTGCCATTTTGGCTTTTCCTATAGATTGTATAAAGTTTGTTCCTGTAACTGATAAGCCCACAATTGGCAACATAAGTAGATATATTCTTAAACCATCAACAGATATACTCATAAGCTCAGGGTCTTTATTAAATATTCCTATAATCGCCTCTGGGAAAACCATGACTACTACCATACCCATACATAAAATTATAGTAGCTACTACTAATGAACCTAAATATGCTTTTTTAACCCTATCGTATTTTTCAGCTCCATAATTGAAACCTATAATAGGTTGCGCTCCTTGATTTATTCCAAAGATAGGCATTAAAAATACCATTGCGATAGAAGAAATTGTAGCCATAGCACCTATAGCTAAATCTCCACCATGAGTTTTAAGTGCAATATTTGATATGACTTGAACCAAACTTGCTGCAAGTTGCATTGCAAATGGAGACATACCTATTGCAAATACTGCTTTTATTAGTTTCTTATCTAATTTTAGATTAGATTTACTAAATCTTAAGTTTGATTTTCCACTTATATAATATCCTATAGTTAAAACAGCTGTAAGAGCTTGAGAAGTTACTGTAGCAATTGCAGCCCCTTGTATTCCCAAATTGAATCCAAATATTAATATCCAGTCTAAAACTATATTAGTTAAACATCCTATTATCATTATTCCTGCTGAAATTTTAGGGCTACCATCAGCTCTTATTGAGTGGTTTAAAGAAAAGGAAAGAAGATTTACTACTGTACCTAATAATATAATATTTATATATGATTTTGCATATATAAGGGTATTTTCACTTGCTCCAAATAATGTAAGTATCTTATTTGCAAATAAGATTCCAAGTATCATTATAATAATTCCTGTTATTACAGATAATGTCATTGCATTTCCTATAAGTTTTCTTGCCTCTTCTACTTTACCTTGCCCAAGTTTTATTGATATAGTAGTAGTTGTTCCTATACCTATCAACATACCAAATGCAAGTATTATTGTCATTATCGGCATTGTGACACCAAGACCTGTTATTGCAAGTGGCCCAACTCCTGGTATATTTCCAATAAAGATTCTATCTACTACATTATATAAACTATTTACCAACATACCTATTATCGCTGGTATAGAATATTTAAGTAGTAATTTGCTAATTCGTTCTGTTCCTAATAATTGTTGATTTTCCATCAAGTCTCCTCCTTCTTCTAATATTCAATTTTCCACATATTACAAGGGAGGTGCAAATGCCCTCCCTTAATATTAACTACTTTTTAAATATTAATTTTATATATCTATTATATACCACTTTAATCAAAAAACCAAACTTTTCTAATATAAAATTTTTTTAACAGATAAAAATAAAGTGTATATATAGATGAGAGCACTAGTAATATACCCAGATTTTCTAAGTTAAAACTACTATTTAATATATTATTTAAAAAGAATAGAGAAAGTATGGTGTTTGCAATTGCTATAAAATATGGTACGAAAAATAATGTACATATCTCTATACTAACAATCTTATTCATAGTTTTAAAAGATAGACCTATTTTTGATAAGTTTTTGTATTTAACTTTATCATATGGCTCATCTGTATATAATCTAAAATATAAAAAACTTAAAACACCCATAAAAAGTATCACACCTATAAAAATACCCATAAATTGTAGAATTTTACTTTGTTGTAATTCCACTAAATACATGTCTGGTAAAGTTAAAAAGTATGACCTATTATATTCTCTATCCAAATTAAAGTGCTTTTCTTTTAGATTTTCAGTTATATTAGCACTAGTTTGCCAGTTATTATAATCAAATCCATAAAAACTCAGTTTTGAAAATTCATTTTCTATATCATTATATAAACTATCATTTATAATTATAATTTTATTGAACATTCCAGTAGGAAAAATTATATTATTTGATGATGCTTTTATTTTTATATTTATTCTTTTTATATTATAATTTTTTACTTGTTTTAGAGACTTTATGTGTTCTTGTGAATTACTACCAGGAATTAATATACCTTCATCTTTTTTGAGATTCACCTCATCTAATTTTAATTGTTTCGACAATGCATTATAATTTTTTACACTTAATATCGCATCTCTATTATGTTTGAGTATAGGTAAACTCAGCTCTTTATAATCATATCTTTTAATTGTCTTTCTAATTTGTTGCAATTCTTCATATTCTTTCTCATTATTATCTTCTGAGAAATATGAGTAAACCATTGGGAAGTTGTTTTTAGAAGATTCTCCTTGAGAACTTACAAGTGATGAAGTTGTTGTAAATGCTACTAAAGTAGCTGATAAAAGTATTGTCATTAAAAACAGCAACCTTGTATTATCTTTTAATTTATACATTAGATTACTTATAAGTAACATATTCACTTTTCTTTTATAAAACTTTTCTTTATTTTTTAAATACTTTAATATTAAAATTATAAATTGAGAAAAAAATAAAAATGTACCCAAAATGATTAATAACGTTATTGTATACATACCTCCATTTATTTTTAACTTGTTACCAAATAGTATCATAGCATATCCTATTATAAGACATACTATACAAATTACTCCAAGCAACTTTGAAGTCTTTATATCTTTTTTAGGCTTTCTTGTTCCTACTAAAAGCTCTAAAACATTATTCTTATTCAATAACTTTAAGCTTAATGGTCCTGTTATTAAAAACAAAATTGTAAAACATATGACTGTCATCAGTATTGCTTTTAATGGAAAATAAATTGCTGTTAAGTTTATATAAAATAACTTACTTAAATACAATAAAAACAATTTAGAGACTGATAGACCAAGTAATATTCCCAGTATTATTGCTAAGGAACCTATTATCAAGTTCTCAATTAATATCAATCTTTTTAATTGTCTATTGCTCATTCCAATTATTATCAATATTCCAAAATCTTTTAATCTATATTTTAAGAAATTTCCTAAAGAATACAATATAAAAAGCAAGCTAAACCCTAGTATTATTAATTCGGAAACCATAAGAGCCATAAACGCAGTAGAGCCATTTTGGATTCCTGAATCTGCTATGATTGGATGAAACATAGATACAGCAAAGACAAAAAATATCATTATAGAAAAAACTGAACTTAAAAAATATGCTAAATATGCACTAAAGTTCCTAACTATATTATTATAAGCAAACCTTCTAAAGCTCACTATCTTGCACCTCCTATCTGAGACAATACAGATAGTATTTCATCATAAAAAGAATTACTGCTTCCAGATTTTTTTATTTCTGTATATACACACCCATCCTTTATAAAAATCACTCTATCTGAGTAACTTGCACTATATGCTTCATGAGTTACCATAAGTGTAGTTACATTTTGTTCTTTATTTATCTTAGTAAATAATCTTAGAACATCATCAGTAGATTTTGAATCAAGATTTCCAGTTGGTTCGTCTGCAAGTAGTAGTGATGGTCTATTTATAATTGCCCTGGCAATAGCACATCTTTGAGCCTGACCTCCTGAAATTTCATAGATTCTCCTATCTAAAAGATTATCAATACCTAAAAATTTAGCTACGTTTATGGTTTGTCTATTCATATCTTTAACATTCGCACCATCTAATGTAAGTGGTAACATGATATTTTCTTCAACAGTTAGAGTATCAATTAAGTTAAAATCTTGAAATACAAAACCAAGTTGTTTTCTTCTAAATTCAGCAAGCTTTTCTCCTTCTAATTCACTTATGTCACATCCATCTAATATAACTTTCCCTTCATTCTGTTTGTCAACTGTAGATATTATATTTAAAAGAGTAGATTTACCACTTCCAGATGGTCCCATAATAGCTACAAACTCTCCTTTTTCTATATTTATACTAACTTTATCCAAGGCTTTAAATGGAACCTTTCCACAATATGTTTTTGATATATTTTTAATACTTAATATGTTCATTTTATATTCTCCATAACTTTTTTATTTTTACTACAATACTATATTATCGTGAACATACTACTTTAACCATAAAAATACCCTAACAATTAACTTACATATTTGTAAGCCAATTAAATTAGGGCATTAAATAATCTAACTAATTATTGATTACTATTAAATTTAAAATTTAAACGTTTTTCAAATTCATCTAACACCATAGGTTTAGCAAATAAGTATCCTTGAACTTTATCACAACCTATTTCTTTTAAGAATTCCACTTGTTCATAAGTTTCTACACCTTCACAGATTACTTTAATATTAATAGCTTTTGCCATTTCTACTATCTTGGAAATAATAATTTTACCACGTTTTGTATCTGTTGTCTCAATTAAAAATCCTCTATCCAATTTTAAAACATCAAAAGGAAGGTCTTTTAATAAATTTAAAGATGAATACCCTGAACCAAAGTCATCCATTGATATAATAAAACCTATTTCTTTAAGCTTTTTCATTATGTTAATCAATATATCTAAATTGTCAAATACAACACTTTCAGTTAGTTCAAGTTCAATAAACTTAGGAGAGATGTTGTACTTATTTATCAAATCAGTGATATTTTCTATAAAATTATCTCTGTATAAATGAACTCTAGACATATTCACTGAGATTGGTACAGGAGTATATCCTTCATTTATCCATTTGTTAATCGTCTTACAAACCTCTTCAAATACAAACATGTCAACATTTACAATGAAACCATTCTTTTCAAATAAAGGTATAAAGTCTATAGGTGAAATAAATCCCATTTCTGGGCTATCCCATCTTATCAGAGCTTCTGCTCCCTCAATTTCATTTCCATCATTTAGACTATATTTAGGCTGATAATACACTATAAATTCATCTTTTTCTAAAGCTTTATTCATATTATCTTCCAATCGTTTTTCATTATACAGTCGATTTCTTGTCTCTTCATTAAAAAATGAATATGAGTGTTCGTATTTTTCTTTTTTAGTTTTTGCTGCAATATTTGCTCTGTCAATTAACAGGTCAATCTTTTGAGCATCATCTTTTTCAGTGATTTTATATATTCCACTTGATATAACAATTTTATATTTAGATGAATTATTAGTACTTAAGTTACAAATTTCATTATTTATTTTAGACAATCTACTTAAAAGTTCATCTTCAGTACTGCAAAAAACCAATAGTATAAAATGGTCATTATCCATCCTAGCACAAAGCTCAAATTTATTCATATTATTATTTAAAACATGTGCAATATGAATTAATATCTTATTTCCCTCAGAATAACCAAACATCTCATTTATATATTTAAATTTATTTACATCTAACTGCACCAAGTAGAAATCATCTCGATAGTAATTTTTTAAAATATATATAGAATCTTTTCTAAATTTTTCCTTGTTTTTTATTCCACTTAAAGAATCATAATAAGCCAACTTTTTAAGTTGGTCTATTAACTTAGCATTACTTAATTTCCACAATATCATAAATATTAATATATAGAAATATAATTTTATTATAAAATTAATTATTAGGCTTTTAAAATTTTCAAATATATCACATTTTGATATTAAAGTCCAATTAGTATCCTTAATATTTGTATATTTTACATTATATAATCTCCAGTTATTCCAATATAAAAAACTACTTTTTTGTTTTTCATTTATATTTTTTAAAATTTCATCTTTAGTACTTCCTATGATATTCCCTTCTAAACTCAAAGTATTACTTTTATTATTGATAGAGTTTTTATCCGATTCAGAAATAAGAGTACAATCTTTGTCTATCATTAGAAATTTAATAGAATCCTCAAAGTTACTTCTACTCACTATCTTATTTACATTTTGAAAATAAAAAGACGCAAAAATGGTTCCTGTTACCTCATTGTTTTTTACAATAGGCATATATATAATAAACACTTTATCACCTGTAACATTACTAGTCTCAATGTCTGAAACTACTACTTGCTTAGTTTTAATTGCTTTCTTAAAACCAACCTTATTTTTTATTGAACCAACTTTTTCCCTATATGTACTTGAAACATTTCCTTCTGTATCTGTTATACCAATCATAAAAAGATTATATTCTTTTTGATATGGTCTTAATAATTTTCCTTTTTCAATTAGAGATATCTCACTATTAGAAAATCTATCATCTTGACTAAGAGCTTTTAATAAGGAAGTGTTTGTTTTTAAATAGTCCTCAAGCTCTCTTTTAGATGCCTCAAGCATATTTTCAGAAGTAACCTTCATAGAATTACTTGCACATATAATTGTGCTTGTGAAATCAATCAAGACTAATAACATTAATAAAATTAATATGTGTTTAAAAATTAGTCCATCAAATACTTTTTCTTTTCTTCTCATATTAAAACACCATTAATTATATAATTTATTTTTTTGTTATCTAATGTTAGATTTAGCAAATTTGATTTTGTTATCAACACATTATTACCTCCTTATAAAACCTTTATTGTATACCATTTTATCACAATTATGTCTAATTATGGTAGAATAGTGTCAAATATTACGACAATAACAATTGTACAATTAAAAAATAAAAAAATACCAAGCCAGAAATTATATTCTAGCTTGGTATTTTTAATTTACAAATTAAGCATTAACTTTTGCTTTTAAGTATTCATCTATTGAGGCTGCTGCTGTTTTACCAGCTCCCATTGCAGATATTACTGTTGCTGCTCCAGTAACAGCATCTCCACCTGCAAATACTCCTTCTTTAGAAGTTTGTCCATTTTCATCTGTTATTAGACATCTTCTCTTATTTATATCAAGACTCTTTGTCGTAGAAGATATTAATGGATTTGGACTTGTTCCAAGTGACATTATAACTGTATCTACATCAAGTACAAATTCAGAACCTTCTATTTCTATAGGTCTTCTTCTTCCAGAATCATCTGGTTCTCCTAATTCCATTCTTATACAAACCATACCTTTAACATATCCATTTTCATCTACTAAAATTTCTTTAGGATTTGTCAATGTATTAAATATAATACCTTCTTCTTTTGCATGGTGTACTTCTTCAGCTCTTGCTGGAAGCTCTTTTTCACTTCTTCTATAAACTATATATGATTCTGAACCTAATCTTAATGCAGTTCTAGCAGCGTCCATAGCAACATTTCCACCACCAACTACAGCAACTTTTTTACCAGAACTAATAGGTGTGTCATAATCATCTCTGTAAGCTTTCATTAAGTTTACTCTAGTTAAGAATTCATTTGCAGAAAATACCCCATTTGCATTCTCTCCTGGTATATTCATAAACATTGGAAGACCTGCTCCTGAACCTATGAATATAGCTTCAAATCCTTCATCTTCTATAAGCTCATCTACTGTTATTGTCTTACCAACAATTACATTAGTTTCTATTTTTACACCTAATTTTCTTATATTATCTATTTCAGGTTGAACAACAGCTTGTTTTGGAAGTCTAAATTCAGGTATACCATAAGTTAAAACTCCACCTGGCTCATGCATTGCTTCAAAGATTGTTACATCATAACCTTTTTTAGCTAAATCACCAGCACAAGCTAGTCCTGCTGGACCACTTCCTATTACTGCTACTTTTTGATTTTTCTTAGGCTCTGTATCAGATAAATTTATATCATTTTCTTTTGACCAATCTGCTACAAATCTTTCTAGTTTACCTATTGATACTGCATCTGATTTTATTCCAAGTATACATACACCTTCACATTGACTTTCTTGTGGGCATACTCTACCACAAACAGCTGGTAATGAACTACTCTTAGCTATTACTTTAGCAGCACCTTCTATATCATCTTCTTTAACTTTTGTTATAAATCCTGGAATATCTATTCCTACTGGACATCCACCTACACATTTTGGTTTTTTACAAGCCAAACATCTATTAGCTTCTGCCATAGCTTCTTCTTTATTGTATCCTAAACACACTTCATCAAAATTTTTTGCTCTTACAGCAGGTTCTTGTTCTCTAACTGGTACTTTTACTTTTTTAGCATCCATTATTTGTTACCTCCACATCCACAATTACTATGATGATGACTATCGCCTTCTTCAAGTTTTAGCATAGCTCTTCCTTCTTGAGTCTTGTACATAGATTGTCTTCTCATTGCTTGGTCAAAGTCAACTAAATGTCCGTCAAATTCTGGACCATCTACACATGCAAACTTAGTTTCATCTCCAACACTAACTCTACAACCACCACACATACCTGTTCCATCAATCATTATTGTATTTAAACTTACTATAGTAGGTATATTTAACTCTTTAGTTAATTGGCACATAAATTTCATCATTATCATTGGTCCAATTACGATTGCTTGGTCATATTTTTTGCCTTGATTATCAACTAAATCTTTTAATAAGTCTGTAACTCTTCCATTAAATCCATATGTACCATCATCTGTTGATACGTATACGTTTTTAGCTACTTCTCTCATATCATCTTCTAATATTATTAATTCTTTAGTTCTTGCACCAATTATTACATCTACATCTAATCCATTCTCTTTAAACCATTTAACTTGTGGATACACTGGAGCAGAACCAACTCCACCAGCTACAAATAATATTTTTTTATTTTTTAATTCTTCTATATCTTCATGTATAAATTCACTTGCTTGTCCTAATGGTCCTACAAAGTCCATTACAAAATCGTTTTCTTCAAACATTGCTAATTTTTTAGTTGAAGCACCAACTGTCTGGAATACAATAGTTACTGTTCCTTTTTCTCTATCATAGTCAGCTATTGTTAGAGGAATTCTTTCTCCCTTTTCGTCATTCTTAATTATTATAAATTGACCAGGTTGAGAAGATTTTGCAACTCTAGGCGCCTCTATTTCCATCAAATAAATACTATCTGTTAATTGTCTCTTACTAACTATTCTATTACTCATCTCGCTATTCTCCATTCTAACAAATATATTTTTCCCACTCTAAATTTAATTAAAAACATAAACACACAAAACTATAACTTATTATAATATAATATTAGTTCTTGATTAATTGTTTTGTATTGGACATCCCCCCTATAAAATAATTATAACTGCCCAAACTACAAATAGTTGATATTAACAAATTTCTTTTAATTGCCAATAAACACTAAGTCTATATCATATGTCTAATTTGTTATAGATTTAACCTAATACACACTTAAAGTATACTATATTATGCCAAATTTGTAACAAAAATTTTATAAATACATAATAAAATTTTTTTATTCAATTATTTATTTAATAAATTAACTTAGGTTTTCATAATAACACTAATTTCTTTAAAAACTAAACGTGTGTAAGGCTTTAATCTATTGCAATACCAGCTTTCATATTATTTAAAATACACCCTTATTTTATTATATATCTAAAATTTTCAATATTCATTAATTATTTGAATTTTTATATAAAATTTTTACAATTTCTAAAGATTTATTTACTTATGTAATAAATTATAATAATATTAATTTATAAAGTTAATAATTAATATAGATTAAAATAAAAATAATATAAACATAGGAGGTACATTCTTTGAAAAACATTATTTCTGCAAAAGAACTTATATCAAAGCTAGAACAAAATGATAATCTAGTCATTATAGATTGTAGGTTTGACCTTATTAATAGAACTTATGGTATTGATTCTTATAAAAAAGGACACATAAAAGGCAGTTTCATCTTAGATATAGACAAGGATTTATCGTCTCCTACAAAAGAACATGGTGGTAAAAATCCTTTACAAGACCCTTTCATATTAAAAGAAAAGTTAGAAAAAATGGGCGTTGATAACGATACTACAATTGTAACTTATGATGATGGAGATTTAAATGGAGCTTGTAGATTATTTTTCCAATTAAAACATTTAGGTCTTAAAAAGGTCTATGTACTGGATGGAGGAATAACTTCTTTCGTAAACGAAGGCGGAGAACTAGAAGAAAAAATAAATATTCCAAATTGCACAGGTAAAGAAATTAAACCAAATATAAATGATGATTTAGTTGTGCCAATGGAATATGTTAAATCTAAATTATATAAAAAAGATACTGTAATCATAGATTGTCGTGCCAACGAAAGATATCAAGGTCTAGTTGAGCCTGCTTATTCAAAAGCTGGTCATATACCTAGTGCTAAGAATTATTTTTGTAAGGATTTAATAAAAAGTAATTTTGAAAATGGTTCACTTAAAGACATGGAATTTTTAAAAGATTTCTTCAAAGATTTAAATACTTATGATGAAGTAATTTTATCTTGTGGTTCAGGAATATCTGCTTGTGTCAATAGTCTTGCTCTTAGAGAGCTTGACATCCCTCATAAGATTTATGTTGGTAGCTTTAGCGACTGGATTAGCTATGATGACAATGAAATTAAGACTGGTCAAGAATAAAACTAATAACATATAAAATCAGTCTATAATATCTTAAATATTATAAAATATCATAAAGGCGTTAGTCATTTAGACTTTCGCCTTTAATTGATATTTCATATACATTTTTAAATTCATCATATATACATTTTAATAATATTAATAAACTGCAACATGACCATCACATCTTGATTCTGTTGCACAGATATAACTTTCTTGTTCTGTTTTGAATATTATTTGACCTCTTCCCATATCAACACTATCATTAATTACTTTTATTTCATGCCCTTTTTCAATTAATGAATCTATTATGTGTTTTGGCATATCTGATTCAACTTCTATTTTCTTGCCTTCTATCCATTGCCATCTTGGAGCATCTAGTGCCTCTTGAGGATTTAGACCAAAATCTATCATGTTTGTTAGTACTTGAACATGTCCTTGTGGTTGCATAAATGCACCCATTACACCAAATGGTCCTATTGCTTTATCTTCTTTGCCTAAAAATCCAGGTATTATAGTATGGTAAGGTTTTTTAAATGGTTTTACTACGTTATGATGTTTGGGGTCTAAGTTAAAATTATTCCCTCTACTATGTAATGCAATCCCAGTGTTTGGTATCACAATTCCAGAACCAAAGTTTATATAGTTACTTTGTATATATGAAACCATATTTCCATCTTTATCAGCAGTACAAAGATACACTGTACCACCACAGTATGGCTCTCCTTCACTTGGATATAGAGCCTTTTTGTTATCGATTAATGAACTTCTTTTTTTTGCATACTCTTGATTTAATAAATCTTGAACCTTCACCTTCATGTGTTCTATATCAGTTACATAAGTTTTAGAATCTGCAAAAGCTAATTTTAAACTTTCTATAATCTTATGTATATCTTCCACATTTTCTATGTTTCCTTCTATATCTAATTCTTTTAATATATTAAGTGCCATTAAAACTGTTATCCCATGTCCATTTGGTGGAATTTCAAATATTTTATATCCTTTATATTCTGTGCTTATAGGCTCTACCCATGTTGGATAAAAACGCTCTAAATCACTTTTTCTTATAGCTCCATCAAATTTTCTAGAATATTCATCTATTTTATCAGCAAGTCTTCCTCTATAAAAGCTTTCAGATTGAGTATCTGCTATTTCTTCTAATGTATTTGCATGTTCTTCACATATAAATATGTCTCCAGCTTCTGGAGCTTTGCCTTTTTTAGAAAATGTATCAAACCATGGTTTGAATTCTTCCCCAACAAGTTCTTTTTCATATAATTCATATGATTTTTTCCACACTTTAGCCACATTAGGAGATACTACATAACCTTCTCTCGCATAGTTTATTGCTGGAGATAAACATTCCCCTAAACTAAGCTTGCCATACTTTTTATTTAATTCTGCCCAAGCTGCAGGTATTCCAGGTACAGTTACTGCTCCAAATCCATACTTAGGCATTTCCTCAAGATTACCATAATTATTTAATTCCATCTTTTCTGGAGCAAAACCACTAGAGTTTAGAGCATGCAATCGTTTTTCTTCTTCTATCCAAACAAGAGCATATGCATCTCCACCAATCCCATTGCTTGTTGGTTCTACCACTGCTAATGTAGCAGCTGTTGCAACTGCTGCATCTACAGCATTTCCACCTTTTTTTAATATTTCAAGCCCAGCTTGAGATGCCAGTGGTGTTGATGTTGCAACTGCTCCATTTTTAGCATATACGACATTTCTTATTGATGAATATTTATGTTGATAAGCGTTAAACTTCATAAACTTCAACTCCTTGTCATTTTTTATTTGATGTTTTTCCTAAATTTATTATATAACATCAGGTAACACAACTGATATAAAATATATACTTTTTCCAAATCTTAATTTTTTCATCTTAATATATCCCCTAAGATTTTATACCTTAGCTTAAAACAACTTAATTTATTCTATTATCATATTTTGAGCATATTTTAAGATTAAAAAATAATATATAAAGTATCCTATATAATAAATGACTAGAGTTATGATAATTGGAGTAATTAATGACCTAGGTATAAACTTTTGTGCAATTGACATTGCAAATAGATTATGAACTGTACCTACGACTAATGGAAGTAAAAATACAACTTTTAATTGTTTTGATATTATTTTCTCAATATCTTTGTTGTTTGCTCCAAGTTTTATTAATATAATATATCTTTCTTTATCATCATATATACTTGATAGTTGCTTAAACAAAATTATGCTACCTGTACATAAAAGAAATACTACAGATAAAAATATACCTATAAATAACATAAGACCACTTAATTTTATCAAATTATTATAGTTCTCATTCCTTGATGTAAAATTAAAAGGATAAGTAAATTTCATATTTTTATTCACTATATTTTTCAATTTTAAAGTTAAATCAAGTCCTTTCTTTTCGTTATCTATGTCAATTAATCTTATTAGTCTAGAGCTTCTGTCTGACTTTAACTGATTAAAAATTTTATCTTTTACTACAACTAAATCGAATGTAGATTGTGAATTTATTTCTGGTTCTAAAATATTTTCTTGTACTTTAAGAAGATTTGTACCATATTCTTTTTCTCCTTTAATGTATAGCTTTATTTCTTTAGTATTAAAATTTTCTAAAAATATTTTCTTATATGAATCAGAAACATAATACGCATATTCATTCGAGGATAAATCTTTATAACCTACATTCTGATACTGTCTTAATTTTTTAAAATCACTTTCTTTAATTAAGTCCACAGATATTCTATCTTTTCTTTGATTAGTTGCATTTTTATAATACATTTCAAAGATTATATTTTTGTCTATGAGCTCTATTGTTTTATCAAAGATTACCTTATTATTTTTTTTATATTTATATAACAAATCGTCAATTTCTTTATTTACATGATTATTTTCTGCATTTACAGTATAACTGTATTTGTAATTTTCACTTATATTTCTATCTATATCATAATAAAGTGATATGGTAAATCCTAGCATGGTTACACTTGTAGCTATTAATATTGATATTATAGCCAGTATCCTACTATTGCTCTTCAATTTAAATCCAAGTTCAGAAAAAGCAATTAGATTTCTTCCTTTATAATAAAATTTTTTTTTCTTCCTAACAGCGTCAATGATTATAGACATAACTGATGAGAAGAATAAAAAAGTTCCTGGTATTATTGTAATTAATATAAAAATTGAAAGCATAATATTCTCAGCAATAAAATAACTAATTGACATAAGATAAGAAATTGTTATTAGTAAAATACCAAGTATTCCTTTTAACCTTATACATTTTTTAGTTGTATGCTTTTCTGGCAATTTATTAAATAATTCTACAACCCTTTTATTTCTGATTATCATAGTATTTCTTATTCCAATAACTATGAATATTATTAAAAATACAACTAGTGTTTGAACTAAAGCCTTTGCACTTAAATTCATCTTTACTACTATCATTTCATTCATTAACTTTACAAGTACCATAGTCATAAGCTTTGAAAATAACAAACCTAAAAATATTCCTATTAATATTGCAAGTATCCCCATCAAAAAAGTCTCATATAAAAATACTCTTCCTATCTGACTTTTCCTCATTCCAAGTAAACTATAAGTCCCCACCTCTCGTCTACGTCTATTAAAAAAAAATGAGTTCGAATAATATATAAATAAGAAAACAAATATAATTATTACAATCGAACTTGTGTTAATACTTATCCTGGTTTTATTTCCAAGTGAGTTTAAAGCTTCATTATACTCTATAGATTTAAAACTAAAAAATACAAACACGCTAAATACAATTGAAATAAAATACATTAAATAGTTAAAAAAACTATTTTTTACATTTTGCATTGCAATTCTAAATAAACTCATTTTTATTAACTCCTCCAATTAAGGAAACTGTATTTACTATTTTATTATAGAATTCTCTAGTACTTTCCCCTTTAACAATTTCTGTAAATATTATTCCATCCTTTATAAAGAGTATCCTATCACAAAAACTTGCACATGTAGCATCGTGAGTTACCATTAATATCGTTCTATTGTTATTTTTATTTAAGTTCAGTAGACAATTCAATAAATCCCTAGCAGATTTGGAATCTAATGCTCCTGTGGGTTCATCTGCAAGTATTAATGATGGTTTTGTTGCTATTGCCCTACAGACAGCTCCTCTTTGTTTCTGCCCTCCTGAAACTTCACTAGGATATTTATCTAATATTGATTCTATATCTAATTCTTTTGATATTTCTTGTATTCTATTTTCTATATTTGATACGCTTTCATTTTTTAAAGAAAGGGGCAGAATTATGTTTTCTTTTATTGTAAGAGTCTCTAGAAGATTAGAATCTTGAAACACAAATCCGAGATTATCACGTCTAAAATCTGCTAATTCATTTTGATTCATTTTAACAATATTCTTTCTATTTATATAAACCTCTCCTGATGAAGGTAAATCTATCGTAGAAATGATATTTAAAAGAGTTGATTTACCCGCACCAGATGAACCCATAATACCAACAAATTCTCCTTTATAAACCTTAAAACTTATTCCTCTTAGAGCTTCAAATTTTGAACCTCTTCTCCCATATTCTTTTTTTACATTTTCAACAGATAATACTTCTTCCATAGTTAAATAATCACCTCTCCTCATAATTAGTTATTTATTAATTCTCACAAATATATTATATATATTAAAATAGCTTTTAAACATTTAATTACATTAATTTAAAGTTACATTTATGTAAGTATTTATTCTATTTCTTCATTTTTATTGTAATTATGTTTAAAATATAATTTATCAAGTAAAATATAGTTATATTAATATAATTATTTTAGATTATAAGGTAGAAATATTTTAATTTATCAAGTAAAATAAGGTTATGTTAATATAACTATTTTGAATTAGGAGGTAAGAATGTTTAAAATAATGGTAATTGAAGATGATGTTTCATTAAAGAATATCATAGCAGAATGTCTTTCTAAATGGGGACATGATGTGTATCAAATAGAAAATCTTGAAAACATCATAGAAGAATTTAAAAACTATGAACCACAATTAGTTTTATTGGATATAAATCTTCCATTTTATGATGGTTTTCATTGGTGCAATGAAATAAGAAAAATTTCAAAAGTTCCTATAATCTTTATTTCTTCAAGAAACTCCAACATGGATGTAATAATGGGTGTAAATCTGGGAGCAGATGATTATATACAAAAACCATTTTCTATAGATGTTTTAGTAGCTAAAGTTAATGCACTCTTAAGAAGAACTTATAATTTTGTTGAGAATAATTCAAATCAAATTGTTCATAATGGTGTTATCTTAGATTTATCAACTGCGACCATAAAATATGAAGACAATATTGTTGAATTAACCAAAAACGAAATTAAGATTCTTCATGAGCTTATGAAATATAAGGGGCAAATAGTTAGCAGAAATAAACTTATGAAAAAATTATGGGATAATGATTGGTTTGTAGATGATAATACATTAACTGTAAATGTAAACCGAATACGAGTAAAATTAAATGAAATTGGGTTGGAAGATTTTATAGATACAAAACGAGGATTAGGTTATATAATCAATTAAAACAACTCTAAGTAGGTGAATTTATGAGCTTTAAAGATTTTCTCAAAGACAAACTCGGATTTTTGATATACAATTTTACTTTCTTAATTTTTACAATAGCAGTTATTCTTTTTTCCCCTGTAGAGATTTTTTTAACTGACACTATTTTATATATATTAATTATAAATGTCGTATTTTTATTGTTATATCTACTAATTAGCTACATAAAAAAGAATAAATTTTTAAATAACATAAAAAATGATATAGCTCAGATTAATAGCCATGATATAGAATTAATTAAATGTAAAAATGAAGAAAAAATATATTTGAACACCATTAAAAATTATCAATATAAGTGTAATAAAATAATAAACAATAATGTTAAGAAGTTTGAAGAAAATAAAGAGATTATGAGTATGTGGGTACACGATATAAAGATGCCTATCGCAATAATAAAACTTACGCTTGAGCAGAATGAGGATTTAATTGATGAAAAAATTTCTAATGATATAGATAATGAAATATTTAGAATTGAAAATTCTGTTGAAAAAATTTTATATTTATCCAAACTTGAAGATTTTCATAAAGATTTTTTGATTCAAGAAGTGAACATTGAAAAAATTATTAGAGATATTATAAGAAAATATTCAAAATATTTTATTTCAAAAAAAATAATTTTAGGCTTAAATAATTTGAATTTTAAAGTTTTATCAGACGAGAAATGGCTCTACTTCATATTCGAGCAATTATTGAGTAATTCCCTAAAATATTCCTCATTAGGAGATAATATATCTATCTATTGCAAAACAACCAAAAATTATTTACAATTAAGAGTGGAAGATACTGGTTGTGGTATAAAAAAGGAAGATTTAAATCGAATATTCAATAAGGGATTTACAGGTAATAATGGAAGGAATAACGCTAAATCTACAGGACTTGGGCTTTATTTAGCAAAGGAACTTTGTGATAAACTTGGCCATAAAATTGATGTAGATTCAGAGTACAATCAATATACAAAATTTACTATTACATTCAAATGCGATTTATAGTATCTTAATATTGATAGTTTATTTCTATTTAACTTATATTCAACAGGCTTCTTAATAATGATTCTATATGTACATCCCAGTATATAATAAATAGTTTTTATAAAAAGGAGGAAGACATGTCTTTTCTAAAAAAATTTAAAAAGAAAAAATTTAGAAATAGCAGCTTCAAAAGTAACAACTTTAGAAGTAGTAGTTTTGGAAGTAGTGGCTTCAAAGCTAAAAATAAAGGTTTTAAAAACAATCCCTTTAAAAATAAAAGATTCAAAATTTATGCAGGAATAGTAATAATCATACTTCTAATTTTAGGGGTACTTGCTTACAATGATGCAAAAAACACTAAATTACAAGCTAATGAAAACTTTATAGAAACATATACTGTTCCTGAAAATGAGAAAATATTTATAAATGGTATGGTTGTTCCTAAACAGACTAAAGACTTTAATATTTCTGGAGATTATGAACTAAGTGCTGTTAATGTTACAAATGGTCAAAAAGTAAATCAAGGAGACCTTCTTTTTACTGCTAAAAATCCAACTATAATAGCAGAAATAGATAGTTTAAAATCACAACTTAGCCAATACAAAAAACAGAAAATATCACTTTCTGATATTACTGAAAATAGAGATGCTATAGCTTCTATAAATGCTCAGATAACTGCTTTAAACTCTCAAATAGCTTCTTTAGATAAGAAAGCATATGATAGTGTCACTGCTCCTTTTGATGGCACTGTATACTTAAATGACCAAACTGGAAATCCAGAACAACCAGCTTCATTTATGACTATTCAAGGTCTAGAGTTTTATATGAAAGGACAAGCAAGTGAGCAAGATTTACCTAAAATGAAAATTGACCAGATGGTTAATATATTAGTTTTCTCAACTGACCAAAAACTTACTGGTAGAATAAGTTTTATATCTGATAAGCCATCTACTCCAAATACTGAGATGGGAGCTCAACAGAATACTCTATCTTATTATGATATAAACATAGCATTTGATAATCAAGAAGGATTAGTAAATGGATTCCATCTTCAAGCATCACTTGAAGTAGCTAGTTCAAGCTTTAAAATACCAGCATCTTGTGTGCTTAAAGACAAAAAACACTCATATGTATTTAAGGATTTAGATGGTATATTGAAAAAACAAATTGTAGATGTAGCAAGTCAAAATGATGATTTTGCTGTAGTTAGAGGCGGTCTTGAGCAAGGCGATATAGTAATAAAACACCCTACTAAAGAAATGAAAGAAGGAAACCCAGTTCAAGGCGATGGCGTAACTGCAGGTTCTAATAATGGAGATGCTACTCCAAATAAAAAAGTAAAAGAAGTTACTATGGATGTGAATTAATTTACATATGTTAATAAAATTAGAAAATATTCAAAAGTATTATAAAGTAGGGAAAGATGAATTACATGTTTTAAAATCCTTAAACTTAGAAATTGATTCTGGAGAATTTGTAATGATAATGGGTAAATCTGGTAGTGGTAAAACTACTTTACTTAATATCTTAGGTTTTCTTGATGTATTTGATGAAGGAAGATATATATTTGATGGAACAGATGTAACTAATTTGAGTGAAAATGAACGTTCTGTTTTTAGAAATATTAATATTGGATTTGTTTTTCAACAATTTAATTTAATAGAAACTTTAAATGTATATCAAAATGTAGAGTTACCTCTAATCTACAATAAGGCGCTAAAAAAATCTGAAAGAGAAGAAATTGTTGAAGATAAATTAAAATCTGTTGGACTTTTGGATAAACTTAAACAAAAGCCTCTTCAGTTATCTGGTGGTCAGCAACAGCGTGTAGCTATTGCACGCTGTCTGGCAAATGACCCTCAAATAATCTTTGCTGATGAACCAACAGGAGCGTTAGATAGCGAAACCAGCAAAGAAATTATGGAACTTTTGACAAAACTTAATGAACAAGGTAAGACTATAATAATGGTTACACATGATCAAGATTTAACTAAGTATGCAACTAAGGTCATACGACTTAAAGATGGTGTGTTTACTTCGGAGGTGTAATCATGAGCTTATTAAAAAATTCTTTGGCTAACTTAAAAGGACACAAACTTCGTGTCTTTGTAGCTTTACTTTGGATTATAATAGGAATAACTTCAGTAATACTTGTTAGTTCTATAGGTAATGGGTTTCAGAAAGAAATTAAAAAATCTGTAAACAATGTAAACCCTAATAAAACTACTATTTCGTTTGAATCTGCTGATAACACAGGCCTTACTGATGATATGAGTATATTTTTAAAACCATTTAATGCAAAAGACTTAGAAGAATTATCATTTGTTGAGGGTGTAGAAAGAATAGCTCCATCAAGAGATGGGTTTAATCTTGATTCAACTTATTCTTCACAAGCATTTTTTGATAAAAAGAGTACTTATGTTGATGTAGGACCAGTAAAAAAGGATTCTAAAATAAATTTAGTTTGTGGTAGAGATTTTTCTTTAGATGATGAAAAAAGAAAAGTAATTTTACTTACATTACAAAGTACAAGTGAAATTTTTGAAAACCCAGAAGATGCTTTAGGTAATGGTATCAATATAAATGGAACTATATTTGAAATAATTGGAGTACTAGATGATTCTCAGCAAAATCAAAATATGGGACTCTTTGGTGGTTATCAAGATATGCAGTTTACTACTTCTCTTATACCTAAAAAGGCTTTTGACAGTTTAATGAGTCAAAATTCTTATTCAAATGAAATCTATCAGTTAGACTTAGTGTCTTCTAATGGGTATAATGTGAATGAAGTTGCAAACAATGTTATAGCTAAACTATATGAGATGCATCCTGGTATCAATGGTTCTTATACTACACCAGACCCAACTGAACAGACAGCTTATCTTGAAAGCATTAATTCTAATGTAAACAAATATGTATCTATAATAACTGTAGTTGCAATGTTTGTTGGTGGTATTGGTGTAATGAATATAATGTATGTTTCTGTTATGGAAAGACAAAGAGAAATTGGTATAAGACGTGCTATTGGTGCAAAACCTAGGTCTATATTATTTCAATTTTTAGTTGAGGCTGTATTTATAACAGTATGTGGTGGAATTTTAGGAACTATAGTTGGATTTATTGCTACTAATTATGTTTCTAAATACATTGGATTTGAAGCAATTCCTAGTTTAAATAGCTTATTTTACGCTATTGTAGCTACTATATTAACTGGGGTTGTGTTTGGTTTAATCCCAGCCTTTAAAGCCTCTAAACTAGACCCTATAAAGGCAATTTATAAGTAGACACTGTCTAAATTTATAATTTTTAGATTTACTTATATAAAACAGATTTAATATATAACGCACTATTATATATGATAGATTAAGAATTTAATCTTCTTCAAATATAGTAGTGCGTTCTTTAGTTTCTAGTCTATTATTTTTATTATAAAATCTGTTTTATTGTCACAGTAAGCATTAACATCATACCTATAAAGTTTTGCTAGTTTTTTCTTTAAGTTAGAATACTCTTTAACCTTATCTGGATTTAACCTTAAATAATCTCTAAATTTAATATGTTCTAAATATCCTTTTCCATTTTTAGGACATACATATAAATTATGTTCCATAAAGTCAGTTGTCTCATATAAAAAAGCTTCTCTTCCTTCTATATCTAAATTCCCAAGATGTCTATACCCTAATTTCTTTAATTTACTTATAACATCATTTAAGTAATTGTAGTTTTCAATTACTATATCAACATCCAATCTTGGCTTTGCAGAAAGCCCCTCAACAGAAGTACTACCAACATGCTCTATTTTTAAAATTGAATCTCCTAATACCTTTTCTAGTGTAGATTTTAACTTTTCAAACTCATACTTCCAATTTGGATTATATTCTACTACTTCAACAATCTTTGTAGTTAATCCAGTTACTTCTAGTTGATAGATATCATGTTTCATTACTTTTCCTTTGTAAATCTTATCATACTCTGATGTTTTTTTCATACCTAGTCTTTTTGCTACATTTATAGATGCTGTATTTTCAGGTCTTATATCTGCTACTAAAGTATCTGCACTTAGATTTTTAATAGCATAATCTATACAAGCAATTGCACCTTCAGTAGCATATCCCTGGTTCCAATATTCTTTTTTTATTATATATCCTATTCCTAATCCTATGTCCTGCTTTATAAGACCTATCTGTCCAACTACATCTTCTCTTTCCTTATCTATAGCAATAAAGTATCCATATCCATCATTATCGTATCTTTGTATATTTCTATCAATCCATTCTAAAACTTCTTCATCAGAGAAAGCATGTTCCCAAGCATACATTACCTCTATATCTTGTAAAATCTTACTTATTTTCTCAAGGTCATTATGATTCATCTTCCTAATATATAATCTTTTACTTTCAATCATTGTATTCACCGCCTTTAAAAGATACTGCTAAGTTAAGCGTTATATACAATCTCTCCATTACATATTGTATAATTAACCTTGCCATATAAAGTCTTACCTTTAAATGGTGAGTTATCAGCTTTAGACACAAAGCTTTCAACTGTCCATTCTTCTTCAGGATTAAATATAACAATATCTGCTATTGCACCTTCTTCTATAAAACCAGCATTTAAATTGTATAATTTTGCAGGGTTTGTAGACATTTTTTCGATTAATTGCATCATACTAAGATGGTTTTTATGAACTAAGTTTGTTATTCCAAGAGATAAAGAAGTCTCTAACCCAATAATTCCACTTGGAGCCTTTATGAATTCTCTGTCTTTTTCTTCTTTACTATGAGGTGCATGGTCTGTTGCTATTATCTCAATAGTACCATCATTTAATCCCTCTATAATCTTATCTCTATCCCACTTACTTCTTAAAGGTGGATTCATTTTTGCATTTGTTCCAAACTCTAATACATCTTCTTCAGTCAATGTAAAGTGGTGTGGTGAAGCTTCTGCAACTACATTTGCACCAAGGTATTTTGCAAATCTAACCATATCAACAGATACTCCAGAACTTATATGTTGTATATCAATCTTCGCACCAGTTTTTAGTGCCAGCATACAATCCCTAGCTACCATAACATCTTCTGCCACACTTGATGCGCCCTTTAATCCTATCTCTGAAGCTATTTTTCCTGCGTTCACACCTGGATTTCCAACTAAAGAAGGGTCTTCTTCATGAAAACTAAGTGGTACATCCAATTCTTTTGCTTTAATCATAGCTTCCATAATTAGATTGCTATCCATTAGAGGTAAACCATCATCAGTAAACCCAGGTACACCAGCTTTTTTAAGATTTTCCATATCAACCAATTCTTTACCTTCAAAACCTTTAGTTATAGCAGCTGCTTGTAAAACATTTATACATGCACTTTTTGACTTTTCCTTAATATAATTAAAAGTATCTTCATTATCTACAATAGGATTAGTATTTGCCATGCATATAACAGTTGTAAATCCTCCTCTAGCAGCAGCTTTAGCTCCACTTTCTATATCTTCTTTATATGTAAATCCTGGGTCTCTAAAGTGAACATGTACATCTACTAGACCTGGCGCAATTATATTACCACTAGCATCTATTACCTTTTCATACTCATCACTTTCATCAAATTTACCTATTTTATAAATTTTATTTTCTTTTATAATTAAATCAATTTTCTCATCTTTTTGACTCTTAGGGTCTATCACTCTACCATTTTTAATTAAAATCATCTTATTTCTCCTTTATACTTTTCATTTATATAGACTCATATAATATTATACATTATTTTACATACTTAAATACAAAATTACGTTTGACATCAATAGCCTTTTTAGGACAAAGTTCATGGCAACAGTAACATCGTATACATTTACTTAAGTCTATAATGGCTCCCTTAGTTCCCATTTCTATAGTACTTGCAGGGCAAGCTTCTTTACATTTTCCACATTTTATACAATCTTGGAATCTAACCACAGGTTTTGGTGTTATAAGTTTTGAAATAGGCTCATTTAAAAATTTTGGTAGTTTTACAGAAAATAATCTTAAGTCTTTACTTACATTTGGAACCTTATAGTCTTTTATAATTAAATCATCTATATCTTCTCCTACAATCTCAATATCTGAAAAATCTGCTTCTATATAACCTCTTTTTATAGCACCTCTAATTGTAGCAACTCTATTTGGAAGTAAGCTTATAATCTTACATGCAACTACATCTATAGCATATGGATTTTGTGATGCTAATAATACACCTATTTCTCGAGTGGTTCCAGCTGAGGGACCATCACCTTCCATACCTACTATTCCATCCATAATTGTCAATGTCGGTTTCACATAATCACAAATATCCAAAAGCACATTTTCGCAAAATAATTCTTCTGTAGGAAATCTATAATGTATTTCTGCTTTTTTCAATCCAGCTATACATCCATACATATTTTTTGTACCACCAGTAAAAGTTGCCATCATATGTGTCTTTAATTTGCAAAGATTTATTACATAGTCTGCATCTACTATTGGTTTAATAATATCCATATATTTTAAAACATGTGCTTTTTCACTATGTATCTTAACATCTGAAACATCATAATTTAACTTAATACCCAAATCATTTGCTACCTCTTCAATTCCAGATGCCTTATATATACTTTTAAGAGAACTTTGATTATATGGACCACCTGGGCTATCTGCTATTGTAATATCACAATCTAACTCTAAAAGCTTTTCACATACAACTCTCACAACCATAGGATGTGTAGTTGTAGCTTCTTCAGGTCTTTTCTTCATCAATAAATTTGGTTTTACGAGTACTTTACTTCTTTTTTTAACAAATTTATCAATTCCTCCAATATCATCTAAATTTTTTTCAATAGAACACCTCACATCTTCATAATTGTAAGTTTTGCAACTCCTAACAGATACTGATTTCATATTATTTCCACCTTTTTATCGCAACAGTTTATTTTTATAATTTAAAAAAGGAGAAACCAAAGTTTCTCCTTTTAATCTATATTTTTAATTATTATTTTCCAAAATGTCTGTTTAATAATCCTAAGAATGCTTTACCATGTCTAGCTTCATCTTTACACATTTCATGTACTGTATCATGTATAGCATCTAATCCTAATTCTTTAGCTCTCTTAGCTAATTTTAATTTTCCATCAGTTGCACCATACTCAGCGTCAACTCTAACTCTTAAGTTTTCTTTTGTATCTGCAACTACAACTTCTCCAAGAAGTTCTGCAAATTTAGCAGC
>NZ_JRHN01000033.1 GCF_001299635.1 Clostridioides difficile | reverse complement strand
TATCTGCAACTACAACTTCTCCAAGAAGTTCTGCAAATTTAGCAGCATGCTCAGCTTCTTCAAAAGCTATTCTCTTATAAGCTTCTGCTACTTCTGGATAACCTTCTCTATCAGCTTGTCTACTCATTGCTAAGTACATTCCTACCTCTGTACATTCACCAGTAAAGTTAGCTCTTAATCCTTCGATTATTTCTGCATCTACACCTTGAGCTACTCCTATTCTATGTTCGTCAGCCCAAACCATTTCGCCTTTCATTTCTTCGAATTTATCAGCTCCAACTTTACATACTGGACATTGTGCTGGTGCAGCATCTCCTTCATGTATATATCCACATACTGTACAAACAAATTTTTTCATAATTAATTTCCTCCCAATTTTATATAATTAAATTTTTATTTTTAAGTTTAATAACTTGCTACAAGAATATATATACCCCCAGCTTTGTAGTTTAAACACTAAAAATAAAATTTATTTCCTAATTAATTTTATCACTTTGAAACACCAGTATCAACCAAGTTTTGATGTCAAATTTCTACATAATACATAGTTTATTTGATTAATTAGGAAATAACTGTCTTATTAAATACTTTCTAATGAAGACTCTTTTGAATCTTTAAGTTTCACTTTTTTGCTCTTTAAAAAAGATAATTTAGTTTCTGCTGTTATGATTGCAACAAATATTAATATACTACCAATAACCAATTTTGCTGTAATAAGTTCCTTTAGAATTATTATAGAAAATATAGTACCAAATACAGCTTCTGTAGATAATATTATAGCTGTTCTAGTTCCATCAACTCTTTTTTGACATATAGTTTGGAACAAAAATCCTATTGTAGTACTAAATATAGCTAGATATATAGTTCCCATATATCCAGATAATTCAGCTTCCATTTTCAATTGCCCTGCAAATGTCTGAACTACTAAAGACATTAAAAATGCTACAGTAAATTGAACAGCTGTTAATGCCATTGGGTTATTATCTTTTGCAAACTCACTTGTAAAGAATATGTGAAATGCAAATCCAAATGAACATATAAGTGTTAGTAAATCTCCAAAATTGATAGAAAAATCTGCTTCTAAAGAAAGTATTCCAATCCCTACAAGAGCTAATAAACTACTTATTATCCCTATCTTATCAAGTTTTCTTTTATAAATTATAAATCCTATGAATGGAACTATTACAACATTTGCTGCTGTTATAAAAGCATTCTTAGATGGTGTAGTGTACATAAGTCCAATGGTTTGTACTGTGAAAGCCAAGAATAAAAATATTCCTAAAAGTCCTCCTGCCTTTAACAATTTTTTTCCCATACTAGCACGAATCTGTTTAAAAAACAGTAAGTTCATAATTACGGCTGCTAAGAAGAATCTTAAAGTTATGATTTGTAGAGGTGTAAGCCCACCGTCTAATGCAAATTGGGTTGCTACAAAGCCACTTCCCCATATAATTGCTATAAATATTAGTCCTATTTCTCCAAAGTATTTTTTCAATAAAGCTCCCTCCTTTTTATTTTTTTGCAAAATTATAAACCCCCTAAACAGCAAGAGAGTTTTTCTATAAGCATTACTATAAAAATATAGTAAATTTTTTCAGTATTTTAAATCCAGATTTATATCTATCATGAGCTCAGATTTATATCCACTATTTAACAGTAATATATTAATCATTTTTTGTAAACACCTTTTTAATAAATTTTTATTTTTTTTACTTATACTAAATTTTTTTATAGATAACTTCAGTATATTATATATTCATATTATGCAAATAATGTCAAATAAGTTACACTTTGGTTATCTTAGTTACAACTTTGTCGGTTTACTTTTTCTACTTTCTTCGATATAATTATAATATATTTTTGATACAATTCGACAAAAGGGGGAATGCTGTACTTATGGTAAAAAGAAGAAAAAAGAAAACTATTACACTTACTATAATTGTTGTAATAGTTATTGGTATTTTTTCTATGGCATGGGCGGATATGTCTAGAAAAAAAGAAATTAAAGAAACTCAAGAAAGACTTAAAGCTGAAAGGCTGGAAAAAGAAAGAATCGAAAAAGAAAAAAACGAACCTATTATTGGTGCAAAAAAAGAAGCTACAAAAGAATATGGATATGATGCAAAATTAGTTTGGGATAAACTTAGCAAATACGACTATTCAAACAATGGAGAAAAGATAGTCTTTCTTACATTTGATGATGGACCATCTACTACAAATACTCCACAAGTCCTAGATATCTTAAAAAAACATAGTGTTAGGGGAACTTTCTTTATTAAAGGTGATTCACTTGAAAGAAATGGTGCTAATGAAATTTTAAAAAGAACATTTGATGAAGGAAATGCAATAGCTCATCACTCTTACACTCACGACTATAAAAAACTATATCCTGGCAGAAGCCTAAATCTTGATACATTCGTAAATGAACTTAACAAAACTGATGAAGCTATGAAAAAAGTTTTAGGAAAGAATTTCTCATCAAATGTAGTTAGATGCCCAGGTGGATATATGTCTTGGAAGAATATGGAGCCTCTAGGTAACTACTTAAAAGAGAAAAATATGGCATCAATTGATTGGAATGCTTTAAATGCTGATGCAGAAGGTAAAAAGAAAAATGCTCAAGAGTTATTTGAACATGCAAAAAAATCTTCTGAAGGTAAAGAAATGGTTGTTCTTTTAATGCATGATACTTATGGAAAACAAGAAACAGTAAATGCGTTAGACCAAATTATAACATATTTTAAAGATAATGGTTATCAATTTAAGATTTTAATATAATAAAAAAGGGGTTGTCTCAAAATAGAGACATCCCTTTTATTTTAATCTATTTTACTAGTTCAATTTTTACAAATTTTTTCTTTCCTATTTGAACAACTAATTCACTTTCTTTAACAATGTCACTTAAGTCCTCTACTTTTTCACCATTTACCTTTACTCCACCTTGAGAAGCTAATCTTCTAACTTCACTCTTGCTCTTAACAATCTCATTAGCAACTAATACTTCAATTAAATCAAACCCTTCTTCCTTAACTTGAATTGTTTGTATATCTTCAGGTATTTGACCTTTTTGGAATACAGACTTAAATCTTTCTTCAGCTTCTTTAGCAGATTCTTCTCCATGATATAATGTAACTATTTCCCTCGCTAAGTTCATTTTTATATCTCTTGGATTTACTGAACCGTCTTTTAACTGAGATTCTATTTTATTAACTTCATCAGGATGAACATCAGTTACTAAATTATAGTATTTAATTATAAGTTCATCAGGAATTTCCATAGATTTCTGGTACATTATTCCTGCTTCTTCATCTATCCCAATATAGTTACCTAAACTCTTACTCATTTTTTCTTTTCCATCTAATCCTTCTATTAAAGGCATCATTATTACTATTTGAGACTCCATACCAAACTCTCTTTGTAATGATCTTCCCATCAATAAGTTAAATCTTTGGTCAGTTCCACCAAGCTCTATATCAGCTTCTAACGCTATAGAATCATATGCTTGCATTAATGGATAGAAGAATTCATGTACTGATATTGGCATTTGCCCTTCATATCTCTTCTTGAAATCTTCTCTTTCTAACATTCTTGCAACAGTAATAGTTGCTGCTAATTTTATTACATCTTCAAAATTTAATTTAGCTAACCACTCACTATTAAATCTTACAATAGTTTTTTCTTTATCTAAAACTTTGAAAATCTGTTCTTCATAAGTTTTCGCATTTGCAAGAACTTGTTCTGTTGTTAAAGCCTTTCTAGCCTTAGATTTTCCAGTTGGGTCTCCAATTTTACCTGTAAAGTCTCCAATTATTATTACTATTTGGTGACCTAAATCTTGTAGTTGCTTCATCTTTCTAAGAACTACTGTATGCCCTAAATGTATATCTGGAGCACTTGGGTCTAGACCCAATTTTACTATCATAGGTTTTCCTTCTTTTTCTGATTTAATAAGCTTTTCTCTTAACTCTTTTTCATCTATTAAATCGTCTACACCTTTCATAATTATTCGTATTTGCTCGTCTATCGATTTCATTTTTCATTCCTCCTAAAATATTTATATAATCTTTAATTTTTATTTTTATAATAAAAAAAGCTTTCATCCTATTAAAAGGACGAAAGCATTGCTTACGTGTTACCACCTTAGTTCATCAATATCTCACGATATTAATCTCTTAGAGTATAATTATATATACCCAAGTACTATAACGTGTACTACTCCGATATCTCTTAATGGTTGTTATCTTTCAGAGATAGTGCTCTGAGATGTATTCAAACTAAATCAATTTATTCCATTTCACCAAACTGGAACTCTCTGTTAAATAAAACTTAGCTCTACTTCTTCTCTTCATAGCATTTATATATTCAGATTATTTCATCAATTACAAGAATTTTTTCTTAACTTACTCATAATATATTATTATTTTTACATTTTGTCAACCTTTTTTATTATTATATACATGTTTTTTTACATTATACTATCTTTTTATATTTTTTACCAATATCTAAAATTTATTTTCAATCAAGATATTAATTTGTTTATTGACAATATTAGTCTGATTCAATCTTATATTTATTTTCTTATTTAAAAACGCATTTACTATTATTAAACCAACCATAGTCACATTAAACATAAAAAATAATAATAAAATTATTATTAAAAAAGAAATTCTAGCATATAATAATTTTCTAAATTTAGATATTATAAAATTTTGCAACGACATACATGAATCTCTAACTATAAAATAAACACATAAGTAAGCAATTGATATTAAGATTGTTTTTAAATAAACAAAATCAACTTTAATATTTAATAACTTTAAAATTTTAAAAATCACTAAATAAGAAACACATATGTAAAAAACTTTCTTAGAACAACATAAAAATTGATTTAGACTTCTAAAGTTTTTAAATATCAAATATTTTTTTAAAGAATTTGAACCTAATATATGCAATTTATGTCCCAAAATCAAACTTAAAAAATATATACAAAAGACCATCCCAAATGGAAACAATGCTATCATCAAATAATAAATAATATTTGCATATCCATTAAAATAAATTAATTTACTATATCCCTGAAATTCTTTCATAAAACTATAACCTATTAATGCTGAAGCATATATATCAATAAAAACCATTACAATTATTCCAAATATTGAACCATATACTAAATCATCCATCACCATTGTAGGTTTATTTATAAAATAACCACACATTATACCAAGTAATACACTCTGACTTGCCCAAATAGCAGTTCCGAGATTTCCAAGTACTAGAGAAATTATTAAAAGTGATGTAACTCCAGATAAAACAGTGTACTTTAAATCACATTTTAAGCATATTATACAAAAAAATATTGGTACTATAAAATCTAGATAAATAGCATATCCAAATCCAGTACCCACAGCTATAATTGTCACTACTATAAATAAAGATGACAATAAAGCAGCTTCAGTTAATTTTTTAGTAGTATTCAAAACAAGTCCTCCATAAATCATAAATTTTCTAATTAAAACTTTATTTTTAATATAGTATATCACTTTTTTAAAATATTTTTAATAAATATAAATTTTAATGAAAGTATCTATATTAGAAATGATATAATATATCTTAATATTCAGTTTTTTAAGACACTAGGAGGTAGTTACTATGTTTAAAATTAAACACTTTAATGATTTAAATTTAGATGAGTTTTATGAAATAGCAAAATCAAGATATGAAGTATTTGCTTGTGAGCAAAAAATATTTTCATTAAACGATTATGATGATATAGATAAAAACTCTTATCACATATTTTTAAAAGAAGATGGATTGATTTGCGCTTATGCTAGAATAATACCTAGAGAATATAGCTCTTATGATGATGTTTCTATTGGTAGAGTTTTGGTTCTCTCTAGTCATAGAAAAAATGGGTTAGCAAAACAAATGATGGATTGTGCTATAGACTTTATAAAGATTAATTTACATGAAAACAATATAACTTTATCAGCACAAGCTTATGTAAAGAATCTTTATTTATCTTGTGGTTTTAAAGAAATATCAGAAGTGTATGACGAAGCTGGCATTGAACACATTAAAATGAGATTACAGTGTTGACAAGCTAATATTGTTAATATATAATTTAAGTATAAATAATATATTGAATTGATATTTAGGTATTTGAAAATACCTTATATGGAGTCAGAAGGCTTTTTGCTTTCTGGCTTTTTTTATTACTAAGATTCAATAATTATATAGATTCAAAATGTTAATTTTTATTCTATATTCTACTTTCCCCAAAAGTAAGAATTATACCCAACTTTGTGATAGGCATCTTGCCTATCTTTTTTTTGTGAAAGTAACAAGGTAATAATATAATGCATAGTTTAAAATAAGAAGATTAGCTCAGGCTAAATTTCATGCATGGAGGTGCTACTATGAAAAACCTTAACGACATTCAAGTGAAAAAAACTGTTAAAGTTGAAGATATATTGTCCAGTGGTAATTTAAGAGAAAGAATGTTAGCGCTTGGTCTTACTAGAGGAGCTGTTATAGATGTAGTTAGAAAAGGTCCAAAAAACAATTTAACTGTCTACAAAATCAGAGGTAGTAAGATAGCTCTACGACAAGAAGAAAGTAGCTTAATATTAGTTTCTGACATTTAAAATTTTCTAGCGGGAGGATATTAATATGGGTTTGACACACAACTCAACCAAAATGAGTTCTTTAAAAGACATGTTTGATATAGATAACAAAGAAGACCAGTTTGTAATTGCATTGGCTGGTAATCCAAATACAGGTAAAAGTACTGTATTTAATCATCTTACAGGGCTTAGACAACATACTGGAAATTGGCCAGGAAAGACTGTAGCTACAGCTCGAGGTAATTTTAAATATAAAAATGCTGAGTATGCATTAATCGATTTGCCAGGAACATATTCTCTATTTGCCTTGTCACAAGAAGAAATTGTGGCTCGCGATTTTATATGTTTTGGTAATCCAGATGCAGTAATAGTAGTATGTGATGCTACATGTCTTGAAAGAAATTTAAATTTGGTGTTTCAAGTGATGGAACTTACAGATAAAGTTATTTTATGTATAAATTTAATAGATGAAGCTAGGAAAAAAGGAATTACTATAAATACAGAACTCCTAGAGGAATCTCTTGGCATTCCAGTTGTTTTAACTGCTGCAAGAAGTGGTTCTGGTATGGATGAACTATTAGATACTTTAAATGATGTGTCTTTTGATAAATATAAGTTCAATAATAAACCTGTAAAATATAGTGAAAATATAGAAGATATGGTAAAATCAATTCAGCCAGAATTGGATAACATCATGCCAAATATAAATTCTAGATGGTTAGGTCTTAGACTTATTGATGGTGATGAAAGTATTTTTGAATCTATGAGCAACTATATAGATAAAGATTCAATAGATGCTATTAATGAAGTAAAGAAAAAAGTTCCAAATGATATAAATAAACAGAAAATCAGAGATGAATTTACTAAGATTAACTATGATTATGCTAAAAAATTAAGTGAGGAATGTTCTTCTAACATTCCTAAAAAATCAACTGATAGAGAAGAAAAAGTAGATAAAATATTAACATCCAAAGTATTTGGGCTTCCAATAATGCTTTTATTATTAGGTACTATATTGTGGATTACTATAGAAGGTGCTAACTATCCATCCACTTTACTGTCTAATTTGCTACTTGGATTTGAGCCAAGTATTTCAAGCGTGTTAAATAGTATTAACTGTCCATCATGGTTAAATGATATGTTGGTTTTAGGATTGTACAGAACCTTAGCATGGGTAATTTCTGTAATGTTACCTCCTATGGCAATATTCTTCCCATTATTTACCTTGCTTGAGGATTTTGGATATTTGCCAAGAGTTGCATTCAACTTAGATCACCTATTTAAAAAAGCTTGTGCACATGGTAAACAGTGTTTGACTATGTGTATGGGATTTGGATGTAATGCAGCTGGAGTCATTGGTTGTAGAATAATTGACTCTCCAAGGGAAAGACTTATAGCTATACTTACGAATAACTTTGTACCTTGTAATGGTCGTTTTCCTACTCTGATAGCTATATCTACAATATTTTTTAGCTCAGTTATAACTAGCTCTTTTGTATCAAGTATAGCAACTGCATTTTGTATAACTTTATTGATAATTTTAGGTGTTTTAATAACATTGTTAGTTTCTTATACTCTTTCTAAGACATTATTAAAAGGAGTTCCTTCAACTTTTACATTGGAACTTCCCCCTTATAGAGTTCCTCAAATAGGAAGAACTTTATATACTTCCATAATAGATAGAACAATATTTGTTTTAGGAAGAGCTGTAATGGTAGCCATACCTGCTGGTGTAATAACTTGGATATTTGCAAATATCTATATAGGAGATTTAAGCATATTATCACATGTTGCAAATTTTTTGGACCCTTTAGCTAAAGTAATTGGTCTTGATGGTTTTATATTGATGGCTTTTATTCTTGGTTTCCCAGCAAATGAGATAGTTATACCTATACTTCTGATGGCTTACCTAGCAACTGGTTCTATGATAGAATTAGATAGCTTTAGTGCTTTAGGTCAAGTTCTTAGAGAACATGGATGGACTTATTTGACAGCTTTAAATGTTATGCTGTTCAGTTTACTACACTGGCCTTGTGCAACAACACTTTTAACAATAAAAAGAGAAACTGGAAGTCTAAAATGGACTGCCTTAGGATTCTTAATGCCTACTGTACTTGCTTTTGTTGTTTGTTTTTTAACAACTACAATTTACAATTTATTCATATAATTAGTATTTACTGACATTAAATGTACCTTATAGATACTGTTTAAACCTTTATATACTATTATAAAATATAGAGATATACTCAATACTAAGTATAATTACTTAATGTTTGAATATATCTCTTTTTGATTCTTATCTAGATACTTGGATTGAAATCTCAGTCATATAATTATCTTCATTACTTTCACAAAAGAAATCGAGTATACTCTCCTCATATGAATTTCCAACAATTTTATATTCATTCTCATATATATATTTTTTCAACTTATCATAAGATTTATATGAGTCTTCATATTTTCCAATATGCTTTATACATGCATATATTCCCTCTGGTTTTATATATAACTTTTTTTCTTTTATTTTTTTATCTATTTTCAAATAGAAACTTGCTATGCTTAAGTAGTCTCCATTTTTTATATTCTCATTACTTACCATTGCTCCTAACTCATATCCTTGATACAAATTTTTTGATTTACAGTAATTAGTGAAATCTATTAATTCCATCATGAAATCGCCATTACTTATACTAGTCAAGTCACTTGATAAGACTAAGTATTCCTCAAATCTTTTAGACATATAAATTTCTTCACTATTCATTTTAGAAATTCCTTCAACTGTTGTATTTATTCTGTTTTGTATCTTTGAACTTATTTTTCTTAATTTTTTTATTTTTTCTCTTATATTTTTTTCTTCTTCTTTAAGCATTTTCACGCAAAGTTGAGGACTTCTATTTTGTATATATTCTTTTATTTCCTCTAGACTCATTCCTATTTCCCTTAATGATTGTAATATGTCTAATGTATCATATTGATAAATCGAATAATATCTATAATTATTTTTATCTTTATATTCTGGAGAAAAAATCCCTATTTTATCGTAAAAAATTAATGTCTGTTTAGATATTCCACACAACTTTGCAAATTCTCCTGTGGTAAAATACTGTTTTTCCAAGGG
>NZ_JRHN01000032.1 GCF_001299635.1 Clostridioides difficile | reverse complement strand
TCCTGTGGTAAAATACTGTTTTTCCAAGGGTTATACACTCCTTTTCGTTTTGTTGTCTATATAGTTACTATATTCTTTATTATTGGCTAAATCAAGCAATTCTTATTTATTTTTTATCATCTTAAATGATGAATTATCAAACACTTTACTAAATTTTTAATTATACACTTTATTGCTCACTAAAAAAGGTAGCAACTATTTATAGATTCTACCTTTATGTACTCAACATCATGTTTTATTTTGATTATATCAACGGTTTCAATATTATAATTAAATTCATAAAGTTTCTTTAAAAATAAATTAAATAAACATAAATTACAAATTTGATTAGTATCAATTGTCTATTTTTAAAATATCTAAAATCTCACTTGCTGTTTGTGGCTTTCCAAAAAAATATCCTTGTATGTAATCTGGTTGCATTTGTTTAACTAAATCATACTCTTCTCTTGTTTCCACTCCCTCTAAACAAACTTTTATTTCTACATCGTGACAAATTGCAACAATAAAATGTATAAATGTGGCATCAAACTTACTTTTTAATATGTCTTTAACAAAGACTCTATCAATCTTCACTATATCTATTGGTGCAAATTTTAAAACTTCTAATGATGAATATCCTGTACCAAAATCATCCATAGCAATACGAATACCTAATTCTTGTAAAACTTTAAACTTATATTGTAAAATACTCATATTCTGCACTGTATGGCTTTCAGTTAATTCTAAAACAAGATTTTTATAAGGAAAATTTTCTTCATCTATAATTTTTATTATATCTTCAATAAATGTATCCTCTAATATTTGAACAGCTGAAATATTTACACTCACTGTAAAAAATGGATAACCAGCAATCCATTCTCCACAAGTACGTAATGCCATCCGAAGTACCCATGCTCCTACAGTATTTATCATATCATTTTCTTCTAAAATTGGAATAAATTCTAAAGGAGAAATTGCTTTACCTTCACTATTAGTCCATCTTAAAAGTACTTCTACACCTATTATATTATGGCTTTGTGTATCTACTTGTGGCTGAAATCTAAGACTAAATCCCCTAAAATTATCATTAATTGATGCTTTCAACTCCCACATCATTGCTACAGAGTACATTTTATTTTTTAATATTTTTTCAGAGAAAAAAACAATTCTATTCTTACCATGATCTTTAGCATACTGTAAAGAATAGCTAGCATATTTACTAAGTTCTTTTACTGTATCCCCATGTTTTGGATATATAACACACCCAGCAGAAATTGTTATATTTAATCCATATTTTCTCCATAGGTGAAGATGTATAATTAAATTTTGTATTTGCTCATATAAAAGTTGAATCTCTTTTTCCTCAACATTATCAACGAGAATTCCCAGTTCATCACCATCAAGTTTATAAAGTTCAGCATTACCTGGTAAAATAGATTGTATAGATTGTGCTAAAGTTTTTATTATATTATCTCCAAAATCTCTATCATACATCTCATTAACATTTTTAAAATCGTCGATATTCAATAATACTATACATAATTTTTCAATCATCGGATTTGAAAGTTTATCTTCAAACACACTCATAAATTCATAGTAATTCAACAGTTGTGTTAATGGGTCAATCTTATTTTGTTTCCCTAACTGTGTCATTATTCCTGCAAAAATACTTGGTTCTCCAAACTCATCACGCATTAATTGTCCTCTACATCTTAACCAAATATATTCTCCACTGCGATTTTTAGCCCGGAATTCCACTGAATGATAATCCATATTATTTTTACCTATTTCCATATTTGACTTATAAAAACGGTCCCAGTCTTCTGGATGTACAATGCTCTTCCAGTAAATAATTGGACTTTCTACAATTTCTCCTGGCAAATCAAATAATTCAACTTGTGATGGTGAATATCGAAATACTCCTGTTTTCATATTACAAATATATATATATTCATCTGTACCTCTAATCAAAGCATCATAAAGTAATGTAGAATCATAATCAAATTTACTTCTTAAGGCATTAAAATCTTCAAGATAATCTCTTTCTTCTTTATTATTTGATATTTGATAAAATTCTTCAACTTTACCTTGCTCATTTAAGCTTTTGGAATTTGTAATATCTATAGATTGGTGTATATGAACAACTGTACCATCTTGCCATGAAATTAGACTATCATAATTTTCAAAAACTTGATTTAACTTATTACATTTTTCATACCACTTTATTAATGTTCCTTTTTTATTATTCTTTAACAGCTCTAAGACTTTACAAAAACTACATGGGGCATTTTTTTCAGTATATAATACCTCCCAACAAACTTTTCCTTCTGGAGCTGAAATATTATATTCTTTTTTCATATTTTCATTCATGAAAATAATTTTATCAGTATGAATATCTGTAATATATATATTAATCTGTAGCTGATTTAATATAACCTCAAGATTATGTTTGTTCATATACTTACCTCCTTCATCATTGCTATTATTTATAACCACATTCCTAGAATTATTTTTATTACAGAGGATTTATTTGTCATTTATATATACATTAAATATACAATTTAATAAAAAAACTTATTACTTCATATTTTAGATTATAGTTGATAAAAAAAAATACATCAATATCATATTATCAATTTGAACAAGATTATTGTATATAATGCTTATCAGCCTTATATTAAATTTTACTGCTATATTTATCTTTATAAAATTAGATATAAGAAATAAACTGTATATTTTTTATTACTTTAAAATTTAAGATAATAAAAAATAATATTAATAATATAAAGTAAAAAAGATTTTTTTTAGAAATAGATGAAATTATTTTCATTATATATTGCAAATTTAAAAAATTTGTATTTAATAAATACCATAATTTTTTTACTTATATTTTATTTTATTAAAATAATTCATCTTTCATATACATTATATAAATGTCTTCATTTTATTATTTTTATAAAGATATTATTTTAATAATTTTCTAAATCAACTACATCTCCAGCAAAATAATACAACATAAATAAAAGTATATTTACTCAACTTTTATATAATTATTTGTCAATCTTTCATTTAAATGATAAAATATCCATGGATGGTATCTTGTTATGAGAACTATACTTTAAATGTTTTTAATTATTTTGTCTTATGTAACTCATATCTTCATGAATGAGATTGGAAATTAAGATGTTGTATCACAAAGTGGAGGTGGTACTATTAAAATAGGATTTATTGGTTCCGGAAAAGTTGGTACATCTTTGGCAAATTATTTTTTGTCAAAGGGTTATTATGTAACAGGTTTTTATGGAAGAAATCAATTATCTTTACTAGAATCAACAAATTTAACAAAAACAAAAATTTACAGTAACTTGAAAGAAATTATTTATGAAAACGATATATTGTTTATTACAACATCAGATGATTCTATTGAAATTATAGACAAAAAACTTTCCAAATTTAATTTAAAACATAAATATATTTGCCACACAAGTGGCTCTTTAAAATCTAGTATATTGTTCTGTTCAAAAAAAGCAGGTGCATTAATTTATTCTATCCATCCTATATTTGCATTTTCCAATAAAAATACTGATATAAAAAAAATGAAAGACATTTGTTTTTCCATAGAAGGTGATAATGAAAAAGATGATTTATTTATTCAAGATTTTATAAATAGCTTGGGTAATCAATTCTTTATAAGAGATAAAAATACTTCATCCACTTATCATTTAGCTAATGTTTTAGTTTCAAATTTAGTGTTATCTTTACTAAATGTAGGTGTAAATTACTTTATCAAATTGGGTTTATCTGAGGAAGAAGCTTTAAAAGCTATAAATCCTTTAGTCAAAATAAATATAGAAAATATACTTGATAATGGATTTTCTAAAGCCCTTACTGGACCTATTGTCCGTGGGGATATAACACCAATAAAAAAACATTTATCAGCATTAGATGAGAAAGATGAAAATATTTACAAAATTCTATCCTTAAATCTACTAAAAATAATAGCCTTGGAAAATGAAGATTCATTAAAATGTACAAAAAGTATTTCTACAGAAAACGCAGTTGAAAATTTAATAAGTAAATCTGAAAAATACAAAGAGATTTACAAAATTTTAGGAGGAAAAAACGATGAAAAATACTATACTGACTTTTAAAAATGCTAAAAGTAAAGGAAAAAAGTTATCTATGCTTACTGCTTATGATTATTCAATGGCAAAACTAATGGATGAATGTAATATAAATGGTATTTTAATAGGAGATTCATTAGGAATGGTCATAAAAGGTGAAGAAAACACTCTATCTGTTACTATAGATGAAATTATATATCATACAAAAGCTGTGAAAAATGGTGTGAAAAATGCCTTAATAGTAAGTGATATGCCATTTCTATCTTACCATGTTTCTATTGAAGATGCTGTGAGAAATGCTGGTAGACTTGTAAAAGAAGGAGGTGCACATGCTGTAAAGTTAGAAGGAGGTTCAAACGTTATAGAACAAATAAAGAGCATTGTAAATGCTCAAATACCTGTAATGGGTCATTTAGGACTAACACCTCAATCTGTAAATTCATTTGGCGGATTTAAAGTTCAAGGAAATACTAGTGAAACAGCAAAACAACTTATTGAAGACGCTAAATCAATAGAAAAAGCAGGAGCATTCTCTATTGTGCTTGAAGGCGTTCCTGCTAAAATAGCTGAGATGGTAACTAATTCTATTTCAATTCCTACAATAGGGATAGGAGCAGGAATTAATTGTGATGGTCAAATTTTAGTTTATCAAGATATGTTGGGGATGTTTGGAGATTTTGTACCTAAATTTGTAAAACAATATGCAAATATAGGAGATATAATGAAAGATTCAATTAAAAATTACATACTAGAAGTTGAAACTGGTGCATTTCCACAAGAAAAACATAGCTTTTCAATAAATGAATCTGAATTAGAAAAATTATACTAAGATTAAGGATGGTACAAAATGCTTATAAAGGAAATAGAATCACTAAGAAATGTAATTAAAGATTGGAAAAAATCTGGCTATTCTATAGGGCTTGTTCCTACCATGGGATTTTTACATGAAGGACATCAAAGCCTTATTAAAAAAGCTGTAAAAGAAAATGATAAAGTAGTAGTTAGTGTATTTGTAAATCCAACTCAATTTGGACCTAATGAAGATTTTAATAGCTACCCAAGAGATATAAAAAAAGATTTTAAATACTGTATGGATAGTGGTGCATCAGTAGTTTTTAATCCTTCATCAGAAGAAATGTATTTAAAAGGCAACTGTACTACCATAAGTGTATCTGGACTTACAGATTTTCTTTGTGGTTCTAAGAGACCAGTTCATTTTGGAGGTGTCTGCCTGGTTGTTTCAAAATTTCTAAATATAGTAACTCCTGATAAAGCTTATTTTGGAGAAAAAGATGCTCAACAATTAGCAGTAATTAAAAGGATGGTCAAGGATTTGAATATAGATACAGAGATAATAGGCTGTCCTATAGTTCGTGAAAAGGATGGTTTAGCAAAAAGCTCGAGAAATACATATCTTTCAAAAAAAGAAAGAAAATCAGCTTTGATTTTAAATAAAAGTCTGAATCTCGTAAAAAAAGAGTTAATGAATGGAACTTTAGACGTAAAAAAATTAGAAAATTTAATAATATCTACCATAAACGCTGAACCCTTAGCAAAAATAGATTATGTTGAAATTGTAGACAGTAATACATTACAACCAGTTAAAGAAATAGAAGATTCTATACTTGTGGCAATTGCTGTATTTATAGGAAAAACTAGATTAATTGACAATTTTACATTTGAATTAAACATATAAACATGCTATTACAAAATATTTTGTTATAAAATTCTACTTATTAAAATAGGTAAGAAGTATATTATATAAGATAATCCTTACCTATTTCTAATTATTCATTAATTCAAGTAATAATTTTCATTATAGTT
Organism: Clostridioides difficile; assembly: GCF_001299635.1. GTDB lineage: Bacteria > Bacillota > Clostridia > Peptostreptococcales > Peptostreptococcaceae > Clostridioides > Clostridioides difficile_A. Next base: position 55,397 of record NZ_JRHN01000032.1, on the reverse strand, counting down.
TTTTTATTTTGTGACGAAAGAAAAGGTTTAAAAACATTAACGTCTACTAAATATTTTTTAGTTTGACACAGTAAACATCTTTAATCATCAAACCACTCAGCAGATGATTTATTGAAATAATGGGGCGAAAACTCTATGACTTTGTAATCTTGCACACCAAAAGTTTTAAGAGGTTCATTAAATAAATACTCTTCCAATTTTTCAATTGATTCTGACTTCATAATAAACAATCCTCCACTCATATCTGTTTTAAGTGTAGACATCAAGATTAAGCCATCATCTATCGCTTTTTGAGTATAAGACATGTGCTTTTTCATAATTTTTTCATCAATTAAATTTGAATCTTTTATAATGCCTTCAATAACAAAATATTTCATACTATACATTACTCCTTTATCCTATATTGAATCAATACTTTATTATTAGTATGGGTTTACTTAAAAAATAAATACCCTTTATTTTCTATTGTCTCTATGACATTATTCAATACATTCATTACAATTCCCTCTTAAATCTTCAACCACAGTCCATTGAAAAACAATTACTCATAGATTATAATATAAACTACAAATGTGCATGATACTTAACATTCAATATATTATATAATAATTGTTTCAATTTCTAGTGAAAATACCATATATCTGTAAAATACGTACTGGTTACATTCATAATGTAGTTTTTGATTTTTACAGAACAAGTGATACATTGTCTGAAAATACTCATTGCATTTCACAATATAAAAAATAAGTTATTATTAATTAAGAGATTAATTTATTATATATAAGGAGGATAAAAAATTATGAATAGTGGTGTAGTAAAATCTGAGAAAAGTATAAATTTAGAAAAAGTAAGAGTTACAGCAGAACAATATTATCGTAATGGTGACTTTTATTGTTCAGAAGCAGTCGTTAAAGTTATAAAAGATGAGTTTGAATTGGATATAACAGATGAAATTATATCTATGGCATCAGGATTTCCTGTTGGAATAGGAGGATCAGGATGTACATGTGGAGCTATAACTGGTGGCATAATGGCTTTAGGATTATTCTTTGGTAGAAGTGAAGCTAAAGATGAAAAAGTAAATAAAGCTATGGAGCTATCAAAAGAATTGCATGATTTTTTTAAAGGAAAAAATAATTCTTTATGTTGTAGAATTCTTACAAAAGGAATGACACTTGGAACAAAGGAACATATGGACCAATGTATATTATTTACAGGTCAAGTTGCTGAGGAAACAGCAAGAATAATTTGTAGAGAGCTAAATTATAAACTTAAATAACTTATTTTCTTAAATTCAACATATGATATGTAAGAATGTTTTTGACTATTAGGATTTTCAATAAGAATATCATATGAATTGTGACATTGTTTCAAAAATAAAATACAGTCTCTTGATGATTTAATAATATAAATAAACAAAATTACTAGTATTTTACATAAATAATAATTATCCATTATTAAGTGTGAAATAAGGTGTCTCAAAATAAGCTTTTTAGTCCATGAGGCACTCTTTTTTATATGAAAGCAAATATATTTTCATCATTTCAGGAATAAAAATAGGCCTATCTCCATTTTGTTCCAACCTTTTTAACTTTACAATTCATTAGATTAAAATCTTCTTAAATTACTAATTCTTCTTTAAGCTTACTTATTGTTAGTTCTATTAATTAAAAAAATAAGTTTGACAGACCAGTAATTTATTATTTTCAAGGAAAAAATATAGTTATAAAAAGACAATTATAAATATAGTTTTGTATAACACAAAATAGTTAAAATTCTTAACAACTAAAAGTAACTTTGTATAAAGAAAACTCTACCATAAACTTTCTTATTAATACTAATTTGTATTGTATGATTTTCTAATAAATTTTGATATAATGAGTTTTAAGATTAAGTAGTTATAACTAAGACGAGGGAGATAAAAATATGTACAAAAATTTGAAATTATTAATTATTGCTTTACTTACATTGGCATTATTTACTGGTTGTAGCTCTGGTAAAAATGAAACATCAGAAGAAAAACCAATTCAAATTGCTTTAACACAAGATATGTTATCATTTGATCCAATGATGACTTCTGACATTTTCTCAGAAGCTATTCTCAGAAATATATACACAACATTGTACGATTTTGATGATAATCTACAATTAAGAAAATTACTTGTTAAAAGTGAAAAAAGGATAGATGATTATACTTGGAAATTTGAAATTCAAGATAATGTTAAATTTCATGATGGTTCTTCTTTGACAGCAGAAGATGTTGTATTTAGTATTCAACGTGCTATGCTTGGAGGAAGAACAAAAAAGGCTCTTGAAATTTTAGAAAGTGTAAAAAAGATAAATGATACTACATTTGAAATTGTTACAAATGAACCTTACTCTGAATTACCTTCATTATTTGCCAAAGCAGAAACCTCTATAGTTTCAAAAAATGTAGTTGAATCTAAAGGATATGATTTTTCCAAACCAATTGGTTGTGGCCCATTTAAACTTATTGAAAGAATAGAAAATAAAAAAATCTCATTAGAGCGATTTGATGATTATTATTTGGAAAAGGCAAAATCTAAGTATCTCAATTTTTTAGTTATTGTTACAGAGCAAGATAGAACTACAGCTCTGTTAGATGGAGATGTTGATATATTATTTAGTGTTTCTGCATATGATTGTGACAAATTGAAATTATCTGACAATGTTACATTATTACAATCTCCTTCATCCAAAATTGAGTATTTATCACTTAACACAAAGTTTCCACCTTTTGATAATCAAAAAATACGTTTAGCTATGAGTTATGCAATCGATAGACAAAAAATTACTGATAGTATATATCATGGCTACAGTATACCTTCTGTAAGTTTAATACCTAAAGGTATTATGGGATATAAAGAACCTGAAATTACATATAATCCAGAAGAAGCAAAACGATTATTAAAAGAATCTGGCTATGAAAATACGTTAGAATTAAATGTAATAACCATAAATACAATCAGAAAAAATACATTAGAACTTATTAAATTAGATTTAGCTAAAGTAGGTATTAAATTAAATTATAATTTAGTTACTATGCAGGAAGCTGCAAATATGATGAATGAGGGTAAACATGAATCTATTCTAGTTGGTTGGGCATTTAATAATGATCCAAATGGTGTGCTTCCAGTTTTATTGGGAACTAATAGTGGTAAGACTCAAAATTCAAGTAATTACAGTAATCCTGTAGTAGATAAATTGCTAGCAGATGCTCGAAAAGAAGATGATAAAAAAAAGAAACAAGATATATATGAAAAAGTAAACTCTATAGTCACTCAAGATTCCCCTATTATCATATTACAAAATCCAATGGTATTAAGTGCTGCCTTAAATGATATAAAAGGAATCCATATAAATCCTCAAGGATTAATTCAATACAATTCAATTTATCGTGAGTCAAAGTAATTATAGGATATGTTTCTATAGTATCAAATTTCTCATACCATTCTTCAACACATAGTTCATTATATATCGATTGGAACTTTAGCCCAGACTGATTTAATCTAGTCTGGGCAGTATATGTAGCATACATTTTAATTTTTGATTTTTCTAAATATAATTTATTTGATGCTTGCCTTTAATTGTTGCTTTACTCGATACATAGATTCATCTGCCTGTTTTAATAATTCTTCAAATGTTGATGTTGAATCACTATCCCATGTTGCTTTTCCTACACTAGCAGAAATAATAAATTGTTCTTCTTCATATTCATATTTATAAATTAGTTTTTCTTCAATCTTTGACTTTATGTCAGTTAAATCATTTTCTGAAGTAATAGGAAGCAAAACTATAAACTCATCCCCACCTAATCTTGAAACAATTCCGTAATCCTTAACAATTGATAATAAATCATTTCCTATCTGAATAAGAAGCCTGTCTCCTTCACTATGTCCAAAGCGATCATTTACCAACTTGAAATAATTCATATCTGCAAATAAAATTCCATACATTTTACTTCTGTTATTTTCTAAACCATCATGAACATAATCCATAAGTCCAAGTCTATTATATAACCCTGTTAAAGAATCTCTCCTAGCTTGTTTATTAGATTCAATTTCTTGCTTTTTAAATCCACTAATATCACGTAACTGTATAAATAAACGAGAAAGTCTACTATCCTCATATAAAGGTACAATAACTACATGAAACCATCTTTGATTCAAATGTGAAGTATAGACTTCTACCTCAACTGATGTTGCAAGGTGTTTATCCCTCATATTTTCAAAAATACTACGTAATTTGTTTTCGTCTTCTTTACAAAAGCATTTTACAAAATTTTCTATAACACAATCATTTTCATCTAATTCAATTCTATTCAACAATTCAGTAAAATTTTCTTTATTACTATAAATCTTTTGTTCCTTTACATCGATATCAATATTAATGTCTCTCATATCATTTGATTGATATAACTGATAAATCCCCTTAAAGTTGTGCTGAGCTAATGATACCGTATTCATCAACTCAAAAAATTTCTTTCTTAGATACTTTGTTTCATAATATCCTGCATTCTTTTCATTATCCAAAATTTCTCTATCTAAATTATTCTGATATTCATCCATAACTTTGATTAAACTTATTATTGGTTTAACTACTCTATTTGTAAAATAAAATGCCAACAAAATATCTGCAATAAATATAAATGTAATGATTATAATATAAATATAAATAAATTGATTTGTAAAATTATAAATTAAACTATCCTCCACTAGAATTACCAAATACCAAGGAGTATTATGAATTGATTTATAATATCCAAAGGTATTTTCTTCTCCTATTTTTGATTCAATTTGTCCAAAAGAATTCTTCGAAAAGTCATCTTCAATCTTAATGATTTGATTATCTTCACTATGATAATAACCTTTATAATTAATAGTTTCACCATTCTTTCTACAAATATAAGTTGCAGTATCACTTATATCGTAATAACTGCTAATAATCTTAAATATAAAAGATTCATTGTAAACTGAAATCATGCTTCCTATATATTCACCATTAATCCAGACTGGAGTCAAAATTCCCAAACTATATGAATTTTGTGATAGATTAAATTCTAATACTTTTTGTTTTTCATCTTCTATTTTATTTGGTACCTGATTATAAATCTTATCAACTATTATTTTTTCACCTGTACTGTAAATCAATTTATTATCCTTATCTATCATGATACTAGCCATAATTTTATCTTCAGTAATATCTAGATAGGAGGTAAAAGCTTCTATTAAATACTCTTTGTTTTTATTTTCATTATATTTATTCAACGTTTTTTTAGCAAAACTACTATTATAAATTATATCTGACTCAATTGTTTGAGATATATAATCTCCTTGTACATTTATACTTTCATTTAAATTATTTGCATAAGTTTTTTTTGATAGTTCAAAACCACTTTTATATAATAAAACTGAAACAATCATAATAGGTATTAATGTTAATACAATAAAAGCTAATCTGAGTGCATTTTTTAGTTTCATATATTTTATCATTCCTTTCACTTTGGTCAAGCACAAACATGTATGAAAATGTTGTTCTTCTCTAATCTTTATTTTATAATCCTTGTATGGAATATTACTATTCTATAAATTACAGGAATTATTTTCACACCCAAATAGATATACCCTCAACTTTTCAAGTATAAAAAAGAGGGGCATTAAACTTGGGTTCTTTATTATTTTGTACTAAGCCATGTTTATTTAGCTAAAGGATGATAGTTATTGTTTCTATTCCTATTTATTTTAGGGTAGTGATACCTATTATAAAACTTACTTATCCCCTCTATTGTGGCCTTGATGTATACTAAAATTTTACAGTTACAACTGTCATCATCACTAATTATACTGAAATTTCTGAATATATCCAAAAATCTTTTTCAGCTACCAATTCTAGTATTCCAGTTTTCCTCCAAAAAGTTTTCAATAATTTTGTCAACTTATTCATTATTATTTAGATTAACTCATGTTAAAATACTATTGTATTTATTTTTAATAATTTACATACTACTAACAATAAAATAGCTTATAAACCCAAATTACACTCAACCTAAAACCATATTATATAATAAAAATATTTTTTATATCTTAAAATCTATTTTATTTTTCAAATTTTATCTCAACTTGTTTTTAGTAATTTATACAATGAATTTATTGTTGTTTCAAAGTTAAATATATTATAGCAAATTATATGTAAAATGTCATAAATTAATTAATCCAATGATTTTTTTATAACATAGTAATATAATTATATCTAATATATTATTCTTTTTGAAGTTTTACCCATAATTTAGTAAACTCACGCTTTTATTGTTTTTTATAGTGTAATTAGTATAAAATATTTTTTAAATAATAATAATTTCTCATGCCTTAATTAATGAGAGTTTTAAACAAAAAATATATAATTCACTTAAAATCTAAGTATAAATTTATTAAAAAGAAAAACAAGTAACCTAAATCCTCTTTTTTTACAACTTAAAATTGAATCATTGGTATACTTTAATATTTACTTGCCTCATTATTATAAGTAATATACTGACACTTACTAAACAACTAAATTGTATGCCCAATAAATCTTTAAATCTTTTTTTAAAAAAACAGATAACAAAAATTATTATATAGTTGTCTTTATGTTTATTTATAAAATACTTCTTTTGATTATTTTTGCCTAAATAACAGTCCTTTAAATACTATAGCTTAGTGAAAAGCAGTTCTAAAATTTAGTTAATTTATCCCTAATATACATAAATTTAAATATTAGGAATAAAGTATTATAAATAAGATACTTTCTAAAGGGAGGAAATTATGATAGATAATCAAAAGTATGCTATTTTATCACTAGAATTACATTTATTTTTTGCAAGAATTATGAAAGAACATTCTCTTTTTCTAGAGGCAGGATTTACACATAAAGATTATAATCTTGCTATGGAAGCTGACCACTATAAAAAACAATTTGAAGATTTATTATCATATACTGTTAGTGCTAGTAATGGTATAATTAGACCTGATATATTATATTCAGAAGAGATTGTAACTACTCTTACATTGAATGCAGAACAAAAAACTGAAGAACTTACAGGAATAGAAATAAATCAAAACTTAACTACAAGAGAATTAAACCTACAAAGTGGTGTAAACCCACAGGTTGGTCAAGATTTAGTAGACTATGTAGCTCAGCTTAACTCTGATGCAATAAGATTACTTGATGGACTTATTAATTTAAAAGAAAGGGTTTTAGATGGAGTACTATCGTGCACCTTGTTCACTTCAAACTATCCATTACTTATTGAACATATAATACATGAAGCAAACTTGTATCGTTCCTATGTAATTGACCTTGAAAATAAAGTAGATATTGATTTAAAAAATTTCAAAGAAATAGAATTATTCTGGGACCATATTATGATGGAACACGCACTATTTATGAGAGGATTACTCGACCCATCTGAAAGCGAACTAATAAATACTGCAAATGAATTTGCTATAAAATTTAATGAATTAATTGAAAAAACAAATGAAATGACTGATACTGATGTAGCAAGTATTACAGATGAAACATTAAATGAAACTGTTGAATTTAAGGATTTTAAAGAAGCTGGTACATCAGGAATAGAAGAATGTAAGATAAGGTCTATAATATTACCACTTTTAGCAGACCATGTATTAAGAGAAGCCAACCACTATATTAGAATATTGGAAAGTTATAAAAATATGTAATTATAATTTCTTTTAATCTCTATCTATTTAATCAAAATAAAGGTACACATAAATCGTACCTTTATTTTTTTATATTCTATATAATTCAAATCATTTATTTATGAAAAACTAACCATCTATAATTAATAACTCTATTTTTGATAAATATACTTATAAAAATATCCATAAATATATTTTTATAAGTATATATATGTAATGATTTATTAAAATTTTGATAGTAAATATTATCCTAAATAAATATTTATGTTATAACTATATTATAACTACATTAATAATTTGTGGTTATAATCTTAAAATTTAAATATGGGAGTGATTTTAGTATGATAAGACAAACACCATTGGAAAAACGATATGATAAGTTAGGACCAAATATCATTAAATCTCTTAAAAAACGTTATTTTGATGCTTATTACTGTAAAACTAAGAATGATGCTTTACAACAAATTTTAGATTTGATTCCTCAAAATCATGTAGTATCATGGGGAGGCTCTGAAACGCTTAAAGAAATGGGAGTACAAACTGCTGTTAGAGACAAAGGATTCAAAGTCATCGATAGAGATTTAGCAAAGACTCCAGAGGAAAGAATAGAAATTATGCGTCAAGCACTTCTATGTGATACTTTTTTGATGAGTAGTAATGCAATTAGTGAAGATGGACAACTCTTCAATATTGATGGAAACGGAAATCGTGTAGCCGCAATGATATATGGTCCAAAAAGTGTTATAGTTGTAGCTGGTATGAATAAAATTGTTAAAAATATTGATGATGCAGTTCAAAGAGCTAGAACAATTGCTGCTCCAGCAGTTGTACAACGTTTTCAAGATGTAAACACTCCTTGTTATATCAATGGAAGTTGTATGGATTGTACAAGCTCTGAAAGTTGTTGCGCATATATGGTAACTACAAGAATAAGTCGTCCAGCAAACAAAATAAAGGTAATATTGGTAGGAGAAAATCTAGGTCTATAAAATATACATATATTTAATCAACTCTATAAAGAACTAAATTAAATAACTTACTCATATAAGTGGTAGAATAAAATTCTTTTATAAAACTTTCATTCTACCACAAGAAGCTAGCAAAGAATTTGGTTTTTATAATTATCTCTAAATTTTACAATCTCTAATATAATATTAAGTTCTTTTTTATTTGCAAAATCAATATCTTTCATAATTGAGTTTTATTAATATAGTATAGTTATTCTTATTAATACAAGTTCATCAATTGTCAAATACAAATTCATTTCTATATAGCTCTCCGTTGATTTAGAGCCACTTATCGTATAAACAAAGTTTTTCTTGACTATATAGTTACTATATAGCTTATTATATATAGAGAGTAATAAAAGGAGGTAAAATTTATGGAAAATTTATTTACAAGAAAATTCACTACTTTTGAATTTCTAAAATTTGTTTCTCCTGCAATTATATCCATGATATTTATATCTTTATACACAATAATAGATGGTATCTTCGTATCAACATTAGTTGGTTCAGATGCTCTTGCTAGTATAAATATTGTACTACCTATAATCAACCTTGTTTGTGGATTTGGAATAATGATGGCAACTGGAGGAGGAGCTATAGTTTCTATACGTATGGGCGAAAATAGACAAGATGAGGCCAACTCTACATTTTCTTTTATAGTTTTGTTTTCATTGATTGTTGGGGTTTTATTCACAGTAATCTCTTATTTTTTTGTAAAAGAAATATCTATTTTACTTGGAGCAACAGATAAATTACTACCCTATTGCATAACTTATGGTAAAGTTATGATTTTATGTACACCATTTTATATTTTAAAGTTTATATTTGAATACTTTATAAGAACTGATGGAAACTCCAAATTTAGTTTATTTCTATCAGTCATTGGTGGTGTAACAAATATAATATTAGACTATGTATTTATCAAATGTTTTGGAATGGGCCTTTTAGGCGCTGCAGTTGCAACTGCTATAGGTATTATTTTTACTTGCATTTTAGGTATTATTTACTTCTTATCAAGTAAGTCTACACTAAAACTGAGAAAGCCAAAAACTGATTTTAGACTTATAAGAGATACTATGATAAATGGTTCTTCTGAAATGGTTACAGAGTTATCTACAGGAATTACAACCTTCTTATTTAACATAGTTGCCTTAAGAATAGCAGGAGAAAATGGACTTGCAGCTCTTACTATAGTCTTGTATGCTCATTTTTTAATGACATCAGTTTATCTAGGATTTGCTGCTGGAGTATCTCCATTGATAAGTTATAATTTTGGTGCTGAAAATAGTGATAAATTAAAAGAAACATTTAAACATTCTTTAAAATTCATATTTGTTTCATCTATTTTAGTGTTTATTGTTGCTTTAGTTTTCGCACCACTTATTGTTAAAGTTTTTGTAAGTCCAAGTAACGAAGTATTTGACTTAGCTTTACACGGATTAAAAATATTTGCCTTTGCTTTTTTATTTGTTGGTATAAATATATTTGCGTCAGGTTTTTTTACAGCATTTCACAATGGAAAAATTTCAGCTATTATATCTTTTAGTCGTGCCTTTGTTTTTATAATCATAGGAATCGTAATTCTTCCTCCTATGTTGAACTTAACTGGATTATGGCTTACTGTCCCATTTGCTGAAATTCTAACCATATTTATATCTATTCCACTTATAAAAAAATATAAAAGTAGATATAACTATTAATAATATATACTTATTAAAATAAATGAACCTACCTTAAAATACAAATTTATAAATTTGATTTTAGGGCAGGTTTTAATTTATTTATAATAAGTCATTTGCATAATCTTTAATTGGCGCCTTTCTAAGCAATAAAATTATAAATATTATACAAATAACTATAATTCCTACTTTTGTTCCTAATAAAATAAAAGGATTCTGAAATGAATAAATAATCTTTTCTAAATACATAAGTATCTTGTTAATATTTTTAGTTGCAAAATTAACTATATAAATTATGATTAGTACAGGTAATCCTATCAATATAGCAACACTGCTAGCTTTTCTAACTCTATACGTAAAAGCACCTAATAATGCTCCTATAAAACCTATACATATTTCATTTATACATATTTGTACAAAATAGTTTAAATAAGTTAGTGGCACACTTGATGTTGTTGGCTCTATTAGTGCAGATATAGATGTCCAAATCATATCTTTTCTTAGTATAACTGACAGGTCTACACTATAACCTGTTATAATCTCTATAAATAACTTTGATAAAAAAATCAAAACCATACCTACAATAGAAATTATAAAGCTTAAAATAATTAAATTCAGCACAATAGCTTTTATACAACTTTTTCTATTTGCTCTTATACTTAAAGCGCCTGAAAAATCTCTATTTATCATATTTATACTATACACAAATATCAGTATAGTCAGATATGTTGAAATAGGATTCACAGCTGTATATAGATTATCTTTAGATACCTCACCAAAAACCTTAAGAGTAACTACTGGCAAAATACTCATAACAATTCCCATAATTACAAATGTAATTATATTTAACTTAGTATTTTTATTAAAAAATTTTATATATGGTTTTAATTCATTCACTTATAAGCCCTCCTTTTTAGTCATGTTAACAAACATGTCTTGTAATCCTATGTATCCTACATCAATATTTGAATTTCTAATCACCTTTTCATCATTTTCATTGAAATCGCCATAGTAAAAATAAGCAACTGTATTCCCAAATGTCTTTTTAGGTTTTATATTTCTTATAGCTTCTAATTTTTCTAATTCCTCTTTGTTTCCAGTAATATAATGAGCTTTTTGTTTTATAACATCAATTTCTTCATCTATAATAATTTTACCCTCATTTAATATTATTACATGTTCCAATAAGTCATCTATTTCATCAATCAAATGAGTTGATATTATTATCGTTCTTGGATTTTTTATATAATTATCTAAAATTATGTTATAAAATTCCTGTCTGTTTACTGCATCTAGACCTATTGTTGGCTCGTCAAATATAGTTATAGGTGAATTAGAGCAAACCCCTATTATATTTGAAAGTATAGTTTTCATTCCTCGTGACAATTGTTTATACTTTTTTTTAGTATTTAAATCAAAATACTTACATAATTCTTCTTCTAATCCTTTATTGTAATTTTTATAAAAATTAGAAGAATACTCAAATATCTGACTTACTTTAAAATCTGGACTATAAAATTCTTTTTCTCTGACAATACAAACTTCTTCCAATACTTCTATATCTTCTTTTAAGTTCTTTCCTAATATTTCTATCTCACCTTCATTTTGAACTAACTGATTTACTATTATGTTTAACAGTGTTGTTTTTCCAGCTCCATTTTTACCTAATAAACCATATATCTTATTTGTTTCAAAATTTATAGACATATTACTAAAAACTTTTTGTTTTTTAAAACTATGAGATAAATTTTTTATTTTAATAGAACTATTCATATCTTATATCCTCCTTGAAATTGATTATAATATCAACCAATTCTTCTCTATTTATTTCTAATTTGTCAGCTTCTTGAAGTAGATTTTTTATGAAGTTATGTTTAAAATTTTCCTTTCTAGCTTCTTTTATAATAGTTTTTGCACCCTCTGATACAAACATCCCTATACCTCTCTTTTTATATAGAATATTCTTGTCAACCAGTATATTTATTCCCTTTAACACTGTAGCTGGATTAATTTTATAAAGCTTTGAAAGCTCTGTTGTTGATGGAACCTGTTCTTCTTCTTTTATCCCATTTGATAATATCTCATCTTCAATTGCTTGTGCTATCTGAATAAATATAGGTTCTTCATTGTTTAATACTAATTTCATAGGTTCCTCCTTTCTTTATCAGTTAATTACTCAAGTAACTAACTATATAACTTATATTATCTTGAAAAAGATTATTTGTCAATACTAAATAAAAAACAGAGGAAAAATTTCCTCTGTTTTTTATTCTATATATATTCATAATTAAATTTTAATCATTACTAGTTATCAATAAATTCAAAGCTTTAATACTCTGTTATATTCTCATTCTTTAATATCTTACATATCGAGCTAGTTCCTAACCTTTCAGCTCCTGCTTCTATAAATTTTTCTGCATCAGAAATTGATTTAACTCCTCCAGCAGCTTTTATCTTTACATTTTTTCCAACATGTTCTTTCATAAGTTTTATATCCTCTAAAGTAGCTCCATCTGTTCCCATTCCAGTAGATGTTTTTATGAAATCTGCACCTGATATTGTCACTATCTCACACATCTTTATTTTTTCATTTTTATCTAAATAACATGTCTCTATAATAACTTTTAAGATGTTCTCTCCAATAACTTTTTTTATTTCTTTTATCTCATTTTCTATATTATTATAATCTTTATTTTTTATATCTGAAATGTTTACAACCATGTCAACTTCATCTGCTCCATTTTCAATAGCATCTTTTGCTTCAAATACTTTTGTAGCAGTAGTTTGATATCCCAGAGGAAATCCTATTACTGTACATACTTTCATTTTCCCATTTAGATATTCTGTAGCTCTTTTTACATATGAAGGTGGTATACAAACTGATGCTACATTCATATTTACAGCTTCATCACATAAAATTTTAATATCTTCCCATGTAGTGGTCGCTTTTAAAATGGTATGGTCTACCGTTTTTAGTATATGTTTCATAAAATCCTCCTAAATGTGTGATTAATATAATTAAACTACCTTTTTAAATGCAGTTTTCTTTTTGCGATATTTAGTATCATGTCGACTTCTTCAACTTTAAAAATAGTCATTAATAATGTATAAACTCCTCCTCCAACTAAAACTGAAATAGTTAATGATATAAATTCATTAAATGTACCTAATCCCAAAATCCCAAATACAAATTTATAAGTAAAGTATGATAAAATAGCCATAATAAAAGATGCAACTAAAGATTTCAAAGTTGCTTTTATTATTTTATCTTGACCAAAATACCCAACCTTTCTTTTTAAATTCCAGAAAAGTAATAATATACATGCGATTGATGATGAACTAGTTGCAAGTGCAAGACCACCATGAGCCATTGGTCTTATTAAAATCAAATCTAGCACTATATTTACACATACAGATATAATCCCATTTACCATAGGTGTTTTTGTGTCCTGTAATGAATAAAATACCTTCCCTAAAATATCTCTTAAACCAAATGCAGTCATACCAACTGCATAAAAGGTTAGAGCAGTAGCTGTCATTTGAGTTGCTCTAGCATCAAAAGCCCCTCTCTCAAAAATGATTCTAACAACAGGAGTTGCAAAGAAAATGGATGCAACTGAAATGGGAATCATAGAGATTATTATCATATTTATACTAGATTTAACCGAGCTTGTAAATTTCTTTTGATTATTTTCTGCACTTAACTTTGATAACATCGGATACATAACAGATACTATTGAAGCTGTAAATGTCCCTGTAACAAAACCATTTAATCTATCTGCATAAGTAAGTGCAGGAATACTACCTTTAACTAGTGTAGAGGCTAACGTTGTATCCACCAATGAATTCACTTGATTAACAGCAACACCTATAAATACCGGTGAAAGTAATGACAATAATTTAATAAGGCTATCATCTTTAAAATTTAGATAGTATAAATATTTGTAGTTTGTTTTTTTAACAAAAAACATGTAAAAAAGTAGCTGAACTACCATAGCAATCACAGCACCAATTGGAAGTATGTATGGTCCCAATACTGTACTTAACATTATTGAAATAATTATTACTATATTATAAGGTATACTCCCAAATCCAACTACGATAAAGTTTTCTTTAATTTGTAAAAATGCTGACATAACACTAGTAATACCTATAAATATTATTCCTGTTATCAATATTTTAGTAAATTTTACAGTAAGTAAAAATCTCTCTCCTTCAAATCCTATAGCAAATATGCTTACAAGTTGCTTTGAGAAAATAATACCTAATATAGCAACAATTATGCATATACCAACTATTATATTTAAAACATTATTTAAAAACTTTAGTGCTTGCTTTTCACCTTGTTTACTACTTATTTCTTGATACATAGGAATAAAAGTAGTAACTATAGCAGTGCCAATTGCTGCAAATATAATATTTGGTATATTCATAGCTGTTAAATAACTTTCTGTATATAAGCCTGTACCATAAATTGATGATAGCACTAATTCTCTACCCATTCCAAGAATCTTAGAGATTACAGTAACTATCATCAAATAAAAAGTCGCTTTCGCCACCTTGCTCATTTTATCACTCCACTTCTAACCCACTTCTTTTAATTCAGTAAAGATAGCCTATTACATACAATTTAATCTATTATTCCCATATTTTACAAAGATAATAACAGTGTTTATTTTTTAATATATCGTAAATAACACTGTCTTTATGTTTTTATTTCTACAACATTTTCTACATTTGTAATTTAAGTCTAATAGTATAAATTTAATTGAATCCACAGAAATGGAGTTATCATTTTCTAATCCTGGTAAAACAAAAACACTTATATTGGTTATATCTCTAAATTTCATCTTATTAATTTCTTATAACTTAATAATCTCCACATAAGGAAAAGATATAATCATTTTTATCATCTTTTTTAAGTTATATTTTAACATATTTTATCTATTTTGAAAAATTTTAATCACTTTTACTAAATAACTATTCATTTACAAAAATAAAAAATGAAAATAGTTACTATTTATAACTACTATCTTCTATAAAAAAATAAAAGCAGGAGAGTCTTTCTCCTACTTTTTTATATTCTCTTTAAAAATATTAATAAAAATGCTTTAATTGTTTTAACTTACTTGGATGTCTTAACTTTCTTATTGCTTTAGCTTCTATTTGTCTTATTCGCTCTCTAGTAACTCCAAATACCTTACCAATCTGTTCTAATGTCTTAGGGTCATCATCATCAATCCCAAACCTCATTCTTAAAACTTGTTGTTCTTGTTCTCCAAGACCTGTAAGCAATTCTTCTATTTTTTCTTTTAAATTATGTTGTTCAACTTCTCGTATCACAACATCCTTAAAATCAGCATCTGATGGTATAAATTCAACTAAACTACTATCTTCATCCTCTTTTAATGGAGTATCCAAAGATACAACATTTTTATCTCTTCTTAATAATTCCAATACTTTATCAACTTCAAGACCACATGCATCTGCAATCTCCTCTACAGTTGGTTCTCTTAATAATACATTTAAAAGTTCTTGTTTCTTTTTCTTTACAAAATTTATTCTTTGATGAAGATGTATAGGTATTCTAATAGTATTTTCGCAATCGTCAATATATCTTGTTATACTTTGTTTTATCCACCAAGTTGCATAAGTGCTAAATTTGTATCCTTTTTTATAATCGTACTTCTCTACTGCTTTTATAAGTCCTATATTTCCTGCTTGAATTAAGTCTAACATATCAATACTGTCTCTTTTATATCTTTTTGCTATACTCACTACCAACCTATAATTTGAATTTATAAACTTTTCCTTTGCTACTGAAGATGAGTTGATTATTTCCTTAGCCAGCTCTACCTCTTCTCCTGCTGACAACATTTTGTATTCCTCAATTTCCTTTAAATACATTTTCATCGCATTTGATACATTTGATGAACCCACACAAATATAATTTTCATAATTATTTTCTTTTTTAGTATCCATAATCAAACCCCTTCTATTCATAGAATTTGCTAAAACAAAAATAAATAATTTAAATCTACATAATCTACAATTACATAATATCCCCTTCCTCAAACAAGTTGTTTTGTATATTATGTATACAAAGTTATAAAAACTATACCTATAATACTATTCTATTTTTAACACCAATATCCTCCCCATATATATAATTTATTTTATTATATCTTGCTATATCCTTAGTTTTTAGAATGATATATGTCTAAAAAAGGGGCTATCGCACTAGAAAAGGTTGCTACCTCATAACCATTTAATATACTCAATAGCCCCTCAAAGATTTATCTTTAAGGGGCTAAAATAATCTATTTTATTTCACTAACATAAATTTACAACTTGAACTTGGTAAATAACTGTTATTATTTGGCCAGGAACCATAATATTTAAGTTAAATCCAGCTGATGGGTTAAGAGTTTTATCTCCTACTCCATTTATAGTTACTGATCCTAAAACAAATACTGAGTTAGCTGGCGTTGGATCTAGAAATACTACATTAGTAGCATTAATATTACCATTATTAACTATTTTAACAGTATAAGTTATTATATCTCCTATTGTTGCATATTTCTTATCTACTGACTTATTTACACTTAAACTGCCATATGCAATATTAGTAGCTACAGCATTAGAATAAGCTGTATCACTGTATGATGATTGTTTTGGATCAATAACATACTGGAATGGTATTACAGCTTGATTTATTACTTGGTTAGTAGAAGGAACTGAAGTTACTATTACTGTAAATACCACTGTAACAACATTACCTATTCCAATACTTCCAAGGCTAAATCCTTTTGTTGGGTCTGCTGATGAATTTGTTACTCCATTTATAACTACACTTCCTTCATTAAATGTTACACCAGTTGAAGGAGTATCTTGGAACATTACATTACTATCTATAACATTACCTACATTTGTCAAAGTTATGGTATAAGTTAGTATATCTCCAATTGTTGCAATTGATTTATCTACCATTTTCACTGCATTTATCTTACCTAATACTACATTGGTTGTTACTGTATTACTATGTTGAGTGTAAGTCAATGGTGTCCCATTAGGATATATATAGTAACTAAATTGAACTTGTGAAGTGTTAGTTATATATGATGGTGTTGGTAAAGTGTTTATCTTAGCACTAAATCCTACAATTACGGTTTGACTTGGAGCCAGATTTGGTAAAGAAAATCCAACGGTTGGGTCTAGTGATGGATAAGTTACTCCATTTATTGTTACAGTTTGTGTAACAAAAGTTAATGATGATTGTAATATATCTAAGAATTGTAGATTATTTGAAATAACATTACCACTATTTACTATAGTTGAGGTATACGTTATTGTATCTCCCACCTTAGCATACATCTTATCAACTGTCTTAGTATTTGTTAATTGCCCCAAGTTAATATTAGTAGTTACAGTATTTGATGTTGCTGATATTTGATATGGAGTTGAGCCTATATTATAACTTCCACTTGATGTTGCATAGTTGGTAACTATTGGTGGTGTTGGTAATGTGCTATTTACTGTAACTTGGAATTGAACCAAAGAGGTATTCCCAGCTACTAAATTATTTGGTAAAGTAAATCCTCCTATTGGATTATAGTTTGCATAACTTATACCATCTATTATTACAGTTCCATTTGCAAATGTTGCTCCATTTGATAAGAAATCTGTAAATAATATATTAGATATAGGTGTATTTCCTGTATTTTTAACTAATACACTATAATTTAATGTATTGTTTAAAGTTACATATAACTTATCTACACTCTTAGTTAAAGTTAAACTAGGCTGAACTATTATTGTACTTGTAGTATTAGACTGATAAGAACTACTATAAAGAGATCCATTTGGATTTACATAATAGTTAAATGTTCCTATAGCATAGTTTATTACAGAATCGTGAGTCGGATTATTTATTACAGTTACTGTAAATTGTACTGTAACTGATTGTAGTGTTGGTATCGTACCCAAAGTAAACCCTTGAGTTGGGTCATAGTTTGTATAAGGTGTTCCTCCTATAGTTACTGTTCCACTATTAAAAGTTACATCTGATTGTAAGTTATCAAGGAAATTTACATTTTTAGCATCAACATTTCCAGTATTAGCTACAACTACTGTATATGTTAAGACATTACCCATAGTTGCATATGACTTATCTACGCTCTTTGTTAGAGTTATTAATCCTACATTTATTTGAGTGGGTACAGTATTAGAGCTAACTTGAGAGTATATATATGATTCTGATGGATTTATTAAATATGAAAAAGTAACATTTGCTATATTGCTAATCAATGATGGATTTGGTAATAATGTCACTGTAGTATTAAAGCTTACTACCACTGTAGCACCAGGAGCAATATTTCCTAATGTAAAACTAGCATATGGGTCATAACCAGAGTATGATATTCCATTTATACTTACTGAGTTAGTAATAAAAGTCAATCCATTTGGTATCACATCTCTAAAGTTAACATTGTTAGCTACTACATTACCTGTATTTACAATAGTAACTGTATAAGCCACTGTATCTCCTATAGTAGCATATGCTTTATTTACATTCTTAGTAACTGATAATGAACCTACATTTATTGCTGTAGACACAGTATTACTTGTACTTTGAACTGTAACTAGTGGATTAGATGGATTTATATAGTATCCATAATTTGCTGTAGCTGTGTTGTAGATATTATCAGTAGATGGCATTGTACTAACTTTTACTGAAAACGTTACTGTTGCACTTGAGTATCCAGCAATATCTGGTATATTAAATCCTGCATTTGTATCAGCATTAGGTTGAGAGATTCCATTTACTACTACTGAGCCACTTATAAGCTGAGCATTTGATTGTATAATATCTTTAAATAGTATATTAGTACAGTTTGCATTACCTGTGTTATTGATTGTTATTGAATAGTTTAATGTATCTCCTATAGTTGCATATGTCTTATCTACTGATTTAGTAAGTGTTAATACTCCTAATTGTATATATGTTTTAACCGTATTAGAAGTAGCAGTCATTGTTTGTTGATTATCTGATGGTGTTAACTGATAATTAAAAGTTGTAGAAGCTGTATTATCTACTTCTCCACTTGTAGGTATAGAAGTTATATTAACACTAAATGTTACTGTATGGTATTGATTAGGCGCTAAATCAGTTAAGCTAAATCCTACTGTTGGGTCATAACTTAATTGTGGTGTCCCATCTACTACTACAGAATTTATATTAAATACTGTTGATGCTGGTGCTAAGTCCTTAAAGTTTAAACTTGTAGCGTTTACAGAGCCTGTATTTTTAACTATTACTGCATAAGTTAAGCTATCTGGTTCAGTAGCATAAGTTTTATTAACTGATTTTGTAAGAGTTAATTCACCTACTGCAACATAAGTTTGTGTAGTATTAGTTTTAATTTGAATACCAGTATAAGTTTCTCCACTTGTGTAATCGTAAGTTATTGTAGCATGGTTGTAGATAATATTGCCTGACGGTCTAGTCTGTACAGTTGCTTGGAAACTAACTGTTACAGGTGTTCCTGGAACAATGTTTGGTAGAGAGAACCCTTGACTTGGGTCAGCGCCAGTTTGTTGAGTAGTATCTATATAAACTGAGTTTGCTACTAACTTAATATTAGAGTCCAAGATATCCAAGAACTGTACATTTGTTGCATTGACATTACCATCATTAGTAATAGTTATACTAAAGTTTAAAGTATCTCCTATTTTAGCTATTGATTTATCTACAGATTTATCTGCTGATATTATAGTATCATAAACATAAATAGTAGTCGTATTAGAACTTGCACTTGTATTTATTGCACTGCCAGTAGGATTAACATAGTAAGAATAATCTATTGTAGCTGTATTTAACAATTCATTATTTGTTGGTATTGAATTGGCAGTTACCTCAAACCTTACTGTAGTTTGTTGTCCTACCTGTATATCATTTAAGCTAAATCCTATATTTGGATTATAGCTTGACATGTTAGTTCCATTTATATATACAGAGCCTGAAACAAAAGATGATTCTACTTGAATGATATCTGTAAAGTTAATATTCTTTAATACTGCGTTTCCAACATTAGCTATTACTACAGTATAAGTTATTATGTTATTTAATTTTATAATAGTTCTATCTGCTGATTTAGTAACAGCTATATTTCCATAGTTAATATAAGTTATAGTAGCATTACTTGTCGTATTAGAAGATATACTCTCTGTTCCAACAGTGTATTGATAGCTTAGATTTGAAGTATTGGTAATGTATCCACTACTTGGTACACTAGCTACTTTTACTTGGAAACTTATAGTTACAGATGCTCCAGCTGCAATAGTTCCTAATGAAAAACCTTTACTTGGGTCATAAGATGATTGTGCTGTTGAGCCTATCATAACTGAGCCTATTACAAAAGTTGTATTACTTGGTATTATATCTAAGAACGTTGTATTTACAATACTTTCATTGCCATTATTAGTTATTACTGAAGTATAAGTTATTGTATCATTTAAGGTTGCATAACTTTTATCTGCAGTCTTTGTATTAGTAACAGACATAGTTACAATATTTGTAGTAACTGTATTACTTGTTAAACTTCCACTAATATATTGACCTGTAGGACTTAATTGGTATTGGAAGTTCATACTAGCAGTATTGTTTATTTGTGGTGGTGTTGGAATACTAGTTATTGTAACTTGGAAAGTTACAATAGTTCTACCACCTGGGCTTATATTAGGTATAGTAAATCCATTGTTAGGATTAACATTTGAATATCCTGTACTTACACCATTTACTGCAACTGAACCAGGTACAAATGTAGCTCCATTTTCAATAATATCTACCAAATTAACATTTGTTAAAGGTACTGTTCCTGTATTATTTGCTGTAACAGTATAAGTTAATGTATTTTCTAGCATTGCATAAGATTTATCTACTATTTTTGTTATTGTTGCTGAATAAGAATTGATTGTTGTAGTAACAGTATTACTTGTTATATTGTTAGTTACTGGTTGTTGTGATGGATCTATATAATAACTATAAGATGCTGTTGCACTGTTTTTTATAACATTTGGTGAAGGTGTATTATTTACAGTCACTTTGAAACTAATAGTTATTGTTTGCCCAACATTCATAACCCCTAATGAGAAACCTTGTGTTGGATCATAATTTGATTTTGATACTCCATTCACTACTACACTACCTGCTACTAAAGTTGCCTCTTGTTGAAGAGTATCTGTAAAGGTTGCATTAGATATAATAGCAGTACCATTATTTGTAGCTGTAAATGAGTAAGTTAAGGTATCTCCTACTGTTGCATATGCTTTATCTACACTCTTTGTTAAGCTTAGTGAACCTACAGGATCATAGGTTACAACTGTATTAGAGTATATAGTCTTAGTAACTTCTGGCGAAGTTGGATTTACCTGATAGTTTATTACCGCTTCTGAATAGTTTGGTATATATCCAACAGGTGGATTTACAACTATTGTAGTCGCAAATACAACTATTACAGTATCACCAGGATGAATATCTCCTACAGGGAATGATTGAGTAGGATTATATGATGGATAATTTACTCCATTAATATATACAGTCTCTGGATATAAGTTCATGTAAACACCTATATAGTCTGCGAATACAACATTTGTTAAAGATACTGTTCCTGTATTTTGAATAGTCGTTGTATAAACCAATGAATCCCCTAGCTGAGCGTAGTGTTTATTTACAGTTTTTGTAATTGTATAAGCCACTTGATTTACTGTTGTTTGTACAGTATTACTATATATAGATCCCTTTAGTTCACTATTGTTAGGGTCTGGTTGATAGCTATATACTAAATCACTTTGATTATATACAATGTTTGGAGTAGGAACTGAATTAACCTTAACTTGGTATGTTACTTCTATAGTATCACTTGCACATATTGTTCCAAGAAGAAATCCTTGATTTGGATTATATGATGAATATGACACACCATTAATTGTAACCGTTCCAGGTATAAGAGTTGTGCCTGATTGAATATTTGATAAAAACATAGTATTAGTTGCATTAATATTACCATTATTAGTAATATTTACAGTGTAATATAATGTATCACCTATTATTGCATAATCTTTATCCACACTTTCAACAATATTCATACATACATAATTAGCTATAGTATCAACTATATTAGAATCTTGCTCTGTAGTTACCACACTAGATGTAGGTGTTATTTGATACTTAAATGGAACTTGAGCTATATTTTGTATTGTATTTGCTGGATTAAGTTGTGTTACTGTAACTTGATAACTAATATTTGTAGTTGCTTGAGAATTTATAGGATTTGGTAATACAAATCCAGTAAAAGGATTTAACCCTGATTGAGCTACTCCATTTATTTGAACGCTGTCACTTACAAATGTAGTTCCAGGTATTGTTGGCTCAGATATTTGAAATTTAGAAGCTGGTTGATTTCCTACATTACTTAAGCTTAAAGTATAAGTTACTGTATCGCCAATATTAGGATAATTATTATTATTACACCTTTCGCCTATTACATTTACATATCCCACTTGTATACTAGTATGATTACTAAATATAGTCTTTTCTCTTATATAACCATATTGATTATACCTATACCCAAAACTTACACATGAAGAATTATCTATATTTGTTGATGGTGGTAATGAATTTATTTTTGATTGAAATAATATTTGTGTGCTACTTCCTGGCGCTAAATCTTGTAAAGATATACCTACTGTTGGGTCATCTGTTATATCTGTTGTACCATCTATTGTTACACTTCCAGTAACAAAGGAAGAATATCGATTAATTTTATCTTGGAATAATATATTTGTTGCAACTATGTTACCTGTATTAGTTATATTTATTGTATATGTTACAGTATCTCCAATATTTGCAGTACTTGCTGAAGCTGATTTTGATATATTTAAAAGAGCTTCTTGAACCATTATTTGAACAGTATTTGTATTTGCATTGTTTGTAATAGTATTTTGACCTGATGTAAATTGGTAACTATAATTTACAGTATCATATATCAAATTGCCTGGTGTTGTAGGCAATGAATTTGATTTAACTGTAAAATTAACATTAGCAGTCCCATAAGCTGGAATACTTCCTATATTTACACCTTTTGTAATATCTCCACCTTGAATAGTTTGATTGTTTACTATAACTGAGTTTTGAACAAAGCTAACTGATGGGTCTAAAGTTGTAGATAATATAACATTGTTAGCAATAATACTTCCATTATTTTTTATTTGAACTGAAAATACTAATTGTTCTCCAACCTCAGTGTTATATTCTCCATCACCATCTATATCATATAGCTCCAAATAGGCTGTAATATCAGGTGCTTGAGCAAATACTTGAGTAGCAAAAGCTACTATTTGTACTCCATCTCCAGATACACTTTCAGTTATTTGAGTAGCTAATAATGATTGATTTGTAATTAATGTATTTGAAATATCTACATCTACAATATCCCATTTATTTCTTGCTCCTACAAGTTGTGTAGGTACAAACCCATCATTGTTATTAGTTGCATTAGTTCCTGAAATATTTAGTAAACCATTACTAGAGCTTGTAGGGTCTGCTACATTTATTACTCCACTAAAGAAATTATTTTCTGGATTGTTTGGTGATGTCCCAGGATTAGTATTTGGTGAAAAAACTGAGTTACCAACATTACTTAATTGAGCAAAAGATGGTCCCACTTCTACATATTCATTTCCATCAAGTGGAGAACCATTTGCACAAGCAATAAACATATTGCCTTTTAACATTGATGGATCTGTACTAGTTGTATATCCAGACATCGTCATTTGTAATGGTGTATTAGTAGTTGCTACTGATATACCAGAGTTATAAAGAATCATTTGAGGTTTAAATAAATCATTTCTATATATTACTGTTAATGTCCATCCTGCTCTTGTATTACTTAGACCTGTAGAGGGTACACTTATTGGTACATTTGATACTGTATAACTTCCTGATAGTGCTGCCTGAACATATGTTGTTACATCTGCAGCTCTGTATCTATCAACATTTCCTGTTGGCCCATTATAAGTATCCATATACTTAGGTATTATGGAATATATTCCTTGTGGAGTTGTAAAAGTTATTGCGCTATCTTGAATACTGCTAACACTTTGCGCCCCTGATACACTACTAGTCACTGTAGAATACCAAACAAGCTCTGCATATAATACTTTACTGTTTGATAATATATTTAAATTTGCAGAACTTCCTGCTTTAGTCCAATCTCTTGTTGTTGTTCCATTAGGCATAATTAAATCAGATGTATTTACTGTTAAAGCTGTACTACTACCACATACAACTAAACTGTTTCCTGTACCCACTAAAATAGCTTTATCTATTGCCTTAAAACGTGGTGTTAGTGACATGTTTACCTCCTTGCAAAGAATATTTTTAATTTTACATTATCATTTTTAATAATTACTGTATATTATATTAAAGTAGTAATTTTTTAGTTCCTAAAAATTAAATTTTTAATTAAAACAAATATTTTTTTATCGAAATATGTATATTTATTTTGAATATAATTTATTAATAAACTTAAAGGAGTGATTTAATGGACTCAAACATGTTAAATATTATTGTAAGTAATACTCAAAAGATTCCTATAATAATAGGAAATACTTCTACTTTTAGTATTACTATACAAAATCTCAGCACTGTGCAAAGATTTTATAATCTAGGTCTTACTATTACAATACCTGATGGTCTGGTCCTTTCGACATCTACTTTTTCACAAACATCTAGTATAACAAATGCTGATAATAGCATCACATACTCTTGGATTAATATGAAAGACCTTGCACCTATGGAGGTAAATTTCACTTTTAGTATCACTGTTAAGTGTAATACTAAATTTAAAAATGGAACTGTAATACCATTTGGATATATATTTTCTGGAATAAGTGTATCTTGTCAAGCAGATACTATGCCTAGAGGAAGCTATGATATAGGTAATGTAGTAATTACTAATAGTATAGCTATGTCTTTTCAAACAATAATGTTTAATAGTACTGTTACTACTCCTGGAAAAGTATTAAAAGGTGCAGGTAGTCTACTCACTTTAAATGATTATACTCAAGTTAGCACTGCTACTTGCAAGTTTTATAATAATTCAAATTCTTCATCCTTAGTTAATATAACAATACTATTAGATGATGGAATTAGATATATAGGAAATGTTACTACTTTAGGTACTGATGCATCACAATTTATAACGCCTACTATTAACTTGGTTAGTATTAATAATAAAATGTATACTCAACTTTATTATAGTAATGTAAATCTTTCAGTAAGTAGCAATACTACCTTAAATTTTAATTTTGCAATATGGAATCAATATAACAGTAATCAAGGAAATTATATTGTTCATGGTACTACATTGAATATGTACATTAGTATGGTATCAGCAAACCCTCAAGTAACAGCCAGTTCTAGCAGTACTACTAGTTTTTCAGCAATGGATTTGATAATAGCTACTTCTACAAGTAAATCTATAGTTGATATACAAAATACAGTAACTTACAACTATGTATATAAGGTTGGGCAATATTACAATATACAAAATGTATTAGTTCATTATTTGTTACCTGATGGAATCCTTTATCTATCTAGCTCTATTAATCCAACATCAGTGGCAAATAGTTCTACAATGAAAGGATATTATCTAACTTACAACTTTGCTTTTATGCCACAAAACTCTACACAGACTGTAACAATAAGTGCAAAAATTAATAGTTTTTATACCTATAAATTTGATACAAATAACATAAATCTACCTGTCGTAGCTTCTGATCCTTTTACTTCAACTACTGATATTACAGGTACTCTTGTAGGTTCATTAACTCAAGTCACTGATAATTCTAGTGTATCTTCAAGTATAAGTGTAGGAACAATTACCAAACAGTTTGTTAAAGGATACTATAAAAATGGAACTTCTAAAACAATAAATTCTTTAGCTCCTGGAGATTTTGCTGAGTATTTATTAACTTACAATGCATCTACATTACAAGCTACTCAAAAACAAGTTTATATAGATGATTTTTTCCCATTATCATCTAATCCTATAACCAACTTAACTTACAACTACACTGGTTATAATCCTGTATCTCAACCTAAACTAATAAGTCCCCATGGAGTGGATTTCTTCTATGGAAATATACCTGGCTTAACTACTGCTACTATTAGTTTTAAAGTACAAATAGAACAACTTGGTTCTTCTGGCCAAAATGCTAATCTAATGAAACTAAAAGGAATAAATACCTATGGATATGCCTATAGCAATCGTGCGCAAGTAAACTTTAATATAGGCACTCCTAATATTCAATTAACTAAGACTGTTAATGGTCCTAACACAACAGTTATAAAATCTAATGAAATCTACACATATGCAGTTACTATAAAAAATACTAATACACTAGGAACAGAAACAGATGCATTTAATTTTACTCTTAATGATACTTTATCTAACTGGTTTACTCTTAAGAAAAATAGCTTAATAGTTAATGGAACAGGTAGTTATGATGAAATTAAAATTGAAGATAATAGTATTATTGTTAGTATTGATAAACTTGCTCCAGGTCAATCTATCACTTTAACATACAGTGTAACTATAAGCTCAGTCATGGCTCCAGGAGTAAGTATTACCACTACAGCAACTAATACTAATCCATATTCTCAAGAATATGATGATTATTCAGATAACTACCAATATTCTAATCTTAATAAAAGTGCATCAGTTAAAATCTCTTCAGCTAACATAATAGTATCAAAAAGCAATATCGCATCTACATTTAAGGTTGGCTCTTTAATAACCTACACAATTACAGTGACTATTCCTCAAGGTACCATTGCATATGGACTATATGTAAAGGATGTTCTTCCAAATGGAGGCCAATCTTATGTAGGTTCTGCATTTAAAAACGGTGTATCTATAATACCAACAGTATCATCTTATACAGTTACATTACCTACTGAAGGAACAATAGATGCCAGAGTATCATCACAAACAATAGCTTACAACATGACCTGTAGAATAATTAGTGCAACTAAGAGTATTGGTGCATTAACTTCTACACAAAATAATATTGCACAATGCCTATATCAACAAATTCAAGGTGGTAGTTATACCACAGTTTCTAATACATTAGTTATAACAGTGAATCATCCAAACTTAGTAATGACATTAAGTGCAACAGATAAAACTACTTCTACTATATATAACCAAACTGCTAGTATAAGTACTAATTCTGTTATGCAATTTTTACTTATATTCCAAAATAATAGTTTAGTAAATTTAGTAAATGGTACTATACAAATTCCTATAAATAATAATTTCTTATTTACTTCTATAAACACAACTTCATTCTGTAATGCAACCTATAATAGTTCTACAAAAAATGTTGTTATTTCAATACCACAGTTAGGTCCATCTATGTCTGGATATGTAACTTTTACAGTAATACCGCAATTAATGTTGGTCTCTGGTTCTTCAATGACTACTCAGGCAACTGCTGTTTCTTATTATAATGATATATGGCCTACTAAAATATATGGTGGTGAACAAAGTAACACTATAACTTGCTCTTTAGTCCCTGGAGTTTCATTATTGCCAAATCCAGCTAATAAAATAGATGATTCAACATCATATATTGTTACACCTGCAGGCAATACTGCAGTTATATTAAATTATTTTAAAAACACTGGTGGAGGCTATGACAGTTATTCAATAACTATACAAAAAGTAGCTATTTCTTATACATTGTATATTAATGGTGCAAAAATAACTGATGTACCTACTAATACACTTTATCAAGCAACTTTACCTCAATTAACAAATTTACCTCCTAATAGCAGCAAATTAATAGAACTAGATGCGGTCATTCCTTCTAATCAACCATTAGGTGTTAGGTATGATTTTTTTATTACTGTTACATCACAAACTAATCCATATCCAAGTAAGACAGTTTTAAATATAGATCCTAGTTAAAAATATCTTCTATCATGAGTATTTATAAATACTATACAGTTTATTTCTTTATTATAAAAAACCATCGATTATACTTGATAATATTCGATGGTTTTAATAATATAGTAATATATTTGAGCTAACAAACAATTTACCTTTATAAATTTGGCTTGTTGATGTATTTTCAATATTTATTTTTATATTATCTTTATTTAAATAGGTAATACCAATAGGTACAAGCATGTTACAAGAAAATCCAAAAACACTTATTTTAGTTTTCATTTTTTGGTTTTTGTTTTTTCTATTAGTTTTTTTACATTTTAGTTTATAATTTATTTCGTATTCTATGTTACCTAAAATAATAAAGGTGCATACATCAGAATTTTGTTTTCTATATACATCATTAGCAGGAGTATTAACAACCTTTGTTTCTAGTATATTTACTTTTACTTTTATATCGATTATTTTATCTATTCTTTGAGATATTTTTATATTGTTATCCACTTGTAATGATTTAAATACTTTATTTTCAACATGTGTGTTCACTTTATTACTTTTCATTACTACTCTAGTGGGAGACATCTCAATATTGTAAATATAGTCATGTTCTATAGTGGAGCAATTTTTTATTGTATTACAGAGATAATGAGGTAATACTATAACTTTAAATGTTATTATTATGCATTTTCCTGAATTAATATCATGCAAACTAAACCCTTTTTCTGGATTTATGAAATATTTCTTTATACTATTTATAGTTACTGAGTTATTTATAAATTTTGTCCCTGTTGGAATTTTATCTTGAAAAAATGCATTAGTTACAATATACTTACTAACATTTGAAATGCAAACTGTATATGTTACTATATCAAAAGAATAGGAATGTTTCTTATCTACATATTTTTCTATCTTTAATATATCCTTTACTATATCAGTAGAAACTACATTACTACAGATAGTCTTTACTATTACAGGACTTTTAGGTGATAATCTATATTGAAAGTCTATCCTACATTCATTTATTACCTTCATTACATCACTCTTTTCTATTTATGTCTGTTAGATATTAGATTATTATTACTCTAAATATTGCATTAACATAGTTACACTTACAAATATTTTACTCTGATTGAGCTTTACACTTACGTCTTCTACAAAGTATCTAAGATTAATTCTTTCCTCATTACTATCATAATTTGGGATAACTATGAAAGTACTAAATGGCAACATAATATTTAATACTTTATTTTTTTTATGTTTATTACGCTTACATTTTTTGTTGGTATTTTCATATTTTAATATTAAACTCATATTAATATTACCCAATATAATAAGATTTTTCCCACTTAAATGTTGCCCTTCTAATGAAGTTCCTTTTATTGTATCCACTATTTTTGTATCACATAATTTTAATGAGTATATTTCTATAGATGGAGTTGTATATTCTATTCTATAATCTTTAGACTTTTTATTAGATAATTGTATATTTTGATACGTAGTAAATTGTTTAAAATATTTTAGTGGATGTAATTCTCCAAAGCAAGATATATTGTATGTCATTTCACCTATACTATAATCCATATTCTTTTTTCTCCCTTTTAGTGTATTCTTCAATACAATGAAAAATTTATAATGTGGTATTCTCTACCTATTAATATATTATATAATATTAAAACTATTAATACTAAATAACCAAAAAGTCTTGTATCATCTATATATTTTTCACATTAACTCCCTTGCTTAATATTTTTTCAAGTTATTACTTTAGTATATATACTAAATGTTGGGTATTATATAATAATTATTTCATGTGGTATTTTTTTATTTATCTAACAAAAAAGAGTCTATCTTTTTTGGATAGACCCTTGTATAAAAAAATGCTACCTTCTTTGTAGAGGATAACATTTTACAGTATATTTTGACATAAATTATAATATACCTTCAGATTTATAAACTTCTAAATTTTTCATTATATAACTTAGTGTACAAAATTCCTTATCTATTCTTTCTCCAATTAATGTCAATCCATCTATTAATTGTTTTTCTTTAAAGTTTTCTAAAAGTACCATTATACTTATATAATTAATGCCACCATCTTTAGTATCTAAAGTTCTTGATTTTTTAACATACTTATTTTCCATTGCAAATTTTATTGCATTTTCTAATCTTTCACTCATCTCTATAATAGGCATTGCTTTAAATACTTTTATTTGAGGTGAATTTATATCAAAGTTTTTAGCTTTAGTTATATCTGTATTTAAAAATATTACGTTTTTAAATTTAGTACCAGAAAAATCTACTTCTTCTAAATTAACTCCTTCAAATATAGTATTTTCAAATTTCGCATTTTTAAATTTACTTCTTTTTAGGTTTGCTCCTATTATTTCTGCTGATTTGAACGTACACCCATAAAAGTTACAAGACTTAAAGTGAGCTCCTCTTAAACTTGTAAAATTAAAGTTTGAATTTGAAAAATCAGTGTTATAACAGTTACTTCTTTTTAAGTCTTGATACATAAAGTTTTTGTCCATTTTTTTTGCTTTATTGTATTTTAATCCTGTCTCTATCTTTTGCGTATTATTCATTCTTCCTCCGTAATTTAAAAGCTCATATACTTATAAGTATATACACTTGATAATAATTATTTTTTATATAATTATTTCTAATATTAACATATAATCTCAGCCATAACAACTTTATTATATATTACTTATAATAATAAAATGCTGTCTTTTTGATATAATATAATTAAACTTAGGAGATTTGTAAAATGAATGATGAATTTAACAATAAAGATACTTCTAGTAAATATGCATGGAATAATACTATGATTTTATATAAAATACAAGAAATTTTAGAAGACAAAAACATAGATGATTTAGAATTTACTAAAGGAAATTAAAAACAGGCTATAAAAGTAAAATAACTTGCTACACTTGTGAAAAGTGTAGTAATTGCCAGTGTAAATGGCAGTAATAGTAAGATTCCTCTTGAGAATAGAACTAAAAACTTACAAGTATCTAAGTTATTCCATGAGAAAAGAAAACTTAAAAAGAATTATAAGCCCGCAGGGGTATAAATTTAGGATGAATAGAAGTATAGCTTTCACTCAAGTAAAACAAAATATGAATTTCAGAAGATTTTTAAGCAGAGGTAAAGAAAATATTCTATCAGAATGTATTATTTTTATATAAAATAATTAAAAATGTACTTATTAAGATAGGTAAAAGAGCTATCACAGAACAAATTTAATTTGCTCATGCGACAGCCCCTTTTAATATATATGCTTAACGTTTAATTTTCATGATGATTGCATCCACATCCACAATTTTCATCGTGATGGTGATGTTCTTCTAATTCTTTGACCTGTTGTTCCATTTCATTAAACTCTTTTACCATTATATCATAAGTTGGAAGAGCTGCCTCAGTATCGTATTCTTCGCCTCTCCAATCAGCATACATCATAGCATCCCCATTAGTTAAAACTAATCTACCTGACATAGTTATATTATCCACTTCTTCTAAAAATTCTATTTGTTTTTGTAAAACTTCGCCTTCTAGCTCTACATCTTCATCCAAACATTGTACTATCATTACAGGTGCATAATAGTCTTCCTCATCTTTAACATTTACAATAATATCTAAAACTCCTTCTGCGCCTTCTTCAAATTCCGCTAATTCAACATTTGTATCAATCATATCCTGAGGTACTAATAAGTCTTCTATTAAATATTTTATTACTCTGTCTTTTACTAATTCTTTTGACATTTATTTTTCTCCTTCCGATTCTATAACATTATCATAATCATTTCTATATTATAGTATACTACATTAATTGTTTTTTCAATCTCTTACAAAAATTATTTTTTATTATCTTCCTTATATTCCCTTTTTTATTACAATCTTGTAATCGCATTGATTTAAAAAATAGTTTATATTTAGTATAATAGAAATGTAGCACATATTTTTATTCAATATATTAATAAAAAGTATATTTGAAAATGTAATGTATGTTAAATCTAGGAGGAATATTATGAAGTTTAAAAAACAAATTAGCTCTATTATTGTATCTACGATGCTTGTACTTGGAAGTATGAACCTTTCTTATGCAGATGGCACAAATGTAGTTACACTTGGAGCTAACTTATCAGAATCTCAAAAGCAACAAATGCTTAATTACTTTGGAGTAAAAAAAGACCAAGTCTTAGTTTTAGATGTAACAAATGCAGAAGAAAGACAATATTTACAAGGTGTTGCAACAGAAGGTCAGCTTGGAAAAGTTACTATATCTTGTTCATATGTTGAACCTACTAAAAAAGGAAATGGAATTAATGTTAAAACAGCAAATTTAACTTGGGTAACTAGCTCAATGATTGCTTCAACACTTACAACAGCTGGACTTGAAGATGCAAATGTTATCGCTGCTGCTCCATATCCTGTAAGTGGTACTGGTGCATTAACAGGAATTATGAAGGCATTTGAAGATGCTTCAGGAAAGAAACTTGATGAGACAAAGAAAGAGATTGCTTCTGAAGAATTGGTAGTTACAGGTGATTTAGGAGATGATATAGGCCAGGAAAAAGCAACTGGTGTAATGAATGATATAAAAACAGAAATTGTAAAAAATGGAACAAAAGATACTAATCAAATAGCAAATACAATAAACAATGTTGTAAATAATTACAATATTACTATTACACCAGAGCAAAAAGAACAAATTAAGGGTGTAATGAAAAAAATAGCTGACCAAGATTATGATTACAATAACATGAAAAATACATTGGACAATGTATCAGATAATGTAAATGAGCAATTAAAGAAATTAGGTGAAAGTGTTAAAGGCTCTGGTATATTAGACACCATTGGTGGATGGTTTAGTGGAATAGGAGACTGGTTCTCTGGTTTATTCTCAGGTGGAGATAAAAAAGATTTAGGAATCTTAAATAACACTAATGATGAGTCTCTTGGCTCTAATGCTGTAATAAACTCTACAGAAGGTGTTCAAATAAATCCACAAGATAATACTAATTCAAATAATGATAGTAATTCAAATAACTCAGAAAATGATAATACAACTAACAATGAAAATAAAGATAACTCTCAATCAAATAACGAGGACACAAATAATTCAGAAAATCAATCAAATAACGATGATTCAGTTGGTTTTTTTGAAAAAATAAAAAATTGGCTTTCAGGCTTATTTTAAAAATTAAATAAATAAAGAAAAAGAATTGCCTAAAATAGAAATTTTCTATGAAAGGCAATTCTTTTTCTTGCAATAAATTTTTATTACTCACTCATCTTTTTAGATTTATCTATGCATGCACATATAGCTTTTATAACAGAGGCTCTAAAACCTTCTTCTTCAAGTACTTTAACTGCCTCTATAGTAGTTCCTCCAGGTGAACATACCATATCTTTTAACTCACCAGGATGTTTTCCTGTTTCAAGTACCATTTTCGCAGAACCCATAACTGCTTGTGATGCAAATTTATATGCTTGTTGTCTTGGCATACCTGCAATTACTGCTGCATCTGCCATAGCCTCTATAAATAAAAATACATATGCTGGTGCTGAACCACTCGCTCCAATTACTGCTTCTATAAGATATTCTGGCACTACTTCAGTATTTCCAAAAGAATTAAATACTTCTGTAACTGCTTCTAGGTCTTCATTGTTTATATTTCTATTTATAGAAAGAGAAGACATAGCTTCATTTACAAGAGCTGGAGTATTTGGCATTGTTCTAACTATTTTCTTATCATTTCCTATTATTGACTCTATATCTTCTATAGATTTTCCTGCTGCTATTGTAACTATAATTTTACTATCATCTATAAAATCTTTTATCTCTTCTAAAATATCATCATATATATCTGGTTTAACAGCTACAATCACTATATCAGAATTTCTAGTTACTTCCTTTGAATCTTTTGTAGTTTTTATTCCAAAACTTTTATATATTCTATCAAGAGTTCCTTGACTATATGCTGATGCTATAACCATATCAGGTTCAACTAATTTTGAATTTACTATCCCTCCTATCATAGCGCTTGCCATATTTCCTGCACCTATGAATCCAATTTTTTTCACTATAGTACCTCCTTGTTAGCTAATATTAATAGTTAAAATTTAAACTTCTTTAATTGTATCAGATTTCTCAAATGGATTTGGGATACTTACAACCAAAATCTTTACTAATTTATTAGTGTAATTAACCCAATTATGATTGTTCTTTTCACTATTATAGTGTATTGTGTCTCCTGGATACATTTCTATTTGTTCATCACCCAAAAATACTGTAAGAGTACCCTCTAGCACATACACAAACTCCTCACCTTTGTGTACATAACAACAAATATCTTCATTACTCTTACTTGGAAGAATTTCAATTAGTCTTGGCAACATTGTTTTTTCTTTTAAATTAGATGATAAATGATAATGTATAAATGTTGAATTTTCTACATCAAACACTTCTTTCTCATAACTTCTCAATACAGCTCTTTTATGCTCTTTTGGCTTCATAAAAAAGTATGTTAATTCTACATCTAATACACTTGCTATTTTTCCTAAGGAATCTGTTGCTACGCTTGTCAATCCTCTTTCAAGCTGTGACAAGAAACCAATTGATAAGTTTGTTTTTTCACTCATATCTTTCAGTGTCATTTGTTTTTGAGTTCTAAGTTGTTTTATTTTTGCTCCTATGTCCTTATTCAAAACCATCACCCCTAAATAATTTTAATTTTTTCATAATATAAATACAAAAATATAAATATAGGCTATTATACCTATTTTATTTCACTCTTTAAAAATTTTTATTAGTATTACTATAATTTATTATTTTTGTTTTGTCTATATTTTTAAGATTTATTTTTCACATATTTTTATATAACTTTGCCAACTAAATATCTATTCTTTATAAGTATTTATTTTTTATATAATAAAACTTAAGTTATTAATATGATTCAATATATTATCAAAATAATTCATACTAATGTATTAATCTTATTAATATATCCTATCTAATCAATATATCTAAATTATATTTTATATGTTGCATGTCTTATTTAAATTTAATTATTAAAAATTCAAATTATTATATTATTATTTCTACACATTATTACATCCTTTTTTATAATTATAACATAATCTTACAATTTAATGACATCTATTCAATGTCTTTTTTTACTCTGCAACATCTTCTATTTTACAATTTAATATTATACATATTTTTTAGATACAGACTTGTCAATTTTTAGATTGTCAAGTGTTATTGAAGTGCTTTATGTCCTCTTAAAATACATTATCTAATTTTTTATTTAATAAGAATTGCTTACTATAAGAAATATAACATCATCTTTATAGGATTCTTTTAAATATATCTCTATTCTAAATAGAATTTCTTTTTTTGTCAAAATTTCTTCATTCTTTAATAATTAATTAATTACTTATAAAATAAGTTAATTATCTATACAAATTTTATCATTTTTGATAAAATACAGAGAAAAAATTAATTTTAATCGCTAATTTCGCCAAAATATATCTTTATTTATATTAGTAAAATAATTATAAATTTATTAAAATATGTTTGTAATTCATAAATTTATTTTTATTAAATTAAAAATTATGTAAAAAAAGTGAGATATATATCTATAGAAAATTTTTCCTATAAATATATATCTCACTTAATAAATATATATCTCACTTACATAAAGACTTATTCTATATAAAAACGCCATAAAAAATCTTTCGCCTCTTCTGCATAATCTATATTTATACGCTTACTAGTTTTTATATCTATATCATCCTTACTAAATACCTTTACTCCTTCATCATCATAATAAAAATCACTTATATATAATTCTTCACCCATTATACTCTTGCTGTTTAGACTTCTATCTATTTTTAGAGCCTTACAAAGCTTTCCTGGCCCATTAGTAATATTCTTTATTTGATATTTACTCAAATTATTATAAGATTTATTGTATCTATTTATAGATATCTCATCTAAAGAAGTTATAGGTTCTACACCTCTTATTAATACACACTCTGGTGTGTTTTCTACATTTGCTGATAAATTTAAACAGTTGTACATCCCATAAATTAAATAAACATATATATGCCCACCATCTAAATATAATGGCTTCGTTCTGTCGGTTTTTTTATCACCATATACATGTGCTCCTTTGTCATTTATACCCATATAGGCTTCTGTCTCTATGATTTTAGTAACGATTGTTTTATCTTCATACTTTCTTATAAGATATTTGCCCAATATTGATTTGGCTAAATCAATACCATTTTTTCTAAAAAAATCCTTTTCCAAAACTTCACCTCATAAAATTTATTTGCAATAAACTAAGTCTAGCTAAAAACATAAATAAAATCAACTTATTTTATGATTGTATACAAATAATAGATTTCAATATTTATTATTTGTATATATCAAAAAATTCTATTTCGAATTTTTCAATATTGTCATTATAATTTGAATTATCATAGACTTCTTCAACCACTTCTTTAATTGGGAATATAATCTTCACTTCAGTCCCTTCTCCTACTTTGCTGTCTATGTAAATTTCCCCATTTTGAATTTCAATCAATGATTTTGTAAGACACAATCCTATCCCACTTCCAAATTCATTTGATATACCACTATTTTCAATTTGTTTAAATCGATTGAATATGTCACTCAATTTATCTTTTTCTATACCTATTCCAGTATCTTTTATAAGTATTTCTACTGTCTCACCTTTTTTATAGATACCTACAAGAATTTCTCCACCTTCTAAAGTAAACTTTATAGAATTTGATAATATATTCAATATTATCCTTTCTATAGATTCTGGGTCAAGCCCTACCCTCATAGTTTCCTCATTTGTATCAAAAATCAAATCTATTCCCTTAGACCTAGCATAACTGCTAATAGATGTAACTATTCTTTCTGTTATATCGATAATATCAAAATTAACTGCTTTAATCTTATATATCTCTGACTTAACTTGAGAAATATTTATTATGTTATCTATTAATCTCAATAATCTAAACATATTTTGTTTAGTTATTTGTATATGTTCTTTTAGTATATTCTGAAAATCTATTATTTTTCCTTTTTTATAAAGATTTTCGACAAGTTGAACTGAGCTGTATATATTATTTAAAGGAGTCTTAAGTTCATGAGATATATTAGCATAAAACTCCATCTTCATTTGGTCATATTGTCTCTGTTTTATTAGTGCTTTCTTAAGTCTTTCAGACTCTCTTTGTACACTCAAATCTTTAATAATTCTAACTCTACTTCTCTTTTGTCCAAAATACAATGTTCTTGATATCATCTTTACTTCTCTAATATGATTATTTTCGTTTACTATGTGAATGCTCTTTTCTCTCTCTCCTATATTTAAATTATTTATGTATTTTTTTACTAATATATTTCTATATTTTTGCGTTGTGGCTCCTAATACATCACTAGAAATTCCAAATAATTCTCTAAAAGCTCTATTTGTATATAGAACTCTTGATGTACTTAAATCTTCAAGAAAAATAGCCTCTGGTATAGCATCAAGTAATTTTTCGTATATTATCTTTTGTTCATTTGCTATTCTAAGTATATTTATCTCTTTAGTTATATCTCTAAATGTAAGCAATTTAAATAGCTTATTATCTGACCAGTAGTCTCCAACTCTAACTTCTTCAACACGGTCTTCACCATCTATATCAGACATTACAAAATTAACTATACAGTTTGCTGTATCATTGTAACTTACTATTTCAGCTTTCTTTTCTTGTGTAAGATTTAATCTTTTAAATTCTCTATTATCAAAGAAATCTATATTGAAAGTTTCAAAATACTGTTCTAATGTCATACCAACTAAATCACTGGAATTACATCTAAAACTCTTTTCATATTTCTTATTTATACTAATTATCTTATTCTTCTTTATACCACCTTCAGCACTCCTCACAAGTATAGGGGATGGAATATTTAATATAATGTTTTTGTAATCTTTATTTATATGTCTTATTTCCTCATCCATTTTGATTTCATTTGTAATATCATTTAAGCTTATTAAGTAATTACTTTCATCTTTATTATTACTTAAACTCAACAAATAGATTTTATCATTTAATTCTACCTGCTTGTCGATTATACTTATATCATTGTCAAATTTTTTTAATTTCTCAGCTACATTTTTATCTTCTTTGACAAAAGTTAATATTTTATAAAAATTACTCATATCTTTTGAAAATTCATCTTTAAACTTATTATTTGTATAACTTATATTAAAATCATAATCCGTTACTATCCATACGTTTGGTATTGTATCAAGAGCTTGTCTCAATAACTCTTTCCTTTGGTCTATATAATTCTTTAGTGTTCTTTGTATAGTCATATCTTTTTCTATAGCTAAATTTATCTTACTTAATTGCTCTGACTTTCTACTTAATTTTTTATTTATATAATCAAGCTCGTAATATGGATATACTATTCTATTATTGAGACTGTATACATATACATAATAAGTGTGGTTACATAATAATAAATACACTACTCCTATTAATCTCTCTGTATCTACTACACTAAAATAAATTGCTATAAATCCTATAATAGTTGTAAAAAAAGCAAAATATGATAAATCTTTTATTAACTTATAGTGTTCAACTGTGCTATCAAGTTTATTCAATAAATATATCAAATTAAACAACGACACGACAATATTAACTAATATAATAATCATATTCCAGTTAAAATCACTAAAAATATTTCTTATAAAATAGTCTACTATGACAAAAGCACTATAAAAGATTAATACAGGGCTTATTCTCAAATTTTTTACTTTAGAAATGGTTAAGTATATAAAAGTAGACATATTAATTATACTTAAATTTAGTAATACAATTTGGAATGTTTGAAGTTTTAAATCTGCTACGCCTAAAATACTTACAAAAACTAATACGAGACACCCTGACTTTAATATATTTATAAATTCGTCTTTTTTAAAACTAGTTATATAAACTATAGAGTATCCAAATATCCAAAGTAAAATTATCCTATACATATTTATAGAAACTGTATACAAATTTATATTTAAAAGTGCAATAATCAAAAATACCCCATTAGCTAGTATATAGACCTTATTCTTGCTTAAAGTTCCCTTAGATTCCATATTCCCCACCACTTCTTCATTTTTATATAGTTTTACCTATAAATATGTTACCACAATTCTTCCAAAAAATTTGTCACTTTCTAGTTATAAAAAAAAATGAGTAAATATTTTTAATTTTACTCATTTTATAGATTTTGTATATTCAATTTAAAAAGCTGGAACTATACTTCCTTTATATTCATCTTGTATAAATTTTTTAACTTCTTTACTGTTCATAGCTTCTGATAAAGCTTTCATCTTATCACTGTCTTTATTATCTTCTCTACAAGCTATTATATTCACATATGGAGAATCACTTGACTCTATTACTATAGCATCCTTAGTAGGATTTAAGTTAGCTGTTAAAGCATAATTAGAATTTATAACTGCTCCATCAACATCCTTTAATACTGTTGGTAATTGCTCTGCATTCATTTCTTTTATTTGTATATTTTTAGGATTCTTAGTTATATCTTTTTTAGTTATAAGTTCTCCATCTTTTACTTCTATTATTTTATTTTTTGCTAATAATTTAAGCGCTCTAGCGCCATTAGTTGCATCATTTGGTACAGCTATAACTGCTCCATCTTTTATTTCATCTAATGACTTAACTTTTTCTGAATAGAATCCCATTGGCTCTATATGAACTTTAGCTGTATACGTAAGTTTATATTCTTTCTCCTTAACTGTTTCCTCTAAAAATGGAATATGTTGAAAGAAATTTGCATCTAAAGAACCTTCATCTAAAGCTGTGTTTGGAAGTACATAGTCATCAAATATTTTTACTTCTAAATCATATCCTTTTTCTTTTAATAAAGGTTTTGCTACTTCCAGTATCTTTGCGTGTGGATTTGATGAAGCCCCTACTAGTATTTTCTTATCCTCTTTGTTTGAACAACCAACTGCTGATATTGCTATTGCTGACACCAATGCTACTGATAATAATTTTTTTAATTTCATTTTTTACTCCCCCTCTTTAAAGTTTTTATGATTAAATTATTTTAGTTTCTTGTAAGCTAGATTTCCTATACCTTGTATTATCTGAACTAATATTACAAGTGCTATTACTGTATACACCATTACTGCTGTATCGAATCTTTGATATCCATAAATAAGTGCTACATTACCTAATCCTCCAGCTCCTACTGCACCCGCCATAGCTGTATAACCAAGTATAGATATTATTGATAATGTAATTCCAGATACTATTGAAGGCATAGCTTCTTTTATCATAACTTTAAATACTATTTGTCTCTTTGTAGCCCCAAAAGATCTTGCAGCTTCTATCAATCCTTTGTCAACTTCATTTAACGAACTTTCTATAATTCTAGCGATAAATGGTGCTGCACCAATAGTTATTGGTACTATTGCAGCAGTTTCCCCTATACTTGTTCCAACGATTAATCTAGTTATTGGAATCATTGCAACTATAAGTATCATAAATGGGAAACTTCTAAATATATTTACTATAAACCCTAAAACACTATTTATTGTGCTATTTGGTTTTAATCCATCTGGTTTTGTAACTACTAATATGATTGCTAGTATAAATCCTAATATTGTTGCTACTATAGTTGGTACTATAACCATATACAAAGTTTGTAACAATGCATTTGGAAATAGTGTTGTTAAAAAGTCGATTAAACTATTCATTTATCATTTCCTCCCATCTTATGCCTTTACTAGTTAGATATTGTTTTACTTGTTCCCCACTTTTATCTGAAACATTTATGATAAGTGAACCTAAAATATCTTCTTTAAATTGTTCTAATTTGCCAAATATTATAGATACATCTATATTTAGTTCTCTTGCCATAGTCGTTATAATAGCGTCATTAGAAATATCTTTAGGGAATAGTATCTTTATATTTGTTCCTTTTGGTAAAATTATACTTTCTTCACCTATTAATTTTCTAAGTCCCTTAGTATTTCTTAAGAAAATCTCTTCTGTATCTCCTACCTCTAGTACTTCTCCATTTTCCATTATTGCTACTCTTCCACAAATCTGTTTTATAACTTCCATTTGATGAGTTACAACAATTATTGTTATTCCTAATTTTTTATTTATATCTTCAAGTAATGAAAGAATTGATTTTGTAGTATTTGGGTCTAATGCTGAAGTTGCTTCATCACAAAGAAGTACTTGTGGATTTAGTGCTAAAGCTCTGGCAATTGCAACTCTTTGTTTCTGACCACCACTTAAGTTCCTAGGTTTATCATTTTTCTTTTCAGATATACCAACCACTTCTAATAGCTCCAAAACTCTTTTCTGTATTTCTGATTTTGTATATCCAAAACATTCTAATGGTAATGCTACGTTATCAAATACAGTTCTTCTCTCAAGTAATGAAAAGTGTTGGAAAATCATGCCTAGTTCTTTTCTTAAATCTCTCATTTGCTTTTCATTTAGTGACTTTACTTCCTTATCAGAAACAAGCACATTACCTTCTTGATATTCTTCTAAGCCATTTATACATCTAAGTAGTGTTGATTTTCCTGCTCCACTATGACCTATTATTCCAAAAATTTCTCCAGATTCTATTTCAATACTTACATCTTTAAGTACTTGAATCTTTCCATAATACTTATTAACATTTTTTATGCTAATCATAAAATTTCCTCCCTATTATTATGCTAAGTTTTTATGTTTATCCTCGCTTATGTATTTTAATTTATATATAACAAAATAAAAGCCTGAGTATAAACTCAGGCTTAGAAAGCTATTTATACTCATCTATCAACTATATTAGTTGCAGGATTTAGCACCAATGTATATAAAATATACTGGTTGCCGGGTTTCAAAGGGCCAGTCCCTCCACCACTCTTGATAAGACGTTATTTAATTTAAAATTTAATTCGATTATCATTTGTTGCTATGTTATATATGATATATTCATTAATAATATTTGTCAATAAATTTATTTAAATTTTTTATTTTTTGTTTTTCTTAGTTAAAAATAAATAGATATCTTTTATTGACTTTCTAGTGTCTAAATCTTTGTATTTTCAATAGTTATATGATATTATGTAATTATTAATTTATCATTAATATAAAAAATATGAAGCCCAAAAAAGATAATACTTTTAGGGCTTCCATATATTGTGAAACTTTTTTATTTTCTAACTAGATATTTACTCTATTATTTTTTATTATTTCCTGTTATTCCTAGTCTATCATTCATATCTTTTATCATTTTTCTAAAACCACTACCTATATCATTTCCAACATCTTCTGTTCCATGAACTATCTTCATAAAGTCATTTTGACCTTTTTTCATATCTTCATCAGATACATTATCTAATTTTTTTATTCTCTCATCTATATCTTTTATTAATCTTTCACCTTCAGTTATTAATTCATCATTCATTTTCTTTAATTCTGTATCTTCTGTTTTACCATCTTTTTTAAGAGATGTTACAAATGATTGTATTTTATCTCTACTATCTTTATATGCAGCCTTCACATCAGCTAAATATTTTTCATTTCCTGGATATTCTTTATCCTTAAACTGATTATTTATACTCTCTGGAGTATCATAAATAGAATATCTATTTAAACCTGCTATATAATCATTATAGCTTGTTGAATAATAATTCATATAACCTTCATTATTATTTACTGATTCA
This sequence comes from Clostridioides difficile, assembly GCF_001299635.1. Lineage (GTDB taxonomy): Bacteria > Bacillota > Clostridia > Peptostreptococcales > Peptostreptococcaceae > Clostridioides > Clostridioides difficile_A. Next base: position 12,208 of record NZ_JRHN01000032.1, on the reverse strand, counting down.
TTGGGATTTTTCCCTGCATTCTCACTTGGTTCTTCTGTTTTTTTAGTACATGCAGTCATTCCTATAGCTAATACTAACGCTAGTCCTACAAATAAGGTTCTTTTTAATTTCATTTTTATTACCCTCCTAGATGTTTTGTATTACAAAAAATTTAAATATATTTCTTTCTTAACTTAGTATTTCTATATTTTTATTTTTTATTTACTAAAATTAAACAAGATATAATTTATTTTTTGGGAAATTATAATAAATAAGTAACTAAATAAAAAAAATATATTTTTATTATTGATATTGATTATCATTCATAGTATAATCTAATTAATTGATATTAATTTTCATTTGAAGGAGGTTATCTTTTATGTCTTGTTGTAATTCACAATTTTGTTGTAAAAATAAAATTGAATCATCTTATATAAAATGGCTTTTAGAAGTTTTAGGTCCTGTCTTTTTAGGTTCTAAACCTGCTGAAATAATAAATATCTCATTTACTGATGTAAATAGAGAGGAAAAAATTAGTGATATTTACAAATATCTATATAAATGTAAAAAGATAGATTTTATAGTTATTGATAAAAAGAAAAAGGGATTAAAAATCTTATTTGTAAACAAAAAAGCTTTATCAGAAAGGCTAAAATGTAAAAAAACAGTAAATTTTTTAAAATTTCTGGGATACAAACAAAATACAAATGTTAATGCTTATTTAGAACATTTAGTAGATAAGCTTAAGGGTGATACTTTTCCTGATGAAATAGGAATTTTTTTAGGATATCCTCTCAAAGATGTGATTGGATTTATGGGATATAGTAATTATGAAGTTTCTATGATTAAATATTGGAAGGTTTACGGAGATACAAAACAATCAGAAGACACATATTCTAAGTTTTTACTTCATCGTAAAAAAATGAGAAAGTTACTAGACTACATAAGTGTAGATAAAATAGTAAGTTGCTTTTAGTTGTATTTTTATATAGTAATAAAAAATACACCCTTTTACTATACTGTTTCCATAATAAAAAGGGTGTATTTTCTAATTTAACATTCTAGTTTTGATTGTACAACATGTCTTTAATATCTATTTTCTTCTCTTGCATTCCATTAGACATTAAGAATTCTTGTGTGTCTTCTAACTCTTTTATATCTTTATCTGTTATTTTAGAACTAAAATCATACCAAGAATACATTTCTTTAGTTTCATCTAAAGATAGCCCCACTTCTTTAGATACAACATCCATTACTTTATCCTTGTTTTCATCCATATATTTTAAAGTCTCTTCATGAACTTTCATAAATCTTTTTACTAACTCAGGATATTTTTCAGCAAAATCATCACTTACTGCAGTAACTATTATTCCACTAACTAAGCCTTCTCCATTTACAATCATCTTAGCACCTGAGTTTATTGTTTTTAATGCCGTTGGACCTGCAAGCATTGCTACATCAGCACTTTTGCTTTCTAATGCAGAAGCAGCACTAGGAATATCCATATTTACATATTCAACATCATCTATAGTGTAACCTTCCTTAGCAAGTGCTGCAATTAACAATTGATGAAGTATAGTACCCTTTGGTCCTACTATCTTTTTGCCTTTTAAATCTTTTATAGATTTAATATTTTCATTATTAGTTATAAGCATATATCCTTTTGGTGATCTACTGTAAATATTTGTAACTTTAAGACCAACACCATTTGAAGCAGCTATTATTGCAGATGTTCCTCCTAATGCATGTAAAAAGTCTATCTCTCCTGCAGCTAGTGCTTGAGTTTGCTCTGGTCCTGTTGTCAATTCATGAAAATTAACTTTTATATTGTCTTTTTCAAATTCCTTTCCAAATAAATCATCCTTTTTTTCAAGTATACTAGGAACATTAAGTGGTGATTTCACATAAGTCAGATTTATTTCCTTAGGTAAACTAGCCTCTTTTTTTGCAGGTGCATCTTTCTCGTCATTTTTTGTTGAGCAACCTACAGTACCAACCAACACCATTACTAAAGATGTCATTACTGCTAAAATCTTTTTGTTTCTCTTAATCAATTAAAACTCCCCCAATTCCCTTAATATTTCTTTTTTTAAGCTTATATAATAGCTTTTTGTTAAATCTCTATTATATTCATCTTCGACACTAAACTGTTTAATCCCTTTATTTTTACTAAAAACAATTATTTTCTTTGCTATTTCCATAGCTTCTTCTATATTGTGAGTCACAAATACTACACCTTTTTTAGTATTTTTATGGATATTTACAACTTCTTTTTGCATTTTTCTTCTTGTAAAGTAATCTAGTGCCGCAAATGGCTCATCCATCAGTAAAATATCTGGATTGAAGGAAAGTGCTCTTGCTATACTTACTCTGTGAGCCATCCCCCCAGATAATTCATTTGGATATGAATTTTTAAACTTTTCAAGTTTCATCATTTTTAAATACTTATCCAAATCAACCTTATTTTTATTCTTTTTTTCAGTATGTAAAAGTATATTTTCACTCACATTCAACCATGGCATTAGTCTGCTTTCTTGAAATACTACACCTACTTTTGGAATACATTGTTTATCATTATTGTAAAAATATACATTTCCACTAGTAGCGTTTTCAAGACCTGCTAAAATTCTAAGTAATGTTGTCTTACCACATCCACTCTCCCCTAGTATAACAGTGATTTCTTCGCTAGATATATTTAAAGATACATCATCAAGAACCAAGTGTTCCTTATTATCAACTAAATATTTTTTATGTATATTCTCTAACAAAAATCCATTTCTAACCATTTAAATCAACCTGCTTCCCTTTACTAAACTTTGTTATTGCTTTTGAAAATAGATAATCTGAAAGTATACCTAAAAATCCAATAACAAAAATTCCTACCAATACAACATCAGTTCGTGACATGTCTTTTCCATCAGAAATTAAATATCCTAGACCTGAAGAAGCTGCAATAAGTTCTGCTCCAATTATAGCTCTAAAACTATATCCAAGACCTAAACTAAGTCCAACAACAATATCTAACATAGAATTAGGAATTATTATTTTATAAAAAATTCTCTTTTTAGATAAGTTAAAAGATTTACCTACTTCTATTAATTTATTATCGCAATTCTTTATGCCTTTCAGTGTATTTAAAAATATAGGGAAAAAAGATGCCAAAATGATAATTATAATTTTGGATTCTTCACCTATCCCAAACCATAAAATCAGCATTGGAACTAAAGCTAGTGGAGGTGTACTTCGCATAAATTCAAAGAGTGGTTTGAAATATTCATACATTTTTTTATTTACTCCAAATATAACTCCAAGTGGTATTGCTATCAGTGAACTTATAAAAAAACCTATCAATATTCTTTTTATACTAGCATAGGCATTTAAGAAAATAGAACCATCGTATATCATTTTTATGAAAGTATCTAGAACCCTTTCAGGAGGAGGCAAGATATAGCTACTCCATATTCCCAGAACACATACAATTTTCCATAAAATTAAAATTATTAAAAAAATATAATATCCTTTGAATTTTTTATGAATTTTCTCAATCATATAAGACTCCTTTTAATATATCTATCCCTGCTACATTTTTTATTTTTTAAAATCCTAAAGAGTGATTAAACTACATTATAAAATTTAATCTATACCAATTCTCAACCCACCTGAATTCATTCTATCAGAAGGCGTAGAATCTGTTTTTAAGCCAGACAATCTTTCAGATGGTTGTATAATGACTATTTGTCCAGGTTCAACAAATTCCATATGATAAGATTCCCCAGAAGTCTGACCAATAAAAGTCTTCCATGATAATTTTGCTACTTTTGGATATGGTTCCCTTCCAGTCCAGGCTACTAATGCATCTGGGTCTACACAACAAGGCCCTTCAAGTATTAGAGGATTTCCATCTGTTATTATGGCGACATCTTGATTTTGGCTTGTTTTATTTACTAAATGTGTAGTAAAAAGCCCTTTTTGAGATAGTACCCCTGAACCAATTAATTTTACACTATAATGCAATTGTTCAGAAAATGCCAATAAATTTTCGCTCTCAACATAAATTGAATCACCTGGGTCAATCGATATTACATCTACATGATAAGCATTTTGAGCCAGGTAAATTTCACCTTCACCTTCAACAACCATTATTGGCATTTGTTCTCCTGTTAATGACCTTTGAACATGCCCTAACAGTGCTCTTCCTAAACCACCACCATTATTAGGACCAAGTAATAATTTTTCAAAATTAAAATTTCCTTTAAAGGCTACCATAGCACCTTTTTTTGCAAAAAATTTGCCACTTCCCCTTGCTATACACATAAGCTCATTTGTCACATCAAATTTAAACATAATATACATTTATATTGCTTTATTTAGCAATAATCCCTCCTAATCATATATTTGTCTATAATTATACATTAAAATTACAACATAGTCTAACCTACTTCAAACATGAAATTTATTATTTGTATAAAAAATAAGAACCTGATAATAAAGTAATTTAACTTTTTATCAGATTCTTATTTTATCTATCTCTTATTAGTATTACAGCTCTTACTACTTGAGCAACCAGAACAACCACATCCGCAACTGCTACCATTCTTTTTTGAATTTTTAACCATATGCATTATGGCTAACGCCATCAATACTACTACAATAGCTGCTATAATAAATGTAGCCATATTCACCACTCCTTATTTATATGAATTAATTTTTCATATAACTTAATTTACCAATTTTTTCTTTTTTCATATTTCTATTTGAATAAGTTAAAACTATCAATACTACAGCTACTGCTATAACTATAGATATTATTGCCCCAGCAATACTTCCTCCAGTTCCTAAAATTAAACTTCCAACTTGATTGATAAGAAGAGCAACTATATATGCTGTTAAAGTTTGGAATCCTAATGTAATCCATGTCCATTTCCATGAACCCATTTCTCTTTTTATAGCTCCAATAGCTGCAAAGCAAGGTGCACAAAGCATGTTGAATGCCATAAATGCAAATGCACTAGCTACTGTAAACATACTTGCAACTGAACCAAGAAGTGCTGGGTCTTGCTCTGTCGCATCTGATATACCAAATAAAACTCCAAATGTCCCAACTACATTTTCCTTGGCTACTAGACCTGTAACTGTTGCTACTGATGATTGCCAGTTTCCAAATCCAAGAGGTGCAAATATTGGTGCAACTATATTTCCTAAACTAGCTAATATACTATCTCCAGCATCTACCATTTGTAATGACCAGTTAAATGATTGTAAGAACCAGATTGCTCCACAAGCTACAAATATAATCGTACCTGCTTTGATTATGAAGGCTTTTCCTCTATCCCACATATGTATTAAAACACCTTTTGCACTTGGAACATGATATTGAGGTAATTCCATAACAAATGGAGATGGCTCTCCTGCAAATAAGCTAGTTCTCTTTAATATAATTCCACAAATGATTATCATTACTATACCTAAGAAATACATTGATGGCGCTACCCATGAAGCACCTCCAAATAATGCTCCTGCAAATAATGCTATTATTGGTATTTTAGCTCCACATGGAATGAATGTAGTTAACATAATAGTCATTTTTCTATCTCTATCATTCTCTATAGTACGAGTTGACATAACTCCTGGAACTCCACAACCTGAACTTATAAGCATTGGTATAAATGATTTTCCTGAAAGACCAAACTTACGGAAAATTCTATCCATTATAAAAGCTACACGTGACATATATCCACAATCTTCTAATATTGATAATAATAAGAATAGAAGCATAATTTGTGGGACAAATCCTAATACAGCTCCAACTCCACCAATTAGACCATCAACTACAAGTCCTTGTAACCAATCAGCTACATTTAAAGAAGCCATAAAATTACTTACATTTCCTTGAATAATTTCTCCAAACAGTACATCATTAGTCCAGTCAGTTGCTATAGCGCCCAATGAACTTACTGCTATATAATAAACTCCCCACATTATAAGTGCAAAAATAGGTAATGCTAATATTCGGTTTGTTACAATCTTATCTATCTTGTCTGATACAGTTTCCTTACCTTTTCTATTCTTCTTTATTATACTTGAAATTATTGAACTAATAAATTCATAACGATTTGCTGTTACTATACTTTCACTATCATCATCCAATTCATTTTCACAATCTCTAGTTATTTCTTCTATGTTATTCAATATTGTTTTAGAAATATCAAGTTTTTGTATAACATTTTCATCTCTTTCAAATAACTTTATAGCTAACCAACGTGTTTCCATATCTATATATGGAGTTTTTTCTTCTATTATCTTTTCAATTTTTTCTATTGCTTCCTTACTTTCATCAACAAAAGGCAGTTTGAAATCTAATTTATTATTACTGCTTGCAAGTTGAATTGCCTTTTCAGCGGCTTCCATAATCCCTTGACCTTTAACTGCTGTCACTTCTACCACTGGGCAACCTATAACCTCAGATAACTTTTTAATATTTATCTTATCACCATTTTTATTAACAATATCCATCATATTAAGAGCTATGACAGTAGGTATACCCAATTCTAAAACTTGAGTTGTAAGATATAAATTTCTCTCTATATTTGATGCATCCACTATATTTATTACTGCATCTGGTTTATCATCTAACATAAAATTACGTGTAACTACTTCTTCCAATGTATATGGTGATAAAGAATAAATACCTGGTAAATCTACTATCTCCACATCTTTATTTCCTTTTAACTTTCCACCTTTTTTTTCAACTGTTACTCCTGGCCAGTTCCCAACATATTGAGATGAACCTGTAAGCCCATTGAACATTGTTGTCTTACCACAGTTAGGATTTCCTATGAGACCTATTTTTATTGACATTTCCATTCCCTCCATTATTATTTAAGTACATAACTATTCATGATATAGAAAATCATTCTCATTGTATAATTGCACTAAATCCATTCTAATTAATTAATTTTATTATTCCACAATGATTTTTTCTGCATCTGACTTACGAATTGATAGTTCATAATCTCTTACAGTTATTTCAATTGGGTCACCAAGAGGAGCTACTTTTCTTACGAATACATCAACACCTCTCGTAATTCCCATATCCATTATACGTCTTCGTGTGGCTCCTTCCCCCTCTAACTTCTTGACTTTCACAGTCTCTCCACACTTAATATCCTTTAATCTGTTCATATCATTACCTCCCTATATTATTATTCTACTTGCCATCTTTTTGTCTAATGCAACTCTAGTATCTTTTACATCTATTATTAAATTCCCATCTATCTTAGAAATTATTTTAACATTTGTACCTACTACAAAACCTATACTATTTAAAAAAGTTCTTGTCTTGTCACTTCCTGAAATCTTCTTTATAACTACTTCTTCTCCTGTATTTGATAGTATCAATGGCATCATATAATATTCCTCCTCTTAAACTAATTTAAATTTATGAGCAATCGTTATCTCATATATAAATTACAATATTTTATCTTAAATTTTAGTCAGTTAAAATAATTACCTATGTTTTCCTTCTTTTTACAATTCTTAATTTTGATTTAAGTCTATCATAATAGTATGAACTTTGCAAGTGATTATTGTGTTCTTTTGAGTTTTTTTCTCAATTGATTTAATCTATTAATAATTCCAATAAAAACTCATACAAAAATAAAGATGCTTTAAGATAGTATATTTAACTATCTTAAAGCATCTTTATTGTGTAGATGTTTTCACATTATTTATACATTTTTTTCTTCTTTTTTAAAAACTATTTTCTCAAAATCTTTTACAGGCATTGGTTTAGAAAATAAGTATCCCTGTACCATATCACATCCAATTTGCTTTAAAAAATCTAATTGTGAAATGGTTTCTACTCCTTCTGAGATTACCTTCATTTTTAATTCCTTTGCCATTCTAATGACATTAGATATAACAATTTTTTCATTGTTACTCTCATCTTTTTCTGTAAAAAATGCCCTATCTAATTTTAATATGTCAACAGGTAGTTCCTTTAGAAGATTAAGCGAAGAATATCCTGTTCCAAAATCATCCATAGAAATCACAAACCCATTTTCTTTTAGATGATTCATTGTGTCAATTAAACCGTCTATATTATCTAATACTGCTGTTTCTGTTAGCTCTAATTCTATAAAATTTGTTGGTATTCTGTATTTATCTACAATTAGTCTAAACTTCTCAACAAAATTACTATTTACAAAATGCATTCGAGACAAGTTAACAGATATAGGTACAACTTTTTGACCTTCATCCATCCATTCTCTAATCTTTTTACATACTTCCTCAAATACATAGAAATCAATATTTACAATAAAGCCATTTCTCTCAAATACAGGAATAAATTCTATTGGTGGGATTAGTCCTTTCTTTGGATTATCCCAACGGACAAGTGCTTCAGCCCCTATAATCTGGTAATCTAAAAGACTATATTTAGGCTGAAAATATACAATAAATTCTCCATTGTTAAGAGCATCTATCATTGTATTTTCAATTTCTTTTTCTTTTAGTATTTTCTTATGCATTTCATCATTATAAAAAGCAAATGAATTTTTATGACCACCTTTTATAGTCTTTCTTGCAGTATTTGCTCTATCCATAATAGTGTTTATATCTCTATCATCTTTATTTATTTTGTATATACCACAATCTAAAATCAACTTATAGTAATTTATCTTATGATTACTAAATATCTGAACTTTGTTATAAATACTATTTAGCCTTGCTTTAATATCTTCATCTGTCTTATATCTAATAAGAAGAACAAAATGGTCAGCAGAAACTCTTGCAAAAATTTCATCCTCATGCAATTCACTTGCAATAGTATTTGATATATGTATTAAAGTATTATTTCCCACATCATATCCAAACATATCATTTATGTACTTGAATTTATCAACATCCATATAAAATAACACATATGATTCTGGATTGTTTTTAGCAAATAATTTCTCTGCATTTATTTTAAACTTCTCTATACTCGCTGCTCCTGTTAATGAATCTGTATATGCAATTTTCTTTAGAGAATCCTCTTTCTTTTTCTTATTGTAAATTATATATTTGATGGCAATTAAAAACATAATACAAATACACATAATAATTTGTAATGAATACTCTTTAAAAATGATACCAAATGGTACCTTATAAGGCTTATTAATGGTGTTAGAATATATACTGTCATTTAACTGTTCATCAGTAATTTTGCCTATTGATTTATTTAAAATTGATATCAATATTGGGCTAATTTTATTTGATACTCCTATACACATTCCATAATTAGTATCTAAAACAGATATAATCGATAGATTATTACATTTTCCTTCCTTTAAGAGTTCATCAAACTGATAAGAACTAAGTACCATTAGGCTTGCTTTTCCTTCATCTATGGCATCTAAACAATCTTCTATAGACTTATAAGATGTTGCTTTGGCATTTTCAAAGCTTTTTTCTATGTAAGAATCAATAGACTTATAACTACTTGTTAAAGCAATATTTAAATCATTATTGAGATTAGTTCCTAGTTTTCCAACCATAACTATAGGTATATTTATGTATGGATTTGTCAGTTTCATACCAAATCGTTTTTCTTTATCATCTTCATTAATTGAGCCACAAAGCATATCTGCCTTTCCATTTTTTATGTAATTAAGACTCTCATTATAATTTTTTGTTTCAATATAGTCAAATTCTATTCCACATTTTTTTGATATAATTGACATTAAGTCAGAACTTATACCTTTAAATGAATTACTTTCTACATCATAATATTCAACAGGAGACCACTCAGAATCGTATACCATAGTAAGCTTTGGATTGGCTTTAATAAAATTAATTTCTTGACGAGTAAATGCTATAGAATTAGTAACATCTCTTTTAAAATATTTTTTATATAATTCCATATCATAGTACATATCATTCATTTTTAATTCTTTTAAAGCATAATCTAATTCTTTTACTAAATCAGTTTTCTCTTTTGTAGTAGCTAAATAAAAAGGTTCCATTGAAAACTTACTAACTATCTTCATTCCTTTTGCATTTACAATACTTCCACAAACAAAAGCATCTGCTTTATTTTTATTAACAGACTCAATTAACTCATCGATAGAATTACAATATATATATTTTACTGAAAATTTATTTTCTTTTCTATACTTCTCAAATGCAATATTATGAAAATTACCTTTGAGCACAGCCACTCTCATATTGTTAAATGAACTTATATCTTCATAAAACATATTGTAGTTACTTTCATTTGTATATAATGCACTATATTCATATCCTGAACTTATTTTAGGAAAATTAAATATTTTACCTCTTTCATCATTACTCTGTAAAGGTCCAAGTAAATCTATCTCACCGTTTTCTAATCTATCTAAACATTCTTCCCAAGACCCTTTTACAAATTCATATTTCCATCCTGTATACTTTGAAATTTCTTTTAAATAATCATAACCATATCCTGTATAAGAATGTTCTTCGGATGAAGATATAATTCCATAGTTATCACAATATCCAACTCGTATTTTTTTTGAATTTTCAGACTCATAGGCAAAACATTGAACACTATTAAGACACGATACAATAAGCAAAAATATCAAAGAAAGTACTAAGAAGTGCTTTTTAAATGCTTTCATATTTAAAAACCTCCAATTTGCCAACTTACTTTAACTTATTTAGAATTTCAGTTGTAACTACTTTTATTGTAATGGTAAATATATCAAATTGCAATATTCTCATATAATATTCTTATTCAAGTACAAAGAATTTTCTTATTGTTTATTTAAATAAATAGTATTATAAACTCATTAAAAATCATAAAGACATAATTAACACTATAATGTCAATTAACTATATCTCAAAAATATAATAACACTAAAATCTAATGGCACTACTAATATTTTCAAATATCAATAGTGCCATAAAACTTTTAAGATTAATTAAATCTTTTATATATTTTATAATATGCTATACTAAATATTTATCTAAGAAACTTTTTTCTTTAGTACTAAACACTTGTGCTTGAACATCAGAATAATTTTTTGAGTATGTATCAATAAAACCATGATTTGCATCTAAAATCTCGATTTGAACATTTTGTTTTCTAGAAAGTTGGCAAAAAATAGAATCAACATCAAATGAATCATGTTTTGCAAACACTAACAAGGTAGGACATTTCGGAGTTACCTCCATATAATCTCTAATTCGAGAACCATAACAACAAACTATACCATCGCAAAGAGAGTCTTCACTACATCTCCATGCAATAGTCGCACCAACACTATATCCTATAACAAGTACATATTTGTATTCTGATTTTAAGTCATTTATAAGTTTTTCTACTTGTTTATAAATATCAAATCCAACATTGTCTATAAAAAAACCATACGCCTCTTGAGATTCTGAATAAGAAAAAACTTTCCTATCTCCCAAAAGCTCTGGACAAAACACATCATATCCATCTTTATAATACTTTTGACAAACATCTTTTATAAAATTATTAGCTCCATAAATTTCATGTAGTACAACAATAGCTATATTACTTTTATGTATATACTTAATCAGATTGTCCACCACCTGTCGATATTTTTTACATTTAGTTTAATGTATTCTTTTAAGTATGTCAATTTACTATCTCTAAAATCTGACTTATAAAATAATCCGTTTATTACAACAAACTTTCTGCAAAGTAAAAGTGACTAAGTAGTAAAAATCAACACTCCTGTAACAATATTACACAAGATATGCAGTAGGCATGACCCCCAGCCAGTTAGTTTTTTCGAATATATTTATATCAAATTAATTTCATAGTTATATAAATTAGAGATAATAAGACTAAAAAATTGATTTCATTAAAACTATATTTATACTCATTTAAATATTTACAAGATTATAACTATAAAATAAAATACAACTATTAAAAAGGAGTATATCCTTATAATTTTAAAAATCATAAATGATATACTCCTAAAAATCTACTTAACTTATATTAAATTTATTTTCCAAAATATCTATTTAATAATCCTAAGAATGCTTTACCATGTCTAGCTTCATCTTTACACATTTCATGTACTGTATCATGTATAGCATCTAATCCTAATTCTTTAGCTTTTTTAGCTAATTTTAGTTTTCCATCAGTTGCTCCATACTCAGCGTCAACTCTAACTCTTAAGTTTTCTTTTGTATCTGCAACTACAACTTCTCCAAGAAGTTCTGCAAATTTAGCAGC
>NZ_JRHN01000031.1 GCF_001299635.1 Clostridioides difficile | reverse complement strand
TATCTGCAACTACAACTTCTCCAAGAAGTTCTGCAAATTTAGCAGCATGCTCAGCTTCTTCAAAAGCTATTCTCTTATAAGCTTCTCCTACTTCTGGATAACCTTCTCTATCAGCCTGTCTACTCATTGCTAAATACATTCCTACTTCTGTACATTCACCAACAAAGTTAGCTCTTAATCCTTCGATTATTTCTTCGTCTACACCTTGAGCTACACCTATTCTATGCTCATCAGCCCAATTTTTTTCGCCTTTCATTTCTTCAAATTTATCAGCTCCAACTTTACATACTGGACATTGTGCTGGTGCAGCATCCCCTTCATGTATATATCCACATACTGTACAAACAAATTTTTTCATAATTACTTTCCTCCTAAATTTTATATATCAAATTAAATTTTTTATTTATCAAGTTAGTTTATATATACCCGAGGCATATACCTTTAAACAATTTTTTTAAAGTTTTTTCTAAACACTTACTTTCCTTGTGTTAACAGTATGTTTCTATAATAATGTCCTTTTAGTTTTATTAATTCTTTATGATTTCCAGATTCTAAAATTCTGCCATTTTCTAAAACTATTATATTGTCACAATTTGATATAGTACTTAATCTATGTGCTATGATTATACTGGTCTTTCCAAAAGTTAAATTATTTATTGCATCTTGAATCTTGGCCTCTGTTGCTATATCTATATTGCTTGTAGCTTCATCCAAAATAAGTATAGGTGCATTTTTTAATATTGCTCTAGCAATACTTATTAACTGTTTTTGACCTTCGCTTAAATCCTCACCCCTATCTGATAATACAGTATTATATCCTCTATGCATTTTCGTTATAAATTTATGTGAATTTGCTATTTTACTAGCATATATAACATCTTCATCAGTAGCCATTAGATTCCCATATCTTATATTTTCCATAACTGTATCATTAAATATATAACTTTCTTGTGGAACTACTCCAAAACAAGTTCTTAAATAATTTCTATCAATAGAATATATATCTTCACCATCTAAAAATATGCTTCCTTTATCTACTTGATAAAAATTTGTAATTAGATTTATAATTGTTGTTTTCCCACTACCAGTCTCTCCTATAATGGCATTTGATGTGCATGCCTTTATCCTTAAGTTTATATTATCTAAAATCTTCTTTTTTGAATTATAAGAAAAACTTACATCTTTAAACTCTATCTCTCCATTTGAAAAAGAAGAATTTAGATTATCATTCTTGTTATCATTAAACTTGTCTTTAAATACATCCTTTACTTCTTTTTCCTCTTTCTCATCTATAATCTCAAAAACTCTTTCACATCCTGCTATTGCTGAAAGTAATGTATTAAATAGATTTGCCAATTCATTCAATGGTCTTGTAAATTGTCTTACATAGCTTAAAAAACTAGCTATAACTCCTATAGTTATAATATCTTTAGACGCCAAGACTCCACCTATAATACATATAGTTGCAAACCCTATATTGCTAATTACATTCATAATAGGCATTAAAAGAGATGTATAGATTTGCGATTTGAGTGAAATATTCAATAGTCTATCATTAACTTCCTTAAAATCATTTATAGACTTTCTTTCATAGTTAAAAGATTTTACTACATTTATATTAGATACCATTTCTTCAATATGAGAATTTAACTTCCCTAACTCCACTTGTTGTTGTTTAAAAAGAACTCTAGTCCTCTTTGCTATAAAGTTACTTAGAAACATTACTATTGGTATTAATATAATACTACAAAATGTTAAAATTGGACTTAATATAAACATCATAATGAAAGTCATCAATATATTTAAAATTCCTGTAATTAATTGTACTAATGAATTTGAGATTCCTGTGCTAATATTATCAACATCATTTGTTACCCTGCTCATAATATCTCCAGTAGAACTTTTATCAAAGAAGGTTATTGGTAGATTTTTAAATTTCAAAAACAAATTACTTCTCATCTCTTTAACTATACTTTGAGATAGTCTAGCTGTACATATCCCCTTAGACAGTTTAACTGAAAATTCAATTATATAAAATGAGAGTAATATAATTATGCCTTTTAAGAAAATGGACTTCGAATACGTATCAATATTTATTATGTCAACTACTTTTCCAAGAGTATATGGTATTATAGTTGATATAATAGAGTCTATTATTACTAGCAAAAAAATGAATCTAGTAATCTTTTTGTCTTTTTTAAAGTATATAAAAACTCTTTTAAATGTTTTTTTAAAATCTTTAGGCTTCTCTTTTTTCTTTAATCTACTGACCTTTTGATTTCCAGTACTTAAATTCAATATACTTCCTCCTTAATTTACATCTTCATTTGCTAAGTTCTGCAACTCAAAAATTTTTTTATAAATTGGAGAACTAACCAGTAAATCTTCATGTGTAGCAAATCCAACCACCTCTCCCTCATCTAAGACTAAAATTTTATCACAGTCAATTATAGAGCTAATCTTTTGTGAAATAGTTATGATAGTACATTTCTTATTTTCTTTGTCTCTTAAATCTTTTATATAATCTTTTATATTCTTTCTAATAGTTGTCTCTGTATTAATATCCATTGCACTAAAACAATCATCAAGGATTAATATTTGTGGCTTTTTAGCTATAGCTCTAGCTATCGTAATTCTTTGTCTTTGTCCTCCTGATAGGTTTTTACCCCTTTGAAATAAAACTTCATCATAAGAATTTTCAAGTTTTGTTATAAATTGATTTGCATTTGCTATCTCGCACGAATTTATAACATCTTCTCTACTTATATCCTTATTTCCCATAATTATATTTTCTAGTATACTTTTCCCAAACACACTACTATTTTGAAATACTACACCTATTCCTTCTCTTAAACTTTCTTCAGAAATACTGTATATACTATTTCCTCCAATCTTAATATCTCCTTTATCAACTATATATAATTTTTGAATTAAATTTATTAAAGAAGTCTTTCCTGAACCAGTCTGACCAATTACACCAATGTTTTGACCTTCTTCTATTTTAAAAGATACATTTTTTAATATTTGTTCATCTGTATTTTTATTATATGAAAAATACACATTTTCAAAAACTATATCACCACTTGTAAGTTTAAACTTCTTTTCTTCAATATCTAAATTTACATTTTTCTTAATTATTTCTTCATTCTCATCAAGCAAAACTTCACTTACTCTTTCATATGAAGCTTTTGCTCTAACAAAAACATTAAAAACATGTGAAATCATTATAAGTGATGTTAATATCCTAGTCATATAATTTACATAAGCAACTATAATTCCAATTTTAATTTCCCCTGAATAAACTAAATATCTTCCAATTAATAAGATTATTATTATGGAAACATTAATAATTATTGTAATTGTAGGTCTAAAAAATGACATCATTGTTGTAGCTTTTCTACTGTTTTGGAAAAGCTCCTCATTTAACTCTTCAAAACGTTTGCTCTCATAATCATATCTGCAAAATAGCTTAACTACTTTTATGCCACTTAAAAACTGCCTTAATTTTGAATTTATCTTATCTGTACTTTCTTGTACATTCTTAAATAATCTATAGCCAATCTTCATATTGAGTAATATTATAATAAATATGATTAAAACTGCAACTAAGATAATTATTGACATCTTTAAATTTAATTTTATAGCTATAATTAAACTTCCTATACACATGATTGGTGATTTTATAAAAACTCTCATCATTCCATGTACGAATTGTTGTATTTGATTAATATCATTAGTAATTCTTGTTATTAGTGAAGCTCTACCAAATTTATCTATTTGTTTTAATGAGTATGTATTTATCTTTTCAAACACATCTTGTCTCAAATCATAAGAAAAACATTGAGAAACTCTTGCTGAGATTATACTTCTTATTATTGAAAATATTGCACCTAAAAAGGTTATACCTATCATTAAAGCTCCTGTTGATAATATGTAATCTAAATTCTTATTTGAAACTCCTATATCGATTATTTTTGCCATTATAGTTGGTTGAGCTAAATCACAAAAAGCTTCCAGCGTCAAAAAAAATACTGCTGTAAAAAATAACACTATATATTTTTTTATGTATTTTTTAAAATACCTCATTTAATCATCCCTTCATAGAATTTTCTCATTATCAAAAGTATATCATAATGGCTAATTTAATTGATTGTATCAATTATAAATATTTGTTTTATCATTAAATTTTATACTATACACTTTATAAATTATTTGTTTTTATTTCCTATATTTATATATATTTATAGCATACTATTATATATAATATATATGTATTAAAATTAAGACAAAACTTTAACTTTACTATTTGTGTAAAAAGTAATATAATTTAAAATTGATTATAAATCTAACTTTTTCTCTATCAAAATATTTTAGGAGGTGAGACATTTGAAAAAAACTAATAGTTTAAAAGAAGTTTTAAACTGGAATAATATCAAGAATTTAAAACCTTCAAATGGTTTAAAAAATATATTAGAAATTTTTAAAAATGACCTAAAAGATATACGTGGAAATTATGCAGTACTTGTAATAGTTGTCGGACTTGCTTTTTTACCTTCTTTGTATGCCTGGTTCAATATAAAGGCATCTTGGGACCCTTATGGAAGTACCGCTAATATGCTTGTAGCAGTAACAAATGAAGATAAAGGAAATGAAATAGCAGGTCAGAAGATTAATGTAGGAGACCAATTAATTGAACAACTTAAGGATAATAAAAGTTTAGGTTGGCAATTTGTAGATGAAAAAACCGCTCTTGAAGGTGTTAAAAAAGGTACTTATTATGCATCACTTAAAATTCCAAAGAATTTTACAAAAGATTTAACATCATTAATTACAGATGATGTTAAAAAAGGTGAAATTATTTATACAGTAAATGAAAAAATAAATGCAGTTGCACCAAAAATTACTGATAAAGGTGCTTCTACAATACAGTTGCAAGTTAATCAGACTATAGTGAAAACAGTAAGTGAAATTGTTCTTGGTATATCAAATGGAGTTGGTGCAGGAATTGAACACAGTCTTCCAAAATTAACAAAGGTTGAAAGTTCTCTTATCGACCTTCAAAAGAGATTCGACCATATAAATAAGACTGTTGATTTAGCCTCTGATGCTACTTCAAAGTTGTCTGATACAGTTAAAGATATTAAATCAGATTTACCTACAATTAAAAAGACTTTAAATGATACAAAACTGTTATCAAATGATTTAAAGAAATTCTTAGAGGATACAAATGATAATTTAGATGAACTTTCTCCTCTTATAAAATCTGATTTAAATTTAATGGTTGACCTTTCATCTTCTGCTTCTTCTCTTACACTAAATTTAATTGATGCCGTAAATAATGGAAGCGAAGATGTATCTAAGTTGATAGATAATTTATCAGAAAAGCTTTCTAATTTACAAGCTTTAAATGATACATTAGAAGACTTTTTAACTAAATTAAATCAGCTTACATCAAACCATCGATTGGATGATGTAATAGATAACTTAGAAGACTCTAACAATAAAATAGATTCTTCTATATCAACATTGAATGACATTAAAAACAAGGTTATATCTGGGCAACAACCATCTATAAGTGCATTAAATAACGTTTTAAGTTTATCAAATGGTATCGGAAGAATTAATTTAAATATTTTAAATAATTTTGATTCAAAAATATCAAAACCTATAAATAGCATATTTTCAAACAGTATAAAAGTAGCAAATGATATAATCACTGTACTAGACAAGGCAGAAGCAAAACTTCCAAAGGTTGAAGAAATACTGACTACTTCTCTAAGTCTATCAGGAAATGCACAGGAAAGTATATCATTAATAAGAGAAAAACTTCCTCTAGCAAAAGGAATGTTGGATGACTTGATTAATAATTTAAGTAAGATTAGTAATGGTGAAGATATGAAAAAATTAGTCAGCTTACTTGAAAGTGATATATTAACCAAGTCTAACTTCTTAAAGGAACCTGTTGAAGTGAAAACAGAAAAATTATATCCAATTGAAAATTATGGTTCTGCAATGACACCATTTTATAGTGTTCTTTCTACATGGGTAGGTATATTGCTTCTTTCTGCATTATTATCTACATCTGTACATGGAAACTATAAGCCATATGAAATTTATTTTGGAAGAGGTCTTACTTTTCTAAGTATAGCTCTTATTCAAGGCTTCATAATCGGAACTGGAGATATACTATTATTAGGAGTAACAGCAAAGCATCCAATTTTATTGATACTTCTGCTTATGTTTACTAGTATGGTATTTAACTTTATTGTTTATTCTTTAGTTTCTGTATTTGGAAATGTAGGAAAAGCAATTGCAATAGTACTATTAGTAGTTCAGATTGGTTCTTCTGGTGGTACATTCCCTATACAGGTTACACCTACATTTTTCCAAAGAATAAACCCTATAATGCCATTTACCTATGCAATAGGCGCTACAAGAGAAGCAGTAGGTGGTATATATGCTCCAAATTTAACTAAAGATATATTAGTTCTGTTGTTATTTATGATTCTATCTATTTGTTTAAATGTACTTCTAAAAGGACCTATAAACAGAATTATAAAACCATTCAATGATAAATTTGGTGATAGTAATTTAACTGGTCATTAAAAAATCAATTCTGTATTTAAATATATTTTTTAGAAATAGTACTTAATATTTATATTGAAGGTAGTAACTTCTCAGTTACTACCTTTTTTAACTTCAAAATTAAAATTTATTATGTAATTTAAATGACTGATATTCATTCATTGACTTTAAAAATTCCTTATGTTATTATGTACTTGAAATTATAAGGAGGATACTATATGGCACGTATTACTAAAGAACCAAGTGAACGTAAACAAGAAATTTTAGATACTGCAATAAAATTGTTTTATGAAAATGGATATGAGAAAACTTCTATAACTGATATTGCAAAACATATGAATGTTGCACAAGGATTATGTTATCGTTATTTTCCATCAAAAGAAAACCTATTTGACAGTGCTATAGACTACTATGCACAGACTTTAGTGGACAAAATGTCCACTATTATAGACAATGCAGATAAAACATTAAAACAAATTATTGAAGAAGTTCCTATATTTATTGATATAGAAACTGATGATAACCTTTACTATAAAGTATGCCATGGAGAAAAGAGTAAAAAAATTCATGACCAATTATCTTTAAAAATTTGTGAAAAACTTATTCCTATAGTAAAAAAACAACTTGAATTAGCTAACTCACGAGGAGAAATTAATGTCCCTGATATTGACACAACAACATACTTTTGTGTATATGGTCAACAAGGTATATTATTGCGTAAAGATATTTCCAATAATGAAAAATCAGAAAAAATTCGTTCGTTCCTAAGTTATCTTATGAACATCTAAATATATCCCTGCTTAATAAACAGGGATATATTCAGTATTCAATATAACTTACATAATTTAATTAAGATAATCAATTATTCCTGAGTTTAAATTATACAGATGTTCAAATCCTTCCTCAGCTAATAAATTGCATGCAGTAACACTTCTATGACCACTTCTACAATAAACCACTACTTTCTTATCTTTATACTCATAAATTTCATCTATATTATTGATTAGCTCCTGTAAAGATATATTTATAGCATCTTCTATTTTACATTCTCTAAATTCATCTTTAGTTCTTACATCTAGTAATAAAATATCATTTTCATTTTTCATCATTTCTTTAAGTTGTTTCTTACTTATATTCTTGTACATATGTCTAAGATTCCTCCATTTTATTTGTATATGTTACTTATACCCTTTATTCTTCATACAGCAACAAATATTCTTTTTTATTTTTCTCAGCTATACAAAAAGGTATACTTATTAAAAATTTTTTATTAATAATAATCTGTTGATTTAAATAATTAAGAATGTTATGCTAATTATAAATTATTAAAAGGGAAAAGAGGTAGTGTAATATGTTTAAGCAAAGGCTCTCTAAATTATTATCTAGTACATTAGTATTGAGTATGTTATTTACTGCTGCTCCAAATATTACTTTTGCTGATAGTAATATAAAAGATAACTCGGAGAAATATCAAAGTTCTGACATAAAGCTAAATGATTATAGCAAAAACTCAGAATCTTATCCAAAAACTAAAGCTCTTGCTAAAGAGAAAATTAAAACTTTATTATCTAAGTATGGAATTGAAAATGCTCAATATGCTTTGATTGATAATGGTAAAATTGAGATTTCTGGTAATGGTGGAGTCTACAGTAGACAAGATAATAAAAATTTAACTAAGGATAATATGTATAATATTGCATCTATCAGTAAAATATTTACTACTACTGCTGTTATGAAGTTAGTAGAAGAGGGAAAAGTAAAATTAGATACTCCTGTTGTAAATTATATACCTGAGTTTAAAATGGCTGATGAGAGATACAAGGAAATCACTCCAAGAATGTTATTAAACCACTCATCAGGATTAATGGGAAGTTCTTTAAAAAATGCTCTTTTATTGGGAGACAATGATTCTTATGGTCACGATAGTTTCCTAGAAGAATTAAAGAAACAAAGATTAAAGGCTAAACCAGGAGCTTTTTCTGTCTATTGTAATGATGGATTTACTTTAGCTGAAATTTTAGTGGAAAAAGTATCTGGTATGCCATTTACTAATTTTATTGACAAGTACATAAGCAGTCCACTTAATTTACAAAATACAAAAACTCCAGAAGATAGTTTTGACAGCTCAAGACTTGCAAAAGCCTATGTACCTTATTTTGAAGATGCTGTACCACAAGATAATTTTAATACTATAGGTGCTGGTGGTTTATATTCAAGCGCAGAAAATCTATGTACATTTGCACAAACATTTATGAAAAATTCAAATGGTATTCTTTCACCTTCTTCAATAAAAGCTATGGAAAACAAAGAATATTTAAACGGTCTATGGCCTGAGGGAGAAGATTCTATACTTGGATATGGCTTAGGATGGGATTGTGTAAACACTTATCCATTTAATCAATATAACTTAAAGGCTCTTACAAAAGGTGGAGACTCTTTACTATTCCACAGTAATCTTACAGTGCTTCCAGATGAAAATATGGCAGTTGCAGTTGTTTCTTCTGGTGGAAGTAGTCAACTTAATGAAATAATTGGACAAGAACTTTTACTATCTGCTCTAAAAGAAAAAGGTAAAATTAAAGAAATAAAACCTGATAAAACATTCAGTAAACCACAACAAGTTAAAATGCCAAGTTATTTAAAAGAAAACAGTGGTCTTTACGCTTCTTCAAATATGATAAAAATTGACGTTAATGATAATGGTACTTTAACAGTGTCTTCTCCTTATCTAGAAAATGGACCTGAAGATAAGTATGTATACATAGGTCAAGATAGATTTGTATCTGAAAAGGGTAATAGTTGCTTAAAATTTGTAAAAGAAAAAAATAATATTACATATTTAAATATGAGCTCTTACGATGATGTCCCTGGATTAGGTCAAACGGCAAGTTTGTATTATGTAGCTCAAAGAGTAGATAATAATGATATATCAGATAGCGTAAAAGAAGCATGGAAAAAAAGGAATGATAAAGGCTACTATATAGTAGATGAAAAATATACTTCTCAACACTATATGTTTGGTTCTGTAAAAGCAGTTCTTGGTCTTTCTGACGGAACTCCTGGTTATATAGCTAATACTAAAATAGCAGATGAAAATAACTCAAATGCTTTTATAGAAATACCTGGTGTGATGGGACGTGACTTAGCTGATATTAAACTTCATAAAGAAAATGGTACAGAGTATTTAACTTTTGCCACACAGACATATGTTAGTGAAGATTCTATAACTAATTTACCATCAGAAAAATCTTTTACATGTGAGTTAGCATCTAATGGTTATGCAAAATGGTATAAAATTGGTGACGATATAGCAAATAAAAAAATAGAAGTTAATCTTCCTCAAAATTCGTCTTTTGCTGTTTATGATGATAAAGGAGTTCCTGTAAACTATTCTTTAGTTACAAAAAATAATAGAGTTAGATTGCCAAAAGGAGGCGTAATTGTTTTCTCAGGAAGTCCAAATGCTAAATTTGAAGTTGCGTATCAAGATGAAGTAAATGCAAGTACACTTACAGGAACTGATAGATATGAAACTTCTATTAAAATAAGTCAAGCAGGTTGGGAAAATGCTGAAAATGCAGTTTTAATAAATGACTCAGCAATTGCAGATGCTTTAGCTGCAACACCACTTGCATATAAGAAAAATGCTCCTATATTATTAACTGGAAGCTCTCAAATAAATGAAAAAACTTTGACTGAATTGAAAAGATTAAAAGTAAAAAATGTGTACGTAGTTGGTGGAGAAGCTTCTGTAAATGAAAAATCATTAGATACTATAAAATCAAATAATATTTCTGTATCTAGAATTTCAGGAAATGATAGATATCAAACTTCTATGAACATTGCTAAAGAATTGAATAATATTAGTAACATATCAAAGATTTCAGTAGTTAATGGTGAAAAAGGATTAGCCGATGCAGTAAGCATTGGAGCTGTATCAGCTCAAAATGATATGCCTATAATACTTACTAATGAAAACAGTAATATAGATGAAATAAACAACTTGTTTAAAAACAAAAAAATTGAGAAGTCTTATGTAATTGGTGGAGAATACACAGTTTCTAAAAATATAGAAAGTAAACTTCAAAATCCACAAAGAATATCAGGTAGCACTAGAAATGAAACTAATGCAAAAGTAATAAAAGAATTTTATAAAGATTCTAAGATAGACAACTTATACGTTGCAAAAAACGGAATCAATAAACAAGATGATTTAATAGATGGATTATCTGTTGGAGTTTTAGCTGGAAAAACTAAGTCTCCTGTAATATTAGTAGGAAATTTATTAGATTATAATCAAAAAGAACTATTTAAAACTATGAGATTTAAATCTGTAACACAAATTGGTGGAAATGGAAATGAGAATTCATTTAAACAAATCAAAGAAATAGCTTAACATGTTAAAAAGGGCTATATTTAAGTAATATTACTTAAATATAGCCCTTTTTTATCTATTTATCATTCATACTCAATAGTTTATCTAAATACACTGACTTTAATTGCTTACTAGCTAAAATCTTTTTAGCTGGTTCAAGTTTTAAGATAGCTGATAGTATAGCTCCCATAGCTCTATGACTAGCTAAGGCATTATTATCAAAAATTAGATTTTGTAATTGCCCTTTTTCAATTGCCATTAGAACTGCTCTATGTACTGAGTTTGCTGGAGTTATTATCTTTTCATCTCTCTTTAATAACATAATACTATTTTTATGGCAATTTCTAACACAAACTCCACAACCTAGACATCTATCCTCATCAATTTTTATATATTCTTTATCATTTTCCTTGACCTTGCTTATTGCATCTATAGGACATGCAGTTATACACTTTCCACATTTTACACAACTTTCATGGTTTATATTTGGTATAAAACTAGTTGTCTGTACTGGATGAAGATTTCCAAATCTTTTAGCTGCTACTAATGCCTCACAACAACAGCCACAGCAATTACATATAAATGTAACTCCTTTTCTAACATTTTCTCCACATTGAACTAAGTTATGCTCATATGCTTGATGAAGTAACTCTTTACATTCTACTTTATCTACACGTCTTGCAAACTTATTATTTATTAAAGAATTTGCTACATTGTCAAATGTCATACATATATCCATAGGAGCATCACAAGCTTTGCCAACATGTTGCATTCTATGTCTACAGTAACACATACTTACACCTATATGAGTCGATTCATCGATTATATGAGTAGCTCTTTCGTAATCTAAAATACTAACTTCATTATCATTAGTCAAAACTTCCTCTTGAACATACACTCTTCCAAGCTTTGTTTCTGTTGAATAAAATAAGTCTTTAATAAAATCTTCCTCTACATTCATATATTGATAGTAAAGTTCTGCTAAAAATTTTTGGTCTATATCATGTCTTGTTCTCATCATAGCAAACTCAAAAAAGCCAGCCATTGGAGGAGGCATTATATATTTTTTCCCTTTATTATCTTCTATATCTAGTATCAGAGCCTTACTTGCAAGTTTATCTAATACTCTATATGCTTCACTTTCACTTATACTCCAGATTTTAGCTGCTGTTTTTACTCTAAAAGGCTTTATTGGAAGCTGAGCTACTAATTTCGCTTCTTGTTCTGTATATAATACATTTAGTATTTTGTATAATGTATCTGATGGTGGAGCACCTTGTGGAAACTTGTTTATTCTTTCCTCTAAACTTTTATACATGTTCTTCGCAGTTATATGAGAAATAGTAATCACCTTCTTTTTCTTTTGTTTTCCAATAAAATCAAATATTTATACTTATTTATAAATACTTTATCTAACCCCTTACCTTATATAATACCAATTCTTTCTAAATAGTTAAATACCTCTAGTAATTTATTTATTAGATTTCTTATATAAATAAAAAATCGTTCAATTTGTATAATAATAGTTTATACAAATTAAACGATTTTAATAATATTTTACATATTTAAAAATTACTTTTATACTTAGATACTTTCTCTTCTTATATTATCTATTATATTTTCTTTGTTCAATTTACTCATTGGTATATAAGCTGCTATAAAAGTTATTATAAAAACACTTACTATACATATAGCTATTGCTGCCCATGGTATGACAGGGGAAAACTCAATTACACCTGAAATAAGTTTATTCATAACTAGAGTCATTCCAATACCAATTGGTATCCCAAATATTAAAGACAGTATACCATAAATAAAACTTTCTAAATATATCATTTTTCTAAATCCATTAGGGGTAACTCCTATAGATTGTATTATAGCAAGCTCTCTTTTTCTTAGATTTATACTTGTACTTACTGTATTTAGTATATTTGTAACACTAACTAGAGATATCACTACTATAAAACCGTATACAAATATTTTGACAACTTTTAGATTTTGTTTTTCTTCTTCTCCTCCTGCACTTTCATCATGGAAGTTAAAATTATTTTTATCAGCTAAAGATTCTATTTTCTTCTTAGTCTGAACATCTCCTCCTAAGTCGATAAATATAAGACTTTTATTTAATTTTAGACCTAAATTTTTAGCAACTTCATCATAAGTTATAAATTGCAAGCCCATATTTTGATATCCCATTCCTAAACGTTCTTCATCAGTTATCGCAAGAATTTTAATCTTCATTTTTTTACTTGAACCATTGTCATCAAGATATTCACAATTTAGTGTATCTCCAACTTTGTAATTAGTTAACTCCACTATCCCTTTCTTACCTCTAGATTCAAAGTAGCTTTTTCTAACTAGTATCACACCATTTTCTTTAATTGCTTTTTCCTTATCAAAAGAGCCTTTTACTAAATTATTTGTTTTATTTTTTATTGCAAACTCTCCTGGAAAATTTAATTCATTATTGCTAAAGTCGTATTCATAACTATCTCCACTCTTATGTTGTTGATAATACTCCTTAATTAAATCCTCCTTGGATTTATTTATTTTATTTTCACTTACTTTTATAGACATAGATTGACCTGTTGCGAATTCAAAGTTCTTTATTTCAGGAATATCCTGTAGTTTACTTATGACATCATCAATAGGTCTAGCTGTACCCTTTGCAGTTAGATACAAATCATAGTTTCTTTGAGAACTTCTAATTTCCTCACCTCTTAACAAAAGCAATGTAAATCCACTAAAAGATATAAATATTATTATACTTATCATTAAAGAAAAAAGAGTCACTATGAATTTTTTTCTATTTCTTTTCATATTTTTATATGCAAGTACTCCTTCAGTCTTAAAAATAATTTTAATAAGCTTTGAATCTTTAATTTTTCTCACTTTATACTCTCCACTGTTCTTAATTATATCAAGTGGAGAAACATTAGAAGCTGCTATTGCAGGTAATAGAATTGATATAAATATTGTAAATAAAACTATTATTATACTAACAATAATTATTATTGGGTTATACACTATTTGTAAACTCATCTGTGTAACAATCGATTCTGTAAAATACTTATTTATAGTTTTAAATAATAAGTCTATAGCTATTGTTCCAGATATTAGTCCTATTGGTATTCCAATTAAACTAATTATAATACCTTCTATAAAGACTAACCTTTTAATTTGGCTAGATGTAGCACCTATAGAATTTAATATGCCAAACTGTTTTTTTCGTTCAGTTATAGAAATACTAAAAGAATTATAAACTGTAGCAATCGTGCATATAATTACTAATATAGTTACTAATGCAATTATAGATTTTACAGAACTATTTATATTCTCATATTTACTGGCGCCTTGTAATCTCAATAAATGTTCATTGTATTTTACCATATCAGAAATTGATTCTTCATCTTTATTTGGATATATGTTTTTGCTTATTTTTTTACTTATTTTATACACATCTTTAGGATTTTTTACTGTTACTGAGATGTTCATTGCTCCTTTATAATCAATCATAGGATTAAAGTAAGTTATAGCAGTTGTAATCTCATCATAAAGCTCAAATCCGGGCTTTTTAATTATACCCACCAGTTTAAAAGTACTATCCTTTTCATTTGCTATATAATCACCTTCATGAAATACCATGTTATCAATCTTTTTCTTATTTGAATCAAACATGTCTCCTACTTTTAAGGTTATTTCGTCTCCTATTTTTAATTTATCATCCATAAGATTAATAACATTTTCACTTAGAACAATTTCTCCTTCTTTAGATGGCAATCTACCTTCTTTTATAGAAATTTGATATCCCTCCATGGCATTTTTATCATACTGTTTTATACTTAATATACCATTCTCACTATTTTCCAATTTAGAATATCCAATTTGCTTAGTAAATGCATGTTTTTCTATTTCAGCTGATTTTGTTACATATTCCATATTCTTTTTGTTTACATCATGGAATGTAACATGAAAACTTCCATCATTTTTTATAGTTTCTCTTACTTGATAATCCATGAAACTTTCAAATATATTTCCTATACCACAGATTAAAGCTGTTGAAAGTATTATCCCAATTATAGTTACAATAGTTCTTCTTTTATTTTGTTTTAAATATCTAATAGTTAGTGATGTATATAAATTCATCTACATCACCTCATCACTTTTTATAATTCCATCTTCTATACCTATAATTCTATCAGCCTGAAGTGCTATGTCTTTATCATGAGTTATCATTATTAGAGTCTGATTGTATTTCTTTACTGACAGTTTTAATAATCCTAGTATTTCTTTTGAATTTTTACTATCTAAATTACCTGTTGGTTCATCTGCCAACACTATAGAAGGTCTATTAATCAAAGCACGTCCTATAGAAGTCCTTTGTTGTTGACCCCCTGATAACTGGTTTGGAAGATGTTTTTCTCTATCGTTTAGACCTAATGTTTTCATCAAATCATTTAAATATTCTTTGTCAATATCTCTATTGTCAAGTTCTGCTGGAAGCAATATGTTTTCCTTTACAGTTAAGACTGGAATTAAGTTATAAAATTGATATATAAGACCTATATTTCTTCTTCTAAATATTGCTAAATCTTTAATTTTCAAATTATAGATATCCACATCATTTATATAAACCTTACCACTAGTAGGTCTATCAACACCTCCTAGCAAATGCAATAATGTACTTTTACCACTTCCACTTGGACCTGTTATTGCTATAAACTCACCTTTTTCAATTGATAAGTTTACATTTTTTATAGCATCAACTTTTGTTTCATTTTTACCATAACTTTTAGTTAGATTTTCTACTCTTAAAATTTCCATGGCTACCTCCAATATTTATATTCTATACTTCATATATTAGACTTTAGCTATTACTATAAAGTGAATTAAATATTACAGATTAGTCACTATTATCAGCATACATTTTATGAAATATTATATGGAATTCTGTTCCTTTTCCTTTTTCACTATTTACATAGATATCTCCATTTTGGCTTTCTATTATGGATTTTGACATTGCAAGACCTATGCCTACACTATCTTCTTTTGAACTACTCTTTCCTCTATAAAATCGTTTAAATATATGTGGTATATCTTTTTTATCTATTCCCTCACCATCATCTTTTATTATTAGTTCAGAAAATAATGGATTTTCTTTATATGTCATACTTATATTTCCAAATTCAGGAGTATGCTCTATACAATTTTTAATTATATTCACTAATGCTTCCACAGACCAATCAATATCACCAATATAAGATACATTATCATTTCCTTCTATAGTTAATTTTTGATTTTTAATTTCCATAGGTATTTTCATTGGTTGTATTGCTCTATGTATAAGTTCACTAAATTTTATCTTATCTTTTTTAAACTTTATCACTTTTGCTTCTACTTTTGATAGTTTAAGCATACTTTTAATCAGCCAGTCCATTCTATTTAGTTGATTCTTTATCTTATCCAAAAAATCAATTTTTACTTCGCATGGTATATCATTATATAACAAGTCATTCAACATTATTAAAGAAGTCATAGGAGTTTTTAATTGATGTGATATATCAGAGATTGTATTATTTAAAAATATTTTTTCTGATTTTAAAAGTTCAACCTTTTCATTAAGAATTGTCGTCATCTTCAATAGTTCAGTTTTTAAAAGACCTACCTGACCTTCTTGATTTTTATTTTTCATATCAAATGGTTTTCCTTCTGAACTATAGTAAACATACTTAGTCATATCTGATAAATCATTGTACATTACTTTAAAATAGCTAACAACCAATATAAATATTAAAATAAATATTATACATACCAAGATTATATTTATTTTTATCGTATCTAAAACTAATTTAGAAATTATAGGCTCAGTGTTTATTTTAATAGATTTATCATAATTATACTTACTTAATATTTTCTCTCCATAGTCTATATTTCTTATAGACTTTCCTTGAGTTATTATATCTACTATCTCTCTTTCTAAATTTGGATATTTACTAGACAGTGTTCCTATTATAGCTTGATTATTTTTTACAATCATACCTTTAGTTATATTCATATTGATTATACTAAACCCAATAGATATAGTAATAGCAACAAACATCAAAACAATATACTTACTGAAAAACCTCTTCACTTCTGGATTATATAGAAACATTATTTTCACTTCCTATCCATTTATAACCAAGGCCTCTTACAGTTTCTATGTATATTGGCTCACATAAGTCATCACCTATTTTTTCTCTAAGTCTTTTTATATAAACAGTTAGAGTATTATCATTTACAAAATCATATGTTACATCCCAAAGTTTTTCCAATATTTGAGTTCTACTTAAAACTGTATTTTTATTCTGTATAAGAATTAGAAGAAGTTTATATTCAACTGATGTCAGAAATATTTCTTTTTCATTTTTATATACTCTAGCTTCTAACGTATATATATTTAACTCCCCAAATTTAAGCATTTTTTTAGCTTCTTCTGAAGTATTGCCTTTTCTTCTTAAAACAGCTTTTATTCTAGATATTAGTTCTCTAATTCTAAAAGGCTTTGTTATATAATCATCTCCACCCATATCAAGACCCATTACAATATTTACTTCTTCATCACAAGCAGTCAAAAATATTATTGGAATTTGAGAGAATTCTCTTGTATATTGACACAATTCATAACCAGTTCCATCTGGTAATGTCACATCCAAAAGTATCATGCTGTATTCATTAGAAGAAATCATTTCTTTTCCACTTAATAAGTCCTTTGCTATATCTACACTAAATCCTTCTTGCTCTAAAGCATACTTTATTCCAAAAGATATAGTACTATCATCCTCAACTATTAATAACTTTAACATAACTATTTCCTTTCTTTTCATTTTGATTTTAAATTATTTACCTATACAGTTTTTATTATACACAAATACCTTATATACTAAAATATATCTAAAATTACAAAATAGTCACAAAGGGTTATTAAAGCTTACAAAAACAAAAATGTAAGTTATTACTTAACTCTCATAAGAATAATACTAATTTCTTCAAGTTAAGTTACAACTTACATTTTAGAAACTTTAGGTTAAATAATCTAATATAACTATTTAACTATTTAGAATATAATTTATTCTTCATCATACTTCTTATATTCTTCTTCTTTGTAAATATTGTCTTTTTTATCGTCTTCATGTACATCAATATCATTCTTTATATCTTTAACACTATTTACATATTGCATCATTTCTTCCTGAGATACATGTGGACAATTTTCACAGTTTATTCTTCTTGAATTAAATTCTTTTACTTTTTTTTTTAATTCTTCATATTCATAATCCTGTTTTTTGTCTCTACAATCACAGTCATAATCAAATTCGTCATACATATAGTCATCATAGTCACTATTTCTATAATAATTTGTATCAACCATTTGAGAATTAGATTTACGATTTTTTACCATCTTATATACAGCATATGCACCCACACCTGTAAGAACTGCTCCTGTGAACATCATTGGTTTACTCATTCCATCATCTTTTTTATGCATTTGTCTTTTCATTAAATATGTTAACATATTTTTTTCTCCTTTCTAATTTTTATTTATATCTATAGATAGTATCTGTATTATTTTGATAAAAATTAGGTTATTTTTAAATTACAATTTTTACAAATATAAATTTATATTTTGTGTTCGATATTATTTTTTATGTTATACTATATGTATAACAGTCTTTTTCATTTATAAAGCATAATGGAGGTTTTTTATGGTTCTAAATCTAGATTTTAATAGTGATAAATCTATTTATGTACAAATTAAAGAAGAAATAACTAAAGCTATAGCTTCAGGAGAATTGAAAATAAACGAATCACTTCCATCTGTGAGAAGTATGGCCGAAAACATTGGTGTAAATTTACATACAGTGAATAAATCTTATAATGAGCTAAAAGAAGAGGGCTTCTTAAATATTGATAGAAGAAAAGGTGCTATTGTTGCTAAGCTACCAATGAAAATAGACAATTCCACTCGTCAAAAAAATAAGCTTGACTTAGAACTTCTAGTAGCAAAATCTTATTTATCAGGTATCAGCAAAGAAGAATTTTTATCGCTAAGTTCAACTTTATTTGACAAATATGAGGTGAAATACTATGAGTAAGATTGAATGTCTATTTACAATATTCCCAATTTTAATTTTGATGTATGCTACATTTTATTTTATGCCATATTTAGTAGGTAATAAACATATTTATGGAGTTTCTATAGACCAAGAACACAAAAACTATACTGACTTTATAATGCTAGATAAGAAATTCAAAAAACTTTTATCTTTAGGTTTTATTATAGACTTTATATTAGTTTTTATTCTAGTTCTTACATCTGATAAATTAGAATTTTCCTATTTTATTAGTATAACTGGATTTTTATTATATGAAAGTTTATTGTATATTCATACTCATAAAAAGGCTAAAAAGTTTAAATCAGAAATTTATTCTATAGAAGGTCATATAGATATGGATTCAAAATTAATAGTAGATATGGATTTCTTAAATAAAAAAGATAAAATAATAAAAAGGTTTAAAATATTATATTTAATACCAATACTACTTGCTTTTGGAATGAGTATTTTTATAGCATCTAATTATAATCAACTGCCAAACTTAATTGTTATAAATTGGAATATAAATGGGACACCTAATTCTTTTATGGAAAAATCATATTTTAATGTGTTTAAATCAATAGGCACTGCATTCTGTTTAATCGTTTTATTATATATAACTTCTATTGGTTCTATAAAGTCAAGAATTAAGATAGATTCAAATAGAATTGAAGAAAGCAGAACTGAAAACATTAAATATCTAAACAAAATTGGTTATTTATTTTTGATATTGATGATTTTAATGACAATACAATTTTTCATTGCTTTTTTATCAATAAAAACAAATTTATCAACTGCTATGACCATAGCAACATTTGTGGTTATAATTTATTTAGTGTTAACATATATTAAGTCTCCAAATTTAAAGTCTAACTCTTCTTATTCTCCAGAAGATGATGAAAAACATTGGATAGCAGGCATCATATACAATAATCCAAACGACCCATCATTAATGGTTGATAAGAGATTTGGTATTGGTTATACTGTAAATTTTGGAAATCCTATAGGAAAAATAATATATATTGCTATAGCTTTACTTTTAATTTTTTCATTGTTTAGCCTAATAAAATCTCTTTTACTTTAAATACCATAAAAGGTATCTTACTTGTATTATTGGGTATTATATTTTGTAGGATAAGAAATATTTCATATTATCATTGAAATATAGTATTTATATTTTACTAGGAATGGAGATTTGCATAATGTTGTCAAAAGCTGAAATCAAATACTTTAATGAATGTGCTTCTGAAATACTTTCTTCAGAACAAGTACAACTTATGAGAACATTTCCTCATCACGGCGATGTTTCATGTCTTGAACATAGTTTGTCAGTAGCATATTATAGTTATCTATTATGTAAAAAATTGCATCTAAATGTTGATATTCAAAGTGTTATTAGAGGAGCTTTATTACACGACTTTTTCCTTTATGACTGGCATTACAAAGGGGATAGAAAAGGATTACACGGATTTACTCATCCTAAAGAAGCACTAAAAAATGCGAATTTATTTTTTCAAATAAATGAAATGGAAACAGACATAATTTTAAAACATATGTGGCCACTTACAATTACGCCTCCTAGATACAAAGAGGCCTTAATTGTATGTTTGTTGGATAAATTTTGCTGTTTGGTTGAGACTTTAAAGATACATTCTTTACTATCTCCTTACCATGTATAGAATATTTCTTTAGCATAGTTAAAATTTAACTTTAAAGAGGTCTTAAGTATTATAACTTAATACCTCTTTATTATTTTATTCTTTAAAATACTATTTTTTTATAATATCATTGTAAGCAATAATATTTAACCTTGATAACTTACCCTTCTTATAGACATGCTTACTACCTTAAATAACAGTAAACCAGCTATCAGATTTATTAGTATTGCTGGTACTACTGCAACCATAAACAATGCTATAAATGAACCTCCAGGAAGACCTACTATTACTTGAGCAAACAATAAAAATGCAGTTCCACTCACAATAGTTCCTATTGGAAAGATTATTGTAGCTACTATTAAGTCTTGCTTTTTATTACTTAAGTTTTTCATAAATGGTAATTTATAAATTATATACATTATCATGAACATTATATTTATTGTAACAGTTTTATCAAGTATATTTGGAACTTGACCTCCTGGAAATTTAGTTGTTAATGCTGCAAATATCCCTGTCACAATTCCTGCCACTAGACAAATTTTATAATCATCTTTGTTCAATATCATTATTATAAACATCATTGCTAGAGATATATCTGGTTGCATTGGAAGTCCTATAGCAGGTGTAAGTTGATGTATTAATAATCCCATAGCTAAGAGTATAGCATTTAAAGTTAATTTTTTTGTATTTGATTTCATTGTAATAATTCCCCCTAATTTTATTAATATTTATTTTATTTCTTTGCCAATTTTCTAAATCATTTTCATTAGCTTTGAGAGTTCATAACATCTTTTTCACCACCTTTTATCTCATTTATATATTTTTATTTTGAAATTTTTGTAAAATAAAAAACTCCGTCCTAAATTAATAGGACGGAGATTATCCGCGTTGCCACCTAAATTATATAAAAAATAAACATAAACTTATTTCTTATACATCTCATTATCAGGTACTTACATACCTTATTCGCTGTAACGTGCGACTGACGATAAAGTCTACTCTCATAATAATATGATTTCAATTCATTCCTCTAAGGTCCATTCACTATATTCCTTCTTGCTAAGATTCCACCATCCTCAGCTCTCTATCTTGAAGCTAAACATAATTACTCTTCCTTGTCATAGGATTTTTAATTTGCTGTTGCTATTATAATATTCTAAATTTTTATAATTGTCAACTCTAATTTTTATTTTATTTTAAATTTGTAAAAAGCATAGCATAATCTTTGTAAATGTTTTAAAATTTAATTTAATAATCAAAATTAGAAAGGATGATAATATGTTTAGAGAAATGAGATTAAAAAAGAGAGAAATGACAAAAGAAGATACTGTAGAAGTGTTAAAGAATGGTGAATTTGGTACTTTTTCCACTATATCTGAAAATGGCTATCCTTATGGAGTAGCTGTAAACTATGTGTATCTTAATGATTCTATTTACTTCCATTGTGCAAGAAATGGTCATAAATTAGATAATATATCAAAAAACAACAAAGTTTCTTTTTTAGTAGTTGCTAATGAAAATGTTATTCCAGACAAATTTAGTACTACATATTCTAGTGCTATAGTGTTTGGAAAAGCTTCAACTGTAGAAGATGAAGAAAAGAAAAATGCTCTTGTAGAAATCATAAAAAAATATTCTAAAGGATTTTTTGAAGAGGGAATGAAATATATAGAGAAAGACATAAATTTAACAACTGTAGTTAAAATAGAAATCGACCATATTTCTGGCAAAGCTTCACGTTTATAATAACATATTAAAATACCTAAAAGTAGCTATATAGCCACTTTTAGGCACTTTTTTTTGACATTCTTATAGACTAATTCTTTTTAGATAATCTCTTATCCCCAGCTTAACATCATCATTTGGTCTTATATCAGAGTTATCACCTGCTATATGTAGTATTCCATATGCTGGATGTCCTCCTCTTACTGTACATGGAACTGATAAAAGAGTCATTCCCATATGTTGAGCAAATATATTCATTGCTTGCAAAGATAGCTCTCCTCCTCCATGTTGTGAACCTGCTGTGGCAAAACAACCAAATATTTTCCCACTCAAAGGAGCACCTACCCAAATATCAGAAAAACTATCCATAAACATCTTCATTGGTCCAGATACATTTCCATAATATGTTGGCGAACCCATAAATATAGCATCATAGTCTAGCAATTCTTTTCCAGATTTAATTATATTTACACTTTCAAACTCGTCTTTATATTCTTTAGAATTTATTAAATAATATTGAAGAAGTGTTTTTGCAACTTCGTCACTTACTTTAAACATATCTACTTCTATATCCATTTCTTCAAGCACTTCTTTATATGTTCTTGCTAATAAATATGTACTCCCACAAACACTATGAAAAATTACTGCTGCTTTCATCTTTATCCCCCTAAGTAAATTCAAATTTATTTTTTATATAGTATTTTTATAATTAAATACTACTAAATAATACTAAATGGATTCAAATATACATCACTTTTTATTACTTCAATTTCATTAAAGTCTCTCAAAAATCTCTTCATGACATCTTTGAATATATCTTCTGTATCAAAATGACCACAATCTACTATACACATTCCAATATCAAGTGCATCTTGTGCTTCATGATACTTTACATCTCCAGTTATTAATACTTCTGCACCTTGTCTCTTAGCTTTTTTTACAAACTCAGAACCAGCTCCTGTTACAACTGCTACTTTGGTTATATTTGTATTAAGTTTTCCAACTACCCTGATATGTTTCATATTTAATTTTTCTTTTATTTTATTTGAAAGGTCTTCTAATGTCATACTTTCATCAAGTCTACTAACTCTACCTAGACCAAATGTCTTCCCTTTATTTTCTAACTTGTACAAATCATATGCTACTTCTTCATAAGGATGTGCATCCAACATAGAACTTATTACCCCTCCTAAAAGCTTCTGTGGCACTACAGTTTCAATTTTAACCTCATTTACAACTTCTATATCATTTATGCTTCCAAGAAACGGATTGGAGCCTTCTAATGGCTTAAACTGTCCTTCACCTTCTATTGAAAATACACAATCACTATAATTTCCTATATGACCTGCTCCTGAATTACTTAAAACTCTTTTCAATTCATCTGAATAATTACATGGTACATATACTGCAAGTTTATATAAAGTCTCGCTTTCAGTCACATCTAAAACCTTTGAGTTACCAAATTCCATAATCTCCATAAAATAGTCATTTAGACCATCAAATGCTATGTCAAAGTTGGTATGCATAGAATAAAGTGCTATATCATTTTTAATAAGTTTTTGTATAAGCCTACCTTTTAAATCTGCACTATTAATCTTATTAATTTTCCCAAATATAAAAGGATGATGTGTCACAATTAAATCTATGTTTTTTGAGATGGCTTCATCAATAACATTTTCATTAGCTTCCAAAGATACTAATACTTTTTTTACATCCATATCAAAATCTCCAACTATAAGACCTACATTGTCCCAATCCTCAGCTAAGTTTAGAGGATACTTTTTTTCAATTTTTCTAGTTAGACTCTTTAATAACATATATGCCTCCAATTTATTTTATTAAATTTTCAAGTTTTTTTATTGCAGTCTTACTATCTTCTCTCTTCTTGTCTATTGCTTCCCCATTCTTTCCTTCTAGGTTATTAACTATAGCACTATATGTCTTTATCTTTTTTTCTATAAATTCATTAAAAAGAGAGTCTTTATTTTCTAAAAGTTTTATTCCAGTTTCAAAATATATCTCATCTTCTATTATAGTATTTTTACCTGTGTATTTGGCAACTATTATTTCATATATCCTAAAATCTTCTCTCACCAAAACTTCTTCTGAGATTTCATAACCATTATTTAAAAGATAACGTCTGAGTTCTTCTTGTGCTTGCATAGGTTGTAGTATCAATTTTTCTACATTATGCGCCACTTGTTTTTTAGCTTCAAGAAGTTCACTTATCAAAATTCCACCCATACCAGCAATTATTATTTCTTCTATTTCTCCTACTTCAAGAACCTCTATACCAGAACCCAGTCGTAAATCAACCTTATCTAAAAGATTGTTCTGTATGACCTCTTTATGTGCATTGTCAAGAGGCCCTTTATTAACATCTGCCAATACTGCAAATGGTACTCTTCCCTCTTTTAACAAATATACTGGTATATATCCATGGTCAGTTCCTATGTCAGCTATTTTTTTACCATCTGATACCAATGATGCTATTTTTAATAATCTATCTGTTAATTTCAAATATATATCTCCTTTCAATTGCCTTCATTTATAGTCTTTATATTAAATTATAATCATTAAATTAAGGTTATTAAATTAAGGTTATTATAAAAAATAAAATTAAATCTCTACTACAAAATAGCCATGAGATATCACTTATCCCATGGCCTTTATAACAAAAACATTAATGATGTATCTTTTTAATCTAAATAATCTCTAAGTTTTTTTGATCTACTTGGATGTCTTAATTTTCTTAGTGCTTTTGCTTCTATCTGTCTTATTCTTTCCCTAGTTACATCAAACTCTTTTCCAACTTCTTCAAGAGTCCTAGCTCTACCATCTTCAAGGCCAAATCTAAGTTTTAATACTTTTTGCTCTCTATCATTTAATGAGCCAAGTACATCTTCTATTTGTTCTTTTAGTAAAGAATATGCTGCTGCCTCTGCTGGGGCTGGAGCATCATCATCTGGAATAAAGTCTCCTAAATGACTATCTTCTTCTTCTCCTATTGGTGTTTCTAAAGACACAGGGTCTTGAGCTATTTTCATTATTTCTCTTACTTTATCTTCTGTCATTTCCATTTCTTTTGCAATTTCTTCTGGTTTTGGATCTCTTCCAAGTTCTTGAAGTAGTTGTCTTGATACTCTTATTAGCTTATTTATAGTCTCTACCATATGAACTGGTATTCTTATAGTTCTAGCTTGGTCTGCAATGGCACGTGTTATGGCTTGTCTTATCCACCATGTTGCATAAGTACTAAACTTATATCCTTTTGTATAGTCAAATTTTTCGACTGCTTTTATAAGACCTAAATTTCCCTCTTGTATTAAATCTAAGAAAAGCATACCTCTTCCTACATATCTTTTTGCTATACTTACAACCAATCTTAAGTTTGCCTCAACTAACCTTTGTTTCGCTATCTCATCACCTTCGTGCATTCTCCTAGCAAATTCAACTTCTTCATGTGGTTTAAGTAGAGGAATTTTTCCTATTTCTTTTAGGTACATTCTAACAGGGTCATCTATACTTATCCCTTTTGGTAAAGATAAATCCACAGTTTCTATTTCTATTGCAGAAGAGTCTTCATGTGAAATCGCTTCTGTATCTTCATCCAGGTTGCTAATACTTAAATCATCATCAGTAGTCGAAAAATCTATATCAGCTTTATAATTTTTTGTTTCTGTTATTTCTATTCCCAGATTTCCTAAAGTCTCATAAAGATTTTCTACTTGGTCCTTATCAAGTTCAGTCTCTGAAAAAGCTTCCATTATCTCTGCAAGTGTTAATGAACCTTGCTTTTTTCCTTTTTCTATTAATGTCTTAGCAGTAACTTTTTTTAACTCTTTTTTATTCGATTTATTTTCCACACTCAAACCTCCTTTCTCTACAAGCTCTTTAAAATTTTATTTATATCAACTATTTTTAAAGCAATTTCCATAACTCTACCATCTACCTCTTTCATATCATTATTATTTTCTAATTCTTGTTGCTCTCTCAACAAGCTGTTAATTTGTTCTTCTAATGAATTTTTTCTGATATTTGTTACTATTCCTTCTATTTCTTTTGTGTTCTCTAAGTTTATACTATTCAAAGAAATTGAATTTAATTCTTTTAAGTATTCTTCGGATATGTTTAAACTTTTCAATTTGTCAATAGTTATTTTGTCCAATTCTTGATTTTTAATCATGTAATTTAAAATTTCTTTACTTTCTTTCAATAAAAAATCACTTTCTTCTACTTTTAGTAACGCTATTTCTCTAATTTTTTTATCTTCTAACATTATTTTTATTAGAGTCTCTTCAACTAATTGTTTTCCATCTTGTCTGACTTCGACTTTTTCAATTATTTTTTCTTCTGCTTTCTTTTGATTTTTGTTGTTATATGGCTTATTATAATTTTTACCATATACTTCTCTCTTTATAGACTCGACATTAATATCTATTTGATTGCTTAAATACTTTGTATAAAAATCAATTTCAACAGGACTTGTCAATTGTTTTATAATCTTAGAAGCTTCTTTTGCGAACTTCACTCGTTCTTCATCTTTTTGAATATTAAATTCTTTTTTAAGATGATCTATTTTATATTTTATGTAGTGAGTAGAAACATCCATAGCTTTTTTATAATCATTAAGTCCATATTTTCTTACAAATTCATCTGGGTCTTTAGCATCTTTTAAATCCAATACTTTTACATTAATACCTAATTTAGTAAGTATATCCATAGCTCTTAAAGTTGCTTTTATTCCTGGTTCATCAGAATCATAAGATATAATAGCAGTGTCCGCATATCTCTTTATTAAAATGCCTTGTTGTTCAGTCAAGGCTGTTCCAAGGGTTGCTACTACATTTCTTATGCCATACTGATAAAGCGAAATTAAATCCATATATCCTTCAACTAAGACTATAGTTTTACTCTCTAAATTTTTTCTAGCAAAGTTTAATCCATATAAGTTCTGTTTTTTATTAAAAATTATTGTGTCTGGAGAATTTAAGTATTTTGGCAAAGAATCATCTAATACTCTTCCCCCAAATCCTATTATATTTCCTCTATAATCGAATATAGGAAACATAACTCTATTTCTAAATTTATCATAGCAATTAGTTCCATCTCTGTTTTTTGCAATTAGACCGCACTCCAATAAATCTTGTTTTTTATATCCTTTACTGATTAAAGTATTCATAAGTGAATTCCATGAATCTAAAGAAAATCCTAAACCAAATTTCTTAATAATTTTATCATCTAGTCCTCTTATTCTTAGATATTCATACCCAAGATTTTTACTTCCCAACAAGTTTGAAAGATAAAATCTAGCAGCTTCTGTGTGAATATCTTGGAATTTTTTAGATTTTTCTATTTTAATTCTAGTCTCTTCATTCATGTTAGTGTTAATTTCTATACC
This sequence comes from Clostridioides difficile, assembly GCF_001299635.1. Classification (GTDB taxonomy): domain Bacteria; phylum Bacillota; class Clostridia; order Peptostreptococcales; family Peptostreptococcaceae; genus Clostridioides; species Clostridioides difficile_A. The sequence continues at coordinate 423,935 of NZ_JRHN01000031.1, read as the reverse complement.
ACATTTATTTGCTAAAATTTTTACAGCATCCATAAAATCCAAATTTTCCATTTTCATGACGAAATTTATTACATCTCCACCTTCTCCACATCCAAAACATTTATAAATTTGTTTTGATGTGTTTATATAAAAAGATGGTGTCTTTTCACCATGAAATGGACATAATCCTTTATAATTAGCTCCAGATTGTTTTATATTCATATATTCAGATATTATACTTGCTATATCGCATCTAGCCTTTATTTCTTCAATAATGTCTTTTATATCATTCATATTATCACCTTCTGGTGTAATTTTTTGTGTTAACATTTCTATTCTACACTATATTCTAAATTTGTCAATCACTCAATATACAGAATTCGACTTTTTTTATTGATATCCTTCTTATTAATCAAAAAATTTTTATTTTTTATATTAATTATATCAATATTAAGTCTTTATTTATATCAAATGGTCTAACTATTAAATTATATATAACCTATAAATTCGTATCAATAACCATTACGAATAAAAAAGAGGCTTTTGCCTCTTTTAATAATTCTTAATTGATTCCATTAAATCTTCAAACTCATCAAAACAAAGAGATTGGGCACCATCTGATAGAGCATTTTCTGGGTCAGGGTGCACTTCTACCATTATTCCATCAGCTCCACATGCAAGTGATGCCATTGACATAGGTTTTATCAAGTATCTAATTCCAGTAGCATGACTTGGGTCTACCACAACAGGAAGACCTGTTTCTTTTTGGATAATAGGTACAGCAGCTAAATCTAATGTATTTCTAGTATAATCATTATATGTTCTTATACCTCTCTCACACATTATAATATTGCTATTTCCTTCTATTGCTATATATTCTGCAGCACCTATCCATTCAGTAATTGTCGATGCTATTCCTCTTTTTAACATAACAGGTTTGTTTTGTCTTCCTACTTCACTTAAAAGTGTAAAGTTTTGCATATTTCTTGAGCCAATTTGAATTATATCACTTATACTATACAGGTCGTCCATATCTCTTACATCCATAAGTTCTGTAATAACAGCTATGCCAACCTCTTTTTTGACTGCTTTTAATATTTCAAGACCTTCTTTTTTTAATCCTTGAAATGAGTTTGGTGATGTTCTTGGCTTATATGCTCCACCTCTTAAAATATTTGCACCATGACTTTTTACAAATTTAGCAGTCATTAAAAGTTGCTCATAACTCTCTATTGCACATGGTCCAGCTATTATAAGTTTGTCTTTTTTTACAACTATCTCTTTATTATTTGTATTTATCTCTATTTTTGAATTACCATTAAATAGGTTTTCTTTCATAACCTACAAGCTCCTTTACTTCTTCTCTTTCTTCAGCAGATAGGAGGTTTAAATGTTCTTTTATTGATTTTTCATTTATTAGAAGTTCTTCATTTAAATCCATAAGTGGTATCAAAACGAAAGCTCTGTCTTGAATCCTTGGATGAGGTATTAATAGTTTTTCGTCAGTAGAGACTACATCATTAAAAAATAGTATATCTACATCTATAGTTCTTGGACCCCAGCGTACTATTCTCTCTCTGTGTAGTTCTCTCTCTATTTTTTGACAATATTCTAACAACTCATATGGTTCAAACTCTGTTTCTATTTCTACACACATATTTAGAAAATCTGCTTGTTCTGTATATCCCCATGGTTTTGTTTCATATAATCCTGATTCTTTTACATTATAGATAGATTCACTATTTCTTAAAAGCTCACATGCCTCTGATAAATTATTAAATCTATCCCCCATATTAGTACCTATTCCCAAATAAGCCTTATTCATCTCTTGTTCTCCTTATCTCAACACCAAAATAGTCATAAATTCCATTCACAGGAGCTTCTGGTTTTCTAACCCTAACCATGACTCCATTTATAAGCACAAATTTATTTAAGACCTCTTCTGCAATATTTTCTGCTAAAGCCTCCAAAAGATTAAATTGTTTATTTTCAGTAATATCCTTAACAACACTGTAAACCTCAGCATAGTTTACAGATTTATTTATATCATCACTAAGTCCAGCCTCTCTTGAATCAACATAAAGCTCCATGTCGATAAAAAATTTCTGACCTAGAAAATTTTCTTCTTTAAGCACACCATGATATCCATAGAATCCTAGATTACTAAGTAATATTTTATCCATTATATTATACCTACTTTCTATATATTGCATCAGTCATTCTAGCTGCCATTAAGTTTTCATAAACATCGTGTACTCTAACTATATCTACACCATCTCTTATACCTAGTACAGTAGTAGCTATTGTACCTTCCAATCTTTTTTTTGGTTCAACTGGAAGGACCTTACCTATTACCGATTTTCTAGATGTGCCAAGTAAAATAGGATAGCTTAAGTCTTTCAATTCGCCTAACCTTCTTAATACCTCTATATTCTGTTCAAAATCCTTACCAAATCCTATTCCTGGGTCAAGTACTATTTTTTCTTTTTTTACTCCACAGCTAATTGCCATTTCTATGCTTTCTTCAAAAAAGTCCCTTATTGACTCCATTATATCTTTTTCATATTTTGTCCCATCTTGATTGTGCATTATACATACTTCTGCATCATATTTACCTATTACAGAGGCCATATTTTTATCTTTTCTAAGACCCCAAACATCATTTACCATAGTAACACCTAATTTTAGTGCTTCTTCTGCAACATCTGCCTTATAAGTATCTATTGATATTGGTATATCTAATTCTTGTTTAAGTTTTTTTATTACAGGGATTACTCTTCTTAGTTCTTCATCTGAGTCTACATAACTATGACCTGGACGTGTAGATTCTCCTCCTAAGTCTATTATATCAGCGCCTTGGTCAACCATATCTTTTGCGTGTTTTATTGCTATGTCTAAGTTATTAAAATCTCCTCCATCTGAAAAACTATCTGGAGTTACATTTAATATTCCCATTATATAAGTTCTTTTACCATAATCAAACACAATTACTGACACTCCCTTAAATTAAATTTTATATCTCAACAAATGATTATATCTACAACAACTACTATTTCATAGTAATAAGACTCATCGCCTCAGCTCTAGATGCAATATCCTTTTCAAATATACCTCTTACTGCTGATGTAACAGTTTTTGAACCTGGCTTTTTCACACCCCTCATTGTCATACACATATGCTCTGCTTCCACTACAACTAAAACACCATAAGGCTGTAATTCTTCCATTATTATATCTGCAGCATTTTTAGTAATTCTTTCTTGTAATTGTGGTCTTTTTGCCAATGTATCTATTACTCTAGCAAGTTTAGAAAGACCTGTAAGTCTTCCTCCTTTTGGTAAATAAGCAATATGAGCTTTTCCAAAAAAAGGAACTAAGTGATGTTCACAACATGAATAAAATGGAATATCTTTTACCAAGACTAATTCTTCATGTTTCTCATCTGCAAAAAGAACTTTTAAATGGTCTCTTGGTTCTTCAGTAAGACCTGAAAATATCTCTTCATACATTCTAGCAACTCTATTTGGAGTCTCAATTAGACCTTCTCTATCTGGGTCTTCTCCAATTGCCTCCAATATTTCCCTTACTGCATGTTGTATCTTTTCTTTATCAACTTTATTCATTTAAACTCCCCCCATTGATTTGTGACTAGAAGATTAGTTTTATAATCTCTTTTGTCTCAATTTCTTTAAAAATATAATTATACACATCTAAAAGTTTTTGATAGTCATAACTTTCACTTACCTTTGATACTAGTTCAAAAAGTTCATTATTTTCTTTTTCCAAAACTTTTAGCAATTTTTTATCTTTTGGTACCCAATTATCATTTATATTAAAGTACCCAATTATTATATCTTTTAAATATAAATTCGTCAAAAAATGATATTCAAAAGCATCAAATTTTTCTTTATTTTTTAAATTTGATATTTTTCCCCCAATATCTTGTTTTAAAAAAGACTTTTCTTCCAGTGACATTTTTTTAGGCCCTTTTAGGTAAATATCCCTACTTATATCCTTTATATTCTTTGATGTCTGCTCTTTATCAAATAGAACTTTAGCATCCTTCATCTCTTTAATAAAGAAATACTCTCTATCTGATAATAATTTTTTTACACCATCTCTTGAAAAATAGTTTATGTCAAATTCTATTCCCTCTTTTTCAAACAGTACTCGCTCTTGTTTTTCCCCTTTTTTTACAAAAACGAATATATCAATATCATTTATTTCTACATCGTGAAGAGTAAAATCTAAGTCTTTACTAGAACCAACCAAAAATACTGCTAAAGTATTTGGATTTTCTATTATCGTTGTTATCTCTTCACTATATACCTTATAAACACAACTTATCATTTCTTATCTCCAACAAATTGTTAATATTTTAATTTACTTTAAATATTCTACTATTTTATCGAAAATAGCATTTTTTTCATAAAATTTTATTTTGTCAATTTCTGTAACTTTCATAGCTCCCATAAGACTATTTGTGACAAAAACAAAATCAAAACTACTAATTTCTGATATATTAATTTCATTTTCTACCAACTCTATATGTAATTCGTCACAAATATTTATAATCCTCTTTTTTATTATTCCATTTAATATTGGTAATTTACCACTAGGAGTGTATACTATTTCTCCTTTTATAAAAAATATATTACTCATAGAGCATTCTAAGATTACACCCTCTGAATTTACAAATATACCATCATCATAACCATCTTTATTTGCAAAATTTTTAGTATATATATTTTCAAAATAATTTGTAGTTTTATGTCTATGAATCAAACTATCTCCTCTAATGATTGGTGAGACAGTTAATTTAAAGCCCTTTTCATATGTTTCTTGATTATATGGGATATCTCTGATAGATATATTATAACCTTTATCAAAAACAGTAATTCTAAGTGCTTTATCAACAATAGTTTCTTTTTTTATATATGTATTAATCTCATTTATCAAGAAGTCTTTTTCATGCTTTATATCTAGTTCTAAACACCTTATTGAATTAAGCATTCTTTCTATATGAAGATTTAAATCTATTGCTATACCATGTTCAACTTTAATAGTTTCAAATAAACCAATTCCAAACTTACTTAAACTGCTATCAAAACCTACATTATTCTTCATAATAACCCCTCAAAGCCTTCATTATAGATTTTGCTTTATCCATTGTTTCTTGATATTCTTCATCTGGGTCAGAATCCCAAGTCATTCCTCCTCCAACTTGGAAATAAACCTTTCTATCATCTTTTATTATTGTTCTAATTGCTATATTAAAATCCATATCACCATTAAAACCTATATAACCTATTGAACCAGTATATACACTTCTTTGTGTTGGCTCCAATTCATCTATAATTTCCATTGCTCTAATCTTAGGTGCTCCTGTTATAGAACCACCTGGAAAAGTAGCTTTTATTATATCAGTAGCATCCTTATCGTCTTTTAATTCACCTACAACTGTTGAAACTAAGTGATTTACATTTGCATATGGTTCAATTACAAATAGTTCTGGAACTTTTACACTTCCTGTTTTAGATATTCTACCAATATCATTTCTTTCTAAGTCCACTATCATAAGTAATTCAGCTCTATCTTTTTCACTATTTTTAAGTTCTTGTTGAAGCTTTAAGTCTTCTTCCCTATCCTTACCTCTTGGACGAGTACCTTTTATTGGTCTAGTTTCTATTTTCTTATCAATACATCTTATAAATCTTTCTGGAGAGTTTGATAATATATGTACATCATCAAAGTTTAAAAATGCTCCAAATGGTGCTGGACTAAATCTTCTTAAATCTCTGTATAGTTCAAAGCTTGTAAGTTCTGTTTCTCCACTGAACCTTTGTGTTAAGTTTGCTTGGTATATATCCCCTTGTCTTATGTACTCTCTAACATTTTGAACTGCATTTTTAAATTCTTTCTTTGTGAAATTAGATTTAAGTCTTATAGGTTTAACTTCTTTTTCTTGATAACATATATTATCTATGCCTTTTTCTTCTTCTTTTAGTATTTTTTGTTCGATGTCATCAACTATCTTTTCTTCTAATTTCATATCTATATTTGGAGTAGCTATGTAAGTTTTTTCCATAAGATGGTCTACAACTATTACATGATTGTACAAACCAAAATACATATCAGGCATCCCAATATCATCTACAGCACTTCTAGGCAATTCTTCCATATAATTACCTAAATCATAAGACAAATATCCTACAGCTCCTCCTATAAATGGAAGGTTAGTATTATTTTTAACTCTATATTTATTTAGTTCTTCTTTTAAAAATTCTAATGGATTTTCGTCAGTATCTTTATATTTTAATACCTTAAATGGCTTACTACTTATAAAAGAATATCTTCCTAATTTTTCTTTATCCATAGCACTGTCTAATATAAAACTGTCATGTTCGTTTCTAAAAATAGTAAATATCTCAAAAGAATTAAGTTTAGTGTTTATCTCTCTTATCATATTACATATGTATCCTTTCTCTAGCTTCTGTTATAAAGTTTTTCAGCATCTCATGACCATACTCTGATAAAATAGCTTCTGGATGAAATTGTACTCCTTCTATTAAGTATTTTTTATGTCTAATTCCCATTATTTCACCTTTATCAGTTGTTGCTGTAACTTCTAGTTCTTCAGGAACTTTATTACAATCAATTATTAGTGAATGATACCTAGTGACATTCAAAGGATTCTTAAGACCACTAAAAACCCCTTTATTAATATGGTTTATACTATGCACCTTTCCATGTACAGGTTGCTGTGCCTTTATAATATCTCCTCCAAAAACATGTCCAATAGTTTGGTGACCCAAACAAATTCCTAGTATAGGCTTTTTCCCTTTAAAATAGTCAACAATATCTATGCAAACACCAGCTTCTTTTGGAGAACATGGACCTGGAGATAATACAATTACCTCTGGATTAAGTTCTTCAATATCACTTATTTTGATTTCATTATTTCTCTTTACTACGACTATTTCCCCTAATTCTTCTATGTATTGTACTAGGTTATACACAAAAGAATCATAATTGTCTATCATTAGAATCATACTTAAATCCCCCCCTAAAAATTATTTTATTAACTCAGAAACTGTTACGAATTTAAAGCCTTTTTCCATCATTTTTGGGATAAACATATCTAAAGCTTCAACTGTATCATTAGTTGCATAATCGTGTAAAAGTATTATATCTCCATTTTGTACTTTATTAATTATTTTATCAGCAATACTGTTAGCTCCAGGATTTTTCCAGTCCTTCACATCTACACCTGTCCATAAAACAACTTTATAGTCATGCTTTTTTGCAATTTCTACTAAGTCTTTTTCTCTATAACTTCCAAATGGTGGTCTAAATAATGTAGGTTTCTTTCCAGTCACTTCTTTTAAGATATCTTCACACTTAACAATCTCCTCTTCTATCTGATTAGAGCTTAAATTACTTATATCAGGGTGATTAAAAGTGTGATTTCCTATTTCATGCCCTTCTTTACTGGCTCTCACTAATGGTTCTTTATACCATTGAGCATGTTTACCAGCTATAAAAAAAGTAGCTTTTACATTGTATTTCTTTAATACATTTAAAACTTGGCTAGTTTCTTTTGGATGTGGTCCATCATCAAAGGTAATTGCTATTAACTTTTTTTCCCTTGAACCATGCTTAATTAAAACATTTCCATTAGTATCTGTCATCAAAGCAGAGACCTTACCAAAATTAGATACTAGTATTATTCCACAAAACAAGACTATCGCTACTAAACACTTATATGTTGTCCTCTTTTTCCATGGTGTCATTTTTAAACTTCCTTTCAAACATTTTAGTTATTTATAAAAATTTTGAGTGTAATATGTTTTATAGCTTCCTCCAAATATTACTCCAACTCCAATATTATTATAATTCCCCAAAATATTTTTTCTATGTCCTTCAGAATTCATCCAAGCTTCATGTGCATATATTGCGTTAATTTGCCCCGCTGCTATGTTTTCCCCAGCCGAAGTATATACGATTCCCTCCCTTTTCATTCTATCAAATGGAGTTTCATTATTTTTATTTATATGGTCAAAAAAATTATTATCTCTCATATCTTCACTATGCTTTCTTGAACTCAAAGTAGCTTGTTCACTGTATATTAGTGAATTTAATCCTCTTTGATTCCTAACACTATTTACAAGGTCTATAACTTCTAGTTCAAAACATTTTTTAAGCTCTTCTCTATCATCTGGATATAATTCTTTAAACTCATCTTCAGTACTTTTATCAATTATTAAATATGAACAAACTCTATTTTTTTCATGAATATCGTAGAAAATTGTAATATACTTGCCTTCTTTACTTATTATATCATATTGATTTTCTGAGTTTATTATATATCTAGTATTTCCTTTTCTCTTATATTTTAATGGTGTAATCTTAGTTCTCACTGTTTGCCTATCTTGATTTATTTTTATATCTTGGTTTTCACATGAATTCATAGAATTACTGTAAAGTGCTACTACCTCATTATTTTCAACACCAACCATTGCAAATTCTTTTCCATATTGATTATATACATACCAATCAAAGCCATACTCACTAGTATCAATTCTTCCAGGTTTCCCAATACTTGATAATACTTGATTTAAATTGTCTCCCAGACTTATTTTTTCAAAACTCTTTATATCTGATTCATCTAGATTTTCATTTTCAGTATTATTCAATTGTAAATTTTGATTTTTTTCTTTCTTATCTTTTTTTGAATTGTCACCTACATTTATCTTGTCTAAAAATTCATTCCATATTTCACTTTGAGAAATTTTTTCTTTTAAATCATATACTTCCTCTAACAATTCAGGACTATAAAATAAAACAATAAGTATTACTAACACTAATGCAATTAATTTCTTCAATATATCCCTCCTTCATAAAATCGAATTAAAATTTTTTAATATTCATTTAGTATACTAATAATGATAATATATACTAATAAATAACATTCATACCTATTCAAATTTACTAAGTATTATAAAAAAGCTTTACCTACTAATAGATAAAGCTACAGTCTTAAAGAAAATATTTCATCTAATGTTCTATCAAAAATGGATGGTTTATCAAATTTCCAAGTCCCTTCATAAACCAATTCATTATTTAGATAAAAAGTTCCTTGCCCATGTTTTTTTCCATGCATAAATTCACCTACATATTTCTTGCCTTTTTCCCATATATAAGTCCCTTTACCATGAATCAAATTGTTCTTCCATTCTCCTTCATAAAGTATTTCGCCTTCACTATTGTAACAAATACCATACCCTTCCATCTTTCCACCTTTAAATTCACCTGCATATATACATCCATCACTCCACTTGTAAATACCTTTCCCATCCTTCTTACCATTTTTCCAAGTTCCAATATACTCATCTTTACTATTATAGAGCATATTTCCAATACCATTCATTGTATCTTCTTCAAAATTACCTATATATTCATTTCCATTTGAAAATACAAAACTTCCTTTTCCATTTTTTTTATCTTGTTTAAACTCTCCTATGTACTCCATTTCTGTTCCTTCATCTACAAAAAAAGTATAAGAGCCTTGACCTTCCATCTTTCCCTCTAAAAACTTACCTACATATACATCCCCATTTGAAAATTTATATATTTTGTTTTTTGGTTTTTTTGTATCTACTTCATCTATATCACGAATTGTTTTTCCTTCTAATTCTAATACTTCATTTTCTGGAGCAAAATCTCCCTTTTTTAAAACACGTTTTTTCATGTTCTTTATACTTTTAATCTCTTTATTTACTTCATTTATATATTTCAAATAATTATCATACAAATTAACATATTCTTTAGATAAATTCATAATGCCATTCCTCCAACGTTATTACTAGATATTTTACTAAATCCATTAAATTTATTATATCCTAATAGTGGTCATGTTTTCTACACATTAAGTAATTTTTTCAATTTTAATTTTAAAATAGCATCTTTTAAAGTGATACACAAATCATTAATAAAATCTTTATCTTCCACCTATTAAATTTAAATAGGCTGAGAGCCATAATATAAATTTATATATTATAGCTCTCAGCCTATAAAATTCTCTATAAATCTTTTGCTTTAAATCCTCTTCCTTTTACCTCTGTGACATCATTTACAGATATAAAAGCCTTTTTATCATACTTCAAAGCTATATCTTTTATCTTTGGTATCTCATTTGATGAAACTATTGTATATATAATTTTCTTTTTTTGATGAGTATATGCACCTTCTGCATCTAAAAAAGTTACACCCCTAACTAAACTCTTCATTATATCTTCTGCTATTAAATCGACTTCATTTGACATTACCATAACAGATTTTTGATAATTCATTGCATCTTTAATGAAGCTCATTGAGTACGCATTTAGAAATAAACCTATAAGAGTATATAATGCTAAATCTAATCCAAATAAGAAACTTCCTGTAAGTACTATTAATCCATTTATTGCTAAAGCAGTATCTTTCATTTCTATGTTCTTCTTAATTTTTAGTATTGCAGCTATTATATCTGTACCACCTTGGGAAGACCTAGTTCTAAATACAACCCCAACACCTAAACCAGATAGTATCCCACCATATACACTTTGGAGTAATATATCATGTATAGGTATAATCTGACTTATTTCCTGAGTCGCACCTAATAATAATGAAAATACAATCATATTTACTAAACTTGAAATACAAAACTCTTTTTCAAGGTATATGAACCCTAAAATAAATATTGGGATATTGATTAAAAATGTTAATAGACCCACATTTATATTTGTCAAATAGTTTATAGATGTTGCTATACCTGTAGCACCTCCACTAAGCAGATGTGCTGGTCTTAAGAACCCATTTATACCTATAGATGTCATCAACATCCCAAATAACATTGTTGAATATCTTAAAACTGGATGTTTTTGTAGGGTATTCTTAACTTCACTCATTTCTTTCTCCCTTCAATCTTTCTAAATCTTTAGAATTTTAAAAACTTATCTTTACATATATTATATTATTCCTGATGTAATAGATAATATTTCAAATAAATTTTTATATAATTTCTTGAACTGTCATCTATTACATCATCTATTATAGTATCTTTTTCATATATGTCTAGTGCAATTTTTTATATTTTAATCTTTAAAAACGTTCAAATCATCTCATTTATGCTTTAAATAAAAATCCTTCTAGCACAATATGATACTATTTATTGTTTGACTTGCAATATAGTAAATTTATAGTATTCTTTTCTAAATATCTATTTTTACAGTAATTTATCTTATCTTAGCAAATTCAAATTTAATATTTATCTGTTCATAATTAATTGCTAAATGAAATTTTTGTTTTCATAATTTCAGTATATGATTTTTTTATTTCATTATTTGCATTTTTTTCATTCACTTTTTATTTTAAAATTTTTTTATTTTATTTTGTTTTAAGTATCCACAATACTAATTTTAATTTTATTTTTATATAAAATTCATTATAATTGGAATTAATATTACTGTAATTGTACCAGATACTCCAATAGAAACACCACTCATAGCTCCTTCTACTTCTCCAAGTTCAAAAGCTTTCGTAGTCCCTAGAGCATGTGCAGACGTTCCAAGTGCAATTCCTTTAGCAACTGGATGATTTATATTTCCAAGTTTAAATACTGTAGAAGCAACCATTCCACCAAAGATACCTGTAAAAATTATAGCCACAACTGTTATTGACTCTATACCATTTAAGGAATTTGCTAAAGATATTCCCATTGGTGTTGTTATAGATTTTGGAATCAAAGAGTTTATAATACTTACATCTGAATTAGCTATCTTACCAATTATCAATACAGATATAAAAGAAATTACTATACCACAACCTATACCTACAATAATTTCAACCATATGCTTTTTAAATAATTCAAATTGCTTATAAAGTGGAACTGCAAGTACTACTGTAACAGGACCTAGAAAGAAATTTATACTATCTGCTCCTATCTTGTAGTTCTCATAAGGAATTTTAGTTATGCTTAAAAACACTATTATTCCTACGATTGCAATTAACATGGGATTACATATAGGATTGTTCGTTTTTCGTTGGATATATCTCCCTAAATTAAAAAATACTATTGTCACTATTATACCAAACACTGGCGTTTGTAATACATTATACATCTTTTTGTCCTTCTTCCTTCTTTTTTATCATTTTTTCCACTATAACTCCAGTGGCATACATTACTATTAGTGTGCTTAAGCATATGACTAATAAAAGCACTAGTACATTTTCCTTTATCAGGTCTAATGATTTTATAAGTGACACACCTGCTGGGATGAAGAATATAGCCATATTATCAAGGAAAAATCCACTTATATTTTCTATACTACTCAAATCTAATACCTTAAGTTGTAGTAGCAAGAATAATAATAGCATCCCAACTATACTTCCAGGAATAAGTATAATTCCCTGTATAAAGGAACTTATATACTCTCCTATGACCCATATACATAAAATTATTACTAACTGATTGAAAACTTTCATTTTCCACCTCCAAAAACTAAAGAGATTGCTTCAAATCACATATTTGTAGTTTTTTCAACAAGCAAATATCTTTCTTCAAATAGAAAGTTATAATTTGATACAATCTCTTTTAAATTTATTTTTATTTTAATTTAATAAAATACATACTTGGTTGTTTCAAAAAACTTAACTATATAAACCTATTTTTCACTTAAAATCTCTTTTATTTTTGAATTGTTATACATGCTGTCTGGAACTTCACTTCTTAAACTATAGAAGGTTTGTTGTGCATTTTTTAAATCACCATTATCATAATAAAGCATCCCTAACTCATAATATGAATCATCATAATACTGGTCATGTTTAGTATAAGTATTTATATATTTTTTATAATATTTTATAGCTTCATCTTTATTTCCTAATAGCTTATTTGTTATGGCTAATTGATATATTGATTCAGAAATATATTTTTTAGTTTTCCCAGAAGAAACTACACTTTTAAAATTATCTATGGCTTTTTCATATTCTTTATTTTTCTTTAAATCTAGAGCTTGATAGTATAAATCTTCCTCATCAGCTACAGTTATCTCTCTTTCTGGTTCTTTATTTTTAGCCTCACTTAACTCTTTATTCGTTTTTTCTAATTTTTCACTTGTTTCTCCCAGCTTTTTATCAGTTTCATTTAGCTTTTCATCTTTACTACTTATTTGATTATTTAAATTTTCTATTCTCTTTTTACTTTGAATCAAATATACACCCATACCTACTAAAACACAAACAACTATAATATATGGTAAAATATTTTTCTTCTTTTTAACTTTTTTTACTTCTTCTTTTTTACTTGTATCTTCTTTTTCTTCCTCTTTCTTTTCAAATACTGGATTATCCTTATCTAACTCTTTAAGTTTATCTAAGTATCCTTCTCTCTTTTTTACATTGCCTAGTTTATCATACAACAAAGATAAAATCACATATGGTTCTATTAGTTCAGGTTCTTCCTCAATTATATTCTCCAAAATATGTATTGACTCATAATTTAATTCTTCATTTATAAATCTTATAGAATGATTGTACCTTCCTAAAAATGTTTTAAAATCTTCAGATGAAATTAGATTTACATATTTTCTCGATATATGGTTATTTTCATAACATAAAGCTGTATAAAAGCTCTCAAATGACTTAGCAAAGTCACATTTTAATAGCTTTAAAAGACCTCTAAGATTTAGTATATCAATATCTTTAGGATTTATTTCTAAAGCTTTATTCACCATATTAATAGCACTAGTTATATAGTTCTTATATGCCAAATCCAGTGCATTATTATATCTTTTGTATGATTCTAATTTTAATTCCTTTGATGTTGTGTCTGACTTTGAATTTAAAGCTCCTTGTAAGTTCAATAGTGTCTCTTCTTTATAATTTGTAGTCACATAGCTCTGCTTTAATGCTTTTAGTGTCTCGTCACCATCTTCTTCTTCTATGTTAAAAAAAGTCAAATCACTTTTATTATCTTCTATCAAAGATATATCTAAAATTTTTCTAGGCATGTTTTCTATGTCCTGTTTTATATCTTTAACTAAAATAATACTCACCTCCACTCTAAAATATATATTTAAGATAACATATTTAATATGTCAAGTCAAAACTATACATATTTTGCCATTATCTTCATAATAAAAAAGGTAATCCTCTTCTTCTTGTGAAAAGGTTACCTTTTTCCAATATTACTAACTTTTAATGTTGAATTTTTTTACTTTTCTATACAGTGTAGCTATACCTATATTTAAAGCCTCAGCTACCTTTTTCATACCTTCTGTGTTACTTCCATATTTTTTTATAGCTTTTTCTATAGCTTCCCTCTCAAGGTCATCCATAGTCTTAACTTCTTGTTTATATAATTCATCTAATTTAAAAGATATTAAGTCAGACATACTTCTTATAAAAGCAGTTAACTCCTTGTCTTTTGAAAGTATTTTTTCCTTTTGTTCTTCATTAAATGCAGCTATACCCAAAATTCCAAGTATATGTTCTCCCATTTTAACAGGAGTACATATATCAGCTAACTCTTTACAATTTTCTCTATTTGCACATTGATTACAGTTCTCTTCTATTTCCTTATTTATAACATAGGATTTTCCATCTTTTAAAACAAGAGAGTATACTGATTTCTCTGAGATTGTCTCTCCTATTTTACCTCTGAATATTCCTGTCCCTGCTATCCTAGTTAAATCTTTTGTAACTAAAGTAACATCTACATCCAACACATTAGAAATATTCTCGCAAATACTTTGAACGTAATTCGTTATATTATTTAAATTCAAAGTAATCCCTCCTATTTAGATTTATATTTTTTAATACTCTACATAAATCCTATTCTTGAGAACTTTAAGCTTGCGGTTGTGGTTGTGTCTCATTAGGCTTATTATCAGTTGGTGGTGTTTCTGGTTTTTGTTGATTATTTTGATTATTTGAATTTTGATTGTTTTTATTTTCATCTGTCTTTGGCTTTTCTTCTGGTTTTGGTTCCATAGTTCCAACTAATATAATACCTTCCTTCTTAGGATAATATGAATTAGCTATTTTTTCAGTTTTAATTTTCTTACCATTAGCATCATTAAATGTTCTATATGTTGATACAGAATATGCATTTCTTCCGCTCTTTTCCACTTTTTCTTTGCCTTTAGGCATTGTAGAATCATTAACTCTTTTCATTGTAGTTTGTGAAACACCATCTAATTTTGTTGATATTGTTATATTTTGTTTGTCTTCTGCACTTCCATATATATTGCAAACAATTTGATTCCCTGAAACGTAATTTTTTATGTAAACTGGATGCTTTAGATTATTTTTAAATAAGAAATCTATTCCACTATCTGCAACAGTTGCATCTCTTCCTTTTGGAACATAACTTGATGGTATTGTATGATTTTTTACATTAACAATTTCTAATCCTGCATATAACACAGAATTATATAGTGTTGACGAAACTTGACAAACTCCTCCACCATAGTCTTCTTCCATCTCACCTTCCATTATTACAGGTGCACTTTTATATCCATTTTCTTTACTTCTTTTACCTGTATGCTTGTTAAATGAAAAAGTTTCTCCTGGCATAAGTAATACATTACTTATATTATCTGTTGCTAATTTTATGTTTATACTTCTATTTACTTGAGAAGTTTTAAATGTTGTTGAATACTTGCCTAAATTTGTGTCTATATTAGCAAGTTGCTCTTTTTTTATCTTTGCTGGAGTAGCTTTTACTACTAACTTATTCTTATAATTTCCTTTTTTAGTTTGATTCTCAAAATTCTCCATACTCTTAGAAATATCCATTTTAAGACCATCAGAGTCTGGTACAACTTTTACTTTTTCACCACTTATATCAAGTGTTGCATCTTTTACCTCTACATCTATTTCTTTAGCTATCTTTTCCATTTCTGATTTTAGCTTATTTTTATCATAATTTGTCACTACTACTAAGTTGTTTTTCTTTCCAAAATTTGCTGAAATAGTTTTTGATAGATTTCCAAAGAAACCATTCTTTCTATTTAAATTATATGCATTTTCTACTGTTTTATCCAAATCTGCAGATAAATTTAAATCTTTACTTTTAACTTTCCAGTTTTTATCATTGTAGATAAACTCAACATTTTCTAATTTGTATTTTTTACTTAATTCCTGTTTTGCTTGTGCTTTAGTCAATTTGCCAATGTTTACTCCATTAACATATGTGTTTTTTGCTATTTTCTCCCCATTAAATTGCACACACATTATGCCTATAAAAATTATGACTACTAATGCTACAGCACCAATGGCTATAACTAGCTTTTTGTTCACATTACTCATCCCATACTTCTCCTTACAATAAAATTATTTATATACACCTACTATTATATTACTACATAATCTGCCTTAAAAACCCAAAAACTTTTTAATTATATAATAATTTAACATTATCAATATAATTAATTAATATTCATTTAGTCCTTTTTCTGATATGGCATATATTTTTTCATTGTAAATATTAATAGCATAAACCTCTTTACCTTTAAATAATCCTTTGTTTACTATAGCGTAATAATAAATATTTTTATACTTCCCAAATAATTCTTCTAATGTTTTTTTACTCTTTACATACCTCTCAGCTTTCTCTATATCTAATATCTCAACCTTTTTATATTTGTTATCTTTTTCATCAAGAGTATTAGTTAATACAAATTTAGCTTTATCTTTAGTAATACCAAATTGATAACTTCCATCCTCTAATATCCTAAAGTATCCATCTCCATAGTCTACTTTGTAATCTTTCTTACCATCTTTATATGAATATAAATCTTTAGTTTTTGCACTTACTAAAACCTCATTTACTAATTTGTCATACTCATATACTTCAGCATAATAATATTTATTATTTTTTATCATTTGTGGAAGTGAATTTATAGATAAATTTGACTTATCTTTGCCACTTTTTTTGGATATTACATTTATGATGTCATCAGATGTTAAAGTATACAATGATAAATTCTTCTTATATTTTTTCTCTAGACTTTGCACTTTTTCATCATCTGAATAATCTTCTTTTAAATATTCTATATACTGTAATGCTCTTTCATAATCTCCAGAAGTATTTGCCTCTTCAGCTCTACTTATATAATAATCATACATTTCCTCAATACATTGCTTTTTCGCATTTTGAGCCATATTATAATACTTCTCATCTTCTTTTAATACTTTATTATACTTTTCGATAGCTTCATAATACTTATATACTTTTTGGTCTTTGACTGCTGAATCATAAACATCTCTAGATTCCCTAATTGTTTCTATATTCTGTTTGTATACATCTAAATTACTACCCACTCCATTTAATATTGAAACAGTGTTTATGTAGTTAATGGCAACATCATAAGTAGTATTCTCTTCCTTATACATTTCCTTAACTCTATCCGCCTGAGTTAGCAAATCATCCACATCTATATTTATTTTATTTAGCTCTTTTACTGTATTTATTAATCCAATAAAACTTTCTTGACTTATATCTCCATCTAAGTATTTATCACCACTATTTAATAATAATTTGTTAATTTTTTTAGAAACAGACTTATTGAATCTTTCCATTTTTGAAGCAGAAAACTTTTTTTCTATACTCGCATAGTAATCAACAGCTATAGAATATTGTCTTTTATCTATGATTTTCAACAACTCATTAGCTTCATTCCCTACACTAAATTCATTACTGCTTAAGAAAAATACTATCATTAAAACAATTACGCCTAATGCTGATAATGAAACTGCAACTATAGACTTTCTTTTTTCATCAATAAAATCTACAGTTTTCTCAAATAAATCTCTAAAATTCATTATGGTTCCCTCTCCATTTAGCAATATTTATATTCTATGGTAAACTAAATTTCTTATTGGTTATTATATCATAATTCCTGAAAAAAAATAAAAACACAAGTTAAATCGTGTTTTTATTTTACCTATCAATCATTATTTTATACATAAATATTTCCTTTACATAAACTATGATATCTTTCTCTTTATATCTCTAGAATGACTTTTTTGTTTTTTATTAGCACTGACATTTTTCATTCTTGTTTTATGTACAGTTTTATTATCAAATATTTTTCTAGCATTGCATAAAACAATTCCAGTTGTTAAACAAACTGTAACTACACCGCCCATCAAAAAGTAATAATCCAATCCTATATGTACTCCCATAACTGAATTTATTAATACTAATGCAAAAGTCATTGCAAAACATATCATCATGGAGATAACTAAAATTCTTAGAATTTTTTTCAATCCAATCACCTCGTATAATCACTAATATTGACACTACCCCTTATCCATTACTATACCAAATTAGTAAAAAAATAGCAATTACTATTGTCATTTATATTAGGAATATATTAAATATTTTTAATAAATATCTTTTTTTGACATTAGGATTCGTTAATTTTTAATAAAGTAGTAACACTAATCTGTATTAATTAATAGAATAAAATAAATGATAATTTATTGAGGGGTGATTTACATGCCAAATTTGCCAAGTTTAGGATCAAAGGCTCCTGATTTTAAAGCCAATACAACAAACGGCCCTATTAGACTCTCTGATTATAAAGGTAATTGGATTGTTTTATTTTCACATCCTGGTGATTTTACACCAGTTTGTACTACAGAATTTTTGTGCTTTGCTAAATATTATGACGAGTTCAAAAAAAGAAATACAGAGTTAATTGGTCTAAGCGTCGATAGTAACAGTTCACATCTAGCTTGGATGTACAATATTTCTTTGCTTACAGGTGTAGAAATTCCATTTCCTATTATAGAAGATAGAGATATGAGAATTGCAAAGTTATATGGTATGATATCAAAACCAATGAGTGATACATCAACTGTTCGTTCTGTATTTATTATAGATAATAATCAAATTTTGAGAACGATTCTTTATTATCCACTTACTACAGGAAGAAATATTCCAGAAATACTTAGAATAGTAGATGCTCTTCAAACTAGCGACAGAGACAACATAGTTACACCTGCAAACTGGTTCCCTGGTATGCCAGTGATTTTACCATATCCTAAAAACTATAAAGAATTAAAAAACAGGGTTAACAGCTGTAATAAGAAATATTCCTGCATGGACTGGTACTTATGTTTTGTACCAGATAATTATAATGACGAAGAATTAAACAAGAAAATTGATAATACTTGTAGCTGGAATACAGAACATACTAAAAACATTGAAAATAAAGGTGATTGTGAAGACAAAAATACTGACTACATGCACAAAACTCACGATTGTAAGGAAGAACACAGTAATGATACTAAAAAAGATTTTAACTGTGAACAAAAGCACACTAAAAATACCAATAAAACTTGTAACTCTAAACAAAATAAGCTTAAAGATAAATCTTGTGATGTAATGAATCATAACTACGATAAAGAAGATAGTAGTTATGAGGATTTCTATAAAGAAAATTATAAAAACTATGATTATACTAGTGAAAAAAATACTAAGAAAATAGCTATGAAGACTTTGAAGGATTCAAAAAAATTAGTTAGACCACAAATAACAGACCCATACAATCCAATAGTTGAAAATGCAAATTGTCCAGATATAAATCCAATTGTGGTAGAATATGTTCTTGGTAATCCAACTAATGTAGATGCTCAACTATTAGATGCAGTTATCTTTGCTTTTGCAGAGATAGACCAGTCTGGTAATTTATTTATCCCTTATCCTAGATTTTTAAATCAATTACTTGCTCTTAAAGCTGAAAAGCCTAGTTTAAAAGTAATTGTAGCTATTGGAGGTTGGGGAGCTGAAGGCTTCTCTGATGCAGCATTAACTCCTACATCCAGATACAATTTTGCAAGACAGGTTAATCAGATGATAAATGAATATGCTTTAGATGGAGTTGATATAGACTGGGAATATCCTGGAAGTAGTGCATCTGGAATAGTATCAAGACCTGAGGATAGAGAAAACTTTACACTTTTATTAACAGCCATAAGAGATGTTATAGGAGATGAAAAATGGCTTAGTGTGGCTGGAACAGGAGATAGAGGGTATATAAATTCAAGTGCTGAAATAGATAAAATAGCTCCAATAATAGATTATTTTAATCTTATGAGTTATGATTTTACAGCAGGTGAAACAGGTCCAAATGGTAGAAAACATCAAGCAAATCTTTTTGAATCTGATTTATCTTTACCAGGATATAGCGTTGATATAATGGTAAGAAATCTCGAAAATGCTGGAATGCCTTCTGAAAAAATACTTCTTGGTATTCCATTTTATGGAAGATTAGGTGCTACTATAACAAGAACTTACGATGAACTTAGAAGAGATTATATAAATAAAAATGGGTATGAATATAGATTTGACAATGTTGCTCAAGTTCCATATTTAGTTAAGGATGGAGAGTTTGCAATGTCCTATGACGATTCTTTATCTATATTCTTAAAAACTCAATATGTTCTTAGAAATTGTCTAGGTGGCGTATTCTCATGGACATCAACTTATGACCAAGCAAATATATTGGCTAGAACTATGTCCATTGGTATAAATGACCCTGATGTATTAAAAGATGAACTTGAAGGTATCTATGGTCAGTTCTAATATAATGTAAGGAAATTTTATAGTTTTGTTATACAAAAAAGCAGATTGTATTATATTAAATAAACTTTGTCTAATTAATAATACTGATTAGTTACTTATAAATTAGATACTTATTTTCTAATAATACAATCCTGCTTTTTAATTATGAGTTAAGAGTTTAAATATACTCCTACAACATCTTATTATATGTCAATAATCTTTTATTATATCCCAATAGCTTTTTTAGCTAATTTGTCAGCTTCCTCATTATATTGGTTTCCAGAATGTGCTTTGACTTTTGTAAATTTTACATTTAGTTTAGCTTTGATACTATTATAGAAGTTTTTATATGCTATAGTTCCTTCTTTATTCGTTTTCCAAACTCCAGTACACCACTTTTCTATACCTTCATAATCAAAATATAAAATCAAATTTTGAATATTATTCTCAAGACAGTATTGCATTGCAATTTTAGAAGCTTCTATTTCTCCAGCTACATTTCTCATTCCTACAAGAGTTTCATCTTTTCCTTTTTCACTATATGTTTTTATAACTTCATTATTTTTTAAAATAACAACACCTGAACCATACATCTTTATTGAATGTTCATAGCTTCCATCTACATATGCCTCTATAAATTCTTCATCTTCTTTAAAGCTAGTTTTTTTTGAACCATAAATATATTCTTTTGCTTCTTGTAAAGTAGGAAAACTCTTATATTCAGCTCCTGAAAATCCGTTTACCTGCTTTTTGCACTCATCCCATGTATTATATACACCTATATTTTTACCCTTTTTTACAGCATAAAACTTTTGTTTTGCCAAATATATCACTCCCACCTTTAGTTTTTATGTTCTTCTCTCATAAATATATCTAGATTTATCAGATAGTTCCTATCAAAATACTTTACTTTCATATCTTTATTTATAATATCTATATAATACACTTCCCCTTTTATAGCTCTTTGTCTTATATTTTCATTCATATCTTTTCTTATTATATCTTTATCAACATCATTCTTATCTATTCTAGCATCAACATTTAGTGCTTTTACAGTGTCAAATATAACAGATTTTAGGATTGAACTTCTAGATTTATTTAAATGATGCTTTATATAGGTATAAAATTCATTACTATTCATTTTAGAAATTTTACAACCATGCAAATCTTTCTCTAACCTCTTTAGTATACTTATATTGGTTCCTGCATCAAAAATCACAAAACATCCATAATCATATTTACTTCTTAAAATTCTCCCCATAGCTTGTTTTACCTTGATTGTCATTTGTGGATAATTTATAGTGTAGTAATCTATATTATACTTCTTCATTATAGTAAAATACAAAGGGTCTTTTGGATTTAGATTTGGAAGCTTGTCTAACGTTACACATACCAGACCATCTCCTGGAATATCTACACCTTCAAAACATCCTTTTGAGCCAAGTACAACACACTTTCGATTCAAATCATTAAGATGTCTAATCCCTTTTTTATCAGCATAAAGTTCTAAATTAAAACCATGTAAATATTTTTTCAATATTTCATAAGTCTTTTCCTGTCTATCTTTACTATTAAAAAGAGCCAATGTATGACCTTCTGTAATTTGTGATATATTAGATATAATTTTACTCATTTCATTTGGGAATTCAGTATTCCTGTATTCACATATATCAGAAAAGGCAACTACAGATACCATATTTTTATAATCAAAAATTGGTTCTATAATCTTTTCTACATTCTTAACTCTATCTATTCCTAATGTATTTTTAAAATAAGACATATTTTCAGATAAACTCAAGGTTGCAGATAAAAATATTCCTTTTTCTAACTGAGATAAGATATTTTCTTCAAATAAATCTGCTATTTTTAATGGAACTACTCTAAATTCAAAATCATTATAATTCTTCTCAATTTCAACTATTCTTGCATAATCATCCTTTTCATCATACTCTAAAAATATTTCAAATATAATCTTTATATCCTCTAAGTCTCTCGCCTTCGCTTTCCCAAATTTATATATGTCGGTTTCTTTATCTATACTATCATCATCAATATTTCTATAAATTGTTATTATTATTGCAACTAAATTTTTTATTATTTTTTCACAACTTGATTTTATCTTTTCACTATACAATCTATAACTTATTTCAGTATCTATACCATCTTTTTTTAGTTTTCCCACAATTTCATCTATTTGCAGATTTAATTCCCATCTTAAATTATAATTACTTACACTATTATATTCATTACAACTACCAAAGTCTAATATTGAATCTATCTCTTCAAGAATAAGATTTATACTTCTAGCAATTTTTTGTTTATCTTTTCTTTCAATTTTTAATACATGATAAAATTTATCAAAAGCCTTTATTTTTCTCATATTTTTACTATATTTTTTATATATGAAGCTACTATCTTGAATGAATTCATATGGATAAATTTCTTGCAATAAATATCTTAAAGATTTTGAATTTATAATGCTTGAAAAGAAATCATATCCTTTTTCAGTCAAATTATGTGCTTCATCTACTATTATATTTTCTAGAGGTTTTTCATCTTTATATGGCCATTTAGCTAATAAAGAATGGTTTACTACTGTTATATGTTCTTCTTTCAATTCTTCTGTTCTTTTCTTATATAGGCAATCTTTTTTACACTTTTTAGGTCTACACATATTTGGGTCACAGCTTATATTTCTCAAGTGTACATTTATTTCCTTAAAATTATCCAACACCCAATAATTTATTTCTTCTATATCTCCATGTTTACCACCTTCAACTAATCTCTCTAAAAATATCAAAGACAATATTTCTCCCTTAGTAGGCTCTTGAGATTCGTAATCTGCTATATATGCTTCCAATCTATCTATGCAAATATAGTTATTTTTTCCTTTTATATACCCATAACTTACTTTTCCATTTAACCCTAAAGAGTCTAACACGTTTGGAATGTCTTTATTTATTAATTGTATCTGCAATTCCTTTGTATCAGTAGAAATTAACAACCTTTTCTTATTAATTCTAGATTCTAATATCGCTGGCAATAAATACCCTACACTTTTACCTATACCAGTTGGTGCTTCTATACATGCAATTTTTTCATCATCTTCACTATTTCTAAACAACTCTCTTATCATTTTAGTAAGCTCATACTGACCTGTTCTATACTCATATGTAAATCCTTCTTTATTCTCCCATATGGTCTTGTATCTCAATAGTTCTTCATAATTATTTTTCTCTTCATTTAAAATTTTTAATGTTTCTCTTTCTTTTTTCTTCTCTTCTTTTGAGTTAGGCTTCTTATATTCTTTTTTAATATTTATATTATTTGATAAATCATAGTTTGCATCCTCTAAAAATTTACTCCATTCCCAGGTTGAAAGATTAAACTTCTTAAGATAAGAATTTATTTTAAAACTCAATGGCTCTAAAGTACTTTTCTCATAATTATTAAATCTTACTAGGAGACAATTTAAAATATTTATGATATCAAATACATCTGATAGAGCTCTATTTTTTATTTTAGAATCGCAAGCAGTCAAATTATTTTTTAAATACTCTAGACTATATTCTTTATGATATGGTTCTAAAATAACTGCTAATTCAATTAAATCAATAAACTTATTTTTTAACTTTGGCATATGATACTCAAAAAACTTTTTTTTCAAACTTAAATCATGACATATAATCAAACTATCTTCTACAAAATTTATAAGTTCATCTTCTACTTTTTCTATATCATGAGCTATTTCTAAATCACTTTTATTTAAATTACTACATAGTGAAAATACTTCTATAGGTACATCGTATTTATTTTTTATTAATGATTGATATGTATCTATCTTCCAATCTTTAACCTTAACAGCTCCAGCTTCTAAAATTTCTGAATTTAAATAATCTAATCCACTAATTTCTATATCTAAAAAAACAACATTATTCAACATACTTATTATATTATCCATTTTTATATCCCTTCAAGTTAAACAAGTCTAACTTATTTACAATAATTGCTCTTTATATTTTATCATTTATATGTACTTTATTTAATATAATTAATATTAATTTTATATATCTTACAACAAATTTCTTTAATTTATTATCTGTATATATGAATATTTTTAACTATAAATATTCAAACTATATTGTAAGAAATGCACTTGAAATTTTAAATAAGAGGTGAAATTGTGAAAAAAGATAGCCTAAAAAAATACATTCTGATAGGAACATTTGCTCTAATACTTTTGGGAATCGCTAGTGTAAACTTTAAATCATTAGATAAGACAAAAACTCAAATTTCTAGCCCAACACTCGATACACATGAATATGATTGGTATTTTAACCCTAGAGAGGATGGTAAACAGCCATCTCCTATAAAAGAAGCAACTTTTTTTAAAAAATATGATTCTTACTATGTAGGAAATCCTAATGAGAAAGTTATATATCTATCATTTGATGCTGGATATGAAAGTGGGAACACTCCAAAGTTATTAGATACATTAAAAAAACATAATGCTAAAGCACAGTTTTTCGTAGTTGAAAGTTATATAAAAAGCAATCCAGATTTAGTAAAACGTATGGAAAAAGAAGGTCATTTAGTTTGTAATCATTCAAAAAGTCATCCATCAATGGCAGGTATTACAGATTTTGAAAAATTCAAAGAAGAAATTACAAGTGTAGAAAAGGCATATAAAGATGTTACTGGAAAAGAAATGCCCAAATATTTTAGACCTCCAATGGGTAAATTCAGTGAGCAATCTTTAAAATACACAAAAGATTTAGGATATAAATCTATATTTTGGAGTTTTGCTTATGTGGATTGGTATGAAAAGAAACAACCTACGCATGAATTTGCTAAAAACAAAATTTATTCAAGAACGCATCCTGGGGCAATAGTTTTATTACATCCAAATTCTTCAACAAATACTGAAATATTGGATGAAGTACTTACACATTGGGAAAAAGAAGGTTATAAACTTAAAACTCTTGATTATCTAAGTAATAAAAAATAATATTTTATTTCAACAAAACTCCATCATGAATTAGAGTAAAAATAAAACTATTTATAAATACTTTAATTCCTAATGGAGTTTTTTATTTTTTATATTTATTTAAAAAGAATTGTCCATTCATTTATCTCTTTATATCCTATATTTTGATATATTTTACCTGCTATATCATTGTTATAAAAAAGACATGGGACTTTTCCTTCCAACAATAATTCTTTACTTAAATTGTAAACTATATAACTTGCAAATCCTTTTCCTCTATATGCTTTATCTGTACTTACAGATACTACCATTGCCAAAAAACTAGTTTCCATTCCAGTTGATGCAGTGCTAATCATAGTATCATTATTTTTAATAAAATATGCTCTTACATTTCCTTCTTTTAAATGCTCTTTTCTTTCTTCTATGTAATTTTTACTTACTTTATAATCTGAGATATTTAAAAGTTTTCCTATCTCATCAATATCTTTTTCCTGAGCTGTTTCTATTTTATACTCTTTCATGTGAGAAAAATCTATTTCTTTTATTTCCTTTAATATACAAAATTTATTATCTAGTTTTTCATAAAAATCTTTATATTCGCTTATTAGTCTATCTATTACACACTTTTTTCCACTTATACTTTCTACATCCAAATCTTTTATATGATGTTTCATCTCTTTTACATCAAAGTCATTTTTTAGACTATAAATTACAAGTTTTGACTTATTCTTTAATATTATAGAAGTTATATTTCCTCCTTTCATTTGAGACCATATATCTTGAGAGTAGGAGCTAAACCCATAGTTTTCAACATATCCAATTATGAATAAGTTTAGACTTTCTTCATGTGATACATATTGCCAAAATTCTTTTTCTAAAGTATTATCTATTTTTACAATCAAGTATATATCCTCCTTTTGTATTAATAATGATATACCTTATAATTTATAGTATCATTTAAATCCATTATATTCCACCAAATATTCTTAATTTTTCAAAAATAATTTAGAATTGTAAGCTAATTAATTTCTTATAAAAGTATACAATTAAAATATTATATGTCATTTTTATATTTTAATTAAATTACATTTTTTAATGTCTATGCAATGTGTTCATATTTATTTTTATATTCTGTCATCGCTTCATTCCAAGCCTCTTCCACTGAGATTCCTTTCTTAATTGCAATTCTTTGTGCCAATTCTATTATTTTCATAGCTTTTCTTGATATATTCATATATTTTCCTCCTCTAAATTATCATAAATTATTTTAAAGTTAAATTTCTGTAGTCATTTTATATGTTTATTTACTTATATCTTACTAATTATTTGTGTATTAAATGTGAACTACGCTAGAAGAATTTTAGAACTTAATAAACCATAAACTTTACATACAATTCATATATATTTGTCATATCACAATACAAGTGATATAATTTATTATCATTTTATGGGGGTGATATATTATGAAAATAAGAGATGAATACACATGTCCTCTTGAAATTGTACATGACATAATCAAAGGAAAATGGAAAACTATCCTTGTATTTGAATTGAGACAGTCTAATAAGACATTTTCTGAGTTAGAACATAGTATTTTGGGAATAAATCAAAAAATGTTAATTCAACAATTAAAAGAACTACATGAATTTGGTATCGTTGATAAGATAAGTTCAGCTGGTTATCCATTACATGTTGAATATTTTCTTACTGACCGTGGTAAAAAAATGTTAAAGGCTGTGGAAATAATGCAAGAAATAGGTATAGAATATATGCTTGAAAACGGTCAACAAGGGGTTCTAGATAGCAAAGGAATTTGTTATAATAAATAGTTTTATACATACTAAAAAGTAAGTAATTTACATTTCTTATATGAATATTATAATAAGGATAGATAGGAGGTATAAACATGTCTATAGCTTTAATACTAATTGATATTCAGAATGATTATTTTAAAAACGGAAAATGCGAATTATTTGAATCAAAAAAAGCTGCTGAAAATACAAAGAAAATATTGCTGTTCTTTAGAAAAAATGACTTACCAGTTATTCATGTACAACATATATCAACAGATAAAACAGCTTCTTTTTTTCTTCCTCACACTTATGGTTCAGAAATAAATGAAACTGTTTTTCCACTGGCAAATGAAGAAATTATAATTAAACATTCACCAGACAGTTTTTTTCAAACCAGCCTACACACTGTACTTGAGAAAAAAAGTATAACTAAGTTGGTGATTTGTGGGATGATGAGTCATATGTGCATTGATACAAGTGTAAGAACAGCAAAAAAATTGGGATACGACATAACTCTTATAGATGATGCCTGTACAACAAAAAATTTATCTTGGTGTGATGTAGAAATTCATGCAAACACTGTCCATCAAGTATTCATGGCATCATTGCAGAATAGTTTTGCAGATATAAAAAATACAGATATTTTTTTGTCTAGTTGTTATAAATAAAAATATTCACCATATTAAAAAAAGCAAACTTAACCTATTTAAGTATGCTTTTTAATCATTTAAAATTAGATACTTTCTACCATTTTTATATATATAAAATACCCTTATCTATTTTATATTCATATATAACTATTATATAAATTTTAAACTTTACTATATCCACATAAAAAATGTAGTATTATAGTATATATAATATTATATAGAAAGGGGTGCTAGACAAATGAATAATCATATACTAATTCAATTTGGGTATATAGCAAGAATCATTATTGCTGGTTTCTGTGGAGCTTTAATTGGATATGAAAGGAAAAATAGACTAAAAGAAGCTGGAATACGAACTCATTTTATAGTGGCATTAGGTTCAGCACTTATAATCATTGTTTCTAAGTATGGGTTTAATGATATAGTAGGTACTCCAGGTATTGGTCTAGACCCAGCCCGTGTTGCAGCACAAGTTGTTAGTGGAATAGGTTTCTTAGGAGCTGGATTAATATTTATTAGAAATCAATCAGTAAGTGGACTTACTACAGCTGCTGGTATATGGGCAACAGCTGGTACAGGGCTTGCTATTGGCTCTGGACTATATTTATTAGGTATTGTTTCAAGTATTATCATTGTTATTGTACAGATATTACTCCATAGAGATAGGAAATGGATGAAACTTCCTACAGCAGAACAAGTTTCTCTCAAAATTTCTAATAGCACTGATTCTATAGAGTACATTGAGGAGAAATTTAAGAAATCTAATATTGAAATTATAAACATGAATATTAAACGTCTTGATGGAGATTGGTTAGAAATAGTTATATATACTAAGTTACCTAAAGGATACAAAAAAACAAATTTATTAAAATTATTTAGTGATAACCCTCTTATAGAAACTTTAGAAATATAAAAAACAACTATAATGATACAATTTGCCACCGATTTGAAAATGTAGTGGCAAATGGGTGGCAAAAAAATTGCCACTCCATTTTTCTTTGTTAAACAATAATGTGTCTTATTAATGATTTTCTTCTAAACTCTTAAATTTTTCTTTTACTTATTAAAGAATCTTTTGTCCATAAATACTCTGCCAATATCAATTCATATCACACTCTATTATTCTCTATTTTTAACTATATCTATAGGCTGTTGTTGAGTTACACAATGAATCATTCCACCATCTTTATACAACTCTCTTATATCTATTCCTATTACTTTTCTATCAGGATATAAATCTTGTATAATCTGATTTGCAACTTTATCATTTGGGTCATCGTAATTTGGAACTAATACAACTTTATTACCTATATAAAAATTCATATATGAACCTTGATATTCTAAGTTTTTTCCATTTTTTAATTTAACATTATTTTGTGTAAGTGGTAGATATATATAATTATACTTTTCTCCTTTTTCATTAGTTGAATTCAATAATATATTAATATCGTTTTGTTTTAGACCCCAATCTATCAATCCTTTTTCATTTAATGTAATTATTGTTGATTCATCATAAAATTTTGCAAATCCATCAATATGAAAGTCTGTTATATCTATTCCAACCACACCATCTAACCATATAAATTTTTCTACACCATAATATCTTCTTATATATTTTTCTATATCACCTTGGCTTAAGTTTTTATTTCTATTTTTATTTATTATAGAACTTTTAGTTGCTAGAAATGTTCCACCACCATCAAGTTCCATTGCTCCACCCTCTAAAACTACTTCTTTTAAATTTATACTTTTCACTCCTAAGTCTTCACTTATATTTTTAGGAATTTGATTTGATTTACTACATGGCTCTTTTCTTCCCCAACCATTAAATCCCCAATCTAATATTACAAGTTCATCGCTTTCATCATATACAAATATAGGACCATTATCTCTTATCCAAGCATCATCAGTTTTATAAATATAAAAATCTATATAATTCATATCAATATTTTCTTTTTTCAATAAATTTTCTATTCTATCTTTTTCACTTTTATTATAAACTACTATATGAACATTCTCACCTTTCACTAAAGACTTTGTCATATTTACCCATACATCTTCTATTCCATTTTGATATTTTTTCCCATAAGTATAACTATGAGGCCATTGCAACCAAGTTCCTTCATGTTCTTCATCTTCTAGTGGCATATAATACTTTTGTTGATTATTTTGATTTATGGTTTTGTTTTCATATCCTTTTGTAAATTCTCTTATCATCAATAATAATGGTAGTGATAATCCCAGCATTAAAATTCTCTTATTCATAATAACCTCCTCTATTTTTATATTTCAAGTATAAAGGTTATCATAATGTCAAGGTCAACTAATCTTTTGAAACTTTTATAGATACTTCTGTTATAAATTCGTAGCTAAATGGAGTTAATAATGAGTCTACAAAGTATTTTTCAACAAAATTTCCTTTAATTTTAAAATCGTTATTTTTAATCCACTTGTACAAAGCAGAATAAGCACCAGTTAAATTTTCATAATCTCCATAACATATTGTACTAATATATGTACCGCTTTCAATTACCTTATTATTAAATCCTTTTATATCTTTATTATCTATAATAGGTTGATAATATTCTATTTCATATGTGTTTTCATCTACATTTTCATTATTGTAAAACATTACATAATAATATCCAACTTTATTAGATTTGTTTTTTGAAATCGCATTATAGCAAGATTCTATAAATTCTCCTATATCCTTATAATTAATAATAGCTTTTTGGCACAATGTATTAACTGATTGTCGTTCACAAATATTAATATCATAATTATTTATGATTATATCTTTAAATTTCACCTTTTCTTCTATTTCTGAAATTAAATACCCATATGTATTTACCTTTTTTGTTAATTCTTCAATCTTATTGATATATATATCTATACTTTCATATTTATTATTATCGAATATATCTTTTATTTCTTCATAAGTAAATTCATACCTTCTTAAGTTTTTGATTTTTGATATTACATTAATGTCTCCCTCTGTATAGTATCTATATCCATTATTTTCTATGTGACTAGGTTTCAATATATTTTCTTTATCATAATATCTGAGCATTCTAGATGATATTTTAGTTATTTTTGAAGCTTCACCTATTTTATACATACAAACACCTTCTTTATTTTATTGATTGTAAGTTTATTACTTTACTATTATATACTGTAGATAAAACTTGAACAAAATGTAAAGGGTACAATTTTACCAAATAAAAATAGACTAGATAATCACTAGTCTATTTTCACATTATTTAATCCAGAATTTTTATATTATTTTATCATCAATTAAAATTTAATTATTTAGTTACAAGTACTTGAATTTCAGTTACAAATTCCTCTACAATCCCAGTCTCATGTATATCTATCTTGTATATTTCTATAGGTGCAGCAATTACTTTATAATTATTTTCTTTTATAAATTTAAACACCTTTTCCATATATATTTTATTATTAGAATTGCTTCCAGCATAGTTTAAAGTTACATAATATCCCTCATCAAAAACTATATTATATATTTCCTCACTATTCTCTAAAAAACAAAATACAGATTTAAACTCATTGAATATACCTTTGCTGATTGCCTCAGTAGAAAAAGCAGAACCAATATTATTATTTCCAAGTATATTAAATCTATCTTCGTATTCTTTTTGTAATTTTTGAATCAAAAAATCAAAATCCTCATCTCTTTTTATATCAGCATTTAACTCTAAAGCTTTTCTTTTTTCTATATATACAACCTCTATCTCATCTATTTTTGTATTTTGAATTACACTTTCAATTGAACTTAATCTTTTTATAATATTTTCCTTATGACTTATAAGTTCAAATATTTTTTTATCAATTAATTCTAACTCTTCATTTAAAATGCTCTTTGTAGACTCTATACTTCTATCATCTAAATATTCTTTTATTTTTTTCATTGGAAAATTCAAACTTCTAAACTCTTTTATTAAATTTAGTTTCCATATATCTGATATGTTATACATTCTATATCCATTTACATCTCTAACTGGCTTTAGAATACCTATTTCTTCATAATACATTAATGAATCTCTTCCAATTCCATATATTTTAGATATCTCTCCTATTTTATAGTAATCTTTCATTTATACAATAAAATCCTCCATAATCTTATTTTTATTTTATAATCTATATGTTTCTATCTATAACTATAGTTTTAGAATATACTAAAAATACCTCTAAAACAAGGATACGAAAATAAGTAATCTGTAATCACCCATTAAAATCTATTTATTTTCCTATTATAATATTTCTAATTTTAATCTTTATAAACAACATTTTTAGATTTGTAGTTTTTTACACCTATAGATATTATGTCTTTTTTACAAGATTTTTTATATTAAAATAAATTTCTATAAATTATCATTTTATTGATTTAGTAAGTTAATATTTATTATAGTAAAAATATAAAATTAGACTTAATTCAAATAACTGAAATTAAGTATATGAAATCATTGCTATGATACGAATTTATTTATAATAAATTAATTATAAATAAATTATTTATTCATAAAATTATTAAAATTAATATTAGCTATAATGAGTTCTATAGTGTCAACTGCATAATCTGCAATCTATCTATTTATAAAAAAATATGATATAATTGCATTCAAAAAGGAAATCTTTCAATACTCGAACTTAATAATTAACTAATTTTATCTAAGATTATTACTAGACTAAAAAATTTTTATTTTTAATATTATAACAAGTAAGTTGATACATCTAAGTTTGAAATACTTATTAAAAATAGATTAGTCAAATTATTTATAAATTAACATTTAAATATTTTTAGCATAAATGTGTTTATCGTCAAAATTTCAAATATCTTATGGAGGAATACCATGCAAAATTATGATTATATAAAAATGTTAAATAAAAAGGTAGAACTATTAGCTAATGAATTAGATAATAGAGATTATAAATTAAAAGTCTCAAATGAAATAGATTTTTTTTCTAAAATACCAAACAGGGAGTTTGTATACCAATATATTGATGACTGTATTTCAAAAAATATACATATTGGAGTTATGTTATTAAATATTGATAACTTTAAATTATTTAATGATATATATGGATACTTGGTTGGAGAAAATCTATTAATCAACCTAACTCAAGAACTGTTGTACTTTATTCCAGAATCAAATGGAATAGTTGCTTATCTAAAAGGTGAAGGATTTTTAATTGTAATTCCTAATGTATCAAATGAAGAACTAGATAATATAGGTACAACCATTATAAAGAGTGCTAGAGAATTAAAAGTACAACTTCCTAATGAAAAAGAAATACACTCTAATGTTACATTTAGTATTGGTAGTACTATTTGGGATGGCGAACCAAATGTAACTACTTTAGTGATTTTCAATCAAGTATACAGTGCTTTAAAAAAGGCCAAAATAGAAGGTAAAAATAGATACATACCATTTGATTTTGATGATAATAATTTTTATAACAAATTGGAAAATGATAAAGAATTTTTATACGAAATATCACATGCTTTACAAACTAAACAAATTGAAGCATTTTATCAACCACTCTATAATATAAAAAACAATACTATAGTAGGATGTGAAGCTCTTGCTCGATGGAGACATCCAATTAAAGGACTTCTTACTCCAGATAAGTTTATACCTTTATTTGAGCAATTTGGTTTAATAACAGAATTAGATTTATATTTATTTGAAGAAAACTGCAAAAATATAAGAAGATGGATTGATAACAATGATGTTTTTGTTCCAATTTGTTGTAATTTTTCTCGTCTTCACTTTTTTAATCCTAATTTTCCAAGTATGCTAAAAGGCATTACCGAAAAGTATAGTGTTTCTACATCAAATTTCAGCATTGAAATCACAGAAAATGTATTGCTAGAAAATACAAATACTATTATTCAACATTTAAATGAGCTTCGTTCTTATGGTTTTTCTGTATCTATGGACGATTTTGGTTCTGGATATTCATCTTTTGGTATGTTGCAAAATCTACCTTTTGATGTAATCAAAATTGATAGAATATTTTTATCTCATAATTTGAATGATTTCAAAAATGCAACAATTTTATACTCTATAATAAATATTGCAAGAGCTCTTGGAATGCTTACAGTGTGTGAAGGTGTTGAGACAGAACAACATGTAGAATTTATTAAAAGTATAAATTGCGATATTGCTCAAGGTTATTATTATGCAAAACCTATGGAATGTGCTCAATTTGAAAAATTACTATCTAAAGAAAATAATTCAGGAGAAATGTTTATAAAATATTCTGATATAGGAAAATCCTTAGTAGAAAAGATATTTGATGAATTTTTTATTATGCAAGACATGAAAAAACTAAAATCAAATGTAACTGAAGATATTCAATGGTCTGACTTTTACAGCAAAACGGAAATTACATCTTTTGCTAAAATAATAGAACACTTTGAGAAACATATTAAAGGTAAAAAATTTTCTATTCTTTATAAAAGTATAACTCCACATGATACTGACTCAAATTTATTATTAATTAGTGGAGAAGCTGTTTTATCAGATGAGTCTGCTGAATATCAAAAGTATAGTAATTTCTATTTTAGTGCAAATTGTATAATTTCAGAAAATAGATTGCTTTTAAAAAAATTAAACCTAGACTTAATTAAAACAGCTGGCTATATAAATGAGTTTGAATCATATTCTATACCTAAAATGACAAACACTCATCTTGATGAAAGTAATATTTTATCACAATTTTATTCAATGTTACCTGTAGGTATAATTCGTTATGATTTATTTGGTGATATGATTATTACTTATATGAATGAAGAAATGTTTGATATTATAGGTTATACAAAAGAACAATTTTTTGGTGAGATGGGTGGTAACTTAAGAACAATTGTTCATCCAGACGATTTAGACTTTATTTATAAAAAGAGTTTGGAAATGATTGATACAAATAAAATTGAACCTTTTTTATATAGATTTATAAAGCGCGATGGTCAAATTGTTACAGTTATGTATACACAATGTAATCTATATGCAATTGACGGAAGAGCTATTGCACAAGGTATGTATATAGATATAAATAAAATAAAAAATTTAACAGAAGTCTAATCCAAAACACTTTATTTTAAAGAAACTAATATATTTAAATAAATTTTTCAAAGTATTTTATAAATGTAAGCATCTTTCATTAAGTTATATTGTTGATAGAGTAAAAAATTTTGAATCTATGATGATATACTTATATAAAACATTGTTTAACAACATTTTTAATTTAAGTATATTAATGTATAATATAACTGAGATGTATAATAAAAAGAAAGGGGGAATATCATGAGTATACTCCTAAAAAAAGCACCTAAATTTGCAAAACATATTATAATAAACTTTTATGTAAATAGAGATATTGATGAAATATTAAAACACCTTTCTAAAGATATCACATGGATTGGACCAGGAGAACAGGAATTTCTCACTTCTTTTAATGAAATAAAAGATTATTTTTATGCAGGTCAAAATGAAGTACCTTCTTGTGATATAAGTAATGATACATTTGAAATTGTAAGTGAAGATAAAAATAGATGTATGGTATTAGGAAAATATACTGTTAGTACTAAAGAAAATGCACAAATGGTCTTAGAAGTAAATCAACGTTGCACATTTGAGATAATTGAAGATAGAGAAAGATTACTAGTAAAACACATGCATATATCAAATCCTTATGGTGAAATGCAAATTGATGAATACTTCCCTACTAAAATTGGAACACAAAGTTATGATTATTTACAAAGATTGTTAAAAGAAAAAACAGAAGTTATTGAAATGATTACAAATAATATCAATGGTGGATTAAAGGGTAGCAATGATGATGATACATTCTCCTTTTTCTATGTTAATGAAGGATTGCCTAAAATATTGGGATATACCTATGATGAGTTTATCGAAATGAGTGGTGGTACCGCAGTAGGAGCTGTATATCCACCAGACTTGCCTAAAGCACTAGGAGATTGTGAAAGATGTTTTGCGAATGGAACTACATATTCAACTGAATATAGAATACGCAAAAAAGATGGAACATTAATGTGGGTATTGGATTCTGGAATGAAATCATTAAATAATGACGGTGTAGTAAAAATTAATAGTATTATTACTGACATCACTCAACTAAAAAATATCGAATCTGAACTAAAATTAGAAAGAGAACGCTATCGTATTGCTCTACAAAATATTACAGACATTATGTTTGAATATGACATTGGAAATGATAATTTTATAAAGTACCAACGTGTAGAAATTGACAAGAAAATTGAATTAGAAAACTTTGAAACAAAAAATTATTCTAAATTGTTAGAGTCTGGAGCAATCATTCATCTTGATGATATTGGCAAATTACTAGAAGTACTTCGTGGAAACCTTAGAGAGACAATTGAAATAAGACAATTAAACTCATTAACTAGAGATGAATGGAGATGGATTCGTGTTCAATGCTCAGTTATCTATGATAGTGACCATAATCCTATCAAAACAATTGGTGTTTTGAAAGATATAACTGAAGATAAATCTAAATTAGAAATTTTAATTAATCAAGCTCAACGTGACCCACTAACACAACTATACAATCAAAGAGTATCAGAAAACTTTATACAAGAGTACTTCTGTAGTTCTGATAAAAAAACTAGTGATGCTCTATTAGTTATTGATATTGACGATTTTAAAACTGTAAATGATACTTTTGGACATTTAGAGGGGAATGAAGTTTTAGTTGCTGTATCAAAAATATTACTACAAAACACATGTGATAAAGATATAGTTGCTCGCATTGGTGGAGATGAATTTATGATATTTATAAAATCATTAACAAATGATTTAGTAATCAAAGCTACTAATAATATTTTAAATGATACAAGTAAAATAAAAGTGAAAGATAATCATAAAATAACACTAAGCATTGGCATTGCTTTTGTTAATGATTCAATTAAATCGTATAAAGATTTATTTTCT
The DNA here is from genome assembly GCF_001299635.1 of Clostridioides difficile. Lineage (GTDB taxonomy): Bacteria > Bacillota > Clostridia > Peptostreptococcales > Peptostreptococcaceae > Clostridioides > Clostridioides difficile_A. Next base: position 386,914 of record NZ_JRHN01000031.1, on the reverse strand, counting down.
AAAGCTGATAAAGCTCTGTATATATCAAAAGCAGCTGGAAAAAATCGTTATAGCATATGTGAATAATAAAATTATTATATTATATCTTTGCCTAAAAATAACTTATAACTTAGGTATTGTTATTTATAATTATATTAATCATAAAGTATATGATTATTTAAAAACAATCATCATATACTTTATGATTATTTTATATAAATAAACCTTTCGAAACTTTATATTTAAACTCCTTCCCTAATTCCATATAAATTTTTAAAATAAATTTATCTAAAGACATAAAGCCAGTTTATTTTTAATTTTATTTTTTATATAAATTAATCATCATTTTTAAATATATTTTTGGCTTATATTATTGCCTATGAATTATATCGATGATATACTGATACTATTTAAAACATCTTTCATCTGCAGAAAGGATTACTATATGATGAAAACAAAAAATTTAAAGAATATTCCGTTTTTACTTACAGTCTTTGTGGATATTTTAATGGCAATTGCAGTTTTCTATCTAATGAACTATGTACAATATTTACTGCAATCAGATGTTAAAATTAATTTAACTGAAATTGTAACACAAAATAAAGATGTAATTACAAATAAATTAATGATGGAGGTTAATAATTTAGACCTTGTTTCCAACCAAGTGTCAGAAAGATTTTCACAATCAAAAGACAAAAGTCAGGATAGTTTAAAATCTATAGCTTTAAATTATTCAAAAGAAAAAAATGATGATAGACTTTTCTTTGCATCAGAAGATGGAAAGGCAACTTTTCCAAATGGCAAAGAACTTGATATTTCAGGAAGGCACTATTTTAAGCTAGTTTCTAAGGGGATTCAAAACATATCTGAACGAATAGTTTCTAGATTAGATGGAGAGGACATTTTTGTTATAAGTGTTCCTATAGAATCTCATGGAGAAGTTATTGGCTCAATTCAAAAACAGTATACACTGAAAGAAATGTATAATCTCTGTTCAGTTTCTCTATTTTCTGAAAAAGGTCATATGTACATTATTAATAGTCAAGGATACATTCTTATAAGTTCTGAGCAGGATATATACAATAGAGAATCTGATAACTATTATAGAATGATTTTTTTACAGAACCCAGAGGTTTCTAAGAGTCTAGAGAAAGATATACAAAACAATCATTCAGGTATTATGGAAACAGAGCTAAATGGTGAAAAATATTTTTCTGCTTATACTCCTATAGACAAAGTCTATGATTGGTATTTAATCTCAAGTGTATCTACTAACGCAGTTTCAGCAAATACAAATATTGTTATTAAGTTATTCTATTTTATTTTATTGGTTGTTGTAATGTTTTTTGGTTTTAGCATGATATATTTTTTATATTTAAAAGAAAAACAGCAGACTAAGTTAAAAAAAATTGCATTTGTAGATACTATTACACAAGGCAATACATATACAAAATTTATGTTTGATTTACAAAATCTCCTACGCACAAATACAAACAAGCAATTTTATATTTTTACTTTTGATATTGATAATTTTAAATACATAAACAATTTTTACGGATTTGATGTTGGAGATAAAATTTTAAGAAAAATTAATGAGATTTATACTAAGAGACTTTCTATAAATGAACAAGTTGCTAGAGTTTATAGTGACCATTTTGTTGTTCTTCTAGAAGATGCCTCTGAACAAAGACTTAATTCCTTATTTGATTCAGAATTAAAGATAGAAGGTGTTACAGTATACCTTTCTGCTGGTTTATATCCAATTATTAATCGAGATGAAAGCATCAATCTTATGGTTGATAAAGCAAACATGGCAGCTCAAAAAATTAAAGGGATGAGATACAAAAGAGTGGAAATTTACTCTGAGAAGTTTGATAAACAGATGATTCACAATGAACAAATAAAGAGAGCTATTGAAAAGGCACTTGATAATGATGAAATTATTCCTTTCTATCAACCTAAAGTTGATATTAATAGTCACAAATTAGTTGGTGCTGAAGCATTGGCACGTTGGAGAACTGATGATGGAAAATTAAGACCTCCTGGTGAATTTATTTCAGTATGTGAGAAAACTGGATTAATTACAGCTGTTGATATGACTATATTTGAAAAGACTCTAAAATTTATTAAGAGAAATTTAGAAAAAGGTGTGAATTGTGTTCCAATTTCTGTAAACTTTTCGCGCATGCACTTTCTTAATAATGACTTCTTAGATGTACTTCTTCAAAAATTAGATGAGTATAAAGTACCACCTCATCTAATTGAATTAGAACTTACTGAAACTATAATTTTTGATAATTATAAAATGATTGAAGAATTTATAAACAAAGTACATGATAATAAGCTTCAAATTTCTATGGATGATTTTGGCTCTGGTTATTCTTCACTACATATGCTAAAAGATATGGACATAGATATTTTGAAAATTGATAGAGGCTTCTTAAAAGATACTGCAAATAGTGATAGACAAAAATCTATTTTTGCTGCCATTACTCAGATGGCAAGAAGTCTAAATATCAAGGTGGTAGTAGAGGGAGTTGAGAATATAGAAAATGTAGAGCTTATGCGAGAGTTTGGATGTTCTATTGCACAAGGCTATTTCTATTCAAAACCTATAAGTGAGCAAGATTTTGAGAGACTTTATCAGGAGGGAAAAATATAATGAAACGTATTATAAGTTTGATTTGTATAGCAGTTCTTTTTTTAGTTAGTTTGTCAGGATGTGAAAGTGAAAAACAAAATGTAAAAATTGGTGTTTCTTTTGGTGTTGGAAGTGCCACACGTTGGCAACATGAAAAAGAATATATGGAGCAACAAGCTAAAAAACTTGGTGCTGATATAGAGGTACGCCTTAATCAAACAGATAAACCAAAGACACAAAAACAAGATTGTTTTGAAATGATAGATAATGGAATTGATGTCCTTATTATTACTCCACGTGATGTAAATAAAGTTCAAGAAATATTAGATTATGCTAAGGAAAAAAATGTACCAGTTATAAATTATGCTCGTGTTGTTTTGGGTGAAAAAGTTGACCTCTTTGTAGGATATGATAGTAGTAGAATTGGACAGAGATTAGGTCAATACCTTTCAGAAATAGTTTATGATGGAGATTATATTATACTTCAAGGTGACCCTGGTGACAATAATGCTAAATTATTGTACCAAGGAGCAATGAGATATATCTCTCCTATTAAAGACAATATAAATATTCTTTTGGATGCTCCTGTAAAAGGTTGGTCTCCTGATGAAGCAAAGAAGATGGTCATTGAAGCAGTAAGTTCTAATAATAACAATATAGATGCTATTCTTGCCCCAAATGATAAAATAGCAGGAGCATGTGTTGATGCATTAAAAGAATTAGGAATTTCAAAACATGTAGTTATTACTGGTATGGATGCAGAAATAGATGCTGCTAAACGTATTGTTGAAGGTACACAAGATGTCACAATATATATGGATTTAAATGAGCTTGCCTGTACTGCTGTGAATGAAGCAGTTCATATGGTAAAGAATGAAACTATAAATGTAAATTCAGAATTTGATAATCAAAGTGGTAGTACAATTAAAGCTAACCTTATAACTGGTCAACTGGTTACTAAAGAGAATTTAGATAAAATACTCATTGATAATGGTTATTTTACTAAAGAACAAGTTTATGGTAAGAATTAAACTTTAAGTATATAAAAATATCAGATTATAAATATTTTATTACAAATACTTAATATTAATATAGTCTATCAAATAACAACTTATTTATATAAAAAAGTGGACTCTTAAAAGAGTTCACTTTTTATTTTAAATATAAAATTGCCTGTCTATAAATGCAAATTTTTTCTTAGAAACTTTCACATTCATAATTTTTAAATATTAAGCTCAGGTTCATAGCTGTTGCACATATACTATACTTCATTTCTACTGGTATACAATCTACTCCATTTATAAAATCTATTATGTATTAAATGCCAAAATACATCTTCTCCCTATTATTCTGCCATAGCTGGAAATTCATAGACTATCTTTAACAACATTTCAGTGAAAATTAATGTCTTCTTAGCATCTTCCTCGCTTACAATACAAATTTCATGAGTAGCTTCATTTCCTATCTTTCTTATTTGGTTCACCCATTTTTTAGAATTAGGCAATATATAATTCTTTTTATCAAGCCATTCAACATAAAATATAAATGTCTTATTTTCTTCAGCACCTAAATGTACTGCTACATTCATTAATAACTTTCTGCAACATAAAGCTACTGATGTAAATGCATTTACACTAAATGAATTTCGAGCTTCTTCATATAAATTTTCAACATCTTTATTATTAATATGTAATACATCATTCCCAGCTTTGGACATTGGATACTGTCTATTGTCTTTATCAAAATAAGTTGGATTACCACAACTAGGACATACATATATGCTTATTTCAACCTCTTTTTCTGGACTAGTACGATAAATACCTTCATAACCTTTTTCACTTCCTACATAGCAACCACAATATCCACAAGTGTAGTTTTTACCTAACAATTCATTGTCTATTCCTTCCCAAAAATTCATCGTCTTCACCTCCAAATACTTAAATTTTTCTTATTTCAGTATCAGAATATAAATCATCTTTACTTCCTTTAATTTCTACTATTTTTAAATTTACCAAATTCATTATTCTCCAAAGTATAAACCAATCTTTTACACGCATTTCATCTTCAAGCAAAGATTCTGCAACAACTTCAATTAAGGGTTTCCATTTATCACTAATATTTTTTAGTATATATTTATCAAAATAAGTTTCTTCAACACTTTTAATTTCTTTTCCTATCAATGCTCTAAAAATAGTATTTTCTTTAACTAATACATCCCATTTATTTTTAATTTCTAGCTTTTCATTAAATTCAATTTCTGATGCCTTGTTTAAAAAGAAATAAGTATCTTCTGGAGACATTTCACTAGTAAACGAATATTTCATTATACCATCTTCTATCTTTTTTTCATCTATTAATGCAATTTTTATGTTTTTATCTTGAAACTTACTCACTATATAATATACACCACATAAATCCCTTGAGTTATTTGCACACCATATTATTATGTCTCTATGTTTTACCAAGCTTCTATCTTCTAATAAATTGGGCTTGAATAATAGTTTAGGATTATTTTCAAAATCAGCTCTAACTTTAAAAATATCTTTTCTTAATTCATAATTATTTACATCTGAAATATCACCTATTGATAAATCATCTTCAAATACTACAATTTTATTATGTGGTATTAACTTTAGCTTCATTGCTTCTTTTAATATATAATAACAAACATCATCAAAACATATGTATGCCATGCAACTCACCTCTCTGTACAATTAATAATTTATTTTATTATAATATATAAACTGTACTTGTTAAACAATCCTAGATTATTATAGTATTATTTATAAAATTAGTTGATATATTTTTATTCACGCTTTTCATAATATAAGTATGAAATAAACTCTATAATAATGTACATCATGCTTAGAATTGCAATTGGAATAAAAATAAACATATACAATATATTTTCTGTTAAATAATAAAATAAAAAGCTACATATACTAATAATTGTTGTAATCCAAAACATAATATTTCCACTCTTAGCTTCACTTTTTAACTTTATAAGACGATTTCTTTCATCCATAGATTCAATCCTATCTTCTTGTGTAGCTTTTTTAGAAAATGCCCGAATAAGAGTTATAATCCCAAATAATAAAATTATTATAGAAAATACAACATGCTTAATTTGCAGTGTTAGCCAATCTTCAGGATATATAATATCTTTTGTTAAACTACATATTCCTAATATTGTAGCCAAAACACCAAAGGTAAAACCTTTTTTATTATAAATTTTCATATTGTTTATCCTCCAACTCTTTATTTTCTTTAAGATAGCATAAATCTTCTACTGTTGTGCCAAATACCTCTGAAATACGATAAGCAAGCATGAGCGAAGGAGCATACTGTTCTTTTTCTATAGAAATAATTGTTCTCTCGCTCACATAAACTAAATCAGCAAGTTGTCGTTGTGTCATTCCAATGGAAATTCTTAATATTTTAATTTTAGTTTTCATTGAATACTCCTTTTATAATATGAAGTTCACTTTATATAAATAAGTACTAATATAAAATCTGTTTCAGGAAGATTAGGCATGCAGATATAAAAATAAATATGAATAGATATTATTACTTATTAGAAGAAATGGACAAAGAAGCATGTGAAAATATAAGTAAAATATTATTCAAATAATGGTCAGCTAAATGCCATTTTAAGTACTTTTTTTATTAGTCAGTTAAATATCAGCAATATAGATAATAAAATCTACTTATAAAACACTTGAATTTACTATTATTTAATAAAATTTATAATTATTTACTCTTTGTTGTTGACATTAGTACTATACCATAGTTTATCATTTATACTAGAAATAAAATTATTAATTAATAGTTTAATATTTTTATAATAGATTTACAAGGAGTGGTAATAAATGGATACTAAAATATCTATAGACGAAAACATGAGCCTAGGTAAGAGGTTTTTTAAATACCTAGCACCATCTGTAGTTGCAATGTGGGTTTTCTCATTATATACAATGGTTGATGGAATATTTGTAAGTAAAGGAGTTGGTGAATTAGCTTTAGCTGCTGTAAACATATCAATGCCATTTATTAATTTTATATTTGCAGTTTCTCTGTTATTTTCAACTGGTGCATCTACTATAATTGCAATTTATCTTGGCAAAAAAGATATTAAGTCTGCAAATGAAGTCTTTTCATTCAACTTAGTATCAATAATTATATTATCTATAATTATTTTAGCTATAACTTTTTTTAATTTAGACAGATTAGCATTATTTTTAGGAGCCACAGAATCTACAATTGGTATGGTTAAAGATTATCTAGGAATAATAATATTTTTTAATGGCTTCTTTATAGTATCTTACTCTCTAGAAGTTATAATAAAAACTGATGGATTCCCAATATTAGCTACTGTTGGTGTAATAATATCTGCTCTTACAAACATCGTACTTGATTACTTATTTGTAATTGAATTTGGATGGGGTGTAAAAGGTGCTGGCATCGCGACAGGTCTATCTCAAGTCTTTTCTACTGTTTTTTTCTTGATACATTTTTTAAGAAAAAACTCAACTTTGAATTTCTCAAAATTTAAAGTCGATTTCAAAACACTTAGAAAAATTATATTTATAGGCTTCCCAGATTCGACTACTGAATTAAGTTGTGGTATAGTTGTCTTGCTTTTTAACTTGAGTCTTACTAAATATATTGGTGAAAGTGCTCTTATCTATTACAGTGTTATAAATTATATAAATACATTGGTACTTATGACTATGATGGGTATAACTCAGGGTATGCAACCTCTTACTAGTTTTTATTACGGTGCAGGGAATATAGATAACGTAAAAAAATTATTAAAGATGGGGATAAAAGCCACAATAATAGCATCAATTGCTGTATTTGCAACTTGTATGGCTTTTTCAGGACCAATAGTTTCTTTATTCATACACCCAGAGGAAACCGTACTATTCAATGAAGGAATTCGTGTATTTAAAATATTTTCTATATCTTTCTTACTTGTAGGAATTAACGTAATAATTTCTGGATTCTTTGTTTCAGTAGAAAAACCATCAATTTCTACTGTTATATCCCTTGGTAGAGGACTTGTAATAGTTGTTCTAAGTCTAATTTCAATGATACTAATATTTGGCGGTCAAGGAATATGGATGACTACTATTGTTTCAGAATTTATATGCCTTATTTTATCAATAGTTTTCCTAAAAAAAAATTATTCTACATTAGACTCTAATCTAAATAAGGTTGCTTAAAGAATATTATGTAAAATATATAAAATAAAAAATACCTATTATACAATCTTGCAAAAATTAGACCTTTGCAAAAACTAGGATTATATAATAGGTATTTTATTTATGTAATTATTTTATTTCTAAATATCCATAACCATCTTTTGTTGAAGTTCCTTTCACTTCATACTCTACAGGCTTTTTAAATATTGGACCATCCACTACAAATGTATGGTATTCACCATGTTCGCCACATGGGTCAGCACCTGCATCTTTTATCTTTTTCACAAGCTCTCTAGTCAATTTTTCTCCTAAGAATTCCTCTCCTAGATACTTTAAGTTTACTTTTGTTACAACACTGCAAAATCCACTTTCTATAAATTCATATACTAAATTTTCTCTACTCTCTTGCCACAATGGTAAACTTACTTTCATACCAACTGCATCACATCTATCAGAATCCCATTTTCTATGACTTTCTATGTCTATATCTCCATATGCACATATTGTTGCTCCCATATTTTTAGCTTTTATTAAAGCTCTCTCAAAACTCTCTTCATATCCTTCTACTCCACACTCAGCAACTAATAAAGGTAATCCTATATTGCTACTTACCTGTTTAAGCATATTATATTCTAAATTATGTGTCCATGATTTCCCATGTTCTTCACTTATAGTTGTCAAGAGTGCCACAGGCTTATATCCTTTTTTCAACATTCGATTTAATGCTAATATACTATCTTTACCACCACTAAATGACATTACAAATTTTTCATCAGCCAATTCTAACACCTCTTTCATCTAACTTTGTTTTGTTACCATAATTATACCAAATATCTGAGTTGTATAGCAAATTATATAGTACTTTAAATTACTAATTTACTATAAAAAATGTTCCCAATATTAAAAGTATAACACCTATGTACTTGTATAAATGCATTGTTTCTTGTCCTAAAATCACGCTATCAATAAAAAAACCAACTAGAACTTGAGATACAAGAGTTAATATAAGTGTATTTGATACGCCTAAATTTGGAATTGCTTTTACTGTAAAATATATTATTAGCCCACCAAATACTCCCCCTAGTAATAACTTATAGTTAAAACCATTTATAGACACCAAACACTTTAAATCACCTGTAACTATTATACTTGCCAAAAAAAATATTGCCCCTACAGTTAAGCTTATAAATGTTGCAACTAACGCTGTTGTACTTTTACCTAGTTCTCCATTTATAAAGGCTTCAAGAGCAGTAGACCCACCTGCTAATAATGCAAATATTATTGCCCATAATTTTGTCATGGACAAACCTCCTCCTATATAATTCTATTAATAAAAGTTTATGATACAACCTATCAATTAATTACTAAGTACAGTTTAATTTTTATACTTGGTGACTTTATTTGAATATAAATTTCTGTTATAATTGTTCTATTGATTTTGGAGGTGATTTTATGTACACAAATTTTAATATCGATTTTAATAACTTTAATAAAAAAGAAAATGCTACTAAGTTTATGTTAATGGGAGTATTACTCATCGTATTAGGAGTATTATGCCTTACATTTAAGACATTAGGGATAAAACTAATTTCTTGGACTTTTGGTATTGCTCTTTTATTCTTTGCATATTTAAATCTAAAAAATATCAATGAATTAAAAAGATATGCTACTAAAGAAGAAATTAAGCCATCTACTAATGTTCAATGGATTCTAATAATTGCATGTATATTACTTTTTATATTTCCGCAAAAAATACAAAGTATATTTTCATTATTTTTAGGATTTTATTTAATATTTAATCAATTGGTGGCACTTGTAAATAGCAAAAACAATCCATATTCTAAATTTACAACTTGGAATATAATTAAGACTCTATTTGGCATATGTCTTATACTGTCTCCACTTTTTCTATCTAGATTTATAGTATCAATAATGTCTTTTTTCATAATATTATTTGGACTAATTCTATTCTTTTCTGGAAATAATGCAAGAAAATATTAAATATTTTCTTGCATTATTTTCATATAATTTAAAATAGAATTTGTTTAAGTTATATATTTATGGTAATATGTTTTTTGTACAAGTCCAGTGTACAATTTTATTAGAAATAGGTGATTACTTTGGATAAATTTAAATATGCTTTTGATAATAAAAGGTATCATACTTGGAATTATTATCTTAGAAATACTTTTGGTGAAAAAGTTTTTAAGGTATCAATAAATGCAGGATTTACTTGCCCAAACATTGATGGAAGTATTGGCTATGGTGGATGTACCTATTGTAGCAAGGAAGGTTCTGGTGACTTTGCTGGTAACCCTAAAGATAATCTTATTAGTCAATTTTATAATATAAGAGAAATGATGTTAAAAAAATGGCCTCATGCAAAATATATTGGTTACTTTCAAGCCTATACAAATACGTATGCTCCTCTTGAAATTTTAAAAGAAAAGTATGAAACCATATTAGAACTAGATGATGTCATAGGTCTTTCAATATCAACAAGACCTGACTGTTTGCCAGATGATGTTGTAGAATACTTATCTGAACTAAATAAAAGAACTAACTTATGGGTTGAGCTTGGCCTTCAAACGATTCATGATTCCACATCTAAAATTATAAATAGAGGTCATGATTATAAATCGTTTGTAGAAGGTGTTGAAAAACTAAAGGCTAAAAATATAAAGGTTGTTGTACACATTATAAACGGTCTTCCTGGCGAAGATTATAATATGATGATGGAAACTGCAAAAGCTGTTGGTAAAATGGGTGTAGATGGCATAAAAATCCATCTATTACATGTTATAAAAGACACTCCTATGGAAAAAATGCTACAAAATGGCATGCTAACTCTTATGGAACAAGATGAATATATAAATCTAGTATGTGACCAATTAGAAATACTTCCCGAAACTATGATAATCCATAGACTTACTGGTGATGGCAAAAGAGATGAACTAGTTGGCCCTTTATGGAGTCTAAAGAAATGGGAAATTTTAAATCAAATTGATGATACCTTGAAAGCTCGAAATTCTTATCAAGGTTGCAAGTTTTTTTAATTATGTATATGTATTGCACATAAAACAGTATCAAAATAATAATAACTATAGAAAGAGTTATGTAAACATGATTCTCTCTATAGTTATTTAGTATTTATAAAACAAGATATTAATTTGTATATTTTATAGTATATAATAAAAAATTTAATTTATATTTCTAAATTAACTACAATTATTATATTTCTAAATTAACTACAATTACCTATAATTTTATGTAACATTATTAATTTCAATGTTTTTAAATCTCAATACCTTTAAACCTCTAATTCTAAATACTTTCTGTTTTTTCAATCTGCTTTAACTTGTTGGATTTACAAAACATTTTTATTCCATCATAAGAAAGATTAAGTGCTACTACTGCTGATATTAGCATCAGCATCACTCCAAATAACTTCCATAAAGAAAAATTTTCTCCTAATATAGTACAACCAATTATTACAGAACCAACTAGCTCTACTGATGCCACAACACCTGCAACAGATAACTCTACTCCCTTAGATATACCTGCTGCATAAAAAATATATGCCAGTGCAGCTGGTACAACACCTAACATTAACATACAAGATAAAATATTTAAATCTTTAGCATAATACAGTATCTCCCAAGGTCTAGCAGATGGAATCATAAAGATAGCTCCAAATAAGAAACTGTATACTAATATTGTCGAACTTGAGAATTCTTTCAAGGCATTTTTACTAATAGTTGGCATAAGTGCATATGCTATTGCTGATAATATACCAAGTAAAAGTCCAAAAGCACTTAAATTTTGAAAATCTAAACTTCCACCAGTCACTGCCATAACTGCACCCATAAAGCAAAAAATAAGTGAAAGTACTTTACTTCTAGTAATGCTCTCTTTATAACAGATTTTTGAAAATACTGCTAAAAATAATGGTGAAGTATATAATAAAACTGCTGCTACTGATACACCTACAGTTTCAATTGCTTTAAAATAACATAAGTTAAACATAGCTTGACATATAATACCTATTATTATTGAATATATGATTCCCTTTTTACTTATTTTTAAAATATGTGGTGTTCTTATAGAAGAATATACTCCCAAAACTATAAACCCAAAAAACAACCTTGTAAATGCTACCTGTTCTGATGTCAATCCATTTCCCATTAAAAATTTTCCAAATAAACCAAGTGTAGCCCATAATATTCCTGCTGTCGCTATAAATACATACCCTTTACTTTTTTCTCCCATTTTAAAATCCCCTCTAATTTTATTTAAGTCAATGCACATCGTTTTTGTTAAGCAAAAATTATGCCACTTTAATCCAATATGTGTCGACACCAAAAACCTAGTATTTTCAATAATACTGATAAATTTTCAATTTTTTCATATTTGTTTCATATACATTTTAAGTTGATTTAGACTTGTTTTAATTGTAAAATAAGTTATATATAACTTATTTAAAGTTAAAATAGACTGAAACTTATATATTATATAAATATTAAATTTTAATTATATTTAACAAATTAAACCTATTTTAATATATCATTAAAATTTTAGGAGGACAACGGAAAAATGAATTTTGAATTAGATTTGGAATTTTACCAAAAGATATTGGAGGCTTCTCATGACGAAATATGTGCCTCTGATAATAAAGGAATAATAATATATTGTAATAAAGCATTTGAGGAAAATTACGGTCTAAAAAAAGAAGATATTTTAGGAAAAAACGTTTCTTTTTTAGAAGAATCTGGATATTCAACAAAAAGCCCCATACCAGTTGTATTAAAAACAAAGTCTAAATTTTCACTAGAACAAGATACTCAAACAGGAAAAAAACTCATTATAACTGCTACCCCTGTATTTGATGAAAATGGAAACTTAGAATTTACTGTTGAGAATTGTAGAGACATAACTGAACTTAATAATATAAAGAATAAACTTGAAGATACAAGAAAACAAGTAAAAAAATATAAGTCTGAAGTAGAAACATTATATAGAACTGCTCTTAGAATTGAAGATACTGTAATTATGGATGGTCTAGTTATGAGACCTATCATAAATACAGTAAATCATGTTTCTAAAACAGACGTAAGTGTTCTTCTCTTGGGAGAATCAGGAACAGGAAAAAGTTCACTTGCTAGATATATACATCACAATAGCAATAGAGCTAATGGTCCATTTATAACCATAAATTGTGCTACTATATCTCCACAACTCCTTGAATCTGAACTTTTTGGATATACTTCAGGTGCTTTTACAGGTGCAAGTACCAGGGGTAAGGTTGGACTTGTAGAATTAGCTGATGGAGGTACTCTTTTCCTAGATGAAATAGGAGATATACCACAAAATTTACAAGCAAAATTTTTACAATTAATACAAGATAAAACTTTTACCCCAGTTGGAAGTTTAAAAAACAAAAAAGTTGATATAAGGATTATATCTGCTACAAATGCTGATTTAATTTCAAAAGTAAAGGAAAAAAAGTTTAGAGAAGATTTATATTATAGATTAAACGTTATAGAAATAAAATTACCCCCTCTTAGAGAAAGAAAAGATAATCTCGTAGAAATTATAAAATATTATTTTAATAGGTATTCAAGTGACTTTAATTTAAATAAAACTATTTCTAAAGAGGCTATAAATATTATTGCAAACTATAGATTCCCAGGTAATATAAGAGAATTACAAAATATAATTCAAAAAATCTTACTTACCTGCACAAATAATCATATAACAGTAAATGATTTACCAAATATACTTACAAAAAATGTAACTATTGACAATAATGAAAATAAATTGAATATATCTCAAATTAACGAAGATATAGTATCTGATTTAACATCCATTAATTGTAAGAATAAAAATCTTGACACACTAATTATGGAATATGAAAAAAATATAATTTTGGATAGTTATGAAAAATTTGGCAGCTCTTATAAAGTAGCCAAACACCTTGAAATTTCTCAATCTAAAGCTAGTAGGTTAATTAGAAAGTATACTAATACTTAATTTTAAATTTGATAAACAAAAACTTAACACTATTTACATATTGTAAATTTGGCCATTTACTGGTATTATGAATATGGTTGAAATTATTTAAATAAATATGATTGACTTAGTTTCATATATTTACCATTAAACTTTTATCATAAATATCATATCATAATAATATATTTAATAAGTCTAACAAACTATACGAGGTGTAAATATGTTAATGAATACTCATTTTATTATGGCAAAATCAATACTTGATAATATAGATGAAAATAAAACATTCTTTATAAGTGAAAAAAACTTTATATATGGTAATATAAAGCCAGATGCTTTTTCTAAATATAAGTTAAAAAAACATTATTTAGATGAATCATTTAATATGGTTGTTTCCAAAATAAACTATTTGTGTAGTCTTACTATAGATAGTCTTTCTAAATATTTCTCAGTAAGCAGACTTAGCCAAGAGCTAGGAGTTATATGTCACTTTCTATGCGATTTTTTCTGTGTAGCTCATAGTGAACGTTGGGAATTTAAACATAGTCTAAATAAACATGTTACTTATGAAAGAGAACTTGGAGCATTTGCAAAAGATGTTGATTTGTCTAAAATTAAAGGTACTAGTATAAATAACGGTTTTGAAAAATTTTTTACTAAGCTTTACAATGAATATAAAAAGAAAACTGATTATATGAATGATTTAAAGTTTTCAGCTTATACTTGTAATAGTGTTATAAATTATATATTGGATGCTATTTTATCTAATACAATAAAATCATATCATATAGCAAATTGTGGTTAATTTAAGAACTTTTGAACTTATAATTAAGTATAATCAAAATGACTGCTCTATAGAATATAAAAGATAATTTTATAATTCTTTAGAACAGTCATTTTTTATATTAAGTAAACAAAATCTCTAAAATTAATTACTTAATATATTTGTAGGAAAATATATTCCATTAAATTTTTATTAACTATATAAATCTTGTATCTAACTATTTATCGCCATTATAACATCAATAGCATTTTTCACACTATCCACTATATAATTTGCACTTTGTTTTACTTCTTCCCTCGCTTTGGACATTGCAAAACTGTATTTAAATCCTTCCAACATGCAAATATCATTTGGAGAATCTCCAATAGTAGCAACCTCATCTGGACTTACATTTAAAGTTTTTATTACATGTTCTATACTTCCTCTTTTTGATACACTTTTAGGTACTATATTTAAAGTATAAGTTCCAGAAAAATATATTTCTAATACATCACTGAACTCACTTTTTAGATACAATTCTATTCTAGATAACTCTTCTAAATTTTCAGAGCATACCCCTATATTTCCTATAAGGTTATCAAAACTACTTCTTTTCTCAAAGTCAGGGTCAACTATGAAATCACTAGAATAGTGTCTAAAAGCAGTTGTATCACTACCCACGATTACATCACCCTTATACTTAAAGTACAATTGTGCATCACTTGACTCAAATCTATCAATAACTTTTCTCACTAAATTATCGTCTATAGTTCTTTTAAAAATTACATTATAATCTTTATCATATATAAATGAGCCATTTTCACATATATAATATCCATTCATATCTAAATTGTCTTTAATAATATTACGAGCCTGTTTAAATATTCTACCTGTAGCAACATTAAACTGCACACCCTTTTTTTCTACTTCTTCAATTGCCGATATATCTTCTTCTGTTATAGTTCCATTTTCGTATAGAGTTCCATCTAAATCACAAAATATATGTTTTATCATAAATTAAAAGCCTCCAAAAATGATTTTATATTATACCAATGCTTTAAATATATCCAATATCATAATAATTTAAAGCTTTTCTAATTGTATTCTCAATTCATTAAGCAAATCTCTAGTAGCTCTTAATCTTATCTTTCTTCTATCTCCATTAAATATGTTTTTTTTCACTACTGTTTTCCCATTTATATATATTGCAGTATAAACTAATCCTACAGGCTTCTCTTCAGTTCCTCCGCCAGGTCCAGCTACTCCAGTTGTAGATATGCCTATATTAGCTCCTAGCTCTTTAGCAACGCCCTCAGCCATTTCTATTGCTGTTTGCTCACTTACTGCTCCAAATTCTTCTAAAGTTTCTCTTTTTACTCCTAATCTTTTCATTTTAGCCTCATTAGAATATGTTACACAACCTTCAAGAAACACAGAAGATATTCCTGAATAATTTATAAGAGATGAAGAAACTAAACCTCCAGTACAAGATTCAGCTACTGCTATTGTTAAGTTTTTTTCTACAAGAAGTTTAGCAACAGCATCTTCTAATGCAGTCTCTCCTTCAGACACTGAAATATCACCTTCAGTATATACATATTTACCAACTCTATTTTTTATTTCTTCTTCCACTGGTTTTATTAATTCAAAAGCATCCTTTTCATTTTTAGCTTTTGCAGTTATTCTTATTGTAACTTCTAACTCCTTTGCATACAAAGCAACTGTTGGATTGGTTTGTTCATTGATTATATCGAGAATTTCTAATTCCAGATTTGACTCCCCTATTCCATATAGTCTTAAAGTCTTAGATACTAGCATTTCATTTGTAAATTGTTGTAAGTAAGGTTTGACACTCTCATTAAACATAGCTTTCATTTCTCTTGGTGGTCCAGGTAATACTATTATACTTTTATCATTTTTCTTTAGAATTGCTCCTGGAGCTGTACCATTATTATTTTTTAATACTATAGCATCTTTTGGAAAGTATACTTGTTTCATATTGTTTTCAGCCATTTTTCTTCCTGTTTTAACGAAGAAAGATTCCAAAACTTCTAATGATGGTTTATGTAATTCTAGTTTCTGACCAAAGTATTCTGCTGCAGTTTCTTTTGTCATATCATCACCAGTTGGTCCAAGACCACCTGTAGTAATTACTAAATCACTTCTCTTTAAACTTTCATCAAAACACTCTAAAAGCCTTTGCTTATTGTCTCCAACTGTACTCTGATGGTATACTTCTATTCCCAATGATGCAAGTTCTTTAGCCAAAAATTGAGAATTTGTATTTACTATATCACCTAATAATATTTCTGTTCCTACACTTATTATTTCAGCTTTCAAAATTTATCACTCCTTGATTTTATAGCCATTAAGACTAGTCTTAAGTTCATAACAATAATTTTAGCAAAAATAATAACATAAATAAAGTTAAAAAATCATTTAAATATATCTTTAAATTAGATTATTACTCCAAAACCACACATGATACAAACTTCATATATAGTGGTACTTTCATCATCAACTCTTAATTCATATAATTAAGTAAGTAAATAAAAAATTTAATTTAAAATAATAAAAATCAAAATAGGAGTGTATAATATGAAAATAGCAGTTATAATGGGTGGAATATCATCAGAGAGAGAAGTTTCTTTAAACTCAGGAAAAGAGATATATAATAATCTTGATAAAAATAAATATGATGTTGTAAAAGTAATAATAGATGATAAAAAAGATATATTTACAAAAATACCAGAAGATGTAGATTTTGCAATACTTGCCCTACATGGTAAGTTTGGAGAAGATGGATGTATTCAATCAATACTTGAAACTATGGATATACCATATTCTGGATGTGGACCTCTTTGCAGTGGAATGTGTATGGATAAAAATATAACTAAAAAAATGCTTAGAGATTCAAATCTTCCTACTGCTCCATGGGCTTTAGTAAAATCAGTTGATGAAATAGACTATGATGAAATAGATAAGATAGGTTATCCAGTATTTATAAAACCAAATTCAGGAGGTTCAAGTGTAGCCACATTCTTTATTCATTCTAAAGATGAAGTTGAGGATGCAGTTCGCAAAGGACTAGAAGTTGATGAATTTGTAATGATTGAAAAATATATACCAGGTGGAGAATATACTTCATTTATACTAAATGGAGAAGTATTCCCTACAATATCTATAAAATCCGATTCAGGTTTCTTTGATTATGAAGCTAAATATTCAGTTGAAAAAGGAGCAAAAGAAGAAGTTGTTTATTTAGAAGATGAACTTCAAAAAAGAGTAAATGAAATTTCTGAGACTTGTTGGAAAATTTTTAATTGCAAAGCATATGTAAGAGTTGATATGATTATAAGTGAAGGTATTCCATATGTTCTTGAGCTAAATACTCTTCCTGGCATGACTCAAACTAGTTTAATTCCTAGAAGTGCATCTGCTAGAGGTATTAAGTATAGTGAGCTATTAGATAAACTTATAGAATACTCTTTAAATTAGATAAAATAATTTGAGGTGGTAATTTGATATTTTCAAATCTAAAATTAAATGATAATGAACCAATTTATATACAAATTAAAAATTATATAAGTGATATGATATCAAAAGGATTAATTCCAGACAATAGTAAGCTCCCTTCTACAAGGGAGCTTAGTCAGCTTTTACAAGTTAGTCGAAATTCTATAGTCTTAACCTATGAAGAATTAAAATCTGAGGGACTAATCTACTCTATTTCAGGAAAAGGTACATTTGTTAAATCAAAGAATAAATCTTCAAATACTACATGGTCTTTGAACTGGGACTGTTTAGAGAATACATACTCCAAAAAAGCTAATGAATTGGATATTATAAAAAGTGAGATTCCTTGGAGCTCTGACTTAATCTCATTTAAAAGTATCTCTCCAGATGGAGATTTATTTGATATGGAAGAATTCAAAAAATCTTTTCTAAATAGAATATCGTTAGAAGGTCACAAATTGCTCAATTATGGATATGCACAGGGTTACAAACCCCTTATTGATTATTTACTAAAATACATGACAAATAAGGGTGTTGATATTAATAACAAAGATATACTAATAACAAATGGATTTACAGAAGGCTTTGACATTATTATGTCATCTTTTACTCAAGAAAAAGATTACATAATATGTGAAAATCCTACTCATAATACTGCTATAAAAATTATGAAATCGCATAATCTTAATATCTTAGGTGTAGACATACATGAAGATGGTTTGGATTTTAATATGCTAGAGAAACGCTTAATTGAGTACAAAAATAAAATAAAATTTGCATATATTACACCTTCTTATCACAATCCTACAGGGATTGTAATGACTCCTGAAAATAGATACAAATTCTATAATCTTATGAAAAAGTATAACATAGCAATTATAGAAGATGGTTTTAATGAAGAATTGCTCTACAATAGCTCTCATATATTTCCTATCTGCTCTCTTGACAATATGAATAATGGAGTTGTATATATTGGCAGTTTCTCAAAAATTTTATTTCCTGGAATGAGAATTGGATGGATATTTGCAGATAAAAAAGTAATCGATAAGTTAGAAAGTGTTAAAAGATGCAGAAATATACATGTATCATTTTTGGACCAAGGAATTTTATTTGATTATTTGAGCAATGGTGCTTTTGAAAAATATGTTAAAAAAATACGTAAATTCTATGGAGATAAATTTAACTTTGCATATGAATGTATAAAAAAATATATAAACACAGAATACATCTTAGGTGATGGTGGTTTGCATATATTTATAAAATTAAAAAACATAGATACTAGAAAACTATTGGAAAAATGTTATGAAAAAAATGTTATATTTATGCCTGGAGATTTATTCTTTACAGACGATTCTGGTTATGACACTCTAAGACTTGGATTTTCTAGGTTATCTTTCAAAGACATTGAAATTGGAATAAAAATAATTGGAGAAACTATAGATGAAATGTCCTAGGTTAACTAAATATTGTTAGCCTAGTTTATTTTTATGATGTATAATATATATAGTTTATATGAATCTAACACTGGGGGATAATATGAGTAAAAAGTCAAAACGAAAAAAGATTAATAAATTAAAATTAACAATTGTAATAACTGTATTATTTCTTGCCTTATTATCTATATATGAGATACTTTTCTCTAATCCTAACAAAAAAAATAACATAAACAGCCAAGAAACTATGCAAAATAAAAACAATACAACAGATGATTCTAAAAATAATCAAAGCTCTAGTAAAAAGCAGGAAGATAACAATATCAAACCTACTTTTTCATATTCTTCAATACCAGATAATATAAAAAACAAGATGATTGGTAAATCTATGCCTTCTGATGAACCTATAAGCTTTGATAGCCTATCTTATTTAAAGCTTACATACTATGGATTTGATGAAAAGACTCATCAAGGAGAAATGATAGTAAATAGTGAACTAGCTCCAGAAATTGTGGATATTTTTAAGGAATTATACAAAAAAAAATATCCAATTGAAAAAATCAAACTAATAGATGATTATGATGCTGTAGATGAAAAATCTATGTCTGATAATAATACCTCATCATTTTGTTATAGAACTGTAGCTGGTACAAGTGTCGTTTCAAACCATGGTAAAGGACGTGCTATAGATATAAATCCATTACAGAATCCTCAAGTTTCTGGAGATAATGTTAGTCCTAAAGTAAGCACAGTCTATGCTGATAGGTCTACTTCGAAATTTGGAATGATAAAAAAAGGTGATGATTGTTATAATGCTTTTGTAAGCAGAGGTTGGAGTTGGGGTGGATATTGGAAAAACCCAGACTATCAACATTTTGAAAAATAATAGATTAGAAATAAAGGTGAATTATATGAATTTAATGACATTGGAAAACATAAGTAAAAGTTATTCCGAAAAAAAATTACTTGAAAGTATATCTCTTGGAATCAATGATGGTGAAAAAATAGGACTCATTGGTGTAAATGGAACTGGTAAATCTACTTTACTTAAGATTATTGCAGGAGTTGAAGAAAGCGAAACTGGTAATATAACAAAAACTAATGGTATTAGAATAGAGTATCTACCTCAAAACCCAACTTATAATGAAAATTCAACTGTACTTGAACAAGTATTTAATGGGACTTCAGAGGAATTAAAACTACTTGGTGAATATCAAGAAATTTTGGAAAGACTTAATTCGAACTTTACAGATGAATTGAATAAAAAATTATTATCAATACACGAAAAAATAGATGCTTTAAATCTTTGGGATTTGGAAAGTGAAGCCAAGTCAGTACTTACGAAACTTGGTATAAATGATTTTAATCAAAAAATAGCAGAACTTTCTGGAGGTCAAAGAAAGAGAGTTTCTTTAGCATCAGCCCTTATTACTCCTTGTGAGCTTTTGATACTGGATGAGCCTACCAATCATCTAGATAATGATACTATAGATTGGCTTGAAGAATATCTCAATTCAAGAAAAGGTTCACTACTTATGATAACTCATGATAGATACTTTTTGGACCGTGTTACGAATAGAATCATTGAACTAGATAAAGGTAGATTATTTAGTTATGATGGTAATTATTCAATATTTCTAGAAAAGAAAATGGAAAGACTTGCACTAGAAGCAAGTATTGAAGATAAAAGACAAAATTTAATTAGAACAGAACTTGCTTGGGTTAGACGAGGAGCTCAAGCTCGTAGTACAAAACAAAAAGCTCGTTTACAAAGATTCGATGAACTTACAAACAGGGAAACTTTCAAGCCTGATGAAAATCTTGATATATCAGTTGCATCAAGTAGGCTTGGAAATAAAATAATAGAAATACACAATATATCCAAAGCTTTTGAAGGTAATACAGTTATAGATAACTTAGAATATACTTTAGCTCGTACTGATAGAATTGGTATAATAGGAAAAAATGGTATGGGTAAATCAACCCTTATAAACATACTTAATGGAGAAATAGAACCTGATAGTGGATATATTTCAATTGGAGAGACAGTTAAAATAGGTTGTTTTTCTCAAGATGACTCTCATATGAACATTGATATGAGAGCTATAGACTATGTAAAAGAAGCTAGTGATTATATAGAGACTTCAGATGGTACTAGAATTACAGCTTCTCAGATGTGTGAAAGATTCCTTTTTAATGGTACCATGCAGTATACTTTGATAGGTAAATTATCTGGTGGTGAAAGAAGAAGACTCCACCTTCTTAGAATCCTTATGACGGCTCCTAATGTACTTCTGTTGGATGAGCCTACAAATGACTTAGATATTGAGACACTTAAAATCTTAGAAGAATATCTTGATGAATTTAGAGGTGTAGTAATTACAGTATCACATGATAGATATTTCTTAGATAGAATTTGTAATAAAATATTTGCATATGAAGGAAATGGAAAAATCCATGTATATACAGGTAATTACAGTGATTATCTTATCTATAGAGAGATTCAAGGAATTGAGTTTGAAGAGTCTAAAAAGGAGTCAATAAAAAAAGACGATTCTACTACTTCAAAAAAAGAAAAACCTAAAAATGATAAAAAACTCAAATTCTCATATAATGAACAAAGAGAATTTGAAAATATTGAATCTGATATAGAAAAACTTGAGTCTAAAATTTCAACACTTGATGAAAGTACTTCAAAATTTTCAACTGACTTTACTAAGCTTCAAGAAATTTTAGATGAAAAGTCAAGGCTAGAAAAGGAACTTGAACATAAATATGAGAGATGGGAATATTTAAATAATCTAGCTGATGAAATAGCTAATAATAAATAATTATATGTTAATATTAAGTTTAATAATTTCTAATTTAAATTTACAGGTTTTAAATATATTTTCATAATTTTAACACTAAAAAAGAGGCTTATCTCCATTTTGAGATAGCCTCTTTTATAATTATCTTCTAACTTTTACATTCCGATATATCCTATAATAAGCTTCCTTATATTTATATATCCAGTCTTTCAACATAGTGACAATTAACTTCAATATGATTTAAAAAAACTAACAATCTTTCATAAAGTGGATAAGATTCTTCTCCATATTTAGCTTCTAGGTTCTCGCCTATCGCTCTAACAGTCCTTTGACCATCAATCTGTAAAAATACGAAACTAGAATATTCATCTAGTTCTATTTTTTTATATTTAGGTATCCTAGCTTTTAACTTTCTAAAAAACTTTTGGATTTTATGGTCCTGTTTTTCAAGTATCGTTACAATACTATTTTCATCTACTTCATATTCAAGTCCACTAGTAATTTTAAATACAATATCTAAAACATCATTACTCTTGCTCATTATTTTTTACTTTAGATAAAACAATAGGTAATGCTGTAAGTACAACTAAAACTACCAATAAAGCAATTGCCATTGAATTTGTTGCGGCAAATCCACTTGGTACTTTTGGAGTTATAACTCCAGTTACTTGTAATATTATACCTATTAAACCAATGATAGAACCACCAGCAACAAGACCAGAAGATAAACTTATACCATTAGAAACTTTAACTTCTTTTTCTTTTTCAGTTTTAGATACCAATTCAACAAATAAACGGATTAATGCTCCAACTAATATTATAGAAGTAGTTGCTATTGGTAAATAGAATCCTATAGCTATAGTCATTATTGGTAAATTTAATGCATATAAAACAATTGCCATAAATACTCCAACAATAATCATAACCCAAGGTAAACTACCTGACATAATACCAGAAGTTAATGTTGACATTAAGTTAGCTTGTGGTAATGCAAATTGAACATTATCACCAGTTGCTTTAAGTTGGTCAGAAAGTAATAAAATTACTCCAACAACAACTATAACACCAACTATACTTGCAATTGTAAAGTAACGTTGCATTTCGTTTTTGCTACCACCAATGATATAAGTTACTTTTTGAGATTGAGTATAACCTCCAGCTATAGCAATAGCAACAACTATAAATGAACCAAATAAAAGTAATGATTTATTAGCTTCTAAATCAGTCCAGCCCATTACAACAAATACTAATGTTACAATAACTAGAGAAGCAATAGTCATACCAGAAACTGGAAGGTTTGATGTTCCTATTGTTCCTGTTAAACGTCCTGCTACTATAACAAATAATAAAGATAATAAAAGAGATATGATAGCTCCAATAATTGCCATAGCAATATTACCAGAAATTAAGAACGCTGCTAAGAATCCAACAACTACTCCACCTAATAAAAGTATCATTTGTATAGATGAACCTTGTTCCCCTTCTCCAGTACTTGATTTAGCTTTAAGTGTTTCTTTTATAGAAGCGATTATAGTTGGTATAAGTTTTATTGCACCAATAATACCACCACAAAGCATCATACCAGCACCTATATATTTTACATAACTACTAGATATAGCTCCAACATCCATTTGGTTAAGAGGCATTGCAGGATTATTCCATACCATAGCTCCATCTCTAGCCATATCTGTAAAATATCCTATTAAAGGTGCGATACCAAAGTTTGATAATATACTTCCTGCAAACATTGTTAAAGAAACTTCAAGTCCTACTATAAATCCAATTCCTAAAAGTAGAGGATTTACTTCGATATCAAATTTCCATTTGTAGAACTTACTTCCTACAAGACTCATTACATTGTTTGCTACATTTAGGAATGAACCAGTTAATACAGTAATAAATCCACTTATTACAAATCCTATTCCCATGTACTTAATTGAATCTCCACCAGCTTCTGAAGCAACAAGTGTCTCAGATATAGCCATTGATTCTGGGTACATAAGTTTACCATGTTCTTCAACTATTAGATAGTTGTGAACTATAGCAGCAACTCCTATACCAAATAAAACTCCACCAACTCCAACAGCTAAGCCTTCTAAAAATGTAATTTGGCTTCCAATTAATATAACTGCTGGTAATACGAAAATGAATCCACTTGCAACAGATTCTCCACCACTTGACATACCTTGGATTAAGTTCTTACCAAGAATACCCTTTTGACGAGCAAATGCTCCAACAAAAGCAGAACCTATTATAGCTCCTGGAATACCAGCTGCAACAGTAAGACCAGCCTTCATTCCAGAATAAGTTGTAGATGCGGCAAAAATGGCAGCTAAAATGATACCGATAATCAGTACAGCTACATTTCCACCGGTTCTGGACTTATCTGTGATGTAAGGAACGTAATCTTTTCCACTAACCTCACCATAAGCACCCTTAGGTAATTTTTTGTTCATAAAATTTTCACCCCTTTTCAGTTTGTATATATTATAACATATATACATATAAAACTTAACTTT
The DNA here is from genome assembly GCF_001299635.1 of Clostridioides difficile. Taxonomy (GTDB): domain Bacteria; phylum Bacillota; class Clostridia; order Peptostreptococcales; family Peptostreptococcaceae; genus Clostridioides; species Clostridioides difficile_A. Next base: position 362,040 of record NZ_JRHN01000031.1, on the reverse strand, counting down.
TTATTATTTTACAAATAGCGAGTTAAAGTTACTAAAATTTAACCCCATATTATTATTTTCTATTTTTAGATATTTTTATGCTAATATTCTTTTTATTTTTCAATTATACTAAAAAGCATTAAGATAAAAAATAAAAAAAATTTTTAATATAAAATTAAATTTGTTAAAAAAACACTTTAAAACACGCAAAAGTATAAAAAATACAATAATCATTCCCATAAACAAATTTTCATCACAGTAAAAATGTACAGAAAATTCTTTCTTTTGTGTAAATTGATTCATTCTAAAAAACAGGTGTCATAAAGAAATTTCTGCAATAACTTTACAACACCTGTCATAATAAAAAATCACTCTGGTAGTGCTTTTTTATTTACTTTTCCGATTGGTGTAACTGGTATTTTATCTATCCTCATTATTATTGTTGGAATCATATATGGAGGTAGATGCTCATTTAAATATTCTCTAACTGCTCTTTCATTTACCTTATCACTATCTTTATCATCAATAACATAATAGGCACATATATACATATCTCCATCATCATTTGTCCTTGATATACAAACAACACTTTTAATTTCTGCAATATTGTTTATTATATTTTCAATCTCATATAGCTCTATCCTAAACTCATCAATTTTTACTTGATTATCCATTCTTCCAATATAATCTAAATTTCCATCATCTAGCCATCTTACTAAGTCACCAGTCCTATACATTAACTTATTATATTCACAAGTTTTATAAGGATTTTCTACAAATACTTGCTCTGTTAACCCTTTTTTATTTAAATAACCTCTTGATATTTGAATCCCTGATAGACATAATTCTCCTGGAACTCCAATTGGACATAGTTTGTTCTTTTTATCCAATACATACGCATAAGTATTAAATATAGGTTTACCTATTGGTATTTTTCCGTATTCCTTATCTACATGGAAAGAAGTTGATACAACAGTAAATTCTGTTGGCCCATATTCATTATACAACTCATAGTTACGTTTTCTATACCCTTTTAGTCTTTCTCCCCCAGTCTGTACAACTCTAAGTGAACTATTATTACAATTTTGTATAAACAATTTTGCAAATGCTGTTGGTAATGCTAAAATAGTTATATCATTTTCCTCACAATATTCATTTACTGTATATTCATCAAACTTAGCTTCTTCAGGCATAATATTTATTGATGCACCTATAAGCAAATATGGAAATAACTGTTTCATTACAGCATCAAAGCTAAAGCTTAAGTATATGCCACATATATCATCTTCTGTAGCATTTATTACTTTTACACTATAATAGCACATATTTACTAGACTTTTATGCTCTATGGCTATAGTCTTTGGTCTACCAGTTGAACCTGATGTAGATATCGTATATGCACAGTTTGATGGTGTTATTTCTGCAGTCAATTCATATCCTATTTTGAATATATTTTCATTATTTATATCAAGTACTATAGTATTTTCATTTACAACTTTGCATCTAAGTTCATCTGTAGTTATCACTACTTTTGCATTACTATCTTCAAGAAGATAATTTAATCTTTCCTCTGGATTGCTTGTATCTATTGGAAAAAAAGCTCCACCTGATTTCATAATCCCTATTGCTGTAATAATTATATTAATATCTCTTGGTAACATTACAGCTACTATATCTTCACTTTTTACTCCGATATGATTTAAATAACCTGCAAGTTTATCAGTTAACTCATCTAATTCTCTATATGTTAAATTTCTATTTTCATCTCTAACTGCTATATTATCAGGTGTTATTTTAGCTTGTTCTCTAAATAAATCAATGTAGTTTTTATCATATGGCACTTTATATTGATTATTATTGAAGTCTTCTAATAATACTTTTTCTTCTTTCTTACAGACAAATTCTAAATCTTCTATTAAAATATCGTTATCTTTTATTATTTGTTCTATTATATAATCAAATTGATTCAGTATTCTTCTAATAGTTTCTCTTTTGTATATAGATGGCTTATATTTTATTTTTATTTTAAGTGCCCTCTTTGTATATACTATTACAGATAAATCATATCCTTTTTTTTCTATGTCATAGTCATATGATAAGTCAAAACTTTTAGCTACAAATATGGTATTTATAAGTTTAGTATTTAGATGATTTTTATTCTCTATATCTGATAATAAATAATATCCATATTCTAAAGACCTACTCCATTGTCTTTTTAACTTTCGTACAACATCTATAAATTTCTCACTTTGTCTTACCTTAACTCTTATTGGAATTATATTTATTGTTTTTCCAAAGACTACATCATCTTCATATATATATTTTTGAAGTATAAGACCATATATAGTTTCTATGATAGAACTTATGCTGATATTATTATTTTTAGAATACCGAATTAATCTTTCATGTTTCTCAATATTCATCTTAAAAACTTCATCTACTACTTCATCAGAACAGTCTTTATAAAAAAAATCATTTGGAATTTTTGCTATATTTGTATAATCATCTAACAAATCCATCCAATAATTCATAGCTCGTTCTAAATTAACTTCATACATATCAAAATTCCCCCTTACTACTAAATCTATAGAAAAATTCTTTTGGAATTTTATTTTCGCGATACAGAAATATATCAATAATACATATGCAAGCTCTAAACACATGAGCTTGCATAAAATTATACTTATTATAACTGCTAAATTCTTAATATTTTCAATGTTTAAAATATATTATAACACATATATGATTTTATTTTTCTACATTTATATAATATATAAATTATAAATAGTTATTTAATTAATATATAACAATACCTTTTAGAATATGATATATTATATTAATTAAAATTTTTTAAGATAAGTTATATTTATTGGAAGGAGCTATATAAATGAATATTTACGCTCATAGAGGTTTTAGTGGAAAATATCCAGAAAATACTATTTTAGCTTTTAAAAAATGTTTGGATATGGACATATATGGAATAGAACTTGATGTTCATAAGACTAAAGATGGAAAAATTGTAGTTATTCATGATGAAAAAGTTGATAGAACTTTTAATGGACATGGATTTGTAAAAGACCTTACTTTAAAAAAACTAAAGACTCTAAATTCATCTTTTGAAGGATATCAAAACAACAAAGAATGTAAAATTCCAACTTTAGAAGAAGTATTAATTTTAATTTCACCTACAGACCTTATTTTAAATATAGAACTAAAAACTGACAAGGTGAACTATCCTAATATAGAAAAAGATGTTTTGGGACTTATTTTAAAATACAATATGAAAAATCGAGTTCTTATATCTAGTTTTAATGGCAATAGCTTGAAAAACTTTCATAAATTAGACCCTAGTGTAAAAACGGCATTATTGTGTTATTTACCTATAAACAATGTAGTCAATTTTGCTAAATTTCTAGGTAATAGTTACCTTCATGCACCTTTAATTTTAGTAAATGAATCTCTTGTTGAACTTTGCCATACAAACTTACTTGGTATCAATGTATATACTGTAAATGAAGAGGATGATATGCTACATTGTCTAAAGCTCAATGTAGATGGCATTTTTACTAACTATCCAAATATAGCTTCAAATCTTTTAAGTTCAAAACAATATAGTTAACCTTACAATGTTTGTACTCCTTGACTTTTATATAATTAATATGTACAATTTTATTAAATTTATCTTGGAGGTATAGCTATGGATAACTTATTAAATGAACTTGAAGCTTTAAAAAGTAATTTAGATAATCTACCAATAGAAAAAATAGAAAATTATGATTTGAGTAAAACTGCTTTATTTATAATTGATGTCAATAATGGTTTTGCAAAACAAGGAGCTTTATACTCTCCTAGAGTAGAGTCTTTAATAAAACCAATTGAAGCATTTACAAAAAAAATAGCAAATAAATTAAATCGAATAATAGCATTTACTGACTCCCATACTTCTAAGTCTATAGAGCTTTTGAGTTATCCTGTTCACTGTTTGGAAAATGATATAGAAAGTGAATTGGTTGATGAGCTTAAGTCAATAAATAATCTACTAATTCTTCCTAAAAATTCTACTAATGGATTTTTTGCATTAGAACGTTTAGATTTTGATGATATAGACAACATAATTATAGTTGGTGATTGTACAGATATATGTATATATCAATTTGCAATAACTCTAAAAGCCTATTTTAATCAATATAATATTGAAAAAAATATAGTTGTACCTATGAATTTGGTAGATACTTATGATATCCCAAATGTTCACTCTGCAGAACTTTTAAACTTAGTATTCTTTAATAGTATGATTCAAAATGGTATCAAAGTATTAAAAGAAATACATTAATAATCCAATATTTTATACAGTATATTATGTAATTAATAAATGAGATATTTTCAATAAAAACTTTAATATAAGAATACAGTTTTAACAAAGACATCATTACTTATAAATATTATTTGCTACAACTAGCTTATACAATATAAAAAAATCGCAATTTACATATTCCTTACATGTTTTTGTAAAAAATATAAATTGCGATTTTTATTTTTAAGTTATATAACTAAATAATATTGCTTCAATAGTTAAATTTACTTTTTAATAATCATACTTGTTTGTAGTCTCACACATAACTACTTTTATCTTTTTGTTGAACATATTCTTATATTCTAATAAAAACTCATTTAATTCTGAGTCCATAAGATTTATTTTTTTATCACTACAAAGCATTATTTTTTCTTGGTCTATTATTACATTAATATCATTCAAGTCATTTTTTATGAATGTTGTTATACAACTTTTTGGCTGAATTTTTTCACCATATTTCTCATAAAAACCTGCACTCTTCTTAAACGATTCTAAATCTTCTGTAGATACTTTACTTGAAGTATTATCACTCATAAAACCTGCTGTAGAAGGGTCGATTCCAAAGTTTCTAAGTTGTTTTTCTACTTCTTCAGTGTCCATACCATATCTCTCCATAAATTGCTTTTGTATCTTCATAAACTTTTCTTGAGATATGTTGTTATCTCTCATATAATCAAATATTTTTCTTGAAAACTCAGCCATAGACATTTTTCCATCCATAACAGAAAAATATAAGTTATATATATATTGCTCAAATTTATCTACATCAGAATCTTTAACTTTGTTCTTCAGTTCGTTAAAGTCTATTATTCTATCATCAGACATTCTTCATCCTCCTAGCTAAATTTTTACTTGTATAAGATTATACCATATTTCCATTATATTTATATACACACTATTTTTTTAATTTAATCATTTTTTCTGTAGCATTTAATTCACACATTCTACCTAAAGGAATAGTTATCATTGGGATGCAATGTCCAGACTGAAGATTATATATAGCTGGCTTATTTACCTTCCTTGCAAATTCTTCTAATAATTCTATCAAATCCTTTTCTTCAATACAATCTTTGAAATCTCCAAAAATTATACCATTACATTCCTCAAGTTTTCCTGAAGAATATAGTTGGGTTAACATTCTATCTAGTTTATATTGAGATTCTCCAATCTCCTCAATAAATAAAATTTTATCCTTTGCATCTATTTCATACTTAGTTCCCATTGTAGCAATTATTAAGGATAAATTTCCTCCCATTATTATTCCCTCTGCTTTACCTTCACATACCGTGTAAATCTTTTCTTCTTTTGGGTTTTCTAAATAGAGTTCATCTTTAAATTCTAAAGCATTTATTAGAGATTTATAGGTAAACTCATCCCATTTGGCTACATTTGCTGCCATTATGCCATGATATGGTAAGAGACCACAATTTTTATAGAAAGCTAAGCTTAAACCTGTTATATCAGAAAAACCTATAAATGGTTTTGGATTTTGCTTTATTATATCATAATTTATTTTGTCTAATATCCTTGTTGTTCCATAACCTCCTCTTAAACACATAATCACATCTACATTTTTGTCTAAAAACATATCTTCTATATCTCTTGCTCTGACATCATCATTACCAGCTAAATACCCTTTATAATTTAAGCTACAACTTTCTGAAAATTTAACTTCATAACCATATTTCTCTAAATTAGACTTTATTTCTTCTAAACTTGTATTTCTCAATGGCCCAGATGGCGCAATTATTCCTAACATTTAAACACCTCTTATTCTAAAATGATATATTTTTCCTCATGCTAAATCTAGCTACTATAATTATAAGATATTTTATTTGTACTTGATACAGAATAATGATTTACATTAAATAATATAATTAATGAAGAAAAATAAATTTTTAATATAGTTAGGATGTGTTTTATGCTTAATATAAAAGCTCTTTGTAATGAAATAAATGATTGGGTTATAAATATCAGGAGAGATTTACATAAAACTCCAGAACTTGGATTAGAAGAGTTTCAAACTAAGAAAAAAATCATTAAATATTTAAATGAAATAGGTATAAATTACATTGAGTATAAAAATCATACAGGAATAACTGCATATATAAATGTAAATCCAAATTTTGAAACAGTTGCAATAAGGGCCGATATAGATGCATTACCTATAATAGAAGAACTCAATTATTCTTATAAATCCATCAATCTTGGTAAAATGCATGCATGTGGTCATGATGCACATACTGCTATTTTACTTGGCACTTGTAATATACTATTTAAATTAAAGGATTATCTAAATGTAAATGTAAAATTCTTTTTTCAACCTGCTGAAGAAACCATTGGTGGTGCTAAACTTATGATAGAAGATGGTTGTCTGAAAAATCCAGATGTTAAATATATATTTGGCCTTCATGTAAATCCCAATATTGATAAAAATTTAATTGAATTAAAATATAACACTTTGAATGCCTCCACTGATACACTTCGATTGACTGTACATGGTTCAAAGTGCCATGGGGCTTATCCACACCAGGGTATTGATGCTATAGTTATATCTGCTCATATCATAACTGCTCTACAAACAATAGTCAGTCGAAATACAAATCCTACCGATTCTGTGGTTATTTCTCTAGGAAAAATTGAAGGCGGAATTAAAGAAAATATAGTTTGTGATAAAGTTATTATAAAAGGAACTTTAAGAACTTTAACTCAAGAAACTAGAAACTTTTCAAAAAAACGAATTAAAGAAATTTGCGATTTTACTTGTAAAACATTTGGAGGAAGTATTTCTGCTGAAATTGAGGAGGGTTATCCAGCACTTATAAATTCAAATCATCTGGTAGATTATGTTAAACAAAATGCTATAGATTTATTTGGAAAAGAAAATATTATCATTAAAGATACACCCACTCTTGGAGCTGAAGACTTTTCATATTTTTTAAGGCACTGTGAAGGAGCTTTTTACCATCTTGGTTGTGCAAATAGCAAAAAAAATATTACCTCTCCTCTACATACATCTACCTTTGACATTGATGAAGATTGCCTTGTTACTGGTGTCATGCTTCATGTGAAAAATATATTAGCTTTTTAATTATTAATATTTATATCTAATAATTTTTTATATTGACTCTCACATGGTGTTAGGTACTATTCTAAAATTACAAATGACAAACCAAATAATTGGAGGTAATATTATGAAACAAATATCAGTAAATCCTATAGGAAAAATACGTGTTCAAGGTGAAGAAATCTTTATTGAATTGGATAAAAAATATATACCCGCACTAAAAGAACTTGATGACTTTGCTCACTTAAATGTACTTTGGTGGGCAGATGGATTTGATAATACCGAATCAAGAAATATTTTAGAAACTCCAAAACCATATAAAAATGCGCCAGATATGATGGGAATATTTGCAACAAGGTCACCTATTAGACCTAATCCAATAGCATTAACTACTGTACAAATTATTAATATAGACCATGAAAATGGTATAATAAAAATCCCATATATTGATGCTAATGACAATAGCCCTGTTATTGACTTAAAACCATATACTCCAAGTGTTGATAGAATTGAAAATCCATCAGTTCCTAAATGGTGCAATCATTGGCCTAAAAGCGTAGAAAAGTCAGGAGAATTTGATTGGGAAAATGAATTTGAATTTTAAAACTATATAATTCTTCCTTTTATTTGCTTTAATATTAGTAAATTATCTTGTATACTTAAATATAAATAAATATAAAGGAGAAAATACATGACAATATTTAGTCTACAAGCAGCAAATTTATTTGGATGGATAGCTATGGTTCTTGGTGTTATCATGTCATTTAATGATAACAAAAAACAACTTCCAAAATTCAAAAATTTAAACTACTTTTTCTTTGCTTTCATAGGCTTATTTTACGCATTTACTTTATTTGCACTTGCTCAAAATTTTATACCACATATATTTAGAATATTAAATTGTATCATTTATATAATAATCCTAATAGCATGTAATAAAATTTCTACAAAGAAAAACCTTAATAGTAGTTTCTGGACATTATTTGGATTTTCAATAAATCCTATTTTATCAATAATTATTGTTTTCTTTATTAAAAATAAAAAATACAATTAAAATAATACATTTCTTTTTGAGAGTTATTTAGCAACTATAAAGTACACTTTTGTACATTAATTATCAGCTTATTTCTTATAACTCTCTATTTTTTTACTTTTATTTCTTATAACTTTCTACTTTTTGCCTTCTCTAACTAATTAATTACAAATCTATATAATAGTTTCTATAAACAATTTAACTTAAAAATGATACTTAACTATGTTAAACTAGTAAATGTAACCACTTATATGTTACAATCTTATATAAATATTATACATAAAAAAATTATACAAATAGATGTACTTAGTATTATATTTTTAATACTAGTTCAGTAATTTTCCAGTTACAGATTTAATAATAATTAATAGTAAGACATAATATTTTTATGACCTTTATTGATTATATTTTTCTGTTATCTGTTATTATCATTAATAATAAATATAAGGGGGTCTATATTATGAAATTATATTTAAGTGCTGATATAGAAGGTACTTGTGGTATTGTAAATTGGGATGAGACAAAACTTGAATGCGAATTTTCACATCACTACAGAACACAAATGAGCAAAGAAATAGCAGCTGCATGTAATGGAGCTACTCAATCTGGCATGTATGAAATACTTGTTAAAGATGCACATGATAGTGGTAGAAATATTAATCCAGACATTTTACCTGAAAATGTAAAAATACTTAGAGGATGGACTAAAGACCCACTAGTTATGATGGCTGGAATTGATGAAAGCTTTGATGCATGTATATTTACTGGTTATCATTCTGGAGCTACTTGTAATGGTAATCCACTTTCTCATACCATGGATATTGATTACGACTATTTTAAAATAAATGATGAAATAGCGTCTGAATTTACTATAAATGCTTATATTGCTGCATATTATAATGTTCCTGTAGCATTTTTAAGTGGAGATGAAATGCTTTGTGAGAGTGCAAAAAAACTAAACCCAAATATAGTTACTATACCTGTATCAAAAGGAATTGGAAATGGTTCAATTTCAATACATCCAAATCTAGCACTAAAAGAAATAGAAAAAGGTGTTAAAAAAGCTTTATCTGGAGATTTATCTAGACACTTAATAAAATTACCTGATAAATTCAAGATAGAAATAAAGTTTAGAGAACATTACAAGGCTTTTAAAGCTTCTTTTTATCCAAATATGAAAAAAATAGATTCTCAAACAATATTATTTGAAACAGAAGACTATTATGAATTTTTAAGAATGTTATTATTTATATAAATTAAGGAGTTGATTAAGATAAGTAATAAAAGAAGAATTCCTTTAGGCGAATTTATTTCTGTATTTTTATTTTTTGCTGTTTTTTTTGGTATAACTTTTTGTATTTTCACGGTTATAGGAATTGGCTTCTTATCATTCTTAGGTTTTGAATATAAATCTCTTGGGTCTGTACTAATTTTCTTTTTAATATATTTTTGTATAACTACCCCAATTGATTTTTTATGCACTACTATTTTAGATATATTTAGATATGTAAACAAATTACCTTACTCATTATATAAATTTTGCGAATTTATAATTGATTTTATACTAACTTTTCTAGCTATGAACATAATTGATACATTTATGGATTCAATAACGATTCCTTTAAGTACAGAAATCTTATTCGCTTTACTCTCTTATCTTTTATCCGAATGTATGGATTTTTTTGATAGAGATAAGAAAAAGTCCTAATAAAAAAGATAGATTTTTTGATAGAACACATACATTAGTGTATCTATTATATAATCTATCTTTATTTTATTTAACAAGTTTTCTTAATTAAAATATAGTTTCTTCTATCTCTCTAGTCATTTGTTTCGCATTATCAAAAAAATCTTCTATATATACTACTTCATCACTCATTCTTGAATATTCAGCTGCAAATGCCATTACATGACTTTGTATAGCCTCTTTCGCTGCTACTCTACTCTTTTCTAATTCTTTATTTAAAACTAATTTAACAAACTCAGAAATAAGATTTCTGTCATATTCCTCTACCATATTCTGTTTATTTGATGGTTTTATAACTATTTCTTCATTTTTTCCAAATTCTTTAATTCTTATCTCATTTTTATTTAAGTCTCCGCCAACTTCACCATGGCTAAACATTAGCTTTATAGTTCTTCCGCTTTCTTTAGTAAATGCACATAAATTAAAAGTAGCTGTCACTCCATTTTCAAACTGCAATATATTTACCATATTATCTACAACATTATTATCACATCTATAGACACATCTTCCATATGGGCTAGTCTCAAGTATTTTTAAAATATTTTCTTCTGTCGGATTTATATGAACAGCTCTGTTTATGCTTCTATCTTTTTCTAGATAAATTTTCTTGGCTGAATATGGACATTTTTTTTCAACTAAACATTGAAGACAGTTCTGTGCCATTTCTCCACTAGCATGTTGGTTGTTAAGATGCTTCAAACTTCCAAATGCAGATATTTTTTTACATCTACTACCTACTAAATATAATAAGATGTCCATATCATGACAACTCTTAGCTAAAATTAAAGGACTTGTTTCATTACTATTTCTCCAATTTCCTCTAGTAAAACTATGTGCAAAATGCCAATATCCTATATTTTCATTGTACTGTATACTAACCAGTTCTCCTAATTTCTTACTTTCTGCAATTTCTTTTAATTTATTATAAAATGGAGAATATCTAAGTACATGACAAATCATAAAAATCTTATCTTTGTACTTATCACATAAATCATTTATATGCACCAAACCATCTAGACTGTTAGACATTGGCTTTTCTAATAATATGTGATAGCCTTTTTCAAAAGCTAGTTTTGCTACATCATAATGTCTATCATCATTTGTAGCTATTATGACTGCATCTGCCATTTTATCTTGTTCAAAAAAATCTTCTAAAGTTTCAAATACGTTTTTGCTATCTAAATTATATTTTTGTGTAAATAATTCTCTTCTTCCTTTTTTAGGTTCAGCTACAGCAACTATTTCACATACATCAGAATTTTCATAAATATATGGAGCATATGCATATGTTCCTCTATTACCTGCTCCAATTACAGCAATTTTCACCTTTTCCATACTTTAATTTATCCCCTTTATATTATTTATACTACTCTATTATAGTCTATTTTTACATACATTTGGATATTTTTAATAAAAGAAACAGCAGTTATAACTTTTCAATTTTAACTGCTGTTTTATACCAGTATATTAAATATTTTCAATCTATATATTATTTAACGTCAATACAAAATCTTAAGTATTAAATACAGACTCTAAACACAATTTTTATTTATCTTATTGCTTTATTATCTTCTATTTTCTTTGTCTAATTTATCTAACTTCTTATTATATAAAAACATATAAAATGCTGCTGAAAATACTATTAAATATCCAACAACACTTAGCATATCTGGATAAACATTGAACAAGAAGATACTTAAAATTGCTGAAAAAATTATATTACTATAGTCAAATATAGAAATTTCCTTAGCAGGTGCATACTTATATGCTAGAGTTATCCCAAATTGACCTAAACTTGCAAATACGCCTCCTAGTAATAAATATATAAGTTGCATAGGAGTCATTGGTTCATATACTGCAAAAGCAATTGGCCCTACAGTAATCAACGAAAATACTGAAAAGAAAAATACAATTGTATAATAATCTTCTCTATCTCCAAGAACCCTTAAACATGTATATGCCATTGCTGCAAATATAGCTCCAGCAATTCCTCCTAGATATGGAATCACTTCTACACTAAATGTTGGTTTTATTATGAATAAAGCCCCTATAAATGCAATTATAATAGCTCCTATCTGTTTTACATTTATTTTCTCTTTTAGAGCAATTGCACAAAATATAACTACAAGAAATGGACTCATTTTATTTAACATGTTAGCATCTGAAAGCATCAATCTGTCAATTGCATAGTAGTTAAATATAACTCCTAAAGTTCCAAATATTGACCTATATAAAAGCACTTTTAAATTTTCCTTTTTACCAGTTAGACTACCTCTATGTTTTATGATAAGCCAAAATGCTATTATGGCTGATACCAAGTTTCTAAAGAACACTTTTTGAAAACTTGGTAAATCCCCTGCTAGTTTTACAAATGCAGACATCATTGCAAAACCAAGAGCTGATAATATTATGAACATTATGCCCTTTATTCGATTTGATTTGATTGTACTACTCATACTTACCTCTTTTCTATATAAATATATAAAGTCATATTAATTAAAGACTTCTACTAATAGATTAAATAATAATTATCTAAATATTCCAATTTATACTATAATTAAAAGTATAAATTATGTCAAGCAACTAATAAAGCTTTTCAATTAATAACAATAATAATTATAATTAAAAAGTTGTATGTTTTTATAGATTATTATTACAATATATAATATAATTTTATATAGTATAGACTTTTTTTAATTTATTATTTAGATTTTTAATAGATTTTTTAATTATGGAGGTATTTAAAACATGGAAATAAAAAGATATGAAGGAACTGGAAGAATGAGTAGAGCTGTAGTTCATAACAACACAGTTTACTTATGTGGACAAACTCATGCTGAAGGTGGAGTAATTGAACAAACTACTGAAGTTTTAGCTAAAATAGAAGATTTATTAAACAAATATGACTCAGATAAACAACATTTATTATCTGTTACTATTTATTTAAGAGATATGAAAGACTTTGAAGCTATGAACTCTGTTTGGGATGCTTGGGTTGAAAAAGGATTTGAACCTGCTAGAGCTTGTGTTGAAGCTAGACTTGCTAGAGAGCATTTATTAGTTGAAATGAGCGTTGTAGCAGCTACAAAATAATTAATTTAACTAACAAGGAGATATAATATTGATATTATATCTCCTTACTATTTTATCCATATCAATTTAATTATTTTCTACAGGCAATATCAATCTGGATGGATATTTACCTCCATGATAAATGACATTTTTTGCTTCTATATACTCAATACTATTATAACCTTCTACAGTGTTGCTATTTTGAAAAATAAAGTTTTTAGCACTAGATGTTATATCTAGTCTAATTTTATGACCAACTTTAAATGTGTTTGATATTTTTGAAGTTATAATTGAGAACTTGTAAATCTCTCCTTCTTCCATAAACTCCGACTTATAAAAACCATTTCTAAATCTAGCACTAAGTATACCATCAGCTAATTTAATTGAATTCCCATCTAAATCTACATCCATGATTTTTATAACCCAGTCAGTATCTTTGGCAGAACTTGATGCAAAGAACTCTAACTTTATATCACCTGTTATAGTAAATTCTTCACTAAAAGCATCTGATGTATAACACAACATGTCACTTCTTTTTTCTAAATCCCTATAGTTATTTGGAACACCAACTTCATTTTCTGACATATCAATTAGTTGTATTGATGGGTCTTTAGGATTATATATATACTTATCACACTTTTCTTCTAAAGCACTATCAAATACTAATCTTCCATTTCCCAAAGATGTGTTAGCATTCCCATCACTTATTAGATATAAAGGCTTATCTATTTTGTTTCTTATTGGCCAATTTGTTTCTGTCTTCCACCTATTAGAACCAACAGAATAATACTCTACTGGAGCAGTCTTATCTATATTGTTTTCTATACCTTTTAAGTATTTATCGAACCATAGCAGATAATTATAATCCAAATCATATCTCAATGAATTATTTCCTAAAGAAATACCATTTATATCTCTTAAAGTATTTGAGTTATGCATCCATGGACCTAAGATAGCCTTTCTCTTTCCTTTTTCATAACCTTTTATTACATCTAAAGCTTCTGTAGTACCCATACCATTATCATCATACCATCCAGATACAACCAATGCTGGTACATTTATTTTACCTTTTTGTGAATGCCAATCCATCATATCCCAATACTCATCTTTTTCTACTCTTTTTAGCCATTCTTCTAGGAACTTAATCCTATACCCAAGAGCTTCAACAGGTATATTCTGTATTGGTCGTATGTTTAAAACATCATCCCAATCATCTCTTACCATTTTACTTCTATCAACTTTATTTCTTGATACCATAAATGCCCATGCAAGCATACCAGATACGAAGGCTCCTCCTTTTCTTGGTATGTCAATAAAAGGACTTCCTGATGTTACTATACTAACTAAAGCTTTAAGATGTTTATTACTTGAAGATGCAGCTGCCCACTGAACATAACCAAGATAAGATGCCCCTAACATGCCAACCATGCCATTTGACCATTTCTGTGATACTATCCAGTTTATAGTACTATCTCCATCTTCCCTTTCATGAATCATCGGCTCCCAATCACCTTCTGATTCATTTCTTCCTCTAACATCTTGTATGACAACAACATATCCTCTTTGTACATATTTATAATATATTTCTTTATCATTTTCTTTTCCATATGGAGTTCTCATAAGAATTGTTGGTGCTTTTTTAGTAGAATCTATAAAGTTAGGAAGATACACATCTGTAGAAAGTTTTATTCCATCTTTCATATCAACCATATAATTTCCACCAAATTTTATAGAATATATCTTTTCATTTTTATGAGTTTTATTCCATTCTTTTAATACAGTATAATCTTCATATCCATCCATAACTAATATAGTACAAGTTTCCCTAGATAAGCATATGAAACCAACTATTTTATTATCCACAATAATTATATCTAATGGAAATTTTTTATTTCTTTGAACCCATATGTATTCATTAAGCCTAGAATATGTCTCTCCTAACTTATTTATAATGACGCTTTTATTTGTATTTATTAAACTACTAGTGTATACATCAAAGTTATAAAATAAAGAGTTTAAATCCATTTTTGTAAGATTTAAATAGTATGCATTTTCTTCTTTACTTATTATTTTTAAACTTTCGATTTTATTTGTAAAAGGATTTAACTTTTCAATTAATAACTCATTATCAAAAACTACATTTCCACTATATAATCCAGATATATATAGCCTAAATTTTAGCAATTAAATCACCTCCTATAATCCCAAAGACATTTTTATAGCATATGCCACTGATATACCTGCATAATTTCCTAATACTCCACCAATTACTCCCATGACCACTGCCACACTTACAAGTGAATTCCATTTTGCAGATGCAGCTACTAAAGCTGAAGTTGGTCCATCAGCAATTGCTCCTACTATAGAAAGTATTACATATTGATACTTTATTTTTAAAAGTCTAGTTATACATAGATGGAAAACAAATGAAGCAAAAATTATGCTAAAACAGTAAAGTGTTATGGTGAAAGTTGAACCTAAAAACTCTTTTATATCTACTGAAAAACCTATAGTACATAAAAAGAATAATGCAACAAATAATCCTAAATCTAAATTCCCTTTTAGCTTTTTTACTGGCTTTAACTGAGCAATTATAATTGAAATAGTTGTAACTAAAAGAATTCTTGCTGCACTACTAAAACTTGAATTGAAATATCCAGAAAGAATTGTTGCAACCTCTGTAACCACAAAACCTATGGCTAACATCCAAGCAATATCTTTAATACTCCACTCTTTTGACTCCATAAATTCTTCATTCTGCTCATCCTCTAATTCTGATTCTTCTACATGATATGGCCAAAGTTTTTTAAACTTCTTTGAATTCTTTAGTATAGCTGGTAGAGCAAACATGAATATTAATGTTGGTACTCCAATTACATAATCTGCTGCATTTGCTGCTGCAAGAGTTTGTCGACTTACATTAAGACCTGTACCAATGGCTGTAAGATTAGCACTTCCTCCAGTATATGTACCTACAAACATTCCAGCAACTTTCCAACCTTCTGATATTTTTTCTGCAAATACAAGTCCAAATAAAAATGCCATTATGCTTACAGTTAATACAGCTACAAAGATTGCAATCAAAGGCTCTTTTGATAACTTTGTCATTTCTTTTAAATCAACACTCATCAACATTATAGTCATAGAGACTGGAATGGCATATGTAGAAATAGTTCCATATAACTCAGTACTTACTGGAACTACTTTTAAGTTTGAAAGTATTATTCCCATTATGATTATTGTAAGTGCTGGTCCTAAACTCTTAATAGCTTTATATCTTTGTAAGTAAAAACCCAATGCAATCATTGATGTCATTATAGCAAGTATACTTCCTGTACTTGAAAAAAGTGTATTCATATTTAACCTCCAATTTTATCATAAGTTTACTTCTATTCCTAAGCCTGGTTTATTGACAAGATTCATAATATCTCCATCCATCACAAATCCTCCAGAGATACCATTTAATTCTTCACAAAACATGAAACTATCAAGGTCAGCTTCTGTTATATTTTTTTTAGATGCAATTAAATTTGCTGCTGCTGTTATACCAATTCTCGTTTCAAGCATGCATCCTAACATACAATTTACCCCACTTGACTCGGCTATGTTATTAATTTTTATAGCAGGGTATATTCCTCCTGATTTCATCAACTTAATATTAAAGGT
Organism: Clostridioides difficile; assembly: GCF_001299635.1. Classification (GTDB taxonomy): domain Bacteria; phylum Bacillota; class Clostridia; order Peptostreptococcales; family Peptostreptococcaceae; genus Clostridioides; species Clostridioides difficile_A. Next base: position 345,122 of record NZ_JRHN01000031.1, on the reverse strand, counting down.
ATCAACTGCATCCTTTTTTATAGCTTTAATAGCATCTATTGGTGAATGTAGTGATTCATCCATCATAATTTTTATATTACTCTTACTTCTTATGTAAGCAGTTCCATCCAAATCCCAATATGGAAGTGCTTGTTCAATTGCATCAACACCAAATTCTTCTAATTTTTTGATAGTATTTATACTACTATTTACGTTCCACCCCTGATTTGCATCAATTCTAATTCTTATGCTTTCTCCAACAGCTTCTCTAATTAATCTCACAGCTTCAATATCATCTTCAGGGTTTATCCCTGCTTTAAGCTTCAATATCCTAAAGCCTTCTTTAACTTTTTCTAAAGCTTCTTTTGCCATTTTTTCTGGTTTATCTATACTTATAGTAATATCTGTTTGAACTTTATTATCAAACCCTCCAAGAACTTTATGAAGAGGTGCATTCATGAGTTTTCCTTTGATATCATATAAAGCTATATCAATGGCTGCTTTTGCAGAAGTATTACCTATTATAATTCCATCCATGATTGTATGTATCATTTCAATATCCAGTGGGTCTTTTCCTATCAGCTCTTTTTTAAACATAAGTAATATTGAAAGTACATTATCCAAAACTTCACCTGTTACTGCTGCAAGAGGAGCTGCTTCACCAAATCCATAATATCCTTCATCAGTTTCAATTTTTAAAATTATACTTTCCCCATATTCAATTACTCCAAATGAAACTACCACAGGTTTTTTTAATCTAATTCTTAGTTTTTCAAATTTTATATCTGTTATCTTCATATTACCCTCCTTTTTGAAGTTATAATTTAATTTTTTAAATTTTATACTTCAAATTATATTATTACTTCAATACATATGTCAAGATAATTTACTGAAAATTTACTATTTTCTAAAATATTCTTCAATAATCTTCTTTTAATTAATATTTCTATGCTAAATTCTTTTTTATTATATTAATTCAACAATAATTGATTTTTATAAATTTTTATTTACATTTAATTGAATTCTAATTATCAAAATATTCTATTTATTCTTATTGCCACTAATTCTATGTTATGCTATAATTACTTTGTTTTTATCGAATATTTATATTAATTTTATTAATTGGAGGTTCTTATGTTAGGTGAAAAGATGAGAAATATAAGAAAAAGCAAGAAAAAAACATTAAGTGATGTTTCCAAATTGACAGATTTATCTATAAGTTATATCTCTCAGATAGAAAGAGATGCTATTGAACCATCATTGTCTTCATTGAGAAAAATTGCTGAAGTTTTAGATACTCCTTTATATATGTTTATGGATGATAATAATACTGATGATTTAGTCATTAGAAAAGAAGATAGAGTTATGATGAAATTTCCAAGAAGTGAAATGTTTTATGAGATAGTATCTCCAATGCCAACATCTGAATTTACTCCTTCAAGTTTACTTGTAGAATTTGAACTTAAACCAGAAAGTGAAGATGCTAAAGATTGTATATATCACGCATCAGAAGAAATCATGGTAGTAACAAGTGGTATGGTTGATATTTGTATGGGGGAAAAAATAATAAGATTGAATACAGGAGATTCAACATTTATAAAAGCCAACATACCTCATAAAATCATCAATCCTAGTAAAGATACAATAGCTCGTGGATATGGTGTTATTTCTCCTCCAATTTGGCCAATAAAATCTAAATAAACACTATATAAAATACATACTTTTTATATATGCTACAAAATAAAAACATTTAAATACTACTTTTACTTTCAAATTGAAGTATTTATTTAAATCTATAATATTTATTTAAACCAAAAAATAGCTATTTGACTAACTAAACCATCTTAATTATGGTAAATAGTAAATAGCTATTTGTAAATTACATTTTAATTTATAATAAGAGTTATGTTTATTAAGGTTAAATTAAACTGCTATATCATTTAACACTTTTGCTTTGACAACTCTTATATTTTTCATACTCTTGTAAATATCTTGAATCTTTTCTTCTTGTTCCCTCAGCAATCTATGTGCTTCATATATATCTACAAATTCAAATTTTACTACATCATTTGGCTTTGCTTGTGCCAACTTATACAAATCTACACTTATTACATTTCCTATTTTAGTATATCCACCACTAGTCTGTCTATCAGATAGCATTATAATAGGTTTTCCATGTCCTGGTACTTGTATGGCTCCATAAGAAATACCATCAGATATAATATCTGCTCCATTAAGGTGTTTTATACTCTCTCCATCCAGTCTACAACCCATTCTATCTATTTCATTTGTAACTTTGTATTCATTTGATAAAAACTTTTCTACTTCATCTTTAGAAAAAGCATCAAATTGAGGTCCTTTTACAATTCTTAAGACTATTTCTGAACTATAGTTTGGAATATATTTTGAATTTAATTTTTTATTTATTGTAAAATCTTTTTCCTGAATGAAAGTATTTATATAATCACCTTTTTTAAGTGCCCTACCTTCAAAACCACCAATCTTAGCTCTTGTATAAGTCGATTTACTACCCATTGCAAGTGGGACATCTATTCCACCAGCTATTGATACATATGCTCTAGCTCCTGATTTTACACCTCTAAATGATAATACATCGCCAGGGTTTATTTGATATGACCTCCAGTTTTGAATTTCTTTTCCATTTATTCTAGCTCCTAAATCTCCCCCAGTTACTGCTATTTGTGTATATTCATCAAATGTAATTGTAGGGCCCAACATTAAAACTTCTAAAGAAGCTTCATCTTCAGAATTTCCAACTAATATATTTCCCACTCTATGTGCATACTCATCCATTGCCCCACAACCAGATACACCATATTGTCCATATCCAACTCTACCTCTGTCTTGTATTAATGTTTGGAAACCTCCTAATTCAACTTTGAATCCCATATATACCACTCCCTGTACTATAACGATATTTAAATACTCAAATTATTTTTTTCAATTTCTATAAATTCATCTAATGTTATTGGAACAAATTTTATAAAATCTCCAGCTCTAAGTAAAATTTGTTCTTCTCTATTTTCATCATATAATTTTAAAGGTGTCCTACCAATTATTTGCCATCCTCCAGGACTATCGATAGGATATACACCTGTCTGAGAACCTGCTATACCAACACTTCCACCATAAATTTTAGTTCTTGGCACCTCTAGTCTAGGTGTAGCTATTCTTTCATCCATACCTCCTAGATACGGAAAACCAGGAGTAAATCCCAACATATATATCAAGTAATCTCTACTTGTGTGTATTTTTATAACATCATCCACAGTAAGATTATTATGACTTGCAACATTTTCAATATCTATACCAAAAACCTTATCATAACATACTGGAATCTCATGTATTTTAGGTTTTGGTAATTCTATACTTTCTAAATTATTTTCTATTTTTTTTAAACGCTCAATTAAACTATCAAAATCTATTTTTAGAGGATTATAACTTATCATAAGTGACCTATATGTTGGCACCATTTCTGTGACAATCCCTTTAAGATTTGATATCTCTATTGCCCTCATAAATGAAATTACTTTTTTATTTATATCTTCTGATATCTCATTTCCAAACTCAGCAACTACTGCTTTATCTCCTGATAGCAAGTATCTAGTTTTCATAAATGTCACCTCTTCTAAATTAAGCAAATAAAGTACCTAGACTACTAAGAGAAGTTATTCCTGTATAGGCAGATATTAATACTACTATTACTCCAAATATTAAAAGCCATGTAGGATGTTTGTAATCTCCAACAATATCTTTTCTTTTAGATGCTATAAGCATTATTCCTAATGTGATTGGAAGTATTAATCCGTTTAAAGAACCTGCTAAAATTAATAAAGTTGCTGGCTTTCCTATAAATGCCATTATAAGTGTTGATATTGCTATAAATCCTATTATGAAATACTTTTCATTCTTATCTATAAAAGGGTTTAATGTTTTTAAGAAAGAGACTGATGTATAAGCAGCTCCTATAACTGATGTAATTGCAGCAGACCATAATACAAGCCCAAAGAATTTGTATCCTATTGCTCCTGCACTAAATTTAAAAGCTGAAGCAGCTGGATTTTCTGGGTCAAGTTGAAGACCTTTTGAAACTACTGCTAATATTGCTAAAAATAGAAGAACCCTCATCATTGTTGCAACTAATATTCCTAAAAGAGAAGATTTAGTTATTTCTTTTATATTTTCTTCTCCTGTTATTCCACCATCTATCAGTCTATGTCCTCCAGCAAAAGTTATATAACCTCCAACACTTCCTCCAAGTAGAGTTATTATTGGGAATATAAGCCCTTTTGGATTCTCTGGTTTTACCATTTTAAAAACTGCCTCTCCAACAGGAGGATGATTAGATATTGCTACATATCCAACTATAATTATCATACCTAATGCTAAAAACTTAGTTATCTTATCTACTAGAGAATTTGAATTTTTTGACATAAATACAAATATTGCTATCAATCCACTTAATATAGTTCCAAGTGTCATATTCATATTAAACATTACATTCATACCAAGTGCAGCTCCACCAACATTTCCTATGTTAAAAGCTAATCCTCCAAGCGCTACTAAAAAAGCAACTAGATAACCTAATCCAGGCACTATTTTATTTGCTATATCTTGACCTCTAAGACCTGATACACCAATTACTCTCCATACATTTACTTGAGCTCCTATAAAAAGAATTGTTGTAATTAAGATTACAAACGAAAAACTCGGCCCAAAATCTTGAGTAAATTGTGCTGTCTGAGTTAAAAAACCAGGTCCAATTGCTGATGTTGCCATTATAAAAGCAGCTCCTATAAGTGCCCCAACATCTTTTTTATTTTTCGTTTTATCAGTAATATTTTTTGTACTCATATTTTATCTCCCCCTCATATTATCAGTCTTAAACCATGTTCTCTGATGAACAAGCTTCCATATCTTCTAATGGACAAACTTCTATATTTTCTAATTCAAAGCGTTTTCTTATCTCTTTAACAAACTCTATTGCCTTTGGATTATCCCCATGAACACATATAGAGTCGGCTTTGATATGTATAACTTCACCTGTTAAAGTTTCTACAGTTCCTTCTTTTACCATCTTAACAACTCTATCTATTGCACATTTTGTATCATGTATAACTGCACCCTCTGCACTTCTTGGAACTAAAAATCCATTATTATCATAAGCTCTATCTGCAAATACTTCATTTGCATACCTAAGCCCAATCTCTTTAGCAGAATTTATCATTTCACTATTGTATAATCCTAAAAGTATGATATCTTTGTTTACTTCATATATAGCCTCACAAATACCCATAGCTAAATCTTTATCTTTAGCTGCCATATTGTATAAGGCTCCATGTGGTTTTACATGTTGTATGTTACATCCATTTGAGCTTGCAAATGCCATTAAAGCTCCTAATTGGTATTTTGTATAATCTTTAGCTTCTTGCCTAGTTATTTTCATCTCACGTCTTCCAAATCCCATTAAATCTAGAAAACCTGGGTGCGCCCCTATTTTCACGCCATTTTCTTTAGCTAACTTTACTGTTTTGTCCATATGATTAGGGTCACCTGCATGAAACCCACAAGCTATATTAGCTGATGAAATATATTTTAAAACTTCTTCATCTAAACCAACCTTATATGCTCCAAAACTTTCACCTAAATCACTATTTAAATCTACTTTATACAATTTATGACCCCCCTCACTAGCATTTTGATAGAATAAGTAGTTTTAATTTTTAAATTTTGTTTATTTTATATATTGCATGAAATATTTTATTACTTTTATTCAATTTTAGTTTTGCAACTATTTCGTTGCATTTTATAATATAATTTTACCATTTGAGGGATATTTTTGCAATTATTTTAATTTCGCATTCATTTGTATTTCTTTTTCAAAAAATGTTTTTGCCATTTTTTAGTTAATAATTAATCATTTCTACCTAAAAAAAGGCATTTGACTTTCATTTTTAAAGTATTTTTCAATTTTAATCACTTTGTATGCAAGACAGAAGTATTTTTCTTCATTCATTTGTTTATTTCATCCATATAATTATCGTTTTTTGTAAATAAAATATCTTTATATTCTCTTAAGTAAATCTTTATAGAGTTTTACGTGTAATAAAATCATGTATACTAAATACATGTTAAAATATTATTTTAAAACAAAGACAATATTTGTACATATTGTAGACATACAAACCTATAAATTATACAATAGTATTATTAAGATTATATATTTTTTAACATAAATTTTGTATTGGGGGAAAAACAATGGATAAAAATTATACGATGCCAATATACCAAAAAATAGCTTTGGATATTGCAAATAAAATATATACAGGTGAAATACAAGAGGATTCAGTATTATTTGGACGTTCTGTTTTGGCTGGTAAATACAATGTATCTCCAGAAACTATAAGAAGAGCTGTTAAAATTTTAGAAGATATTGGTGTTGTTAAAAGCATAAAGGGTAAAGGTGTTATTGTATTATCTCCAGACAAAGCTTCTTCTTTTATAAAAAAATACAGGGATATTACAAATATATCATCATATAAATCAACTCTTTATAATTTAATAGATACTAAATCTAATTTAGAGAATGAAATATTGGATACTATAAATAAAATTTTAGATTATTCTAACAGACTTGAAATAATAAATCCTTTAGTGCCCGTTCAGTTCACAATAAATTCTAAATGTAAGTATGTTGGACAAACAGCCGCTCAAACTAAATTTTGGCAAAACACAGGTGCTACAATAGTTGCAATTAAAAGAGGTGAGGAACTTATAATATCTCCTGGCCCGTATATCGAGTTTTTAGATGGAGATATTCTCTTAGTTGTTGGAGACAAACATATTTACAACTCTATACCAATGTTCTTATATGAAAGTGAAAAATAAATCATACAACTTAGTATGATTGTATAAAAAGTGTAAGTAAACAATAAAAAAAGAGCTTCATATTTTACATAAAGCTCTTTTTAAGTTCAAATAAATTTTGTTTTTGACTACTTTTTAAATATCTACTTCATCTTCTTTTTCCCAACTTAAAGCTCTTGATACAGCCTTCTTCCAACCTTTATATAATTTATTTCTCTTATCTTCATTCATATTTGGATTAAATTCTTTTTCTACTGACCATTTTGATGGGATTTCATTACTTCCAATATAGAAACCAACAGATAATCCTGCCAAATATGCTGCCCCTAAAGCTGTTGTTTCTACTATTTTAGGTCTATCTATATCTACATTTAATATGTCTGACTGAAATTGCATTAAAAAATTATTATTACTTGCTCCACCATCAACTTTTAGTGACTTTAATTTCAATTTTGAATCATTTTGCATCGCTTCTAAGACATCTTTTGTTTGATAAGCAATCGATTCCAATGTAGCTCTTATTATATGTTCTTTTTTTGCACCTCTTGTAAGACCTAAGATTGACCCTCTAGCATACATATCCCAATATGGAGCTCCAAGACCTGTAAATGCTGGTACTACATATACACCATTAGTATCCTCTACTCTATTTGCATACATTTCACTATCTTTCGCAGATTCAATTATCTTTAATTCATCTCTAAGCCATTGAATAGATGCACCTCCTATGAATATACTTCCTTCTAATGCATATGTCACTTTTCCATCAACACCCCAAGCAATTGTTGTAAGCAGTCCATGTTTAGATTTTACTATCTTACTACCTGTATTCATAAGTAGGAAGCAACCTGTTCCATAAGTATTTTTTGCAGTACCTTCTTCAACACAGTTTTGACCAAATAATGCTGCTTGTTGGTCTCCTGCACATCCAGCAATAGGTATTTTAGCTCCTGATAGCATACGTTCATCTGTATGGCCATAGACATAACTAGAGGGTTTTACTGATGGTAACATGCTTATTGGTATATCTAACTCTCTTAGTATATCTTTATCCCATTCTAAACTATTTATATTGTACATCATCGTTCTAGATGCATTTGAGTAATCTGTTACATGTACTTTTCCACGTGTCAAATTCCATATTAACCATGTGTCTATAGTCCCAAATAACAACTCTCCTTGTTCTGCTTTTTCTCTAGCACCTTCTACATTATCTAATATCCACTTTACTTTTGTTGCTGAAAAGTATGCATCTATTAAAAGACCAGTTTTTTCTTTTATTAGTTCTTCTAACCCTTTATGTTTAAGCTCATCACATATTTCTGATGTTCTCCTACACTGCCATACTATCGCATTATAAATCGGTTTCCCAGTATACCTACTCCAAATAATTGTAGTCTCTCTTTGATTAGTTATTCCTATTGAAGCAATTTCTTCTGGTCTTATTCCTGCTGTTTCTATAACTTCTCTCATTACTCCACTTTGTGAACCCCATATTTCCATAGGGTCATGTTCTACCCACCCAGCTTTTGGGTAAATTTGTTTGAATTCTTTTTGTGCGATTTTTACTATTTCACCCTTTTTATTAAATAGTATAGCTCTTGAACTAGTTGTTCCTTGGTCTAGTGCCATTACATACTTCTTTTCCATCACAGTATTCTCCTTATCACATAATAATATTTAATTTATTAAAAAGAAAAATCTAATATTACATATTTAAGTAAATAATCATACTTAAGTATAAATTTAATAAATTAGATACTTCTAATAAGACACTTATTTTATATCATATCTATATAATAATATTATACATTATAGCTTACATATTGATTAATAAATTTTAAAGGTTTATAATAAACAGTGTTCATAATAATTTTGATAAAAGAGGTGGTAATATGCCAAAGATTTTAGAAAATGTAAAAGAAGATATACTAAAAGTGGCTCGAGACATGATTCTAGAAGAAGACTACTCCAATATTAGTATAAGGAAAATAGCTCAAAGATGTGGTATAAGTGCAGGCACAGTATATAATTATTTTGATTCAAAACAAGAAATAATAGAATACATAACAAAATCGGAATGGGATTTATTGATAAGGCGAATTGAATACTCCAACAAAAATACTGAAGATTATATTAAAAAATTAGATATTATTTTTACAGAAATAAGAAATTTTATAAACAAGGTTCATAATATTCAATACAATGATTTTTTAAACACTTTTGAGACTAAAAGATTTTTTGAAATGAAAAAACATAAAGATGATTTTCATGAGCAGCTTTCAAATAAAATATATGAGGCTTTAGAAAAAGAAAAGTTTTTTAATAATGACACATTAGTATGCAATATAATTATTAAAATGTTTTTTTCATACTCAACATATACTCATATAGAATTTAAAGATTTAAAACCCTATATTGAAAAATTAATACATTAAGGTGGTGTTTGCCTTGAATTCTAATACTAGTATTCAGAACAAGGATAGTAATCCAAAAATATTTTTAGTACTTATACTTTATCTCTTAGGTATATTTATGGGAGCTATTGATACAGGAATAGTATCACCAGCAAGAACAATTATACAAAATAGTCTTGGAGTAAATGAAAAGACAGGAATTTGGATGATTACCATATATACATTAACATATGCATCTGTAATCCCTATTTCTGGAAAATTAGCAGATAAAATAGGAAGAAAATATGTGTATTTAGTTAGCATATTTCTATTTGGTAGTGGTTCATTAATATGTGGATTATCATCACTATTTTCCAATTTCAATATTTTACTAATTGGTCGTGTTATTCAGGCAATTGGTGGTGGCGGAATTATGCCTATTGCTACAGCAGAGTTTGGAACTACCTTCCCAGAGAATAAAAGAGGTATGGCTTTAGGTTTAGTTGGAGCAACGTATGGTATTGCCAATATTTTAGGTTCAAGTATTGGTAGCACAATTCTAAGTATATTTGGAACTCAAAATTGGAAATGGCTATTTTTTGTAAATCTTCCGATTTGCTTAATCATACTTATTGGTGGAATTTTGTGTATTAAAAATAATAAGTCTACATCTACAGAAAAAATAGATAAACTTGGTACATTAATGTTGATATGTATAATTGTATCATTATTGTATGGTCTTATGAATATAGACTTTTTTAACTTTACAAATTCTATGCAAGATATATCAGTTTATCCTTACTTATTGGCATTTATTATACTTATACCTATTTTTATATTTATTGAAAATAAGGCTAAAGACCCTATTTTAAATTTTGAATATTTTTTAAATCCAAGAATACTGATAGTTCTTATTTTATCTTTAATTGTTGGTATTGGAATGATGGGTATGGTATTTGTTCCACAATATGCTGAAAATGCATTAAAAATAAATGCTGGTTCTGGTGGATATTTTGTTGCTATATTAGGATTATTTGCAGGTGTTGCTGCTCCTTTAAGCGGTAGACTTATTGATAAGTTTGGTGCAAAGAAAATACTATTATTAGGTTTTTCTGTATCCATGATAGGGTCTCTTTATCTGGTATTAATTGCACTAAAAACAAACACAGTATTTAGTGTATGTATAAGTCTAATGTTTATGGGCTTAGGTATGGGATTTACTATGGGAACTCCTCTAAACTATATGATGTTATCAAATACAAGATTAGAAGAATCTAATTCAGCACTTGCTACATTGTCTCTGATACGCTCAATTGGAACTTCAATTTCTCCAGCTATAATGATTGGCTTTATAGCACATGCAGGGTTATCTGTACAAGATAATATTATGGACTTAGTTGGAAAACCATCAACACCTAAAATAGTTCAACTTGAAGAACTTGAAAATATGATAGATGATTTAAAGTCAGACCCTGAAATGGCAAAGAATTTAAAAAATGTTTCTATACCAAATATGGATGATACATCAAATATCAACATGGATATGACAGGTGGTAAACTACCAAAATACTTGTTGGATAAGGTTCAGTCAGCAGATACAACCAACATTACCAATATCACAAAGGAAATATCAACAACCATGTTTGATGAAAAAGTTCCATCTGTAATTAATAAAATCCAGACAAATGTACAAAAAGGAATAGATGGAACACAAAGTGGAATAAATGGTATCGAAGAAGGCGAAAATAAACTAAATAGTGGTATTAAAGGAATTCAAACAGGTATTGACAATATGATAAAAGCTAGGGCTGGCATTAATCAAGGAATAGATGGTATAAAAAAAGGCATTGATGGTGTTAATAAAGGTATTAAAGGTATGGAACAAGGTCTTGTAAAGCAAGATAAAGCCATAAATGAATTGACAATTGCTTACAATAAAATACCTACTATACCACAAGAAAATACTCCTACTAATAACGAAAATAACTCAAATGACCAAGAACAAAATAATACTAGTAATTCTAATCCTGACAACAATAAAAATAATTCTACAGAAAATAAAAATAATAATTCGGGTGAAAATAAACCAGATTTAAACGAAAAAAAGGAAAGTTTAAATGCTCAAATACAACAATTAAAAAAAGCAAGAGCTGAATTAAACACAAAGCTACAGAAAAGTAAAACTCAAAAGAAACAATTGAATAAAAAACTCAAAACAATGGAAAGTCAAAAAAAGGAACTTCAAAGTAAGCTAAATGATTCTATAAATAAAAAGAAAGACATGGAAAAAGGCCTTGGCACTATGGAGCAACAAAAAAAATCACTTCAATCAGTTTTAGCAAAGACACAAGAAGTAAAAACTGAAATACCAAAGGCTTTTGATAAATCAAAATTAGATTATATAAATTCTATAGAAAACAATAGAACAAAAATAGAGAATACACTTCAATCTACTCTAAACTCAGGGTTTAAACAGATGTATATAACAGTATTCTGTATAAATTTACTTGCATTCGTAATATTGTTATTCTATAAAGAAAATAAAACTAGATAAAAGAATGTTATAGTATTATATTGTAGATTTATCTTATGTCTTAAATGTTAAATTCATAAATTTTTTTATAATTGATTAACATAAACTACAATATAATACTATTTCTCTTTTACTGTTTGTCATTTTTATAATCAGTTAAAAAATAACATTAGTTTATCAAACCAAATTTATAGATTAATTTACAAACCCTATTCTTAACCCTTTCACCTTTCATACCTAATTACGTCTATCAAAAAATATATACAAATCAAAATAAACCACATCTTTTCAACTATAATATGTTAAAATCATAGTATGAGCATATTAATTTAAGCAAAATGTCAACTAAACTTTATTTTGTTAGTTTTTTACATATAAATTTTGATATCTTTATTTTAAATGTCATTTTGACCTTGACAATAAAAAGAAAGGAGTGTATTTTGTGGATACTTTAGGAAAAAGAATTGCTTATTTAAGAAATTCCAAAAAACTTACTCAGCGTAAACTTATGAATATTTTAAAGTTTGAAAATTTAGGTAAGTATGAAACTGGAGATAGAAAACCTAATTGTGATATATTAATGTCAATAGCTGATTATTTTGATGTTACTACTGACTGGCTTCTATATGGCAAAGAAAAAGTAAACTCTAACAATAGTGTAAAAGAAAATAAGGAAGATTACCTACATGTTACTGATGATGAGATAAAGATATTAAATCTATACAGACAATTAAATGAGCGTGATAAAATAAAAATAGAAGGAATACTTGAACTTAAGATATCTGAATATAAAGACTTAAAAAAGCATTCCTCTAATACTAATGAAGATAAAATGGTTTAAACATACATAATTTGATACGATTTTACATCATCTATTAACTTTCTTTTTTTGTAACAGACTACTAAAATATGGATATTAAGTTATTTAAAAATAAGCATAATCTAATTTCAATAATATTTAGATTACCTATCCATATTTTAGTTTATGTATTTTGAACAGTGTTGTACATTCCTATATATTATTTAGGTTCCCAAGAAATGTATTATTCATGTTTTCAACTCTTCCAGCATCTTTTTATATACAATTGTGCATCCTTTGTAATTACCCTCTTTAAGAAGGCTTGAGCATGTACTAGAGTATATAGTTAAGATATCTAATCTTTCCATATTTAAACTTTTTATACCATTAAGAGCCATAATAAAATCGTCAATCGCTCTACAGCACTCTATTACTCCATCCAAATCTGATTTACACATAAGAATACTCACCTACTTCACATACTATTTGCTAATCATCTTCTGAATATTCTATATTAAGCAATTGATAAATTGATGATTTATACTTTTTACCTGTCCTTCTGCCATTTAGAATGGCTGACAAATAGTTTTCATTAACACCTATTTTCTTTGCTAATTCTCTTTGAGTCATATTTAATTCAATAAGTCTTTGTTTAACTTGTACTCCTAAAAAAGGTATCCATTTTTTTCGAGCATCCATTTATCAAGTTCCTTTCTAAGTGATTTATACTTCCTTTTGTTTTTTAGTTTACACACCTTCCTATATTTAGTATATTTTTTTGATATATACAAATATTAAGTACATAAATTTATTTGATACTAAATAAGATTTTTTGATTACTTTATGCTAAAATTAGGATGTAATTTCGTATCATTAAATTAATTATAAAGTCATTTTGACCTTAAGTCAATGTTTTTCATGTCATTTTGACCTTTATTTTGCAGCTATTTACATTTTAGAAAGTCTTTTTGACATTAATTGAATGGAGAGTGTTTATGAATACTTTAGGAGAAAGAATTGTTTATTTAAGAAAAACAAAAAATCTTAAACAATATGAATTAGAAGAAATGTTAGACTGTGATAATTTAAGTAAATTTGAGAGAAATATTAGAAAGCCAAATTATGAAATATTAAAATCTATAGCTGAGATATTTAATGTTTCAGTGGACTGGCTATTAAATGGAACTTCTTCACAAGAGCCAGATTTAATTTGTGATTTATCCTCAAATTATCCACTTAATAGTATAAACTCTAATGAAATAAATCTTTTAAATAATTTTAGAAAGTTAAGTGATTATGATAAGGCCAAAATAGAAGGTATGATTGAATTAAAACTTCATGAATATGAAAAAGAGAAAGATTTGAAAGAAACTGAATATAATAAAAATAAGGATGAGAAAATAGATAAATAATTTTTATGTTGCTTTTGATACGATTTTACATCATTTCTTAGTTCTAATATTTTTATTTCATTTATTTTCTTTTTTATAGTTTTATGATAAAATAATTAGTATATTTTGCTTTACTTGAATGTAATTATTTATACAAAAGTCAAACATAATATAAATGTGGTAAATTTTTAGTTTCAAGTAATATCTCGTTATTATAACTAAATATTTATTAAAATTAGGAGGATAAAATGGGCTTAAGAGACAAATTCGCGCAATCATTTGCTAGATCAAAAACTATGAGTGGCCCTGAGAAAAAGGCTAATGAAATAATGGGTAAATTGCTTCTTAAGAAAGCTATATTACCTATCGTTTTAATGTTCGTGATAATAATCGCTGGAGCTATGCTTAAAATTAATTCTTGGGTTACACTTGGCATAAATTTAGTTATTGCTGTTGGTGCTTTCTTCTACATAAGAAATTCTAGTAAAAAGTATCAGAACTTCAAACCTTATGTTGGCAATTTGATTAGTTTAGAGAAAAAAGGTAAAAAAGAGTATGTTGCTATTATAAAACAAGGTAAGTTACCAGTTAAGTTACAAATAGCTTATGGTGGTGAGGACCTTGAACATATTAAGAAAAATCAAATGGTTCAAATAAGTTATAATCCAGATGCTAAAATAGCTATTTTGGTTAATAGACAATAATTTAATAAAAAAAGAGGTAGCATAATGCTACCTCTTTTTGTTTTGTCTGTTTATTTTTTATTTATTTTAAATATATCTTCCTAAATATTTTAACACAAGTTCAAAAGTCTCTTTTCTGTCTTTTCCAATAAATTCAATATACTTATTAACATCTTTATTTATTGTTTTAGAAGCTTTCCCTCCTATGGAAAATATATTAGTTGCTATTTCATTTTTATAGTCTTTTACATCGATTAATATACTGTTATTTATATAAAACGACATTATGGTTGCAATTGCTTTATCCACTTCTCCAGAATATAATATTATATTTTCAGATTTTTCTTGTGAAACATCTTCTTTTATATCTTTGTTTAAAATTCCTTCTGCTATTAATTTTGCAATTGTATGTTTGCTTCTAATATAATAGTCTGTATCTTCTTTACTATCTACAAAGCAAGTTTCAATTAGTATTGCTGGTGCTTTTGTATGATTAAGCCAGTATAGACCTCTTGTATCTTTTTTTGACCCTCGATTTTTAAATACAGTTGAAAGCTTTGAGTTTACTTTTTCTGCATATATTTTTCCATTATCTGTCTTATATATTGTTTCTGTTCCCATAGGATTTAGGGTTGTCTTATTTGCATTAAAATGGATTTGTACTGCTAGGTCTATATCTTGTTTGTTGGCTATTTGACATTGCTCTGACAAATAGTTATCTGATTTATCAATTTTTCCAGTATAGGTTGTCGCTCCTCCTAGTTTTAGCCATTTTATTATTAAGTCTGTTAGGATTCTATTTTCCTTTCCCTCATCTATATACCCAACTGCTCCAGTTCCTTTTCCTGACAATGTATGTCCTGGTACTACTGCTACTTTCATGTTATACACCTTCTTTTTGTAACATCCCCTTTATATCAGTTACATTTTCTTTAATTTCCTCTACATCTGTTTTCATTGTTCCCATTTGAACAAGTACATTCTTATTTATTTCTTGCTGTTGTGTGGACAATTCTATAAAATTTTCTACAGTCTTTTTATACATGTCTCTATCTTCCTTTTTCTCCTGCATAGTATTTTTAAATAATAGAGCACATAGTATACCTATTGCCCCTAGGCTACTCAATTCTGTTATTAATTTCTCCATTATATCCTCCTGTTGTCTAAATTTTCTACACTTATAACTTTAATTTTTGTTATATTTTCATATCATACAATGTTATATTTTAAGTACTATTATTTTAATTTTTAGTATTTTAAATTGTAGATATATTTTGTAGATTGATTAGGTATACCTACAATTTACTAATATAACAAAAAATAAGTACAAGGCTTACTTATTGAAGTTAAGACCTTGTACTTTATATAAAAAAAATAACTAGTATATAGTTATTCTGAATTTATTATTCAACTGGTATTTCTAATTCTTTACATCTAATTCTAACCTGCTCTCTAATTACTGCTGGTACTTCTTCTATTGTTTTCTTTCCTCTTAGAATCAATGCTACATATACTTCTACCATTCCACTCTCACCTCCAGGTTTTGCTACACTAAAAGTACTTATATTATTTAGTTCATCAACAGGATTTTGATTTAACAACATCTCATATATTTCTGCATTTGCTATAAAGTTGCTTGTTATATCATCATCTTGCTTTATTTGACTTATACTTATATCAGAGATATCTTTATGTTGTACTTCTACTTTTCTACCTTGTTTGATTTGCTCTATTTTATTTTTATCAAATTTAAACAATTTTTACACCTCCATTTTAAGCTTGTGGTTCGTTGTTTTCAGCATCATATCTAAAAATCATAGATGGACGTTTTATAGCTGTCCATTTATCTCCTTTTTCTACTATGATTTTAGGTTGAGCACTTTTTATATTGGCTTCTTCTAATTCATATATTTCTTGATAACTTGAGTCTGATTTTTTAATTTCAACTAGTTTCATATCTTTGAATAAGTCTGATTTATTTATTTTTACTTGTACTTTAGTTTTATTTATCAATTGATATATAGGGTCTCCAAGATTTAAATCTTCTTCAAGACCTCTATCTAGTGTAATTGTAATATCTTGTTCATTAGATGTTGTATTGACTACCTTATACATTCGATTACCTATCATAACATAAGAGTCTTTAATTATAGAATTACCAGTACTCTCTTTAAAAATAAATAAAGATGCATATAAATCATCACCTTTACAATAAGCTCTAAATAATATTTTATTTTCTCCTATTTTAATTTTATCTGTTGGTATCTCAAATGATATCTTCTCAGTAGTTAAATCACTTATAGATTTTATACTTTCTCCATTCATAAGCATCTCTATTCTGCTTATATCTTTATTTGGGTCTTGTATTTTTATCTTAATTGATGAAATTGACTTTTCAGCAATTTCTATAGCAGCATTTGTTGTTCCTACTTCTGATATAATATATAATGTATTGTCTGTTACAAGTACATCCTTCACTGTATTTACATCTTCAGAAATAGGTACTATAGTAAATTCTTTTAAAAACTCTACTGGTTGTTCAATCTTATAAACATCCCTATTTTTTCCAGTGACCCACACTGAATTATCATTTTTAAGTACTAATATATGGTCACTTCCATATGACTTTATTTCTCTTATATCTGCTAGTGCTTTTGTGAAGAACTTGATTATAGTATTTTCACTATCACTTCCCAATCCCAGGGCACCCTTGTCATTATATCCTTGTACAAATAATTCATTCCCTGTAGTTACTACTAAGGTATAGTTTTTACCACAATGTACCTCTTTACAGCTAGATACAGTTGTAATTCTTTGTAATTCACTAACTGGGTTATTATGACCTATACCTAACTGATATTCAGAGTTTTTTCCAATTGACCAAAGACTATCATCAGATTTTATAAAATAAGTAAAATTATCTCCACATGAAATATGTTTTACATCTGATACATTAATCTGTACAAATTCATCTACTTGATTTATAGATAAATCTTGTAATAGCTCTCCATGATAGTTTGTACCACATCCGTACATTGTTCCATCATTAAGTAATATAATAATATGAGTTTTAGAAATAGACACCTCTTTTATATTTTCATATGGAAGTTCAGTATAAAGGTCTCCTTTATATAAATTTCCTAATACAAGACCATAGTCAATATCTTTTGTAGTTGGTATAACTATCTTATTATTTAGAAGTATGAAGTTGTGTCTATTTTTAATAGATGTTATATCGCCCATTACAAAGTTCATGTGTTTATAGTTAAAGATTCGATTATCATTATTTCTACTATCATATCTATTTCCAACACCCAGTTGTCCAGAATTATTTAAGCCACAAATATATATATCATTAGTATCTTTTATTGCTATATTGGCATATTCTAAAGGAAGAATTTTCTTTACTCTTGTATTTGTTTTTACAAATGTATCTCTTTTAGTTACATCACCAACACCTAATTGCCCATAATCATTTGAACCTGTTCCATATAAATCACCATTATCACTTACATAATATCCACATCTATAACTCATACTTATGTCTTTTGCTTTTGATGCTATTTTTTTAATCTTTTCTGGAGCCTCACTTCCTGTACCTGAACCATTACTACATTTACCTGCAGTATATACATCACCTTCGCTTGTAAGTAAAAGTACTGCATTATTTCTATTTGGAGTTACTTTTACTACATTTGAAATTGGAATTTCAGAAAATGCACTTTGGTTGCTATTACTATTTAGTCCTAGGCAATAATCGGTATTTAGACCTGTACTATATGCAGTATTATAGATTGTTATTATATAAGTATTTATTTCATTTGGTATGACTTCTTTTACATTTTCCATACACTTTATAAAACTATATTGGTCAGTAGTATTTCCCATACCTAATTGTGAATTATTATTGTATCCACAACAATATGCAATATTTGTATCTTTTATAATGAATGTTGTTGTATCTGAGCAGTATACATCTCTTACATTTGTTATATTATTTACAGTAAATGTTGGTACATCTGGATGATTACTTTCACTTCCTAGGCCTAGTTGCCCATGAGTATTTTCTCCACATGAATATAGTGTGTTATCATCTTTAATTACATGTGAGTGAGTAGTGCCTAAGACTACATCTCTTACATTTTGTATGTTTACTTTGGTAAATGTATTTCTATTTACTATATCACCCAACCCCAACTGCCCTTTGGTATTTAATCCTGTAGAGTATAGTGTTCCATCATTTTTTATTGCAAATGTTGTGTTTCCATCTATACTTGTTGATATTTTCTTTATATTATCAAGATTTATTTGAGTGAACTTATTTTTATCTATTGTATCTCCCAATCCTAATTGTCCATAGTTATTGTTTCCTGTGGCATAAACTGTACCATCATTTTTGACTATAAACATTACATCTCTTGATGTTGTAATTTCTTTTATATCATCCATAAATATAAATGAATTTG
Source organism: Clostridioides difficile (assembly GCF_001299635.1). Lineage (GTDB taxonomy): Bacteria > Bacillota > Clostridia > Peptostreptococcales > Peptostreptococcaceae > Clostridioides > Clostridioides difficile_A. The sequence continues at coordinate 325,987 of NZ_JRHN01000031.1, read as the reverse complement.
ATTGTTCTGTTATATTTGTGAATTTTTTTACTGGTTCATTGTTATATTCGCCTATACCTAGTTTGTTAAATTGATTTACTCCTGTTACATATATATTATTATTTTTATCTACTACTACTATAGTATTTCCTTTTACAATGATATCTTTTATGTCTTTTAATCCTGTGTCGTAGTTACTTGTACTGTCTATATTTATTGAATTCCCAAATTCTCCATTATTAGCAATCCCTTTTCCATATAACTTAGAATTACTATAATATACTATAAAATTATTTCCTAAATTAGAAATTTCAGAACTAAAGTTAGTATAATCTTTATATTTCTCAATTGAATAGCCAAATGTTTTTGTATATCCAGTAATATATGTAGTACTTTTTTTGTAAAATAATACATTATGTGATGTCCCAACTACTTTCTCAATTTGATTAAAACTTGAAACAAGTACAAAGTATTGATTAATATTCTCACTTGTTCTACAAACAAATACACTATATCTTGAATAGTATTCTACGCTTGTATTATTTTGTGAACTATAATATCCATGATGTCCTGATAAATAAACATTTCCTCTTTCATCAATAATTGCACAACCATTTTCAAATGGGAAAACGTCTTTTACTTTAGGTAAACTCAATATGTCATTATAATTTGATGTGGTTGAATGTATTGCATAATTATCTACTAGTCTACTACTATAATTACTTGTATTTCCAGTTCCTAATTGACCATTACCATTATAACCAGATACATATAATTTTCCTTCACTATTTATCATATATACAGAATGATAATATGTTGCTATCTTTTCTATACCATTTATATTTTGCTTATATGGGTAATTAGAAGTCCTTTCTATATTATTATTAGCACTATATCCCCATCCATATACTTCTTTTGAATGATTTAGTGCTATAATATAGTCACTTTCTACACAATAATCTTTTACATTCTCTATTTCTATTTTTGTAAATATATTTCTATTAACTTCATCTTTTAATCCCAATATACCATAACTATTGTATCCACAAGAATATAAAGTTCCATTATTCTTAAGAACAAAAGTGGAGTTTCCATTTCCCTTTACATCTAAAACATTATCTACATCTACCTTAGTCATAATTGACCTATTAATATTATCTCCTAATCCTAACTGTCCATAATTATTTAACCCACAAGCATACAATGTTCCATCATTCATAACAATAAACATATTGTTATTAGTCAATTCTATCTTCTTATAATCCTGAAAATTATCACTTAACTTTACATTTAAAAACTCACTATTATCTTTAGTAACATATAAATAATCATCATTAACCAATAATCCTGAATAATTATCTAAATTTGAAGACTGTATCTTTGAAAACTCATATAAAAAAGTTGTATGAAAAAATGAACCAAGTTGACCTGATAAATTACATCCACATACAAATATCTCTTTTGAACCATTTATTAAAAAATTAAATTGAGAACCACACTTAATATCTTTTATATTTTCTATATTAACCTTAGTAAAAGTATTTCTTGATGCTACATCTTTATTAGAATTAGCTAGTTGACCATAATTGTTTTGTCCTGTACTAAATAGTGTATTATCATATTTTAATATCATAGTATGGTTATTTCCACAAGAAACATACTTGACATTATTTATATTCGAAAGAGTAAATACAATCGAATTATTATTATTTCCTGTACCAAGCTGACCAACACCATTATAACCTGTAGTATACATAGTTCCATCATTCTTAATAAGAATTGTATGACTACTACCACATGCTATCTGCTTTACATTGTCCATACCTTCTATTTTATTAAAGACACTTTTATTTAAAGTACTATTAATTCCCAACTGACCACTTGAATTTAACCCACAAGCATGTGCTGTTCCATCCATTTTTATAATGAATACAGATTGATTATAAGTTACTACATCCTTTACACTATCTATATTTACTTTAGTAAAAGTAGCTCTATTGTTAGTATCACCTAATCCAAGTTGACCACTTGAATTTAACCCTGCTGAATATAGAGTTCCATCATTTTTAAGTACAAAAGTAAAGTCATAACCACATGCAACAGATTTTACATCATCTATTGGTAATTTAGTAAATTCATAATATACTGTAGACTCAATTACTCCCAATTGACCTACATTACTTGTTCCTGCTCCATATGCAAATCCATCTTTAGTCACTGCTACACTATGCTTTGAGCCACAAGATACATATTTTACATTGTCAATCTTTACTTTGCTAAACATCCTTCTTTCTGATGAATCTTTTCCCACACCTAATTGAAAACCTGTGTTGTCTCCACAAGCATATAAGTTACCATCTGACTTTAATCCAAAGGTACTATTACTTATACCAGCAAAAAATTCTACGAAATCATAATCGTTATATCTTTTATCAAAATCATCAACCAGTATGTTCTTATCGTTAAAATAAGCACCACGTTGTAAAAGTTTATTTTGCTTCATTATCAAAACTACCCCCTTTATTTATCTTATTTCATATGAATACTTATTTAGAGTTATATCTTTTTGTTCTTTTAAATAAGTATTACTAGATTTTGTCTCAACAAAATTATTGTCCATATCATGTATATATCTAACTCTATTTGCACTAAATGGTAATACCACATCTCTAAAAACCACATTACCAACTTCGCCTGTTATACACTTTCTATTTAAATCTAATTTTAGACCTTCTATAGCTACTATGTTGTTTCCATTTGCCAATGTATCATACCAGTAACCAGCTTCATCTACAGTTACTTCTGACTCTAATTCTAAGTATATTAATATATCTAATACTTTTTCAGATAATTTGTTATAGCTATTTTTTAGAACTGATATATCAGTTTGTATCTGACCACTTATAACATCGTCAAAAGATATATTTTCTATTTTTTTAACTACTTCATTTATAGCCCCTGATAAATTTTTAGAATCTGTAGTTAATATATTTACATCCCCAATTTTTACTTTTATTTCTTTTATATTATTATTAAACTTATCATCCAAATCTTGAATATCCTTTTGAGTCACAAAAACCAGCGTTGGGTCTACTTCTAATGTCACATTTGAAGTATTAGACAATTGTAAAATCATCTTTACAACTAAGTCTTTAATACTACCATCCTCAGCACGTGGCTTATACGTCTCTGGATATTTACCTATAGCTATTATATTGTTCTCATTATCCAAAACAGCAGCTTCTCTTATCATAAATCCGCCAACTGTTCCTGGTAAAATAGTCTCTATAACTATCCAATTAGGATTTTTCTCATCAATTCTTAAAGAATTTATATTTCCTTCCCAAACTACATTCTTTAAAGCAGTTTGTTCTTCTGTTGGCTCATAATATTCTCCATTACTATCTCCAACTTGAAACTTTGTCAACCCTACAAGTTCCCCTAGTGCAGTTGCATTTGCTATTTTTTCTCTACCAATTTTGGTTAATATTATATAAAATTTTTCTTCCAACTATACCACCTCCTGTTTAGGATAAACTACTACATTTTCAACTCCTGTATCATTTGCAATAGCTATATTAATCTTACAATTACTTTCAATATACTTAATACTTAAAGGATAAACCTTTATTTCTTCTCTACTTAGCATTCCAGCCCCACAATTTATAATAGCACTGCATTTTATAATTGGTTCAAAATATGGATGAACTTTTACTTCCTCACTACAAACCATACCTCCACCACAATAGACCATACTTTTATCTAGTATTATGGGCTCTAAATAGTGTACTAAGTGAGCAGGTTTTACTTTTTCAATCATATCACTACAATCTAAAAGGGTTTTATAGTCACAATTATTTGCGATAAAACTCAATACGAATGTAAATTCATCACTATAAACTTTTACATCTGCTTCTGATTTTGTGTATGTCTCACATATATTTTTTATAACTTCAATAGTACTAGTACCTCTGCTCCTCATTTTGGCTTTTATATTGTTACGTCTTGCTTCAAAATCAAGTTCTTTCTTTTCAATGCAGAGTACATCTTCCCACATATCTAATCCCCATGTTGCAGTGTCAACAAATAATTGGTCAAAAGTATCATCAATATCTTCTTTAAGAATATTTAACTCTGTATCATATGCACCTTGTATCTCTTCTACAATGTGATTTCTATCAAATGATGGTAGTTTATCAATTAGTTTCATTGATTTTCCACCTCACTAAAATCAACAGATGTTACACTTGGTATTTTATCTTCATTAATAGTTATATTATCTGTGCTTCCATTTATAAGTAAGTTACTTAAATCATGCACACCAGCAGTATTTATAAGTATCCCCATGACTTTTGTATAGATTATTTCTCCTCTAATCTCTCTAAAATATGAATTTATACTTTCTAAGAAAGACTCTTTGACATTATCTAATGTATATCCATCTTCTAGTTTCATTACTGCACTTATATTTATTTCTATTGGTAATGGTGTTGTAACTGTTACAGTTGGTCCAATAGGTTTTTCTTCATCTATATGTTGCTGACATCTTTCAATTGTTTCTGTATCAACAGCTTGATTGTTTTTACCAAATATCAAAACTTTAATAGTTCCTGGACCATCCCATCTTGGATAAACCTTCGCATTATAGACTCCATCTACCTCTAAAGCCCATTCTTCATAGTGAGCTTTATTTCCACTTGTAGCTTGATTTTTCTGTATTTTATAAAATCTTTCCTTTAATTCTTCATCTGTCTCTATATCTGTACCACCTTCAAAACTTTTAGTGTTAATAATCTTAATTACTCCAGATATATTATCGGTTAATTTAAATTCACAATTTGTAGGTAAATTATATCTCTTACCAACTTCTAGAGCTTGAACTGGGCTATTATCACCTTCTTCACTACCAATAGTTACATCTTTTATTACTACAAATAGTAAATCTCTGTATGATATTACTGTGCCATTAGTTATTACAGTTCCTTTCTCTCCAATGAACTCAACTTCTCCATTTGACTCAGTTCCCAATTTTCTATATACACCAAATTCATTAACTCTTTTATCAAGAAATTGGTTATATGTATCTTGTATAAAAACCATTTTATGTATTTTAGAAAGTTCTATATACGTTTTTGCAAGTTCTAGATTATTTCCAGATACCATGTTGTTTATAAAGGAACCCTCACCTTTATAAATATCAAGCTTGATATTTTCAAGAGTTCTATTTTTTATTACTTCATATGTCTGGTCGCTATACATTTAATTCCACCTCCCCATAGATAGTGGATACTTTTACATTTGTACTTAATATGTCTCTGTTAAAGTTAGCACTTTTTACATTTACTTCTAATATATATGGATTTATTAAAAGAGCTTCTTTTATAAATCTGCTAGCTTCACTTTCTGTAAGACCTTTTGTATACTTTTGTCCTATAAGTTCTGAAAGCTCTGTACCATACTCTAGAGAGTATATCTCATGTTCATACCTATTTGTTTTTATGCACTTGTATATCCAAACTTTTAAAGCTTCTTTTTTCTCAACTATTTTAAAATCACTTTTTTCTAAAATAGGTTGGTCTTTTTCAAAATCCCATGCTACTTCACGAAAGATTGGTAACTCTTCTGATTTAGGTAAGATATAATCTTCTGGTACACCTATAAAAGGGAATATTGTACTCATTATAAGCTCACCAACTTACTTACAATAGCAAATTTCTCACCTATTCTAAACATTATTACTGTGTCTCCAGATTCAAAAGTATCTATAAAGGGATTTTTTATTTCATGTTTATGTTCTTGACTTGTTTCTGTATCAAATAATTCTATCTGTCTATCAAGCATCCAACTATCTATTAAGATATCTTCTTTTTCTAATATAATGTTATTTGTTTCTATTTTTAAATCTGGTAATTTACTTTTAACTTTTCCAATAAAAAAAGAAGGTTGATTATGATACTTTCCTTCTTCTCTCATTATTCCTATAAATTCATTAATCGGATTTGCCATTATATCACCACCCTCTAAAAAACCCTTCTAGCTATGTTAAAGTCTTTTCTACTATTAAAATTACTTACTCTAATTTTTTTACCTTTACCAGGTGCTTCTATAAATTCTCCATTTCCTATATATAATCCAACATGACTTACAGGATTATGGAAAAATACTAAATCTCCTGCTTGTAAATTTTTTCGCTCTATTTTCTTTCCTACTGTGGCCTGCTGACTTGAAGTTCTTGGCAAATTAATACTAACTTTCTTAAAGCAATATACCATTAATCCAGAACAATCAAAACTACTTGGTCCATTACCACCCCATTTATAAGGCTTGCCTAAATGTTTTTTTGCTTCTGATATTACCGTTTTAGCTTTATTAGATACGTTACCAGCATAACCACCAATAATAATTTTTCCTTTTCTCTTTCCAAATTTTTTCATTTCTTCTTCATTTTTTACTAAAACATCGATATGATAAGTTCCATCCTTTTCTATAATTATAGCAGGACCATTATCATTGACTGTATAAACTCCATCATGTCCAGAGACTCCTGTTACAAGTCTTACCTCATCACCATATTTAAATAATGGATGTTTTGATAAGAACTCTTTTGTGTAGTAAGGTTTTTCATAAGCTCCAACCATAGGTGTAGCACATGTCTTTTTAGAAGGATTGAGTTTTTTCTCTCTACAGTCTGTATCTCCTCCTTCTATACCAGGACCAGGATAATATGCTGTAAATATAGTAGAAAATTCTGTTCCTCCTGTATAATCATTTCCTCCTAAATTACTTTCTTCCTTAGGTTCATCCTGTCCTGCTGACTTTTCATCCATAAGATTTTGAAAGTTAAGTTCAAGTTCAATTTGGTACTCTCCATTTTGCCATGTATGTTTATCTGTATCTATATAAAACAATCCCACAAGCTTTGTATAAGAATCTTTAACTTTTACACCTCTTCCAGTTATACAACTTACATCTCCATAACCTCTAAGAGAACAGCTTTTTTCTATCCCTTTAAATTCACTATCCACATCTACATCTTGATTTTCTTGTTGCTGAATTACTTTTTGCATTATTACGTTTACTTCTTTAAAAACTTCATTATCTATTTTTTCACTAATTTTACTTCCATATTGGTCCACTACTATCACCTTATTTTTTACATTTTCCATACTTTCTGAAAAAGTAGTATTTATAATATTAAATCCCTCTTCAAACATGACACTTAACGTTATAGTTCCTTTTTCAATAACATTAAACTTGTCTAAATTAGCTTCTATCATGTATTTTTTCTTAGTCTTCTTGCTTGCTTCTGTATATGCACTCATTATGGTATCATAACCAGTTACACCTATAAACATCTTTGTGTACTTGACATTGGTTTTTGCTATTGTCCCAACTGCAAGTCTATTTTCAGCAAATACTTGTTTTGCTATATCTTCAACTAACTTGTCTTTAAAATTACATGATACTTCACTTTGTGTAAGTAAAAATCCCATGTCTTTAGATACAAAACTAATTTCATTACTACTTGAATCTTTAGACCTATTAATTATCATTCCTCTAAAGAGTTCTTTCTCATCTACATAGAAACAAACCGTACTAGCTATTGGTATATCTATCTGTTGAAAATTCACATCAAAAGAGGATTGGATTATTGAAAATTCTAGTGTTCTTGATGGAGATTTATAATCACCTGACCAAGAGACTTTATCTACTATATCAGTGATATCATAAATACTTCCGTTTTTTATGTGTACCCAAATTTTAATAATAAAAAATCACCTGCCTTTTCATTTAACTCTATCAGCAGTTATTTATAACTTATTATCCATAATAGTTATTGTTTTGGAGTTACTTTTGGTATTTTTATTCTTTTATATTCCTTTAAATCTAATGTAAAATATACATCTCTAGTTCCATCTTTTTCTTCATAGTTAAAACCCTCAATTATGACTTCCATATTTATATTTGTTTCTGTAATTGTAAATCTTAGTATAAAGCCTTCCTTCATCCATTTTTCAATCTTATTTACACAGTCATATGGTGATGGAAAACCTGTATAATCACAAAAAGTATAGTCTTTATTTGGAAAAAAACTAGATATTGAAATACTTTTAAGAGCTACACCTCCAAAAGTGGCTATTTCACCTATTTTGAGTATACTAGAGGAGTTTACAGCAGCTTTTCCATTAATACTAAATGAAGATGGAAATACTGGAAATCTAAATCTATCTTCTGCTTGTCTAAGCCACATTTCCATTATAATACCCCTCCTAATTGTGCTATTTTTATACTTGAAACTAATTTTGATGTAACTTTTTCTATATCAGCTTCTTCTCTAATTACTATTGTGTCAGCTAATTTTGCTATACTTATGTTTCCGCCACTTTTTCCACTTCTATACTGATTTGCTTCTTGTTTAGTTAATACCATCTCACCCTCATGAAGTCTTGTTGAATAATCATTATAAGGTACATAGTTTAATCCAAATGCGTTTCCTCCAGATTTACTTGTCCCCGAGTTCCAATCATCAATTATAGATCTAACTGTATCAATAATTGGGTTTTTATTAATTTTTTCAACTAAATTTTGCCACCATTTACAAACATCTTTTATAATATTACAAATATCATTAAATAGATTAAAAAGACCTCCTAAGACTGGTTCTACAATAATCCAAGCATCCTCTAAGATTGGTCCTATTGTTGCCCAAACTGTCTCCCAAATAACACCCAGTGTCTCTATAAAATTGTTTATTTGAGGAGCATATTCACCTAAAAAAGAAAAAATTCTCGTAATAATAGGGCTAACAGCCTCAACTACAGGTCCAATTAATTGAAATGCTGTAGTTACTATTGTCCCAAATATACTTATTAAGCCTTGTGCAACTGGTGATTTATTATTTATATTATCTAATAAATTATTTACTAAGTTTACTACTGGAAATAATGAATCTATTAATGCAGTAAAGTCAATATTTTGCATTAACATACTTCCTGTGTTAACAATTGCTTTTGGTGCATTTCCTATCATTGTTGCTGCATGATTCTCAAAATTTTCTTGTTTATTTTCAGACATCATTTTTCGCTTTTCAACTATATTAGAGATTCGATATTGACTAGAATCAGAAAACTCTTTACCATTTTTCATGCTTCTAAACTGCATTTGGTCATATTTATTACCAATAATTATCTCACCATTCATTACATTACCTATCTTACCAGCCATTTTTTCAGATAATCCAGCTAAATCTCCTAACCCACTCTCTATAAAACTGCTTATTTTATCTATTCCTTGCCCTAGGATATCATCAAAAGGTTTAACAAGATTCTTCAAACCATTATTGATAATTGTTTGAGCACTTGCTATTATACCTGGTATTGTTCCACTCATTTCCTTAGCCAATCCCATTTGCTTTACACTTATACCCTCTAATGCTTCATCAAAAGTTTTATAATTTTCTCCTACCAAAGTATTCAGAGATTCCATATTTCCTTTTGCTGCACTTAAGAAAGCTGCTGATACATCTTGCTCACTACTTGTATTCATATTTAAAGCTCTAACATCTACCATAGCCTGAGTTATATCTTTTTCTTTTTTTCCACCAGTAATATTACTAATCATTTTAGCTTTAGTTCCCATTGAAACAACATCTTCGGGATCAAAAGGTGTATCATTTGCTATCTTTAATAAATCATCATAATAAGTATCAACATCTTTTTTTCTAACATTTCCAGTATTTCTTTTCATTACACTTTCTAGGACAACTTTCTGATTTTGCTCTTGACCAAGTAAGTCAACACCCTTTTTAACAGCAACACCTATAGTAGCTCCATTTGTTAAGTCAGATATTTTCCCTTTTATCGAACCAAGTATTCCACTTGCCATATCCTTTACAGCTATTGCACCTTTCCATACTGTCCCTGCAAACAATCTCAACTTAGGAAATACTTTACTTATAATGCCACTTGCCATATCTTTTACAGCTATTACACCTCTCCAAAGAGAACTTTTAAATAACATTAACTTAGGTAAAATTAAACCTATAATACTACTTACCTTATCTTTTGCCCCTATTATGATATTCCATATTTTACCGCCTTTAAGCTTTTTCAAGTATTCAATGGCTTTATCTATACCTTTCTTTACACCAGAAATTTCTATGCTTAACCTTATGGTAGAAGCAGCTCTCTTTAAGAAACTTATTTTTGAATTAGTTTTTTCTATTTCATCACTTTTAGCTTTAAATATTAATATAATTATAGGATTTGAATTAAATTCATTTTTCTTTTGAATCAACTTACTAAAACAATTAATAATCGTAGCTATAGTTACTGCTATTCTCATAATACTACCATTTAAACTCCCAATTGTTCCTGAAACATTAATACTAGAACTTAATTTTGTTATAGTAGAACTTACACTACTAGCAGTAGCCTGAACTTTTCTTAAAGAAGAATTTAAACTGTTTACTCTACTACTTGCACTTCCAACAGAATTATTTATACTATTAGCCATTACATTAGTTGAAAGCGAAACAGCCACAGTTGCTCTCCTAAAATTATCAGTTACTGATATAATTTGATTCATTTTTGGTGTGTAATTGTCTGTAAGATACATATTTATACCTTCTTCTTTTACATTCCCCACTATACATCACCTCCTGTCAAAGGACAAACTCCATATCCATGTTTCATTTTTTCAACTTCTTCCTCAATTTCCAAGGCGAAAAAAGCTTCAATAAGCTTTAATTCGCCTTTATCCATTGCATAAAAAAGGGACGGTCTAATACCTCTCTTCTTCCAATAATAATACATTATTGTAGTCTTGGTATCCGTCCCTATTAGTTTTTTACCTCTTCTATAACTGCATTTTTACCATAACCCATAATATCTTGAAGTATTCTATATAAGTTAGTAATTTCACCTGGCAGTAATAATTTTCTTGCCAATTCTTTTGGAGTTGGGGCCTTAAATTTCTCCATTAACTCCTTATTTTTAAATAGAAGCTTTCCATCCAAATCACAAATACCTTCTATTACTGTAAGCATCTGCATCTCTGGTAAATCTATATCTGTTTTCATATTTTCATCAATTTTAAGGCAAGTGTTTTGTATTTCTTCATCCTTACTTATTGTTAAAGCTCTACACATTACCTTAAACTCTTGACCAAATATATTAGATAATCTCTTAAGTTCAACTATCGTACTTGGTCTTTCTAAATTTTCTGTATCTGTATTTAAAAGTAAGTCTACTATATTTACATTCTTTGATAATCCATTTTCACTCATTATTATTTGCTCCTTTATCAATCAATTTCTATTAAATAACTACATATCTCCATTAACTAAACATATTTAATAACCATCTATATTTAACAATTATCCAAGTAAAACTAAATTATATCAAGGAAGTCATATTCAGTAAATGTGAATGGAGCTTCTATCTCTCCTTTTACTCCAACTTCCCAATCAGCTAAAGTTAAATCATCAAATGCTATATTCTTTACTGCTATTCTTTCTGCCCCATAAGAATCTGGATCATTTAATTTAGATATAGCAACAAATCTAGGTTCAGAGCCTCTCTTTATCTTTTCTCCAATTAATTTATGCATTCTTGAGCTAACATGATATAAAGTTATTGAGCCTTTTCCTTTGTATCCCATATACTTTGTATCAGTACCCATTTGACCTGCTATTATAATATCTTCTTTTGTAAATTCCATCTTTGCTTGAAACTTCTTTACTTCTGCTACTTTATTTCCATCAAGCCAAAGCTCTCCCCAAGTACCACTCATTACATTTCTAGCTTCCATATTTGCCATATTAATTAATCCTCCTATATCTCTATTGATAAATCTATATCTTCCATAGCATCAAGTACCTTTATTTTCGCTTTTAAAAATACTTTAGAACCTGTATTAGCTTCTTTTATTTCCTGTAAAGTCATATAAGATAAATCTACTCCCTTTGATTTCAAGTACGATTTTTGTGCTTCAAAATCTATTTCAACTGTAGAATTAGATTCTATAAGTGCAGATTTTTCTAGCTCTTCTAAATAACTCTTTATAGCCACTATCAACAAGCATTTGTTGTCATAACTGTTAGTAATCTTTCCTATATAGTCATCTATTATAACCTTTCTTATATCACTTTGTATAATATCTAAAGTATCAACTATTTTTATCTTTTGGAACATTTCTCCTTTTTCTTCTGTTAACTCAGTTAAAGAATTTACTCCTCTAGCAATTCTTATAGCCCCTGCTTCCTTAATAAGTATAAGCTCTCCTTTATTAACCTTTGATTCTGCATCAATTTTAGTCATCTTAGGTATATCAACTACATCGCTAAGCTTAGTATAAGTTACTGATTGACTTAAAGGTGTCCCTGCTATAATACCTGCCACTCTACTTGTAAACTCATCAACACTATATTTCTTGTCTCCAACTAGTACATCTTCTGTAGTAAAATTAATTATACCTTCATGATTTCCTACAACTTTTCCTAATATAGCCTTAACTTTAACCTTATCTGTATCTCTAAGTTTAATTATCCAATTTTTTATAGCAGTCTTATCAACTTCTACTGCTTTAGGCATACATAGATAATTAAATTCCTTAGTCTCTAAAAAGTCTAATGCAGTTTGAATATCTGCCTCTCCCTCTATTACATAAGCTAATAACTTATTTGGAGTATTAACATTTCCCATCAAAGCCAAATTTATATATTCTTTATTTTCAGCAGATAAATCAGCTAGTATATCCTCTTTTTCATGTATCTCATTAAAACCTAGTGCTTTAGTGTCTTTAAGCACCATTGCAATTATTCCTCTAGCTGAACGTTCTTTAACAGTTGTAGCTAACTCCTTAAATGATATATTGATACTTGGTAATCCTATAGCCATACTATCACTCTCCTAAATTCAAATTGATTTCTTCCATATTTTCATATACTACTTCTTCTTCATATACACTATCAAGATAGTTTAATGTGATTGAAAAGTTCAATGTATATATTGACTCCTCTTTTTTGATACTTTGTTCTAGTTTTGTTATATTTAATTTTCTATCTGTTATCTTTATATTTCTGTTGAATAGCTTATTTAATTCGTCTGAGACTTCATACATTCTAATACCGTTTGATTGTGGTTTTGGCAAGTATTTTATAGAGATAACAATATCTTTGTTATTTGTATTTAACATTATAGGTGTACAAATAACTGACAATATACTTACAAAAAAACAAGACCCTTCTGAGCCTTGCACACTTTCATCATCAATAAAAACACTTTCAGTAAAGTTTTTTTTGAGAGTCTCAATAATTGTTTCTATTATTTCTTTGTATTTAAGCAAACAATCACCACTCTATCACTAAATATTTTTGCTTAATCTGATAATCTTACTGTAAATGATATAAGTCATTTTTAAATACACATCTCATTTATTCTTATCAAGTATCTTCTATATTTTTAGGTAATATCATTCTTTTCAACTCATCACCTCCTTCAATATGGATTTCTTTCACAATAACATTATCTCACATATTTTATAGTCTATTGTTGTAATGGTGTATATAAAGTGTTGAAGATTTGTCCTATTTTTTTATAATATCTCGTTCAATTTAAATATCATCTTTTTCTTTAAGTTATAGCAAGAGGTTCTATCTAAATGTAATTTCATAGAAATATACGTCATATTATTTTTTGTCTTACTATTGTAAAAAAGATTAAAAAATTCCGTTTCCATATCATTTAGGCATGTTAGAGCATTTTCTATCTTTTCTTTTTCTATTTCTATATCTTCTTTTTCCATCTTTAACTTTCTTAATCTCTCTTCTTTTTTTACAACTTCATTTTCAACAGAAGAACTTATATTATACGTAGAACTAGTCTTTTCTTTATACACCATTGCTCCACATCCAGAGTATTCATTCTCACATCTTTTTATATCCAAATTAATGTTCTTTATCTTTATATCCAAATATTTATAATTATGTAATCTTTCATCTGTTTCTTTAAATAATATCTCTTTTTTGTTTTCCATAGTATTTCTCCTTTTTATAAGCTTATTATTAACTTCTAATTTGCAATAATCCCTTTACTGTATATCTTTTTTACTAATCTTATAACATTCAAGAACATTTTGTTCTATAACTATATAAAAAAAACTTCATCTATATTTTGTTCTAAAATATTAGAAATTTTCTTAGCCATAAGAAGTCCAGGATTTTTTATACCTCTTTCTATTTGAGATATATAGTCATTTGTAATTCCTGCCTTTTTAGCAAGTTGAATTTGTGTCATACCTTTACATTTTCTATAATATTTCAAATTGTTTTTAAACATAATCTTCATACCTCCATCACTATTAAGAATATTTTGTTCTTCCATATTCACATTATATAGAATTATTTGTTCTTTATCAATAGATTTTAGAAAAAAACATTCTTTTTATGCTTTCATAGTTTTATTTTTTAGAACAATTTGTTATAATCTATACATAAGGTGGTGTTATAATGTTTGCCAAAAGATTACGAGAACTTAGAAAGGAATTTGGATTGACTCAAAGAGAACTTGGCGAAAAAGTAGGAGTTTCTCAGAGAGTCTTAGGATACTATGAAACAGAAAACAGATTTCCTGATGAACATATTTTAAATAAATTAGCTGATGTGTTTAATGTGTCAGTTGATTACCTTCTTGGAAGAACCTTAGTTAAGGAAAATATTGATACAGTAGCTGCACATAGAAAAAATCCACATGAAGAATTACCTGAAGAAGCACAAGAACAACTTAATGAGTATATAGAATTTTTACTAAATAAATATAAAAAAAAATAAACCACATGATGAGCAGTCTATTTTTCTGCTCTTTTAATATAATTTTAAAGCAAACATACATTCTATTTTAGGGGGATTTTTATGAATAATTTGGATAAGCTCTTTGAATTAGCGTCTCAAGAAGAGATAATAATTCATTATACCACTTATATTGCAGGTGATTTAGAAGGGCTCTATATAAATAAACATGGTATGAAAATCATATCATTACTCAGTAATTTAAAACAAAATACAAAAAAACTTACATCTATCTTAGCTGAGGAGCTTGGTCATCATTTCACTAGCTTTGGATACTATGTATCTTCTTATAACGATTATTATACAAAAATCGTTATAGATAAATGTGAAAATAAGGCCTTAAAATGGGCCTGTGAATTCTTAATTACTGAGGAAGATATAATAAACATAATTAATTCTGGCATCACTTGCGTTTACGAAATGGCAGATATATTTAATGTAGATATTAATTTTTTTCAAAAAAGATTGGAATTCCTATCATTAAAAAAACAGTCTTTATCACTTGGAAGCAATAAATATCTAATATTAACCAACTTGCCATATTTCTACATATTTGATCCAATTTCATAATAAAAATAATAGCAATTTCAATTAATCTAACAGTAAAATCTATATATTTATTTTAACAAATTTTGGTTTCTATAAATTCAATATTAATATATAATAATGGTATTACATTATTTAAAATTCTAAAAACAAATATATGCTTTTGTTAAGAAAGGTTGTTTGATGAATGTATAAAGAAAAGTTGTTTGATAATTATTTTAAGTTCTTAGCATTATTTTTTTGGCCAATTATGTGGTATAAGTGGATAGTAATTTCAAATGGAACTATTGAAAACATATTATTTACCGTATATGCAATTGTCGCAATTGGTTTCATCATTTTATATTCAGTGTTTATGATAAAATATAAAGACATTACACAAATAGATTTCTTTTACAGGATAAGTACTCTACTTGCTTTTATATTTACTCTTTTTAGCTTTTTAATATATCCAAAGAGTTTATCTTTCCTATATTTAAAGATAATTTTTACTGGGATATATTTTTATTACTCAATGGTAAAAACACTTAAATTTAAACATGAAGAGGGTGTGGTAGGTATTATGAGCTCACTTTTATTGATTGTAATAACTTTGTTCTACTAAATTTAATTCTATTTGACTTAATATGACTTTAAATATTAGACATCTACATTGTTTTCTGATATTATTTAAGATGGTAGTTTTTATATTAATAATGAAATACACTATAAAGGAGTTAACTATTATGGAAAAAAAAGTTTTAGCAACAGTTGGAGAAAAAGAAATAACTAATATTGATATTGAAAATGCATTAAAATCATTAGACCCTTATCAAGCTATGCAATTTAAAACTGAAGAAGGTAAAAAGCACTTATTAAATGATTTAGTAAACCAAGAATTATTCTTATTAGATGCTAAAGACGAAAAATTAAATGAAGAAGAAATATTCAAGTCAGAAATGAAAAAGATAGAAGAAAATGTATTAAAGCAATTTGCTATAAATAAAGTTTTATCTAGTGTTAATGTGACAGAAGATGAAAAAGTAGAATTTTTCGAAGCTAACAAGAGTTCTTTCTCTAAGCCAGAAAGTGCAACTGCTAAACATATATTAGTAGATAGTGATGAAAAAGCTAAAGAAATACTTGCTCAAATAAAATCAGAAGAAATATCTTTTGAAGATGCAGCTGTTAAACATTCTTCTTGTCCATCTAAAGACATGGGTGGTGATTTAGGAACATTCGGTAGAGGACAAATGGTTCCTGAATTTGAAGAAGCTGTATTCTCTATGGCTAAAGGTGAAGTAAGTGAGCCAGTTAAGACTCAATTTGGATATCACATAATAAAATTAGAAGACCTTCAAGAAAGCACAGAATCTTCATTTGATGAAGCTAAAGCTGAAGTTGAAAAAAGTTTATTATACCAAAAGCAAAATGAGGTTTATGGAAATAAAATAAATGCTCTTAATGCTAAATATGGAAACCTTGTAAAATACAACGATTAATCGTAAAACGGCGTATAAAAAAAGCTGTCTTTTCACAATTTTTATTGTAAAAGACAGCTTCTTATATTAAAATTTTAATTTTTAATTTCAGATTTTTATTCTTTTATTATAAAGAACTTAGCTTAAAAAATTTCAATAAGATTTTTAATTATCATTAGCTAGATTTTTATATCCTCGTATTATCTCATAACAATAACCTATAACATCTCTTCTTTTTATTATCCCAATAAATGTATCTTGGTCATCTATAACAGGAATAAAATTTTGATTTAAAGATTTTATAACTAAATCTTCTATATCTGCATTGATGGAAACAGGAGAATTATCCATTTTTCTATTAATATCTGTCACAGGAACATCTTCCAATCCTTTTAAGTCCAGATTTAAGTCGTTTTTTAATGTCCATAAAAAATCACCTTCTGTTATAGTCCCAATGTATTTACCATCCTTACTTATTATTGGAATTGCAGAGTATTTGTGATATTCCATTTTTTCTAGGGCTTGCCTTATAGTGTAGTCTTCATATATATATGCCACTTCACTTTTTGGTGTTAGAAAGAATAATATGTTCATTACACTACCCACCGTTACTGAAAACTTATAAATATTATTGAATATTTATAATGTTACTTTTTTGCAGTAACTTTCTCCTTTCTTATTTTCTAAGTATTCTTAAATACTATACGCTGTAACAAGCGTTTTTCCTTTGGTCATTTTAATCTTGTTTATGCTTTATTAATATTTTTATATGGTCTATCAGTATCACTTATTCTCTTTTTAGCAAAATTAACTAAAAATCAATTGACTTAAACTTAGCCATAATAAATTTACTCTACAATATCAATTTTAACATATTTATCTTATTATTAATGCTTTTATTTTAATAAATTTAATTTATTTTGCAATTTATTTTATTTACAAAAAATGAAAAAACCGCTAAATGATTAGCGGCTTATCTCTCATATTACTAGAACACTAATATATATGAATTTTTAATTATAATCTAACTACGTTAGCAGCTTGAGGACCTTTAGCTCCATCTACTACTTCGAATTCAACACTTTGTCCTTCTTCTAATGTTTTGTATCCGTCTCCAGTTATAGCTGAGAAATGTACGAAAACATCTCCTTCACCTTCTACAGATATAAATCCAAATCCTTTTTCATTGTTAAACCATTTAACTACACCAGTTTTCATTAATAAATCCTCCTAAAAAAACACAATTATTTAGCTACTCTTTTCTGTAACCTTAGTACTACTCTATCATATATAGCTATGTTTGTCAATTATTATTATTTTTATACATTAATAATCATTTTTTTTACTTTATAATATTAAGCCATTATTCTCTTTTATACTTTATTTTTCTTTATAGATTTTTAATAATTTATTTTTATTATATGGAATCTTATGGACTTATCACTCCAACCTAAATCCCATGGAACCAGCATTCTATCAGTATTATGACATGTTACCAAAGGATATCCTCTTGAATCTAATCCTGTTACTGTTGAAACATGTGTTATTCTGCCTTTTTTCTCATATCCGACAAAATCCCCTGGACGTAGATTATAAGCCTGTTTATAAACTTCTTCATAGGAGCCTTTTGCTATTAATGAACCTCTTCCACTATAAAGAGAATAATTTTTAAAGGCTTGTGCATTTACCCATGCTTTTGTACCTGCTCTTTCACTATAATTCCAAATTGAGTTCTTCTTAAACCTTCCACTTTCAAACATTATCTGTGATGCAAAATTTGCGCAATCTCCACCTTCTGGATTATAATCTCTATAGTTTGGATTAAATTTCATACCATGTTCCTCATCAGCTGCTGCTCCACAGTATTTGTGTGCATAATCTATAGCCTTTTTTTGCTCATCTGTAAGTTGTAACTCTACACCATTTTGTTGACCAATATAGTTTCTTATATCATCAGATTTTATGTTTTCTAAATTTAAAGAATCTGCAAAAGGATCTGTATACCACTCTTTAGTTATGACATACTGATTATCCATAATTTTTACATTTAGATAATGATATGTACCTATTCTAAAGACATTTTCTTTGTCCTTTTGATTTTCATATGAATATTTATACTCAGTCGATACAGAGCAGATTATACCATATAGGTCTTTTTCTTTTTCCTTTATCTTTTTAACCTTAACCCTTGTTTTTATGTCCTTAAATTTTACACCTTGTTTACTGGACCAATTCTCTAAATACTTCATCTTCTTTACTTCATTTTCATAAGCCCAAAGACCAAACTTTTTATCTGTCTCATAAAGACCTTTTAAAATATTTTCATTTTTCTCTAATATTGCCTTATTTCTGTAATCAAATAAGTTTTCAAGCAATAGTTTATATTGGTCTTTTACATCATCACCTTCAACAGTTGCAGATTCTATGACTTTTTCTTCCATATTTTTAATACTTAAATCATTAACTAGAAATACACCTGCTGTAGTAGCTAAAGACAAAAATACAAATGCCATTATACCTTTGATGTACTTATTCTTATTTTTCAGTATTTTCAAAGCTACACCTCCCAAATAGTACACCTTACAAATGAAATTACAAAGAATATTCTGTCACATATAATAATTTTCATATTTAATAATTCTCTATTCTATTATGTCCAATATTAAAAATTAATTGTATCGATACACTGTTTTTTTTACAATTTTTTATTTTATAATCAACTTTTTTCTTTTTTTTATAGTAATATATATGTATATAAATATTTTGGCATCATTATAATTAATACATACTAATGGAGGGTTTTTTATGCAAAAAAAAGTCGCAGCAATTAATGACTTATCTGGAATAGGAAAATGTTCATTATCAGTTGCTATACCTATACTTTCAGCATTAAAGGTTCAATGTTGTCCATTTCCAACAGCTATACTTTCAAGTCAAACTGGTTATCCTGAATTTACTTTTTTAGATTGTACTGATGAAATGGTAAGATATTCAAATGTTTGGAAAAATTTAAAAGTCAACTTTGACAGTATATATAGTGGTTTTTTAGGTTCAAAACACCAAATCGAAATAGTGGCTAATTTTATAAATGATTATCCTAATGCTTTTATCGTAGTTGACCCTGTTATGGGTGATAATGGAGTAATGTATCCAATCTTTACAGAAGAAATGAGACAAGAAATCAAAGAATTAGTTAAACATTCAGATTTAACTACGCCTAATTTAACAGAAGCTTGTTTTTTAACTGGAAATGACTATACAAAAAGTGACTATAATAGAGAAGAACTTATACATATTGCAAAAGCTGTATCTGATTTAGGACCTAGCAAGGTTGTTATTACTGGTATATTAGAAGATGATAATATATTAAATTTAGCCTATGATAGAAATAATGACCATGTATTTTTTACATCAGTTAAATACAATAACTGCTCTTATAGTGGAACAGGAGACATATTCACATCTATCATTTGTGGCATGTTAGTAAATAAACACGACTTAGGAGTGGCTGTTAATACAGCAACAGATTTCATATATAAAACTATAAATTATACATCTCAATTTGACACTGATAGAAATGATGGAGTTATGTTTGAAAACTTTTTATCAGATTTAACTAGTATATAAATTTCAAAAAAAATTATCCATTTTATAAATACCTATAGACCACAAAATCTAGGTATTTACAAAATGGATATTATTTATTAAATCATTGGTATTTCAATTGTTACCATAGCGCCTCCAGTTTTTATAGAGTTTTCAATATTTAAAATCCCATTATGTTTTTGTACAATATTATTTACAATATAAAGACCCATGCCATAATGAGATTTAGAGTTTCTACTTAAATCTCCTGTATAAAATTGTTCTGTAGCTTTTGACAAATCTGCTTTAGAAAAACCACTTCCACAATCTGTAACCACAAATTTTAAGTATTTATTACTTAGTGATACACTTATGTATAGTTTGCTCTGGCTTGGTGAATAATCTATAGCATTTGAAATTATATTCATAATGGCTCTAAATAATAATTCTTTATCTATAGTTATACTTTCAGGCAAATTATCTTGTTTAGAAAACTCAACATCTAAGTTTTGTGTACGAGCTAATGCTTCTATTTGAATCAAGACATCTTCTATAAATTCACTTACATTAATTACTTCTTTATTTAATACATAACCAGCCTCTGTTTTTGATATGTCTATTAGTGTATTAATATATTTTTCTATTTGGGTGACACCTTTTGCTATGTATTCCATGTACTCTGATAACTCTGGATTTTCATTTATTTCAATTAATAAATCAGTATTTCCATGTATAATAGTCAATGGTGTTTTTATATCATGTGCTAATGCAGATATCTGTTCCTTACGATTCTCTTCTAACATCCACTGTTTTTCTAAAGAATCTTTTAAAGCTGACTTCATTTTATCCATAGAAAAAAGAACATTATTGATTTCACAAATTTTACTAGATTCTACAATAAAATCTAAATCCTGCTGCTCTATTTTTTCTGTAGTATTTTTTAAAAGTTCCATTTCAGCATTTAATTTTTTGCCAAATAGTTTTGATAGTATAATAATTTCAATAAGAAATATTATACTAAAAATAATCATTCCTAATAGTTCTGGCTTTGGTAAATATGTCCTTAAAGTTGGAGAAACAAATTCTACTACTATACTATAACGTATTATGCAAACTTCATTTTCTCTGGACAATTTGATATAGTTTTTTGATGACTTGATAGTCCTTCTTTCAAAACCTTGCATTAAATCCCATACTTCTTTTGACTCATCTTTATTGAAAGTTCCTGAAATTACTTTGCCATTTAAAGTATACACTCCATACTCACATGAATCTGGAATTAAATCTTTAGTTACTTGTTTACTTGAAATAATTTTATCTTTATTTTCATAGATTTGTTTTTCCGTATAATTAGCAGGTAATATTATATTTAATGATAATAATATAGGAAATGATAATATCAATATAGATACTAAGACAACGGTTATAGCAAAGAATAAAGATAAATATCTTACAAAAACGGTTCTAAGTGTTACAACCTTTTTATTATTAGACTTTTTACCTACAAGTATCCTCACCACCTCCTCCAAACTTTAATTAGTTTATAGTTAATTACAAACTAGCTTTTGATTTGATTATTTTTATCACTAGACTATATTCTAACATAATAATATGAGTAAATAGTAACTTTTTTATTTTTATTCTTCAGACTTTTTACCCTCCCATTTAGAAAACCATATACATAAAATTATAAATGCTAAAATGGTTACAAATCCACATACTAATCCTATTGATTGATATTCTTTAAATGATTCAACTTTAATATATTCAATTGTCTTAGAACTTGAAAAAGATGACCAAATACTTATAAATCTAACACCCCATACACAAGGAATATAAGGCCAAATTCTAGTACCTAATCCAGTTAATAACACTGCTGAAAGTAAAGTTTCTACTATACCCACTCCAATTGAGGCTCCTTTTCCGAATCTTAAACTTAAGAATAAATGTAATATATATACAAATAAATTACTCCCAACTAAAATTAAAATTGAAATCACATAAAAATCTAATGTAAAATAAACCTCATTAGAAATACTAGATACACCAAATTTAAAACCTAATACAGATACTAGTGTCGCTCCAAAACCAAGGCATATTAATATTATATACTTACTTATAAGTGTAAGATATTTTGGATTAGATGATGTTAACATATGTTTATAACTTCCTGAATAATATTCTTGTTCAATACATAATGAACACATAATACTTGATAATAAAGGAAAAGCTATTGCTATAACTTGTAAATATGCAGCTATCTTTGATATATCATCAGCACTTGAATACTTATAATATCCTAAACACAATCCCATACCTATCAAAGCAATGCAAAAGTGCATTAGTATTATAAAAGTTCGCTTTAATTTTATTAAATCAGAAAAAAAAATTCTTACTAGTTGTTCCATATTACTTCACCTCTCTATTATTAAACCAAGCATTTGTAACTAAAGAAAGCACTATAAATAAAACAATAGATATTAACACTCCTGGCAAAATTACATTACTATTTAAAAACTCACTTCCTTCTGGTACAGGAAGTCCATTTGGTAGAATATGCAATACAGGAGCCATTAATCGTGTAGTAATTGAATACGGAAATATGTACCAGATTTCTGTAGTCGAAAAAACTGCAACCCCAATCATAGTAAAAAACATGTTTATTATAATTGTAATAAACAAACCAAATTTTGAAGCTAAAAACATACAAAGAGGAATCTGCCACATAAATAATAAAACTAATAATATGGTTCCAATAATATTTTGACTTATTGAAATAACTTCCTTATATACTATCCCAACAAGAACTATACCTATCATAAAAATAATTGATGTTATAAAACAGCATATAATGCAATAAAGTATTTTTCCAGTCCAAACATCTTTTTTTTCAATTGGTAATGATAAAATACCACGATACTTCTTTTTTTCATCTTTTTGTACTATTAGGGAAGAAATCAATGTTAATGCCCCTGGAAGAAACATAGTATACCACCAATTGTAAACACCATTTTGTCCTCCACCAAATAAAAATACAATAATTATAGAAAATACTGGGGCTATCCATATCAATCTAATTCCAAAAGTTCTTTTCATTTTTTGAAATTCTGCTCTAACTAATTTTTCCATATTAATTTCCTCTCTTTCTATTTTCAGCTACTACTTTCATAAAAAGCTCTTCTAAGTTTTCTTCTTTTGATATCTTTCCTTGATAACCTATTACTCCATTAGAAATTATCCCTATTTCATCTACAATTTGCTCAACTTCAGATAAAATATGGCTTGATAAAATAACTGTAATTCCTTCCTTCGGAAAAGAACGAATCAATTCTCTAAGCTCTTCAATACCAATAGGGTCAAGACCATTTGTAGGCTCATCTAAGATTAAAAGTTTTGGGTGATTTAATAATGCAATAGCAATGCCAAGACGTTGCTTCATCCCTAGAGAAAATTGACCTGAACGCTTTTTAAAAGTATCTCTTAAATCAACAATTTTTAAGACTTCTTCAATACGAGAATCTGGTAGGCCTAATAAAGTAGTATGAACTTTTAAATTTTCTCTTGCTGTTAAATTTTCATATATAGCAGGAGACTCAATAAGAGAACCAATATATGCTAGGTCTTTTCTAGTCCATTTATGTCCCTCAAACATTATTTTTCCTGAAGTCGCATTTAAAATCCCAGTTATCATTTTTAATAAAGTAGACTTTCCAGCTCCATTTGGCCCTAATAATCCGTAAATAGAATTAGGTCTAATTTTTATTGAAATATTATCAACTGCAACCTCATTCTTAAACTTTTTAGTAACTCCCCTTAACTCTAAAATATAATTACTCATAATTTTCATCCTTTCTTTTATCGAACTTGTTTACAAGAATCATTCTAAATCATAAATATAAGGATTTTATAAGGATTAAAAATTAATAAAAAAAATGATGTGTTTTTTTAAACACATCATTTTTTATATTAACTCTATTAATTTTCCATTATAGTATATTTCTACTTCTTCAATCCAGATACTATCATCATCTTCTTGGATGACATTTTTGATAATATTGTTTATAGTATATTTTATATTTTGTTCATTTAAATAATCGTCTTTCCAAGAAACCCTACTTTTTTTATCTGGTTCTATTAAACTTATTCTAACGAGTCTGTCTTTTTCCTTAACTTCTACTTCCATATCTAAACCATTAAAATATTCATTTGATAATGTATCTAAGATTAATTGTAACTTATCTTTAAGTGTACTTTCTACATCAATTTGTAAGTATTTTACTATTTTATCATCTTTTGAAATTATCTCTATGGGTATTTTAGTAGTAGTCTTAGGATTAATTATTTTACTAGTTGCTTCTTCTTCGACACTCTCATCCTTCTTTACAACTGCTGACTCATTAGAATCAACCAATTCAACTGTGCTGATGCTATAATCCATACATGCTGTACTCGATAAAGTAGTAGCAATTATTAAAAAACTTACTGCTATTTTATTCATAAGTATCCCTCTCCTAATTCTCTTTCGATACTTATTATACCATAGTATAGATTATATTTTTATACTTTTAAGCCAATTTATCAATTATTGTAGTAAATTATTTACAGTTCTAATCGATTTGAATTTATTTTTATAGTATATTCTTGTTCTAAATTCGACATATTTTTATTCAAAAGCCCTTTTATTTCTCTAATATTTTTATACTTATTACTATGTTCATAGTCAGACGAATCATTACTATATTCTTCATCGCTACTATACTCTTCATCATTATTAAATTCTTCTATTACTTCTTTTGCCTTTATATCACAATTAAATTTATACTTATCTACTGGTAAATTAAGACTTACCTTAGAATTTGGAACTTCTATATTCAGATGCTTAGCAATTGGAAAATTAGAATCTAAATTAAATTCATTATCATAATGTGAATTTCTACTTATTTTTTCATTTATATTTACATTTTCAGGTATATAATCTTCTACATTATTTATAAACACATCTTCATATTCTGAAGATATATCTAATGATTCTGATTCTATATTTACATTTTTAACACCTAAAATTGACTTTGTTGATAAGTCAATATTACTATTAGATATTAAATTCAAAGTCTCTAATTTATTTACATTATTTTCTGTTATAACTCTTCCAAAGCTTCCATAAGAAGTCTTATATGTTATATTATTTGAAGCTACATTATCATATACCAATAAATATGAACTTACACTTGATACATTTACGTCTACATTATTTGGTACATATATTACAAGTTCTCTATAATCATGTGAAAACATATTGTCTATAGATGTATTTAGTAATTGGTCGAAATTTTTAATCCTTTTAAGCTGATTTTCATATTTTCTTTCACCTTTTACCACTAAAGTTTTATCTTTTAAAGTAACATTATACTTGTAAAACTCATTATTTCCTTTTGTTGTTACACGCACATCTTCACTTGCATGTTTCTTTATCGTAATATTTATATTGTCAACAGATACATCTAACTTGTCAATATTTACTTTTTCTTGATAAAGTTTATTTTCTTTTTTAAATTCAGCTTCCTTTTCTAGCCCAAAGTTTATTAAGCTTGGCATAACTAAAATACCTGACCATGTCGTTCCAATTATGCCTATTACCAATAATACTGCAGCAAATATGGCAAGTTTCTTATTCATGTTTATCTTCTCCTTTCTTATCATCTAAATCTTCAAAATCCTTATACATTGCCTCAAAGTTTATACTATCATCATAATCATCAGTTTTTTTAATACTTTCTTCTTTTGTATTATAATAGTCATTACTATATAAATCTTCATTAATATCTTTATTCAAGTCTTCATCTCTTAAAATATCTTTATTTCTTTTTTCCATTTTTTCATTTGCATTTATATAAATATTTTTTCTCTTTATCCAATTTATATAGCTACCTAGCAACTGTTTCCCTAATTTTATAACAAACAGTAAAATTTGCCATGCAAGTATTTCAAGTCCTACAAATGCTATAATCGCAAATATACAAAACATCGTAATATCTGGAACCATTGTTATAAACTTAATCACAAATGGAATTGATATAACAAAAGCAATCAATGTACATATTAATCCAATAGCGACAGATATAATTGCACATACGAATGCAAATGCTGGAATAATTAAGAATAAAGATAATACTACTAATAATACCTTTATAACTTGCCTAGATAAACCTCCAACACCTTCTTCTATACTTGGTGTAAGCTTATCATTTATATTTTCCTTTGATTTGTTGTATTTTTCTTTAGCCTCATCTTTTAAGATAGAATAACCCTTTTTCATATCTGACTTAAATTTACTAAATTTATCGTTTAAAACATCTGTATTTATTATTTTTTCTTCTTCGGTATCTTTTTCTTTAGTCTGTAAGATAAGTTCTCTTGCTATAGATTTTGGTGAACCAAGTGATGCTATTATCTCCATATCACTCTTTCCTTCTATAAGACCATCTACAAAATACTCTTCATAATCTCTCAATATATCATTAACTTCGCTCTCAGAAAAATCTTTTTTTAGATAATCCTTTAAAATTTCAAGAAACTCAGTTTTATTCAAGTTCATTACCTCCCTCATCTTCACTTATTAAAATCTCAACAGCCTTTACAAATTCTCTCCACTCTTCCATTAGATTGGATAAATTTTCTTTTCCTAGTGAAGTTATTCTATAGTATTTTCTAGCAGGACCTTCATTAGACTCTAGTATATATGTTTCGAAATACAAATCTTTTGTAAGTCTTCTTAGAATAGGATATATTGTTCCTTCATTTACATCTATTACTTTAGAGATATTATGTACTATTTCATATCCATACATATCCTTTTTAGATATTAGTGCAAGTACACAAATTTCTAAAACACCCTTTCTAAATTGTGTGTTCATATACTCCATCCTTTCTTTAAATACACAGTATTGTGTTTTACAAGGTACTATGTTAAAACTTCTTATATTTTCATAATAACACAGTACTATGTCTTACACAATAGTTATTTTTAAATATTATTGTTGATTAAATTCTTCTATAAATGTATAATACTCTAATCAGATATATTTTATGAAAGTGGTGATAAATTGGCTAAAACGAAAGAAGATAAAACAATATTAATCTTAACTGCTCAATTTGGTGCTGGCCATATAAGTGCTGCAAAAGCAGTAAAAGAATGCATTATTGAAAAATATAGTAACTACAATGTTGTTATACAAAATTTTATAAATGCAAGTATACCTATGATGAATAAGCCTATGGTAAAACTTTATGAGAACAATACAAAATATACTCCAGGATTATATAATTACTATTATTATTTTAAGAAATCGTTTGATTCAAGACATGATTTCTCTCATAAATTATATACACCTAAACTTTCTGAGTATATTTCTGATATAAATCCAGATTTAATTATCTCTACATTTCCACTAGCAGCTGCTTGTGTAAATAATTTTAAGATAAAAAATCCTGATATAAATATACCAACACTTACAGTTATAACAGACGTTGTAGATAGTATGGAGTGGGTTTTTGAGCATACAGATTTGTATTTTGTTCCATCTCCTGAAATAAAAAATAGATTTTTTCAAAAGGGGATAAATCCAGACTCTATAAAGGTTACTGGTGTTCCTGTAGATAAGAGATTCCAAATTGAAAGTAAAAAACTCTGTCATGATAAATACAGATTACTACTTCTTGGAGGAGGACGAGGTCTGTTCGATATAGATGAGGATTTTATGCATTGGATAGATGAATTTATTGAAGAACATATTGATTCTATAGAAATTACAATAGTTACAGGCAAAAACAAAAAATTATATGACACATTAACTTATAAAAAACCTTTAAAAAATATAAAAGTACTTGGATTTGTAAATGATATGTATAATCTAATAAGAGAATGTGACTTAATGTTAACTAAACCTGGAGGAGCAACTATATTTGAAGCTATCCAGTCACAAACTCCAGTACTTGTAAAAATGCCAAAGGTCGGACAAGAGATTGAAAATGCTAAGTTTATAATAGATAAAGGACTTGGGATGATTTATAGTGATGACTTAGACCTTAAGAATATATTTTATAAATTAGTATCAAATGAATTTGACTCTATAATAAACTTTATGAAGAAAAATTTAGAAGAGTTTAAAACAGTCATTCACCCAGATGAAATTGCTGATTATATCTCAGAATTAATAGATACTCATTACAATTAGTATGTTATTATAAAACTTAAAATAATAAAACCAAAGGCAATCAAGTATGCTTTCATATTTGAGATTTTACTCAAAATGACCTAAGCATACTCGATTGCCTTTATAATATTAGAATCAAGTTACTAATTTATCTTAGTATATATTTTTCTTGTATTGCATATACAGTTGTTGTATTTCTTCCATACTTCTTTTTAATTCTATTTGTAAATCTGAAGCAGTCTGATAATCTTTATTTTCCACAGCTTCTCTTACTCTAGTAAATAGAGATTCTCTAGTTAAAGTGTCCTTCATAATGTTGAACTTCAAATCTGATATTGAATTCCAAACCACTTCATCAAGTGCATCCATATTTTCTTTTGTGTGTATTTTGACAATACTTCTTATCTTTTGTATTCCAGCCTCTATTATTCTAGTTTTTAATTTTTTTTGCCACTTATCTATTGCTCCAACCTTAAATGATTCTATTATACTATCAGTAAATACATCACCTTGTTTTAAAGATTTTAATTTTGAAGCATATATTTCTAAATTTTTCATATTTTCATAAACTGTAGCTGGAGGAGTTCCAAATCTTGCATTTCTTTCTTCTAAGCTATAATGCTCAAATACATCATTTTCATCTCTATATGCTCTATCTTTTTCTAAATAGAATCCTTCTTCACCTACATTTTTAGACAATTCTTTTTCAAGTTCTTTTGTACTAAGACCACTCTTGGCTGCTGCTTTTATACCATCTAACATTGTCTGATAACACCCTGCTATTACTAGATATGTATTAGATAAAGGACTTGGTGATCTTAATTCAAATCTTACAGTCTTTGGATTTTTCATGTCTCTTATTAATCCAACAAGTACTGACCTATTTCTTGATGGAATCTCATAACTATGACCTAAAGATGTAACTATGCATACAGGTGCCTCAAATCCAGGAACTAATCTATTAAATCCATCATTAGAAGCTGTTACAATTGGATTTAATACTTCATAATTGTAAAGAAGTCCCATAAGGGCCCCATATCCTAGTTCACTTAGATAATCTTCTTTTAAATCTTTTGGGGCAAATAGATTTCTGATACTTCCATCTTTTAGTCTTGCACTTACTCCTACATGTGTATGTCCACCACTTCCTGCAACTCCATGAATTGGTTTTGCTTTAAACGTAACTTCTAGTCCATGTGATGTAAATACATCTTCTATAACATCTCTTACTAATAATTCATTATCTGCTGCTTGTAATGGTGTAGAAAACTTCCAAGAAACCTCTAGTTGCTCCATAGCATGATTTGTTCTTCCATCTATACTAATAGAACTTTGTATCCCTCCAACCTCTTTATGAGCCATTTCAGGGCTTACACCTAGTTTTTGAAGTATTATCAAACTTTGCTCTAAGCAAGTTCTTATGATACCATGAGTTCTTTTCCAGTATTGCTCTTTTAGGCTTTGTGATACATATAATTTCTCTAAGTCAGCTTTATCTTCAGGAGTATTAACCCAAAACTCAAGTTCTGTAGCTGCTGTTAACATTATTTCTTCTATATCATCTACTGAATCTATTCCTATGTTATTTAATACATGTGGGTATTCTCTAAATATCTCAAACATAGATTTTTTGAAATACTTGTCTGCTTTTTGAAGCACTCCTCTTGAACATACTTTTTTGTTATCATGTATTAAAAATGCAGGTATCTTTAATGTTCCAACAGGTAAACCTACTTCTTCGTCTATATATTCCATATTGTAATCTACATACCAATGACAACTTTTATCTGGCATTAAATCAACTTTTGCATTATTTAATGTCGCTATGTTATAAAGTTCAACACTCGAACCATCAGTCTGTATAGCTGATTCTAAAAATTTATCTATATCTTCTAAAAATATTTCTACAGGAATCTTTTCATCTGTTGCATTTCCCCCTAAGTCAACACCCATTAAGGAAACAAATCTTATATTTTTATTGTTTTTTAGGATTTCTCTTATTTCTTCATTAGTATGTTTATCTTTCTCTATTACATATAATAGACTATCCATTTTTTCACTCTCCCATAATTTTTATGTAAATTTTATTTTGTTAAATACAAGATAAAATTCATTTTTACTTACGTTTATGAATTTTTCTTGCAAAATATTCGTATTTTATTCGTGTTTTTATTTATATTATTATATATCAAGTACAAAAAGTTCGCAATATTTTTTATTGGAAAAAATATTCTACATACAATAGTTTAACATTTTTATAAATATGGGGTATACTAAAATAAAAGTATTTTTGTTTAAAAATTTAATTTGACTTATAATATAATCTATAGTAGCAATAATAAAAAAATTTAGGAGATAAACTTTATGGAATACATAATTTTCGATTTGGAATTTAATCAAGGATTTGATAAAAAATTTAACAAGACTGTATCCAATGAAAAGTGTCCTTTTGAAATCATACAAATAGGAGCAATTAAATTGGATTCTAAATTCAATATAATAGATACATTTAATAGCTATGTGAAGCCTACAATATACAAAGAAATACACCCTTTTATTAGTCGCATGACTAATATTAAAGATTCTGATTTTAATGGTTCACCTACTTTTCCTGAAGTTTACAACAAGTTCATAAAATTTATATCATCACAAGACCCTATATTATGTGTATGGGGAGCTGGAGATTTAAAGGAATTGTACAGGAACATTAATTACCATAAGCTAGCATCAAATACCTTACCTAAGTCTTATATTAATATTCAACAGCATGCATCTAAATATTTCAATAACCCAGCAGGAAAAAGTATTGGATTACAAAATGCTATTTCCTTATTGCAACTCGATGAAAAAATGTCTTATCACAACGCTTTAAACGATGCATACTATACTGCTAAGGTCTTTATTAATATATACAATCCAAGTATAGTGCCAGATATATATGTGTATACAAGCATTAGACCTAAAACTATAAAATATTCTAATAAAAAGAAAGTTGATTATGATAAGTTATTTGATGAATTTAAGAAGATTTTAAATCGTGAATTGAGTAAAGATGAGAAAAGAATTATTAACTTAGCTTATAACATGGGAAAAACAAATCAATTTGCATTAGAAAATGCTACTCAAAGAAAAAACAAATAGAATTTACTTAGGTTAAAAATAGGCATGTAGATTAAAACATAATCATCTTTAAATGTATATCTACAGCCCAATTTTTATCCTTATTAATCTTTATTTTATCTCTAATTCAACTGGACAATGGTCTGAACCTAGTACTTCAGTGTGAATGTTTGCACCTATCAATCTATCTTCTAATTTCTTAGATGCACAAAAATAATCTATTCTCCATCCTGCATTATTTTTTCTTGCATTAAATCTATATGACCACCAACTATAGACACCTTCTTTATCAGGATTAAAGTATCTATATGTATCTATGAACCCACTATCTAATAGTTTAGAAAATTTTTCTCTTTCTTCCTTAGTAAAACCTGCATTTTTCATATTATTTTTAGGATTTTTTAAATCTATCTCTGTATGTGCAACATTCATATCCCCACATACAATTACAGGCTTCTGATTATCTAATTTAACTAAATAGTCTATAAAATCATCTTCCCATCTAGTTCTATATTCTAATCTCTTCAACTCAGATTGAGAATTTGGTGTATATACAGTGACAAAATAAAAATCTTCAAATTCTAGAGTTATGACTCTACCTTCCTTATCATGTTCTTCTATATTTATTCCATACATTACTTTTAAAGGCTCTTTTTTTGTAAATATAGCAGTACCTGAATAACCTTTTCTCTCAGCATAATTCCAGTATTGAAAATATCCTGGTAAATCTAACTCTATTTGTCCTTCTTGTAATTTAGTTTCTTGTAAGCAAAATATATCTGCATCAACCTCTTTGAAAAAGTCTAAAAATCCTTTCCCAACACAAGCTCTTATTCCATTAACATTCCATGATATAAATTTCATATTATACTCCTCATCTAAACAGTAAATTTCTTTTAATTTTTTCATTTGTTTTTATTTTAACAACACGACACTATAATTTTATCTAAAAATTACTATTTACTTAATACCTTAAAAATATATATTTTAATCAATTTTTAATTTTTTTGTTAACTCTTCAGGGATTATTGAGGAAACATACATATTTGTTCCAAGCTCGAATCCTCCAAAATTATATTTTCTTGGGATTATATGCATATGAACATTAAAATATGATTTTGTTTCAATATTTGTTGGATGAGTGTGAATACATAAGTTAAATGGCATATATCCATTGAGATTGTACAGTTTCTTAAATAACTTCTCAAATATCATGGAAAGTTCTTTTACATTATTATCATTTAACTCATCAAATTTTATTTTATCTTTAAATATTACTCTTACTTCTCCACTATATTTAGTTGCATATGGAACAAGCACTATAAAAGCTTCTCCATTATAAACAACTCTTGTATTTAAATTTATTTCATTTTCTATTAAATCATCATACAAAGAGCTATTATTACTATCATAATACTCTTTTGAAACTAGTAATTCATTAGTAATTTCAGGAGGAATAAAAGACATAGACAGTATCTGAGCATGTGGATGCATTAAAGATGCCCCAGCTTTTCTCAAGAAGTTTTTAAAGATACTAACATACTCTACTTTGTCATTTTTCGACATCTCTCTAAATCTGTCTCTATACATAAAAAAAACATCTTCAAATTCTTTTTGATTCATGTTATAAAAATTACTATTATGTTTATCGCTCTCTATCATCACTTCATGAATACCATATACATCTCTTGCCATATCATCAATTATAGGAAATTTATTATAAATAGACTTCACAAGCCATCCTTCTTTACCCTCTATTTCAAATAGTGTATCAGTTGCATAAGCCTCATTTCCCTTACAAAATGGGCATCCTTCTTCATATTCCTTAGTCTCTTCATCTTCATTTGGTATATCTGCTGTATCCAAAGGTCTTTTCAATCTATCAGTAGCAAATATAACAACATCATTAGTAATTGGATCTATTCTTAATTCTTTCATAATTAACACCTCTTAGTTAATAGCCTTTAATATAATTATATGATATTTATCGTATCTGTTAAATAAATTTATAATATTTTTTATAAATTTGCGTATTTACCCTTATATATTTTTATCTATAAATAGAGGATTATAACAAAAAATTACTATCTATACACCAAAACATTATCTTATCATAAATTAATTTACTGATGTATAATTTATTGGCATGGACACAGGTATTTCACTGTAATTTGTTAAAAGTTTATTTTAGAGCTATATTAATTTTTTTTGATGATTTTTACCTATAAGTATGTTATTATTATCTTGTAAAGATGTCTTGTATTCAAACATACAATTTACATAATACAATATACGTATTTAAATTAAATAGGGGGTATTAAAATGAATTATTCAAACAGAGTTAGTGCAATGCAGGCCTCTCCAATCAGAAAACTTGTTCCATTTGCACAAGCAGCAAAAGATAGAGGAATCAAAGTATATCACTTAAACATAGGACAACCAGATATAAAAACTCCTAAAGGGTTTTTTGATGCTGTTAAAAACTTTGATAGTGAAGTCTTAGAATATGCTACATCAGAAGGTATTCCAGAATTATTAGAGGCACTTCAAAACTATTATAAAACTTATGATATGCATTTTGAAAAAGACGAATTACTAGTAACTAATGGTGGTAGTGAAGCTTTACTTTTCACTATGATGGCAGTTTGTGACCCAGGGGATAATCTATTAGTTCCAGAACCATTCTACACTAACTACAATGGATTTGGTCAATGTGTAAATGTAGAAGTTAATGCTGTTACAACAAAAGCAGAAAACGGTTTCCACCTTCCATCTAAAGAAGAAATAATGTCTAAAGTGGATGATAAAACTAAAGCTATAATTCTTTCTAATCCAGGAAATCCAACTGGTGCAATCTATACAAAAGAAGAACTTAATATCCTAGCTGAAATAGCTAAAGAAAAAGATTTATGGATAATAGCAGATGAAGTTTATAGAGAATTTGTTTATGATGGACTTGAGTACACAAGCTGTGGTAACTTAGAAGGTGTACAAGATAGAGTTATCATAATAGACAGTGTTTCTAAAAGATACAGTGCTTGTGGTGCTAGAATTGGTTCTATCGCTTGTAAAAATAAAGGTCTTATCGCTCAAATACTTAAATTATGTCAAGGAAGACTTTGTGTTCCTACATTAGAGCAAATAGGAGCTGTTGAATTATACAAAACTCCAGTTTCTTATTTCAAAGAAGTTAATGAAGAATACAAAAAAAGAAGAGATGTATTATACAATGAATTAATGAAAGTTGATGGTGTTATATGTAAAAAACCAACTGGTGCTTTCTATATAGTTGCTAAATTACCAGTTGAAAATGCAGAAGATTTCACAATCTGGATGTTAAAAGAATTCAACAAAAACAATGAAACAGTTATGGTTTGCCCTGCTGAAGGATTCTATGCTACTCCAGGTTTAGGACGTGACGAAATAAGATTGGCTTACATCCTAAATGAAACTGACCTTCATAGAGCTGCTACATTATTAAAAGAAGGTTTAGAGCAATATGTAGCTTTACACAAATAAATTCTTGAAATATTAATTTATATAAATTTAATGATATAAAAATATCCCCTTTTCAGATATTATTTGAAGAGGGGATATTTTTTCTATTTAAATTCTTCTTTATTTAATATATATTGAAGAGTATTTATTGCCTCTAAATACTTTCTTCTATCTTCTTCAGTCAATTTAGAAAGCTTTTCTCCTAGACCATCACTTAATTTATCCATAAAATCAGAAGCTATATTGCCCCCTTCTTCAGTAATATCAATTAAATACTTTCTTCTATCAACTAAGTCTCTTTCTCTTGTTACATATTTCTTTTCAGTTAAATCATCAACCATACTAGTTAAACTGCCTTTTTCTATATTTAATTTAGAGCATAAATCAGTCATACTTATTACTCCATAATTTTTTATAAATACTAATGCTCTTAATTGTGTTTTATTTACATTATAGTCTGGTGCAAATTTTTTTAGGTCCTCTAAGTATAGGCTAGAATAAATCTTAGGAAATGTTTTTACTAGAAAACTTATGGTATCTTTTACTACGTAGTTCATACAATCACCTCGGTTGTTTTTAAATTTATTAAATTATCTAAATAACTTTATTTCAGTTTACATTAAAAATATTGCAAGCACAATAGTTTTTACTGAATGTTTAAATTTAATTAGTAATCTTATTATTTTATTTAATTTTATTTATATTATTCTTATTAAACACTATTTATATAGCTATTTTCTTTAATTCATGGTATAGTAAATAAGGAAGAACTCTTCATATCGATGAAGAGCAGACGCTAGCCCATTAAAATGGCTATCTTATTTATAAATAAGATAGCCATTTTTGATTATATTTTATCTGTATACTTCTATACTCTTAAATCCACATCTACTTTTCCTAAATCTTCTTTATAATCTTTTATAGCTGGTTCTACAACTTCATTTGCAAACTCTACAACTTGTTCTGGTGCTCTACCTATAAAGTTTTTTGGGTCCATTATAGATAATATTTCTTCTTTGCTCATTTTAAATGAATCATCATTCATTATAAGCTCAATTAGATTATTATCCTTACCTTCATGTTTAACTCTATATGCAGCTTTCATAGAGTATTCTCTTATTATCTCATGTAACTCTTGTCTATCTCCACCTCTTTTTACAGCTTCCATAAGTATTGTTTCTGTAGCCATAAAAGGAAGTTCCTCATTTACACGTTTATTTATCATATTCTCGTATACTACTAAACCATCAGTTACATTTATGCCTATTTCAAGTATTGCATCTGCTGCCATAAAAGCTTGAGGTATAGCTAATCTCTTATTAGCTGAATCATCTAATGTTCTCTCTAACCATTGAGTAGCTTGTACCATTGCAGGGCTTAAAGATTCAGAGATTATATACTTAGATAAAGATGCTATTCTCTCACTTCTCATTGGATTTCTCTTATAAGCCATTGCTGATGAACCTATTTGATTCTTTTCAAATGGCTCTTCTAATTCCTTTAAACTTTGTAAAAGTCTTATATCATTAGTCATTTTATGCATACTTTGAGCTATCCCTGATAGTATACTTATCACTTGATAGTCTAATTTTCTAGTATATGTTTGTCCACTTACTGCATAAGAAGAATTATATCCCATCTTTTTGCAGATTTTTTTATCTAACTCTTTCACTTTTTCATGGTCTCCCTCAAATAAGCTTAAAAAACTTGCTTGAGTACCAGTAGTTCCTTTAACTCCTCTTAATTTCATATTATCTATTCTGTAATTCAAATCTTCCAAATCAAGTATTAAATCTTGAGCCCATAAACAAGCTCTTTTACCTACTGTTGTAAGTTGTGCTGCTTGAAAATGTGTAAACCCAAGAGCTGGCATATCCTTATACTTAAGTGCAAATTCTTTTAAATTATTTATTAAGTTTACAAGCTTTACTCTTAGAAGTTTTAACGCTTCATTCATTTGTATAACATCCGTATTATCTCCAACATATGCAGATGTTGCCCCTAAATGTATTATTCCTTTGGCTTTTTCACACTGTAAACCATATGCTTTTACATGAGACATTACATCATGTCTTACTTCTTTCTCTATTTTTCTAGCTTCGTCAAAATTTATATTATCTATATTAGCTCTTAGCTCATCTAATTGTTCTTCAGTTATATTTATTCCTAACTCATGTTCACCTTCTGCAAGAGCAACCCATAGTCTTCTCCATGTAGAAAATTTAAATTGTGGAGAAAATATATAGCTCATATCTTTGCTGCAGTATCTATCTGTAAGTGGATTTGAGTACGTAGTATATTTATTATCTATCATTATTTAGCACCTTCCTTAAATCTTTTGTCATGTGATTAGTGTGTACAAATTAGTACATAAATAATTATATATAATTTTACGAACTATAACAAGGCTTTTTTATTTTTTGTTCACATTTATATATAGTATTTTTTATTTATTACTATTTTTTATTTATATCTAAATTATCTTTTTCAATAAGATAATCCACTATTTCGCTATCTACAAAATTTAATACATATTTATATCTAATTGCATAGTATTTGTCACTCCAACCAAGTTGATTTTTTACATCACTTTCATCTGCTCCAAGTCTTAAACTTATTGCTGCAAATGAATGTCTAAAGTCTCTTGCTGAATATTGAGAAAGCCCTGCTAAATCTAAAGCTTTTTTGACTATAAGTCTGACATTTCTATCTGTTATAGAATTACTTTTTTGAGTAGTAAAAATAAAGTCATCATTAGGTATTATTACCTCAGGAAGCCCAGAATAATTCCTATAATCTTCTAATAGTTTAAAGAAGTACGGATGCAACTTAACTACCCTCTCTTTTCTTCCTTTTCCCAGTCTCACGTACGAGTTATCATTTTCATCTACCATAAGGTCTTTCCACTTCAAGCTAACCAATTCATTTAATAAACACCCAGTAGTAACTAGACAGACTATTATTACTCTATCTCTTATATTTAATTTTGGTAAAATACCTATAAGTTTATTTATTTCTTGTATACTTAGGACATCATCTTTTGTTTTTATTCTTGTTACTGTTGGTTTCTCTACATACCTAAATGGATTTATATCTATGTATCCTTCTTTCTTTAAGAAGTTATAAAAACTATGTAAATAACTATATATCTTTTCACAAGTTGATTTTGCATATTTGGTCTGTATATAGTCTACAAAATTTTTACAATCTTCTTTTGTCGCATAAATCAATTCTTTCCCTTTTAAGAACTCTTTAAACAGTATAACCTTTGATAAATAATCGTGTTTTGTATTTGGGTTTAATTTTGTAGAAAAAACATTAAAGGTTTCGTACTCATAATCATCTAGTATTTTTGTACTATACATAATAACTCCTTTCCTTCTCATAAAATCGTTATACTTTTACTATACCATATATTTCCCCTTCAAATATACCCCTTATTCAATAGATGAACTCTAACTTTACTTTGTCAAATTATGAAGGTTTTATGAAAATATCAATCTTCCATTGTGCACTACACAGTACTATGGTATTATAAGTTAGTAAAAGGTGGCATTTTTTTGTTAATATATGAATAAAATATGCTACTATAAATTTGTATTGGAGGTATTTTGGTTTGGAAACATTTAGTTTGCTTGAAGTTTTTAAGGCAGTCATTTTAGGAATAGTTCAAGGAATCACAGAATGGCTACCAGTAAGTAGTACAGGGCATATGATATTAGTTGATGAGTTTATAAAATTGAATTTTTCAGATACATTTATAAGTACATTTTTGGTTGTAATTCAATTTGGTTCAATATTAGCAGTACTTGTTATATTCTTTAAAAAGTTAAATCCTTTTGATAGCTCAAAGAATATTAAACAAAAAAAAGAAACAGTTCGCTTATGGCTTAAAGTTATAATTGCAGTTATACCATCTGGAGTTATTGGAATACTTTTTGAAGATGATATAGATAGATTATTCTTCAATTCAACAGTAGTTGCTATTGCTCTTATTGTATATGGTATAATAATGATAGGACTTGAAAAGAGAAATAAAAGACCTAAGTATAAGGATTTTTCTCAAGTTACATATAAGTTAGCTCTTTGTATAGGATTATTCCAATGTTTAGCTCTTATACCAGGTACATCTAGGTCTGGTTCAACTATAATAGGTGCAGTGTTACTTGGTGCTTCTAGATATGTAGCTGCAGAATTTTCATTCTTCTTGGCTATCCCTACAATGCTTGGAGCTAGTGCATTAAAGCTTCTAAAAGCTGGATTTGGATTTAGTGGATTTGAATGGCTTATTTTAGGTGTTGGTTCTATAGTAGCATTTATTGTTTCAATTGTAGTTATTAAATTCTTTATGGACTATATCAAAAAACATGACTTCAAAGTCTTTGGTTATTATAGAATAGTCTTGGGTATAATTGTTCTTGCTTATTTCTTTCTATTCTAATGTATTCTAATTTAATAACAAATGATAAGGAGAAAAATTATGAGTGTTAAAAAAGAAATATTTGATTGGGCTAAGTCAATAGCTATGGCTATTGTACTTGCATTTGTAATCCTACAATTTATAAGACCTTCTATTGTCAGTGGAGAATCGATGTATCCTACTTTAGACGATAAAGACTATCTAATTTTAAATAGAATATCATACAGAATTGGTAAACCTGAGAAAGGCGATATTGTCGTTTTTAAAACCAATTTAGTTGATGGCGATACAGGAAAGAAAAAAGACTTAATAAAAAGAGTTATAGCTACTGAAGGTGACAGTATAAAAATATCAGATTCCAAAGTATATGTAAATGGAAAGTTATTAAATGAACCATATATACACAATAATTACACTTCTGGAGATATAGATACAGTTGTTCCAAAAGGTAAACTATTTACGATGGGAGATAATAGAGAAAACAGTAATGATAGTAGATTTCCTGATGTAGGTATGGTTGATGAGGATGAAATTCTTGGTAAGGTTATGGTAAGACTTTTACCTCTTAATAATATTGGAAAAGTGGATTAAGAAAATAAGAGACTGAATTGGTAAAATTTATTTTACACATCTCAGTCTCTTTTAATTTACTTATAGAAGTTTTTTCTAGTTCTCTTTTGATTCTGTGATAATTCTTATTATATCACTTGCATCTTCATTAAAAGTTGTTACTATACTTAAATAATCAGTTGCTCTACTTATAGCCAAATAAACCTTATTTAAATCTCCCACAAAGTCATTTACTTGGTAATCTTGCTCTGTATCATTTATAGTTTGATTGTATAACATTTCTAGCTCACATATTATAACTGCTTTGTATTCCAAATTCTTTATAGAATATATATTTGCTATTGTAGTTCCTACCTTCTTACTTATATTTGTCAGATTGTCTTCTGCACATATATAAGGAATTTTTGCTTCTTCTAAAGCTTTTTTTAGCATGTATTGAAAATAAATAGTTTTTCCACTTTTTAACTTTTTCTTATTGTAAGGATATACAATAGCAACTTCAGAATAATCAAGCCCCTTTTTACCTATCAGGTACTCAATTTCCCATATTACAGAACTTATCTGGTCATCAAGGTCACTTACCTTTATTATATCAACAGATTTATTACCACTTCTAAGTGCTTCAGTATTAAAAAAAGTATTAAACTTTGTATTTGGTCTTAATTCATTAATATATGAGTTAGAATTATTTGAAAATTTATTTGAAAAATCTACAATTTCTTTAGCTTGTCTATAATTTCTGCTTAAGATAAGCTTATCATCAAACTCTATATTGCTATATAACGTTTTAAATATATTTAATCTATTAGAGATATTCAAAGAATTACAAGAACACACATTAAATATAAATTTGGTTTTATATAAAAACTCTCTTATAAAATCTATCTCATAATCTAAAAAACTTTCTGCTTCATCTACGAAAATAGCTTTAAACATATTTTTATTTTTTATAATGTTCTGTGCTTGTTTTACTAGATTATTAAAAGTTTTTTCATAATCATTTTTTAACATATTGTAGTCTACAATTAAGTTGTATTTTTTAGCGAGTTTAAATATAAAAGAACTAAATGTATGGACTTCTAAATTATTATTATCTTTATACAATAGCTCTATCCTCTCTCGAAGCTCATTGCATAATTGCTTTGTATGTGTAAATATGATTAATTTATGATGTGGATATACTTTTGCTAGCTTTATAGCTCTTGAAAGCATAATTGCTGTCTTTCCTATACCAGAACCACCTTCAATAAGTGTATTTCCATATTTAATAGAAACAGCATCTTTAATTTGAACTTCTTCCATCATAGTTGCTGTATACTTATAGTCATCATTATAGAAAGAAATCTTTTTAAATTTTTCATTTAAATGAAGTTTATCATTTATTATATAGTACTCTGAGCATATATCTAATAAAAATAAATTTAAATTTATTTCATCATTTTTTTCACTAAGAAATTCATCTAGTGAACCTTTATTCATTATATCTTGAAGCTTATTTTTATCTATTATATTATTATTAACAAATTCTCCAAACTCATATGCTTCTTCTACTTCAACATATGGCATAATGTAAACGTAATTATAGCTTATATTTCTATTCTTTTGTCCCATTTTTAGTTTCAAAAGCTCATATTCCTCATTCATAACTTCAAGTAACTCTTCTTCCAAAATAAAAAATATATCTTCTGTTGTATCCATAAATTTTATAAATAAAATTTTTCCATCTTTAACATACAACAAATCAGTATTTATTCCTTTAAAAGGAGTAACTTTTGGCACTACTTTAACGTCCTCATTGATATCTCCGTAAAATAATTTCTCGAATTCTTTCAATTTTAGGGCGTCTAACTGAGAGTTTATATTTATGTATTGGCTCACTTACATTACCTCCTTCTGTTATACTTAATTATACCATTTTGAACTATATTTTTATATATACTTTTTATAGGCAAATTTAGTAAATAAATTCAAAATAAATACAAATAAATACAAAACTTTTGAAGAAAAGTTGCAATAAGTATAGATACTTATTCTTATAAAATGTTTTATGCAAATAATAAATTTCATAATTAATTTTTAAAATGATAAGTAATGTCTTTAAAATGCCAAACTTTATCGTCTAAAAACATAAAAATTTATTATTAAAAAATTTAAAAACCTGCCAAAAAACTATCTATTTTTATTAGCAGGTTTTATTTATAATCTTTACATGTTGATACTATTATATTAATTTTTTTATTTTACTATAATGTTTAATTTTTATCTTCTGATATAAGATTAAGGTTTGATATATCTGTATAAATCGCATAAAAAACAGGATAACGATTTTGATATAATTCGTTTACAAACTTACCTTGCATTCTTACAGGAAAAACATGACCATCTGTATGGCAGAAGCGGAAAACTACTTCAAAAGTTTCTCTTTTAGAAATTGCTTTTTCCAATGTATCAGTTACTATTTGCAAGTCATCTTGTAATACTGGTGAAAGAACATCAAAATCTTCAGATGAAACAGATTGTGCAGAATATCCAGTGAATTCAAGCATTTTTTGATTAAAATAAAGTAATTTCAAATTCTCCATGCAAGCAAATTTGACAACACCATCAGTAGCCATTTCTAATAATACCTTTATATCTCTAGGGTCTATGTGAAATGACATGCTATCAGCAGAATCATCTGAAAATACATGATAAGAATTTTTTCCATGACTTTTTGCATAATAAAGTGCTTGGTCTGCTTTTTCATATAACTCAGAATATACATAACCATGTTCAGGATACATCGCTACCCCAATACTACATGTAATAGAAAACTCCATATGTCCAGCAAATCTTTTTTGGTTAATTTTAGAACAAAAACGCTCTAATTTATCTACAAGTACATAGTTATTGGTGTTAAAGTTTTTTATTAATACCACAAACTCATCTCCACCAATACGCCCTACAATATCATCCTCACGAAATTGAGATTTCAACTCCAATGCAAACTCACTTATAATAAAATCTCCAAATGCATGACCATACTTATCATTTACATTTTTAAAATCATCAATATCAAATATTAGAAAAACATGTTCTGAATCTTGATTATTTTTATTTTCTAAAAATGAACTAATAAATTCCTCTGTTACCCCCTTATTGTAAAGACCAGTAAGAGAATCACGTTGAGAACGTTCAAGGAGTAACAATTCTCTATTTTTCTCTTCATCTATATTTTTACGATAAGATATCATACGAACAGATTCATCTGATGTCCAAAAGAAAATTCGTGCATTAATTCTAATCCAGTGATAATTTTCCTCGTCTGTCTTAATTAAAAAATCATAGCTAATATTATTAATTCCACTATTATAACACTTAAGAACATTTTCTGGTAAGAATGTATCTAAATACCCCTGTGCATACTCTTCTTTTATTTGTTCTTTAGCAATTGTATGTAGTGCTTCATCATATGGTGTATTAATATCTAACCCAAAATCATGAAAATATCTATTTAAATCTTCACAACCAGCTCTATTATTAGTGACATCAATCTCAAAAATATTTTCATAAAGTTCTTCAGTAGATTGACTCAGCAACTTTTGATATTCTAATTTTTGGGATACACTAAGCTTCATTATTTGGTTCTTATACTTCTTAAGCACACGTGTAATTGTAAAAAGTACAAATATTATAATCAAAATTATAATTGCAATTCCTTTTAGAAATTGTGTTTGAAATTGCTTACTCATTATAGTCAAATCATTTTCTAAAACAAGATGCCATTTTAAACTAGATATATATTGACATACAACATAACTTTTCGATTTTTCAGATGAATTCCAAAAACTTTTTTGTTCTTTTTTATTATTTAATATTAACTCTTTTGAATCAGATAAGTCACTACTAGAATTTTCAAAAAAATTTATATGCTCATAACCAGTTTTGTCGGATGTTAATTGTACAAATCCTTTATCATCAATTAAACGTGCTACGACATCAAATTTATCATCATATTCTTTAAGCAACTTTTGTAATGAATTAACCTTTAATCCAACTCCTATAATTCCCATAGTTGAACCATCATTATCTTTTATCTTACAGTTTACAAACACTGTAATACTATTATTACTTGCTTCATCATTATCAACATTTAATGAATATTCCTCATTATTCTTTAGGAAATCATAATACCATTGATTCTCAGAATTCTTATCACTAAGATTTCTATCAAGACCATTAAAATGATAATAATTATTCGTTTTGGTCGATACTAGAAAAACAGAATCATATGAGTACTTATTCCTGTATGCATTCAAGTAATCTTGTAGTTTATGAATAAACTCTTC
Source organism: Clostridioides difficile (assembly GCF_001299635.1). GTDB lineage: Bacteria > Bacillota > Clostridia > Peptostreptococcales > Peptostreptococcaceae > Clostridioides > Clostridioides difficile_A. The sequence goes on along the minus strand of NZ_JRHN01000031.1, from coordinate 281,420 downwards.
ATCATTTAAATGTTCTTTCTCTCCATTTAAAAAGTTTTTTAATAAACTATCATTTGCCATGGTAAGAGACACATTTATAGGCTCTGAAAGGATTTTATCTATCTGATAATAAATACCTTCAGCAGCTAATGTAGATACATGCTCAATATCATTTTTAAAAATATTAGTATTAGATTGATATCCAATTACAGAAGTAGCTACAAAACCAAGAGTAATAATAATACAAACAACAATATTTGTATGTAAAAGTGTATTTTTTTTCATAATCTGTCCCCTCTTTAACCCTCACTTTGGCTTCATTGTATTTTCACCTTCTTTAAATATAATTATTTCAAGTATTAAACTTTTTAAAACTTTAAATTTTTTATATTAATCTATTACTTTTTATAAAACAACAGAAATATACAAATATATCATACAAAATTATTTGTTAAAATACTAAAATCATTCTACTAATATAAATGAATTATATTAGTTTTATTATTAATATATATTAATATAATAGACAAAGCACATCTAAAGCACATCATCAAAATTAAAAGTCTAAAAAAATTTATATTTTTTTAGAATATATTATTTATTTTTCACAATAACATTGATTAAAAGTTTTTTGATATAACATTCCTGTAGTCAGTTCTGCCCAACTATAATTTGTCATATATTCTCCAGAATATGTATTCACTGCCATCATATCCCATGTAAGCATATTATAATAATCACAATCAAATTTTGTAATATCTACTGCAATACTATTCCATTTTTTAACTATTATATGTTCGATATTTGCATCTTTCATAGTTTTCATCATATTCGATATTACTGTTTGTGTTTGATTTTGTAAAGAACGATTATATTCTCTATCTTCCCAAAGTACTGCTGCTATTTCAGCAATAGTTACACTTGTTCCTTTTCTATCCACTAAATAAGCAAGTAATTCTTTTGATTTTGCTCTAGAAAAGATTAATGGTTTTTTATCTACAAATACTTCAAAATTACCAAATGTATGAATAAAGATACGATTTTTCGGCTTCAAAGTAATGGGTATACGTAAATTTTCGATTTCTTTCTTTATTCTTTCTACTGTCACAGGCTTAAGAAGATAACCACTAGCATGTATCGAAAAAGCATCTACTGCATATTCTGAGTAACCAGTTACAAAGATTATATTTATGTTGGGTAAAATATTTTTTGCTAAGAGTGCAAACTCTAATCCGCTCATATCATACATCTCAATATCAAGAAATGCAATATCTACAGAGTGTTCTTTTAAATAATTTAATGCAGACTGAGGTTCATCAAAAAGAGTAATTTCTTCAATCTCAGAAATATATAATAACTTTTCATTCATATTTTTAAGAGCAATTGGCTCATCATCTACAACAATTATATTCATAATTTGACTCCTTTCTAATAGGTATGATTATTGTTACTATTGTCCCTTTTCCTATAAAACTTTCTATGGTTAAACTTCCTTTACACTGTGTCTTTAATCGCCTTTTTACATTTTTAATCCCAACATGATTTTTTCCATCATTCATTTTTTCAAGTTCTTTAAATCCTACTCCATCATCTTTTATAACAATATAAATATTTTCTTTATCTCTTGAAGTTGATATTACGATTGTTCCTCCTTCTTTTTTCTTTGTAATTCCATGCCGTATTGCATTCTCAACAATTGGTTGTATGGTAAGAACAGGAATATAAAAATCAGTAGTTAGAAGTTCATACTTAATTTTTACACGTTCTCCAAAGCGCAATAACTCTATACACAGATAATTTTTTAGATGTGATAATTCTTTATTAAAAGGAATCAATTTTTTTTGTGTAAGAGAATCCATATTTCCACGAAGATAAGAAGAAAATTTTTCTACTGCTTCACATGCCATATTAGAATCATGCTTACACAAATACTGAATAGTATTAAGTGCATTATACAAAAAATGGGGTTGTATTTGGCTAAGCATTATAGAAATTCGATTTTCCATCAATTCATTTTCCAATTTCTTTTGAAGCTTCTCTTTTCTTTTTATGGATAGCATAATATGTCCAATTTGAAATACAATAGTAGTTAAAAAACCCACACAAAAAAAGGACAATTCTCTAATATATATAGTATAGTAATTTGCTATTTCCAGAATACCACCAATCACTACTGGCAAGTATGTAAACAGTGCTATTTTAGCATCAATTGCTCTATATAATATAATTTCTATAACTAGACATCCCATACCAAGTAGTACAATTAAGATACACATAATATTTTGTACTATAAGGAATTCATGTAAATCATATATTCGCAATATTTGAAGAATAACACAAAGTAATATACTAGTCATTATTCCATACACACCTATATTTATAGTTTTCGACCTCCACCCAGTTAAATAAGTAGCTAGATAGAGCGTGCCAAAAGTAGGAAGAAAAAATTGTGTAAGTAACTCTAAAATACCAACTAGGGTTGGAGATTGAATTATAAAAGTAAGTACATTAAAATCTGCTAGACACCAAATTCCTCCAGCTATAGCAAACCATGACAATAAAAAAATCTGACGTGTTAGCTCACTTTTCAAGCAAAATAAAATAATACTTGCAATTAGACCAAATAGTCCAAAAGATATTGTTAACATTGTGAACATAAGACCAATCTTATTTTCATGAAGCACACTAACAATTAAATCGCCTTTAGAGCCAATCTGCATTTCATCAAAAAAACATACTAATTGTAACGCTCTACCACTAGAGTACACTCGTTGTATGGTTATTTCTACTAAGTCATTGGATGATATGCCACTTGATTTAAATCCTGTCCACATATGTCCTGTAGATTTAGTCAGTGTATTATTTGCATTTATACTATTAGTAGAAAACACTTCCTTATTAGATACTCTAATATTAACCTTCAAATGACTGATATGTAGTAAAAGAGTTTGTCCTGCTGGAATATCTTTATTAAAATGACCACGTAAATAAATAGTTTCTTTTCTTATATTCTTAAGTGAATCTACATCAATAAAAGGTTTGAATTTTCCAGACTTAGGTACTTGATATTCTCCAATAAATGAAACTGGAATAAGATTATTTTTAAAATTTGGATGATTATCCGCTTTTGAAGCACAAATAAGTAGCAATATCACTGACAAAGTTAGTATTATTGGCAAATAAAATGTATTCCACCTAGATGTTTTCTTTCCCACAATAGTTTCCTCCATAAAATAAATGCTAATTTTCTTATATATTTAAATATATAAGAAAATTATATGACTTAAAAACATTTATTTAAACATAATATATTATTTTATCATTTTATTATATCAAACAAATTTAAATAATTATATAAACAATACATATATAAACATTTATTTTATCAATGCTTTATAATTAATATATTTATCTATTATATTAATTCCATATACTGGTAAATATATTTTTTTATAATTAAAAAGCCACAAGATATATTATTTATATCTTGTGGCAAATCTAAAATTCTAAAAATATTTTTTATTATTATTTAGATATTATTTCTTTTATTTGGCGTACTCTATAGCTCTTGTTTCTCTTATTATACTTACTTTTATTTGTCCAGGATACTCAAGCTCATCTTCTATTTTCTTAGTCATATCTCTAGCTAATAAGTGTATCTCTTCATCATTTATAGCCTCTGGTTTTACCATTATTCTGATTTCTCTACCAGCTTGTATAGCAAATGATTTTTCTACACCTTCATATGAATTAGCTATTTCTTCTAGCTTTTCAAGTCTCTTGATATAAGCTTCTAAAGTTTCTCTTCTAGCACCAGGTCTAGCAGCTGATATTGCATCTGCTGCTGTAACTAATACAGCTTCTACAGTTTGAGGTTCGTAATCTCCATGATGAGTACTCATTGCATGTATAACTTCTTTAGATTCTTTATAACGTCTAAGTAAATCCATACCTATTTCAACATGCGTACCTTCCATCTCATGGTCTACAGCCTTACCTATATCATGTAGTAAACCTGCTCTTTTTGCTAATCTAATATCTGCTCCTATTTCAGCAGCCATTATACCAGCTATATGAGCAACTTCTATAGAGTGTTTAAGGACATTTTGTCCATAACTAGTTCTATAGTTAAGTCTACCTAATAATCTTATTAGTTCTGGATGAATTCCATGTACACTAGTTTCAAATGCAGCTTGTTCACCATATTCTTTTATAATATTGTCAACTTCTTTTCTTGCCTTTTCAACCATTTCTTCAATTCTAGCTGGATGTATTCTTCCATCTGCTATTAGTTTTTCTAGAGCAATTCTTGCAATTTCTCTTCTTATTGGATCAAATCCTGATAAAATTACAGCTTCTGGAGTGTCATCTATTATAAGGTCTATACCTGTTAAGGTTTCTAAAGTCCTTATATTTCTACCTTCTCTACCGATTATTCTACCTTTCATTTCATCATTAGGTAAGTTTACTACTGTTACAGTAGTTTCTGCTACGTGATCTGCTGCACATTTTTGAATTGCATATCCTATAATTTCTCTTGATTTCTTATCAGCTTCTTCTTTAGCTTGACTTTCTATCTCTTTTATCATTATAGACATTTCACGTCTTACATCTCTCTCTGCATTTGTTAAAATTATTTCTTTAGCTTTATCAGAAGTAATTCCTGATATACTTTCTAATTTTTCCAATTGCTGAGATTTAATTACTTCAACTTCTTCTTCTTTCTTTTCAACTACCTTTAGTTTTTCGCTTAGATTTAATTCTTTAGATTCTAAATTTTGTAATTTTCTATCTAAGACTTCTTCTTTTTGTACTACTCTTTTTTCATATTTTTGTACTTCTGTTCTTCTTTCTCTGTTTTCTCTTTCAGCTTCTGTTCTCCACTTATGGATCTCTTCTTTAGCTTCTAATAATTTTTCTTTTTGTACTGTTTCTGAGTCGTGGTGTGCTTTATCTATTATTTCTTTGGCCAAGTTTTCAGCTTGTCCAAGTTTTGCTTCAGATATATTTTTTCTAACAAAATATCCAGCTATAATACCAACAGCTGCACCTATTACAATCATTACTACACTATCTATGACATCCACCTCCTTCGTTAATAATCCCAAAATGTCATCACTATGATTAAAAAATATTCCTAATAATTAAAATTAAATTTAGATATTTTATCCTCACTTAATTTTATAATTTTTTCAACATTGTGTCAAGCTAATAGGGAGCGTGGCATGTCTTTAATTACTAGTTATTTTTTTGTATTTTTACTTCTTCTTCTACAATTTCTTTTGATACTGGGTTACTTGATTCTTCACTTTCTCCAGTTAAGTTGTAAAATGCTCTAACTTTCTCGTCTATTTCATTAGTTAAATCCAAATTATCTTCCAAGAATTTTTTAACATTTTCTCTTCCTTGTCCAAGTTTAGTATCATTGTAACTATACCATGAACCTGATTTTTTAACTATATCTACGTCAGCAGCTATATCTAAAAGGTCTCCAATTTTTGAAATACCCTCTCCATACATTATATCAAATTCAGCTTGTTTAAATGGTGGTGCTACTTTGTTCTTAACAACTTTAACTCTCGTTCTACTTCCTATGACTTTATCACCTTGTTTTATTGTATCTATTTTTCTAACATCCAGTCTAACTGATGAATAAAACTTTAGTGCACGTCCTCCAGTAGTAGTTTCTGGATTTCCAAACATTATTCCTACTTTCTCTCTTAACTGGTTTATAAATATAGCAACACAATTTGATTTTTTAATTGAACCAGTTAATTTTCTAAGTGCTTGAGACATAAGTCTTGCTTGTAAACCTACATGAGAATCACCCATATCTCCATCTATTTCAGCTTTTGGAACTAATGCCGCTACTGAGTCTATTACTATTATATCTATCGCTCCACTTCTTATTAATGCCTCTGCTATTTCTAAAGCTTGTTCACCTGTATCTGGTTGAGATATTATTAGGTTATCAACATCCACGCCCAATGCTTTTGCATATACTGGGTCAAGTGCATGTTCTGCATCTATAAATGCAGCTATTCCTCCCTCTTTTTGAGCTGATGCTACACAACTAAGCGCAACAGTAGTTTTACCAGAAGATTCTGGTCCATATACTTCAACTATTCTCCCTCTAGGTAGACCTCCTATACCAATTGCTATATCTAAACCAATTGCTCCTGTTGATATAACATCTATAGACATAGACGTTGCTTCTCCTAATTTCATTACTGAACCTTTACCAAAATCTTTTTCAATTTTACCTAAAGCTTCATTCAACGCTTTTAACTTTTCTTGATCTACACTCATCTCTATACCATCCCTTCATTTATCTACAAACATTTGTTCTCTTGTTATATATTAATTATATAACATAAATCAAACCTAGTCAATTTAAAAACGCTACTAATGATTATATTTTTATTCATTACTTTTTATTTATAAACCATTATTAATAATTATATACACAAAAGAAAATATTCTTAAAATGAAAAGAGGTATACTATAATAGTATACCCTTTTTTACATTTTTAAAATTTTTAGTTGTTATTTTTTATTAATTAATCAATTATTTTTTCTTTATAAGTCATTTTTACTTAGAAGACATAAAAAGCTCTTTATTTTTATATAGGTATTCCCACCCTGAATATAAAGTAAGTAATGTCGCTATAAGTATAAGAATTCCACCCACATTTAAGATTAATCCACTCTCAAACTGAGCTCCTATCAATAAAAATACTATTGATACCATCTGAGTTATAGTTTTAAGTTTTCCACTGTTACCAGCTGCTATTACTTTACCATCTGCAGCTGCTATAGCTCTTAATATACTTACTGTAAGCTCTCTAGCTACTATTATAATTACCATCCAACTACTTACAAGATGGTCTTCTATCATACATGTAAGTGCAGAAATTACTAATAGCTTATCTGCTAATGGGTCCATAAACTTTCCAAAGTCAGTAACCAAGTTGTATTTTCTAGCTATTTTTCCGTCTAATGCGTCAGTAATTGAAGCTATTATAAAAATAATACAAGCTATTAAAAACTTATTTGGTACATTGAGTAACATAATTAAAACAAATACTGGTATTAAAAAGATTCTAAACAAAGTTAATTTGTTAGGCAAGTTCATATAATACATCTCCCATTAAATCGTATTCCATTGCATCATTTATTTGAACACTTACGAATTCTCCTACTTCAAGATTGTCCACACTTTTTACATATACTATACTGTCAATTTCTTCCGCATCACCTTGTGTTCTTCCTGTATATACATTATCTTCTATCTGCTCTTCTATTAAAACATCATATATCTTTCCTATTTTTTTATCATTAAGTTCTTCAGATATTTTTTGTTGAATCATCATTAAAGTATCTCTTCTTTGTATTTTTATTTCCTCATCTATATGATTAGGTAATCTATCTGCTGGTGTATCTTCTTCTCTTGAATATGCAAATGCACCAAGTCTATCAAACTTAACTTCTTTTACAAAATCCACAAGTTGTTTAAAATCATCTTCTGTTTCACCAGGAAATCCTACTATTATTGTAGTTCTAAGTATTGCATCTGGTATATTACTTCTTATAAGATTTATTTTATTTAATATATCTTCTTTACTAGTTTTTCTATTCATTAATTTTAAAATATTATTACTTGCATGTTGAATTGGCATGTCAAAGTAACTACATATATTATCGTGTTTTTTTATAACTTGTACCAATTCTTCTGTTATAGATTCTGGATATGAATACATAACTCTTATCCACTTAAATCCTTCTATCTTTGCAAGTTCTTCTAAAAGTTCTGGCAATTTTTCTTTTCCATACAAATCAAAACCATATTTGGTTGTATCTTGTGCTATAACTACAAGTTCTTTTACTCCAGATTCAGCTAGTTTATTGGCTTCTTTAATTATATCTTCAAATTTTCTACTTCTATATTTACCTCTTAATTTTGGTATTATACAATAAGTACAATTATTAGAACATCCTTCTCCGATTTTTAAATATGCCATATAACTAGGTGTAGATAGGTATCTTGGTAAATCTTCATTAAACACAAACTCTATATCATCAAGACTTACAATTTGATGTTTTTCACTTAATTCTTTAAGTATCTCATCTATGTTTTGATAGCTCCCTGTACCTACTATAGCATCTATTTCTGGAATTTCAGCTTTTAATTCTTCAGAATATCTTTGTGCCAAACACCCTGTTACTATCAACAACTTTAAGTTGCCAGTTTGTTTTAATTCTGCAAATTCTATTATTGTATCTATTGATTCTTGTTTAGCCGATTCTATAAATCCACATGTGTTTACTATAATTACATCAGCTTCTTCAAAATCTCCAATTAATTTATAGCCTTTTTTATTTAAAATTCCCATCATTATTTCTGCATCCACTAAATTTTTTGAGCATCCTAATGATTCCAATGCTATTTTTAACATTCCTTCTCTCCTTCCAATATGCTCTCATATAGGTCCATAACATCTTCTAAAGCTTTTTGTGTATCATTAAAGTTTATAACTTTATCGTACTTATACTTCTCTACTGAATGCATATAAAGTGGGTCGTAGTATTCTAAAAGATATCTTTCTACAAGCTCTTTATATTTACCTGATTCTAATAACTCAATATAGCCATCTACTACTTTATTACCCAATCTTTTTCTAAATTTATTTATACATTCTTTTAAGACATCTATATTATCTTTATCATAAATATAGTCTCTACAAAGTCTATTAACTCTATTTTCAATATTACATTCTAATAGTATATGATGTCCTTCTCGTATCATAGCATCAAAAATCTCATTTGGAACTGTAACGCTTCCAACTCGTTTACTTTCACTTTCAACAAATATATAGTCCTCCTTTGAGAAAAATATACTTTCAAATAACTTAGTTTCAAAATTCTTTTGAGATGGTGGTTTTTTATCAAATGTTATAAAACCAAAAGTAGAACCACTATTTTTAGCTATACCTTCCAAATCCAATACATCTATTCCTTTTTCCACTAATAGATGTAATAAGTCAGTCTTTCCTACTCCAGTCAATCCATGAACAGATACAAAGTTTTTTGTATCCATTACATTTCTTAAATATTCTAAAACAAAGTTTCTATATGACTTATATCCACCTTCAAGTTGATATACATTTACACCTAATGATGATAATACATTTACTATACTTCCACTTCTCATTCCACCTCTTGCACAATATATAACAATATTATCATAATTTGTTGCAAGATTTGCTGCTTGTAGATACATATCTTTTAACTTATACGAGACATAGTCAAAACCCTTTTGTATTGCTTCATGTTTTCCTTGCATTTTGTAGATTGTTCCAACTTCATTATGCTCATTATTTTTAAAAATAGGCATATTAATCGCATTTAATATATGGTCTTCTTCATATTCACCTTCTGTTCTTACATCTACAAATATTACTTTCTCTAGCTTAAGTGCTTCTTCTATTTTTATAACTGACAATTCTATTCACCTTCTAAATTCTGCAAATCTTGTTTGCTTATTAATACCTTTCTCGGTTTACTTCCTTCACTAGCTCCAATTATGCCTCTTTCCTCCATAGAATCTATAAGTCTAGCTGCTCTATTAAATCCTATTTTAAATCTTCTTTGTAACATAGAAGCAGATGCTTGACCACTCTCCACTACAAATTCTATTGCTTCACTCAAGAATTCATCTTCATCACTACTCTTTGAAGTATTAACCTTAGATATAGTTTCAATTATATCTTCTTCGTATTTTATTCCATCTTTAACCTGACTCTTTACAAAATCAATTACTTTTTCTGACTCGCTCTCTGATATGAATGCACCTTGAAGTCTAACTGGCTTTGCTGCACCAAGTGGGTAAAATAACATATCTCCCTTACCTAGAAGCTTTTCTGCACCACCCATATCAAGTATTGTTCTCGAATCAGTTTGAGATGATACTGCAAATGCTATTCTAGATGGTATATTAGCTTTTATAACCCCTGTTATAACATCAACAGAAGGTCTTTGAGTTGCTACAATCAAGTGCATTCCAGCAGCTCTTGCCATTTGAGCTAGTCTACAAATATAGTCCTCTACATCATTTGCACTTGCCATCATTAAGTCTGCCAGCTCGTCTATTATTATTACTATTTTAGGTAATTTTTCTTCAGATTTCTCATTATAACTTGTTACGTCTTTTACTTGAGCATCTGCAAAGAGTTTATATCTTCTATTCATCTCAGTAACTGCCCAGTTCAAGGCATTAGCAGCTTTTTTAGGGTCAGTAACTACTGGTATTAATAGATGTGGTATCCCATTATAATTTGCAAGCTCAACTACTTTTGGGTCTATTAATAGTAGCTTTACTTCATCAGGATTTGCCTTATATAATATACTACTTATTAATGTGTTTACACATACACTCTTTCCTGAACCTGTAGAACCAGCTATTAGTAAGTGTGGCATCTTACCTATATCTCCAATTATAATTTTACCTGCAACATCTTTTCCAAGCCCCATTGCAAGAGGAGAATTAAAATTATTAAATTCTTCGCTTTCTAGAACTTCTCTTACTCCAACCATTTGAGCTTCTTCATTTGGAACTTCTATTCCAATTGCACTTTTCCCAGGAATTGGTGCTTCAATTCTTATACTTTTAGCTGCTAAGCTTAGAGCTATGTCATCTGTTAAATTTACAATTTTACTTACTTTGACTCCTGGACTTGGCTGTATCTCATATCTAGTTATAGTAGGTCCAACTGTAACTTGATTAATTTTCGCTTCTACTCCAAAATCTGATAATGTTTTTTCTAAAAGAGAAGCATTTTTTAACACTTTCTTTTTACCATTTTCATCAGATTTCTTATTTACTTTATTTAAGAGTTCAATGCTAGGCTTCTTATAGTTTGAATAATCTTCATTAACTGATTCTGCTATGATACTCATAGGTTGAGTTTTTTCTATATTTAAGTTAGGTTTGTTTATATCAACTTTTTTTTCTGGTTTAATATCTACAACTGAATTTTCATTTGTAGCTTTTTGTAATTCCTTTAAAACATCTAACTCTGGCATACTCTGAGTTCCTTCTAATATTTCTAAATACTCATCTTCTGCTTTATTAAATCCAACTATTTTAATAGTCTTATCATCTACACCATCACCATTTTCTTCTTCAAAATATTCCTCTTCTTCATCCTCATCATTACGACTTTTTGACATTAACCCTTTAAAGAAACCTGGTTTCTTGTTTATAGTGGTTTCATCTACTTCATCAGTCATCATATCTATTGCAGATTTCTTCATATTTGCAATTTTATCTTTAAACGTTAAATTACTGTCTTTTGATGCTTTAGATTTTGATTTTGCATTTGATACCAAATCTTTTATAGAAATATTAAATATAAACATGATAGAAAGTATAAGAGCAAATACACTTATTAACCATCCACCTGCTATACCAAATATTTTACTCATATAATATGCAATAGTAGTTGCTATCAAACCACTACCTTGTCCACTCACACCCATTTTCATAACATCATCAAACATGTTACCTTTTAGTGGACTATCTACAGGAAGAGTTCCTGCATTTAATAATCCATAAAATACAAAGATAAATAAAATAATTATGTAGTATAATTTAGTCTTTCTTAGCCTATATATATATTCATTTCCATCAAAAAATCCTAAAAGTCCTGTTATAATTACTATAAATGGTATTGCTATGGAAAGCCCCCCAAATAGTCCTTTAAAAAGATTCTGCATTAACACAGGTACCCATCCCATAGAGTTAGAATTTAAACTATATAATAAAAATACACCTATAAATATCGTTATTAAATTATGATATTCTGCGTTAAAACTTAAGGTATTTACCTTCTTTTTTTTCTTCTTTTTCGTGGCCATTAATATCACTCCTTATTTTTAGCAAGTTTTACCCCTTCACAGCAAAAAGTGCTAATGCCTTAACACTAACACTCCTACTTTATTACATCATTATATCATAAATTTTATTATTTAAACAAATTTTAATCATTATTTTTTTCTTCATCAGATTCTTTTATAAGCTCTTTTAGTTTTTTAAGAGCTTCCTTTAGTCCTCCAACTTCATCTATAAGCCCATAATCTACAGCTTCTTTTCCTATCAATACACTACCAACATCACTTACAAGCTCATCTTTTTCATGCATAAGTTTCTCAAGTACATCTTTTTTGATATTTGATGTTCTTATTATAAACTGAATTATTCTATCTTGCATCTTTTTAAAATACTCAAAAGTTTCATTTATACCAATCACAAGACCAGTAGTTCTCACAGGATGTATAATCATAGTTGCTGTTGGTGCTATAAATGAGTAATCTCCTGCTGTAGCAAGAGGAACTCCTATACTATGACTTCCTCCTAAAACAAGAGTAACCACTTTCTTAGATGTACTGTTTAAGAGTTCTGCAATAGCTAGACCTGCCTCAATATCTCCTCCAACAGTGTTTAAAACAACTAACACACCTTTAACCTCATTACTCTCCTCAATTGAATATAACATTGGAATTATATGTTCATATTTTGTGGCTTTTTTTTGAGGATTTCCTATAAAATGACCTTCAATTTCTCCAATTATTGTCAAGCACTGAGTATCTTTAGGAGGCTGAGGTGGCATTTCATTAGTACCAAATTGCTTTATACACTCTCTTTCTTCACAACTAGATTCTCTTCTACAACTATCTTTATCAAATGGTTCGTTATCTTCTCTATAATCTTTCATAAAAAAACTCCTATCAAAATCATATTTAACTTAGTTTTACCAAATAAATCAAATATATTAAGATATACGTAAAATTATTAAAATTTGAATAAAAATAGTTGTATTATAGTGTTTATTTTACATAAAATTGTTGGTGTATTGCATGTACTGCTGTGTGCATATCTTCTTCACTAACTAAACAAGATATAGTCATGTTTGAGTCTGATGTTTGTAAAAGAGATACTCCTGCCTTTGATAATCCTCTAACTACCTTTGACATGATACCAGACATTTCATCTGCAATTCTTGAACATATCAATGTTACTTTGGCACAATCTCTATTTACTTCATAATCCAATTCAAATTTATCTAGTATTTCCTTTAAAGCTTTTATATCAGCATCTTCAATAACAAATGCTTTTTCTGATATAAAGAAGTTTATCATATCTATAGTTATAAGTTTATCTTCTATCTCATTTAATACTTCTGTAAACACTTCTTCTGCTGATTTAATCTTAACTTGGGCTACACTATCTTTGTTTGCAACAGCAACATTAAAGTCTTTTTCTTGTTCATATTCTATATTTTCTTCTAAGTGTCTACATAAAGAACCTATTTTTGTACCTTCAAAAGTTGGGTTCATTGTATTTTTTATAGCTAAAGTTATATTGCCACTTTTAGCTAATTGTACTGCTCTTGGGTGTATTACCTTTGCACCTTTATCAGCCATTTGGAATACTTCTTCATAATCTATAAAACTTAATACTTTAGCATTTGGTTCTACTCTAGGGTCTGCTGTCATTATACCATCTACATCAGTGTAAATTTCAACTGTTTCACATTCTAAAGCTTTCCCAATAGCAACTGCTGATGTATCACTTCCTCCTCTTCCAAGGGTAGTTATTTCTCCATCATCTGTTACACCTTGGAATCCAGCTATAACTACAACTTTGCCATTGTCTAAAGCTCTTTTTACCTTTTTAGGATTTATATACTTTATTTTTGCATTAGAATATTCATCACTTGTAATTATACCTGCTTGTTGACCAGTAAAGAAAACAGATTCTATACCTTGTGCATTCAATAAGTTAGCAAGAATTGTTCCTGATATTATTTCACCACAAGACATTATTAAATCAAGTTCTCTCTTATTTGGTTCGTCATTTACTGCACTACACAAATTTATAAGTGTATCTGTTGCATATGGAGCTCCTTTTCTACCCATTGCTGAAACTACTAGTACTAATTGTAATTCTTCATCATTCTCTTTGTATGCTTTTACTATCTTACATACTTCATTCATTTTTTCATATGATTCTACTGATGTCCCACCAAACTTTTGCACTAAAATACTCATTTTTTCCTCCTAAATATATCCCTCATATTCTATAATTATCATGTCATTACCTATTTTTTTCACATTTCTCCATGGTACTTCTAAAAATGACTTATCTTTTCTTCTGGCAAAAAAACCTTTTTCTTTTGGAATTAAAAGCGCTAATATACCGCCTGTAGTTTCATCTAATATAAGGTCACATTCTCCAATGACCCCCAATCTTTCTCCTGTGACCAAGTTAACTATTTCCTTACCTGCTATTTCAGATAAATTCATATTTTTATACCTCCAGAGATTTACTTTTTAAGATATTAATCCAGATGTAGAATCTTTTCTACATCTCTTCCAACTATACATGTACCAATATTTTCGATATTGAATACCTTATCAACAACTTTTTTTACTGAATTAATATCAACATTATTTATACATTCAAGTATTTCATCTGTAGTTTTTACTTTTTTGCTAAGTAACATAGATTTACCAGTAGACATCATTCTACTGCTAGTACTTTCTAAATCCAATATATAATTGCCTTTTAATTGCTCCTTACTTTCAAATATTTCTTTTTCTGTAAGATAGTTTTTCCTTATATTTTCAATTTCTTTCTTTATTAAATTATAAACATCTGGCAAGTTTTCTGTACTCATACTTGCAAATATGCCTAATTCACCACACTTTCTGTACAATGTCTGTGATGAGTATATAGAATATACTAAACCTTTTTCCTCCCTTATTTTCTGAAAAAGTCTTGAGCTTATACTTCCACCAAAAATATTATTCACTACTGCCATTGAATACACTTCATCATCATTTTCAAACGGAATACCTTTTAGGCACATAGCTAAGTTTACCTGTTCAGTATCTTTGTTTTTTGATATAAAGCAAGGATTAAATTTAGCCTCACTTATTTCTATATTCAACCTTTTCTTTTCCCAGTGTCCAAATTTCGATTTGATTTTTTCTACCATATCATCAAAATTAAAGTTTCCAGCTATAGAAATAACAGCATTATTTGGAATATAATACTTGTTTAGGTATTCTAACATAGACTCCCTAGTTATATTATATAGAGAATCTTTTGTACCAATTATATTCATTCCTAAACCATCATTAGCATATATATTTTCTACTAACAAATCATAAGATAAGTCATCTGGAGAATCTTCATACATCTTAAGTTCCTCCAATATTATAAGTCTTTCCTTATCTATATCATTTTTATCAAATCTAGAGTTTAGTATCATATCACTTAATACATCGATTCCTGTATCTATATGCTCATCTATTAATTTTACATAATAACATGTACATTCTTTACTTGTAAATGCATTTATTTGCCCACCTAAATTGTCTATTGAGCTAGCAATCTCCTTTGATGTTCTATTTTTGGTTCCTTTAAACATCATATGCTCTATAAAATGAGAAGTTCCACTCACCTGTTCTTCCTCTATTCTAGAACCTGCATTTATCCAAATACCTAATGTTATTGACTTTAGATATGGTATTTCTTCACCAATTATTGTAAGCCCATTTTCCAGTATTTTTGTCTTATACATTACATTCTCCTAAAAATTTATTCTTTGTTTTATATTGGATTATTGAAAACACTATGTTTTAATTATATTTATTTTTATATGTATTACATTATAAGTCAGTCTTTTAATTAATTCAACTACAACTTATACAATCTTAATCAAATATTTATACTTTGTCTACTTAAACACATCACTGAGTTTACCTGGTTTTAGTCCTTTTTCCCTTACAATTGCTATAATATCATCTATACATTTTGTTGTTGCATCTGTTGGGTGCATTAATATTATACTATTATCTTTAATATCTTTTTTCTTCATTCTATCAATTATTACTTCTGGCTGGTCTTTATATTTCCAGTCTATAGTGTCAGCATCCCATTTTATTGATGTATATCCTAATGCTTTAGCTGCTTTTACTGTCTCTGGACCGAAAGAACCTGCTGGTGCTTGAAAAAATTTAGTTTTTTCATTTATTATTTCTTCAATTATTTTTTTAGATGTCTCTATTTGTTCATAATTGTCTTCGTATGATAGTGTCGAATAGTCTAAATGTTTGTATCCATGATTTCCTATTTCATGTCCCTGTTTTTTTATCTTCAATAATTCATCCTTATTCTTTTCTGCCCACTTACCAGTGACATTAAAAGTAATTTTTACATTTTCCTTTTTAAGTGTCTCTAAAATGGATTCTACATACTCTGTTTCCCATCCAAGGTCTATGTTACAAGTTAATGCAACATATCCACTTTTATCTTTTGTACCTCTTTCATATGGTAAGTCTACCCCATTAAAGAAGTTGAATACTGGCTTATTATTGAACATTTTTAATACCATTACTCCTCCTGATAACCCCAATAATAAAACTAAAATTAGTATTATTATTTTCTTGAGTTTACTCTTGTTAAGTACCATCATTATCATTAAAACTCCCCCTAATTATGTACAAATTGTTTCTTATTTAATACTATTAAAAGAAAGCTTTATTTATGCACTAAATATAATGTAAATACTTTTTTACATGTCAATATAATTTGTATCATTTAAGAAGATATATATTTACAATAAAAAAAGCAAAATCATAAGATTTTGCCTTTAATTATTTATTATATTATTTATTTTTATGTTCTGGTTTTGGTAAAAGAACTTTTCTTGATAAATTAACTCTTCCTTTTTCATCTATTTCTGTAACTTTAACTTCAACTTCATCTCCTATATTTAATACATCTTCAACTTTAGCAACTCTTTCATGAGCTATATGAGATATATGAAGTAATCCTTCTTTTCCTGGAAGTATTTCAATAAATGCTCCAAAGTTCATTATTCTACTTACTTTACCTTTATAAGTCTTTCCTACTTCTGGCTCGATTACTATGTTATTTATAAGCTCTTGAGCTTTCTTAATCATATCAATCTCAATACCTGATATAAATACTTCTCCAGTTTGTTCGATATCTATTTTAACTCCAGTTTCATCTATTATCTTAGTTATAATCTTTCCACCAGGTCCTATTACATCCTTTATTTTATCAGGATTTATTTGCATCTTAACAATCTTAGGTGCATATGGTGAAAGTTCTGGTTTTGGTTGAGATATAGTTTTTCTCATTTCTCCTAATATATGGATTCTACCTTCTTTAGCTTGTTTTAAAGCTCTTTGTAGAATTTCCTTATCTATACCATCTATTTTTATGTCCATTTGTATTGCTGTTATACCATATTCTGTACCAGCCACTTTAAAGTCCATATCTCCTAAATGGTCTTCCATACCTTGTATATCTGAAAGTACTGCAACTTTACCATCATGTTTTATAAGTCCCATAGCTATACCTGCAACCATATCTTTTATAGGTACACCTGCATCAAGTAAAGATAATGTTGAACCACATACACTTGCTTGAGATGTAGAACCATTTGAACTTAATACCTCAGAAACTAATCTAATAGCATAAGGGAAGTCTTCTTGAGATGGTATAACTGGTAATAAAGCTCTTTCTGCTAAAGCACCATGTCCTATTTCTCTTCTTCCTGGTCCTCTTGATGGTCTAGCTTCCCCAACACTATATGCAGGGAAATTATAATGATGCATATATCTCTTATTTTCTTCTTCATCTAATCCATCTAGCTTTTGAACATCTCCTAAAGCACCTAAAGTAGCCACATTAAGTACTTGAGTTTGCCCTCTAGTAAATATAGCTGAACCATGAGCTCTAGGTATCATACCAGTTTCACACCATATAGGTCTTATTTCCTCTAGTTTTCTATTATCTGGTCTTACATTTTCATGTACTATAAGTTTTCTTACTTCTTCTTTTATTATATCTTGTAATACTTCTTCTATATCTCCAATGTAATCTTCAAAATCTTCAAGAGTTTCTTCAAAATGAGCTAAAGTTTCTTCTTTAACTCTATCCATATTTTCCATTCTCTCTAATTTTTCAAAAGTTTGAACTGCTTCTTTCATCTTATCAGTTGCAAATTCACGAACCAATTGAGTTATTTCTTCCCCTGCATGGTACAATTCCACTTCTAATTTTTCTTTCCCAACTTCTGCAACTATACCTTCTATAAACTCAACCACTTTTTTTATTTCTTGATGAGCAAATAAGATAGCTTCTAGCATCACATCATCAGGAACTTCATCTGCTCCAGCTTCAACCATCATTATAGCTTCTTTTGTACCTGAAACAACTAAGTGCATTGAACTTTTTTCTCTTTGTTCTGCATTTGGATTTACAACAAAGGCACCATCTACAAGACCAATACATACTGAACCAGTTGGTCCATTAAATGGTATGTCTGATATAGAAAGGGCTATAGAAGAACCTATCATTGCTACTATGTCTGGTGTGCAATCTTGGTCTACTGATAAAACAGTTGCAACTACCTGAACGTCATTTCTAAATCCTTTTGGGAATAATGGTCTTATTGGTCTGTCTATCAATCTTGATGTAAGTATCGCTTTTTCTGAAGGCTTACCTTCTCTTTTTAAAAATCCTCCTGGTATCTTACCTACAGAGTATAATTTTTCTTCATAATCTACACTTAAAGGAAAAAAGTCTATTCCGTCTCTAGGTTTAGCCGATTTAGTTGTATTTACCATTACCATACTATCACTGTATCTAACTATGCAACTACCACTAGTCATTTCACAAATTTTTCCTATTTCTACAGAAAGTTCTCTTCCTGCAAAATCCATTTTAAATATTTTATGTTCAAACATTAATGCTTGTCCTCCTCTTATTAAAAACACGTATATCACTCTATTTACTATATTATCAAAAATACTATAAATTAACAATATAAAATTATCTTTGCACATATATGCAAAAAGCTTATATTACTGCTAATTAGAACAACTTATAGCTAATATATCTGGTCCTGTATGAGAGCAAATAGAAACTCCTCCTCGAGTAAATAATACTCTTCTTGCTTTTATTCTTTTGTTTACTTCTTCTTTTAATATTTCACAATCATGTAGATTGTCTCCACAACCGATTGTAACAATTTTTCCTTCTAAAGAACCTTCATTCATTTCTAAAATTATATCAACCAATTTGCTTGCTATATTCTTTACTCCTCTAACCTTATTTACCAACTTAGCTTCCCCATTATCAAAGAAAAATATAGGCTTTATATTTAACATATTTCCTATCAAAGCAGTTGCAACTGGAACTCTTCCACTCTGTTTTAAAAAATCAAGTGTATATGGTGCAAAAAGTAATCTCACACTACTACGAGTATTTTCTAACTCATCTATGATTTCCTCAAATGCTAATCCTTCTTCAATAAGTTCACATGCTTTTATAATATATTGCCCACTACCAAGAGATAAGTTTCGAGTATCAAATATATGTATTTTTTCATTTCCAGCTACATCATTTTTAGCTATCATAGCACTTTGAAAAGTTCCTGAGGCATTTGATGCTCCTGTCATACAGATTATGTGATAACCCTCTTCTATAAACTTATCAAACACTTCTTTAAATTCCATATATGTAGCTTGCGATGTTTTAGGTATTTGTTTGATTTCTTTTACCTTTTTATAAAACTCTTCTTTATTTATATCTACTCCTTCTATATATTCTCTATCATTAAAAATAACTGTAAGTGGAACTATTTCTATATAATCTTTTTCTGATATTTCATCTGGAATATCACATAAACTATCACATACTAACTTTATTTTCAAAATAATATCCTCCTTATTCCAACTAATTATACTGTTATAAAGTTTCTATATTTATCTTGTCTTTCCTCTTAAATTGATTATGTATTTATATACTTCTCTAATATTCTTACCCAATATTATTCATTTTATAATTTTTTATAATATATAAACTACTTTTATTATTAACTATTTTACTTTATAATGAATTAACTATAAAAAAGCAGGTATACACTATACCTGCTTTTTTATAAAGAATGAAATTACTTTCTTAATCCTAACTTAGCTATTAATGCTCTATATCCTTCAAGATCTTTTTCTTTTAAGTAAGCTAATAAGTTTCTTCTTCTACCAACCATTTTTAATAGTCCTCTTCTTGAATGGTGGTCTTTTTTATGAGTTTTTAAATGTCCATTTAACTCGTTTATTCTAGCTGTTAATAAAGCTATTTGTACTTCTGGAGAACCAGTATCTCCTTCAACTCTTCCAAATTCTTTGATTATTTCTGATTTGTTTATCATTTAGATTACCTCCGTATTTTTTTAGAAACGCCTATTACTAAGCATTGATTGGAGTATTCAAATGCCGAGTAACGGTTATTTTCCTTAATCATTTTATCATACATTACTTGTTTTTGCAAACATAGTTTTCGTATACGTAATTTGTGTCATTAAACAATTGATTTTTTAAGTCATCTATTGAATTAAACTTTCTTTCATCCCTTATTCTTTCCAAAAATTCAACAATTATATTTTTACCATAAATATCTCTGTCAAACTCTAAAATATTGGTTTCAATAGATAAAGATTTTCCATTGACTGTTGGATTATAACCTACATTTGTAGCGCCAAAATAAGTCTCATCTCCAATATGTACAATAGAAGCATAAATACCTCTTTTAGGAACGAGCATGTTATTCTTAAGGTCAATATTTGCTGTTGGGAATCCCATAGTTCTTCCAAGGTGTTTAGAATGTATAACACAACCTTCTAACTCGTAATTACGACCTAAATACTCTTTGACATTAGTCATATCACCTTGGGATACTAAACTTCTAATATAAGTACTACTCACTCTTACATCATTTATTTTGATTGGCTTTATTACTTCCACCTCAAAACCATATTCATCTTCTAAGCTTTTTAATAGATTCACATTGCCTTCTTTTGCTCTTGCAAACGTAAAGTCATGTCCAATTACTATTTTTTTGGCTTTTAATTTTTTTACTAGTATCTCATCTACGAAATCCTTTGCAGGTATTTTAGTCATATACTCATCAAATGGTATGATTACAACTATATCTATTCCCAAGTCTTCTAATAATTTTATCTTATCATTGTTACTTATGATATTTTTTGTTGAGTTTGGTCTAAAGTAATTTACAGGATGATTTGCAAATGTAAATACAATACTCTGTATATTTTCTTTTTTTGCATATTCAACTGTTTTTTTTATAAGAACTTGATGTCCTTTGTGCACACCATCAAAGTTTCCTATGGTAATGACACTTTCTTTTATGTTTGCTATTTCTGCTATAGATTTTATAATCACCATAATAAATGTTCCCCGCTAAAATTATAATTTACTCTTAACTTATTCACAAACTATTATAGCATAAGTAAAAGAGATAGACTATAGAAGTTATTATAGTACTATCTCTTTTGGCATTCTTTTAAATACATTAATTATATGAACATCTTATCACTTTTAACACTTATCGTATTATTGTGTTTTGATAATTTTCCTAATCCTAAGAAGTTATCTGTACTATATACTCTTACAAATTCATCATTCTTATTGAGATTATTTTTCAAAAATCTTTTATCATCTATTGAACCACCATTGCTATAATATTTTATGGCATTAGGATTTAGTACAATATAATTAAACGAATCTAGTACGTAGTCTATATCGTATAAGTATTTATCTAAAGTTTTATTTTCATAAAATAGTTCTAGTTCTTCTAGTGTTATCGAGTTATCTAAATCAAATTTACCAGAAGATGTCCTATTCAAAAATGACATATGTGCTCCACAACCTAGGTATTCTCCTATATCATGACAAATACTTCTTACATAAGTCCCTTTAGAACATTCAACATAAAACATTACCTTATTACCTTTTATACTGAGTATTTTTATGTCTTTTATATTCACTCTTCTAGTTTTTAAAGTAATTTCAGATTGTCTACCACTTCTTACTAAATCACACATTCTCTTTCCATTTACTTTTAAAGCTGAGTAGATTGGAGGAAGTTGACTTATTTCTCCTCTTTGTGTATCAAAAGCTTTTTCTATATCTTCATTACTCAATTTGAAATTATCAACTTTTTTTAAAATTTCACCTGATGCATCATAAGTATCTGTACTTATACCTAAAGTAAGCTCACATATATATGATTTATCCTTATTTAAAATAACTTCACATACTTTTGTAGCTTTTCCTATACAGATTGGTAAAACACCTGAAGCATCTGGGTCAAGAGTACCTGTATGACCTACTTTTTTTATATTTAAAATTTTTCTCACTCTACTTACAACATCATGAGATGTCATGCCTGTAGGTTTCAATATACTTATAATCTTATTC
Organism: Clostridioides difficile; assembly: GCF_001299635.1. Classification (GTDB taxonomy): domain Bacteria; phylum Bacillota; class Clostridia; order Peptostreptococcales; family Peptostreptococcaceae; genus Clostridioides; species Clostridioides difficile_A. Next base: position 259,061 of record NZ_JRHN01000031.1, on the reverse strand, counting down.
ATTTTTCTGTCACCTTAAATTGATTTTAACACTGCCTCTAATACCATTTTTTTTGCATTATCAATACTATCTTTAATAGTACATCCAGCAGCTCTTACATGACCACCACCACCAAATAACTTGGCTATTTCACTTACATCAACATAATTTTTTGACCTAAAACTTACTTTAATTTCATTTTGTTTTTTCTCTTTAAATAAAATTCCAACCTCAACATCTTTTATGTCTCTTGTATATGTTGTTATTCCATCAACATCGTTGAAACTTGTATTATTTCTATTCATCATATCCTGAGTCAAAACTATACTAGATACTTTTGATTCAAATATTTCCAAAGATTTCAAGGCTTCTCCTAATAATTTATAATAATCAGAAGAATTACTTTGATATATATTTTGTATTATAGTATTTTTTTGTGCACCTAAAACAAGTAAATTCTTTGCCATTTCAAAGCTACTTGCATGGACATTTGAATATGAGAAGTTTCCAGTATCAGTTACAAGACCTGTATATAAACATGTCGCTATATCTTTATTTATAATCTTAATATCTTTTATTTGCTGGAATCTAATCAATAAATTATAAACTAGTTCACATGTAGAAGATGCATCCTTATCTACATAATTTAAATCTCCATATGAATCATTACTTGCATGATGGTCTATACAGATTAATTTTGATGCATTATTTTTGATTTCATCACTTACACATATTCTTGGTTCATCTCCACAATCAAGTGCTATTAGGGAATACTGATTCATATCAAGTTCATTAGACTTATAAATTTTTACATCTTCAACCAAAAACTTTAAATTTAATGGAGCTTCATCATCAAGTACATAATATACTTTTTTTCCTAAGTTTTTTAGTGTATAATACATCGAAAGTGTAGAACCAATATTATCTCCATCTGGGCTAATATGAGAGGTAACTATAAAATAGTCACCCTCATAAATATAGTTTATAATACTATCAATATTATTCATCATAATTTTCATCCTCATTTTTTTGAGTATTTTTTTCATTAACTCTTTTTATAAGGCTATCCATATACATTCCTTTTTCTATTGAATCATCAATTTTAAACATTATTTCAGGAATATATCTAAGTTTTATATTTTTTCCTACTTCTCTTCTTATATACCCTCCAGCACTTTTAAGTCCTGTTAGTGTAGATTCTTCATCTCCACCTAAAATACTTACATATACATAAGCATATCTTAGGTCATTTGTAACTTCTACATCAGTTACACTCACCATAGATGTTATTCTAGGGTCTTTTACTCCATTTATAAGCATAGTACTTACTACTTTTCTTATTTCTTCTGCTATTCTTCTTGTTCTATTATATGATGCCATACCATCGACCTTCTTTACTAACTGATTTTCTTTGATACGAATTTATAATTTTCTTTCTACTTCTTTAGTTATATAAGCTTCTACTACATCGCCTTCTTTTATATCGTTGTAATTTACAAAACTCATACCACATTCGTATCCAGAATTAACTTCTTTTACATCATCTTTAAATCTCTTAAGTGCTGCAAGCTCACCTTCATGTATTATTATACTATCTCTAACTAATCTTACTTTACAATTTCTAAATATCTTACCATTAGTTACATAACATCCAGCTACTGTTCCAACACCAGATATTTTATATATTTCTCTTATTTCAGCTTTTCCTGTTTCTTCATCAACATATTCAGGGTCTAACATACCAGTCATAGCAGCTTGTATATCTTCTATAGCCTTGTATATTATAGTATATGTTCTTATATCAACATTTTCTTTTTCGCCTAGAGATTCTGCACCTGGAACTGGTCTTACATTGAATCCTATTATTATTGCGTTAGAAGCTGCTGCAAGTAATATATCTGATTCTGTTACAGCTCCAACACCTCCATGTATTACTTTAACTTGAACTTCTTCATTTGATAATTTTTCTAAAGATTGTTTAACTGCCTGTACTGAACCTTGTACATCTGCTTTTATAACTATATTAAGGTCTTTTATAGAACCTTCACTCATTTGACTAAATAAATCATCCAGTGATAATCTTTGAGTTGATTTTAACATTTCATCTCTAACTATTTGCTGTCTTCTTGCTGCTACACTTCTAGCAATCTTGTCAGTTGGAACCTCAACAAATTGGTCTCCACCTTGTGGAACTTCTGATAAACCTAATATCTCAACTGCTGTAGATGGTCCTGCTGTCTTTACTCTTTTACCTTTTGCATTTATCATTGCTCTAACTTTACCACATGCAACACCTGCAACTATTGGGTCACCTACTGTTAAAGTACCACCTTGAACAAGTACTGTTGCAACTGGACCTCTTCCTTTATCAAGCTCAGCTTCTATCACAGTTCCTACTGCTCTTTTATTTGGATTTGCTCTTAATTCTTCCATTTCAGCAACCAATAATACCATTTCTAAAAGTGTATCTATTCCTTCTTTTTTCTTAGCTGATACTGGAACTGCTATTACTTCTCCACCCCAGTCTTCAACTAATAGACCTTGGTCTGCTAATTCTTGTTTTACTTTATCTGGATTTGCACCTGGTTTATCTATTTTATTGATAGCAACTATTAAAGGTACTTCTGCTGCTTTAGCATGGTTTATAGCTTCTACTGTTTGAGGCATTATACCATCGTCTGCTGCAACAACTAATATTGCTATATCTGTAACTTGTGCTCCTCTTGCTCTCATTGATGTGAAAGCCTCATGTCCTGGAGTATCTAAAAATACTATTTTTTGTCCATTAATTTTAACTTCTGAAGCACCTATATGTTGAGTTATTCCTCCTGCTTCACCTGAAATCACATCAGTTTTTCTTATTGCATCTAGTAGAGATGTCTTACCATGGTCAACATGTCCCATAACTGTAACAACTGGTGGTCTAGCCTTTAAATCTTCCTCTTTATCTTCTTCAATTTCCATTAAAGCTTCTATTTCTAAAGCTTCTGTATCATCACTTTCAGCTACTGTTAGTTCAAATCCATAGTCTTGAGCAACTAAAGCGGCAATTTCAAAACTTATCTCTTGATTTATTGTTGCCATAGTTCCCATTTTCATAAGCTTCATAATTACTTCTGATGGAGATTTATCTAACTGTGTTGCTAATGCTTGAACTGTTAGCTTTCCATCTATCTCTATAACATTTTCATTTTCTTTAGATGAAGCTTCTAATAATTCCAATACTAAATCTAATTCTTCACCTTCTAATACTGAATCTTTATCAGCTACATTTATATCTAATTCAGCTAACTTATTCATAAGCTCTTCATTTGATATATTTAATTCTTCTGCTATTTGGTATACTCTTGTTTTTGACACAAGATCACCCCCTATTTTATTTTAAATTTCTATTAGTTCAATTATCTTTTTAGAAAAGTTTTCATCTTTTATTCCTATAACTGCTCTTGGAGATTTTCCTATTGCAAATCCTATTTCCTCTTTTGTTGAAAAAAATAGATATGGAATATTTCTAAAAGTTGATTTATCCTTAAAAAGTTTTTTAGTATTATTTGATGCATCTTCTGCTATTAAAACCAACTTTACTTTTCCTTTTTTTAAATCAAGCAAAGTGGAGTCATCACCAGACACTATTTTCCCTGCACGAGTTGCGAGCCCTAAGAATGAAAGTATTTTTTCTTTATTATTTTTCATATTCTTCTAACTCCATAAGTAGATTATCATAGACTTCATCAGGAACATCTATTTTAAAAGCTTTATTTAATGCTTTGCTTTTGATGGCTTTTTTAAGACATTCAGAGCTTTTACACACATATGCTCCTCTTCCATTAGCTCTTCCTGTTGGGTCTAAAAATATTTTTCCTTCTTTATTTTTAACTATTCTTATAAGCTCTTTTTTAGAGTCTCTATCTTGACATGCTATGCATTTTCTTTGAGGCACTTTTTTTACTTTTTTCAAAATCATCCCTCCTTACTCTTCTTCACTAAAATTATCATCTGAAGTATCTAACTCTTCTTGGTTGATAAATTCAGTTTTAACATCCTCATCTTCTATTTCTTTGGAATTTTCAAGATTTAACATTTCTTGTTCTGCTTGAGATTCGCTTTTAATATCTATTTTCCAGTTAGTCAATTTTGCTGCAAGTCTTGCATTTTGACCTTCTTTACCTATAGCAAGCGATAATTGATAATCTGGAACAATTACTAAGGCAGACTTTTCTTCTTCATTTATATCTACTCTAACAACTTTTGATGGGCTAAGTGCAGCTGATATAAACTCTGCTGGGTCTTCACTATATTTTATTATATCTATTTTTTCATCACCAAGTTCATCCACTATATTTTTTACTCTAAGTCCTTTTGGTCCAACACAAGCTCCAATTGGGTCTATTTTTTCATCTATAGATCTTACTGCCATTTTAGTTCTTGACCCTGCTTCTCTTGCTACAGATTTTATTTGAACTATCCCTTCATATATTTCAGGAACTTCTTCTTCAAACAATCTCTTTACTAGACCTGGATGACTTCTTGATACAACTATTTGAGGTCCTTTGTTAGTCTTTTTAACTTCAAGTATATAGAATTTTATTTTTTGACCTGCTTTATAATTTTCAAACGGTATCTGCTCACTTTGAGTCATTATACCTTCTATTCTTCCAAGGTTAACATAAACAATGTTTTTATTTGCTCTAGCAACCTCTCCTGTAACTATTTCATTTTCTTTTTCTATAAATTCATTATACACTATTTCTCTCTCAGCTTCTCTTATTCTTTGAACAACTACCTGTTTTGCTGTCTGAGCTGCAATTCTTCCAAAGTTTTTAGGAGTAACTTCATGCTCTATGATATCGCCTAATTCATAATTAGGATTTATCTCTCTAGCATCTGCTAACTCTATTTCTAAGAAAGTATCATATAAATCTGATTCATCAACAACGACTCTTTGAGAGAATACTTTTATGTCTCCCTTATCTCTATCAAACTCAACTCTAACGTTTTGTGCTGAACCAAAGTTTTTCTTATATGCAGTTAAAAGAGCTTGTTCTATAGTATCTATAAGTATCTCTTTATCTATACCTCTATCAACTACTAATTCATCTAGTGCTTCCATAAATTCATGATTCATTTTTTTATTTCCTCCCTATTTAATATACCACTAAAACTTTATTGCTAATCTGACAATAGCAACATCTTTTCTATTAAATTCCATTTCTTCACTATTTACAATGATTTTTATATTATTATCTTCTGTTAGTCCCACAAGTTCACCTTCAAATTGTTTACACCCATTTAATGCTTTATATAATTTTAAATCTACATCTCTACCTTTGTATCTTACAAAATCTCTATCTTTTTTTAATGCTCTATCAAGTCCTGGAGAAGATACTTCTAAAAAATAATTCTCCTTTATAGGGTCTTTTTCATCTAATATTGGGCTTAATTCTCTACTAACTAATTCACATTCATTTAAAGATATTCCTTCTTCTTTATCTATGTATACTCTTAAGTAGTATTCTCCCGCTTCTTTTACATATTCAACATCAACCATTTCAAATCCATGTTCATCTGTTATTTTAGTTACAATCTCTTCAATTGTAGCTTCTAAATTTTTTTTCATTAAATTTCCTCCTATTCAATTGTAAATGACCAGTTCCTATAATCCCAAATAAAATATATTTAAAAAATTAAACTGGTTCTTAATAATATATTTAAAATAAAAGAGTGAGAACAGCTGTCTCACTCTTAGTTTCTGCAAAGTATACTATTTTCTATACCATGATATCATAAAATTCTTTTATTTGCAACTTTTTGGACTAACTTAAAATAGTGATAATTGATTTCTCTCGCTCATATTCTCAAGTGAACCATGATTGGTAAGAGTTTCTATTACTGTTTTTGATATTTTCGTTCTCTTTCTCAAATCTTCTTTTGATATAAATTCACCATTTTTTCTTTCATTTTGAATATTTATGGCCGCATTTCCTCCAAGACCTTGTATTGCTGCCATTGGTGGAAGTAATGTCTTTTCTCCCACAACTATAAAATCAGTTGCATCTGATTTATATATATCAACTGGCAATAATTTTATTCCTCTAGCATACATTTCAAGAGCAACTTCTAACACTGTTAACATACCTTTTTCTTTTGTAGTTGCATCGTTTCCTAATGCTTCAATTTCATTTATTTTTGATTTTATAGAATCTAAACCTTTAACAATTAAATCTGCATCAAAATCTTCAACTTTTGTAGTAAAGTAAGTTGCATAAAATGCTTCTGGATAGTGTACTTTACAATATGCAATTCTGAATGATGTCATAACATAAGCAACTGCATGTGCTTTTGGGAACATGTATTTAATCTTTTTACATGAACCTATATACCATTCTGGGACATTATTTTTCTTCATTTCTTCAATATGTTCTGGTTTTAGACCTTTACCTTTTCTTACACTCTCCATTATTGTAAAACTCATTTTTGGAGGTAATCCTTTAAATATTAAATAGTTCATTATGTCATCTCGTGTTGATATAACATCTTTCAGCCCAACTATATCTTCTCTAACTAAATCCTGTGCATTGTTTACCCAAACGTCTGTACCATGAGAAAGACCAGATATACGTACAAGTTCTGCAAATGTAGTAGGCTTTGTGTCAAGTAGCATCTGACGTACAAATTTAGTACCAAACTCAGGTACAGCAAGACAACCTATTGGGCAATTTATCTCTTCTGGAGTAACTCCTAATGCTTCTGTGGATGTAAACAAAGACATCGTTTCTTCATCATCTAATGGTATTTCTGTTATGTTTATTCCAGTAATATCTTCAAGCATTCTTATTATGGTAGGACCGTCGTGTCCAAGTATATCTAATTTAAGTATTCTACCACTTATTGAATGATAATCAAAATGAGTAGTTATTACACCACAAGAAGTATCATTTGCTGGATATTGAATAGGGGTAAAGTCATACACATCTTTATAATCTGGTATAACCATAACTCCTCCTGGATGCTGTCCTGATGTTCTTTTTACTCCAGTACAACCATTTGAAAGTCTCAGTACTTCTGCATTTGGGACACTTATATTATTTTCCTCTATATATTTTCTTGCATATCCAAACGCTGTTTTTTCTGCTACAGTACCTATAGTTCCTGCTCTATATACATACCCCTCCCCAAATAATTCTTCTGTATACTTATGAATTATTGGCTGATAATTTCCTGAGAAATTTAGGTCTATATCTGGCTCTTTATCACCTTCAAAACCTAAAAATACTTCAAATGGGATATCATGGCCATTCTTAGCAAGCTTTCTTCCACACTTTGGGCAGTCCTTATCTGGTAAATCAACCCCTGAACCCCACTCACCTATTTCATAAAAAAATGAGTATTTACAGTCTTCATTTTCACAAATATAGTGTGCTGGGAGAGGATTAACTTCTGTTATATCACTCATTGTAGCCGCAAAAGATGACCCAACTGAACCTCTTGAACCAACTAGATAACCATCTGAAAGCGATTTTGCAACTAGTTTCTGAGCTATAATATACATAACCGCATACCCATTGCTTATTATCGAATTTAGCTCCCTATCTAGCCTTTTTTGAACTATTTCTGGTATTGGATCTCCATAGATTCGCCTAGCTTTTTCATAACACATCTCTCTTAATTCCACGTCTGAACCTTCTATAATCGGTGGATAAGTATCATCTGGTATAGGTTTTATATCTTCAACCATATCAGCAATTAAATTGCTATTTTCCACTACAACTTCATATGCCAATTCTTCACCAAGATAACTAAACTCTTCCAACATTTCATCTGTTGTTCTAAAATGTAAATAAGTTTCTTCTTCATCTACTTTAAAACCTTGAGAATATTTAAGAACTTTTCTTAAAACAGCTTCATGTTTATCTAAAAAATGAACATCTCCAGTAGCTACTGGAATTTTATTAAATTTTTTAGCTGTATCAATTAGCTTTCTATTAAGTTCTCTTAACTCTTCTTCATCCTTAACTTCTCCTTTGTCAATCATAAATCTATTATTATCTATAGGCATTACCTCAATATAATCATATAAATCTATTATTTTTTTCATTTCATCATCAGAAACATTCTTCTTTACAGCTTGAAAGACCACTCCTGCTTCACATGCCGAACCAATTATCAGACCTTCCTTATATTCATTTAATACACTTCTAAGTATTCTTGGAGCTCTAAAAAAATGATTTACATGTGCATCTGAAATTATTTTATATAAGTTTTTTATGCCTACAGAATTTTTTGCTATTAAGGTTATATGATTTGTGCTAAGTTTTGTATAATCAATTTTTCCAAGCACATTATTTACATCACTTAAAGTCTTTGCTCCTTTTTCTGTAAGTATTTGTAAGAATTTATTAAATATGAGTGCTGTAGCCTCAGCATCATCTACTGCTCTATGGTGATTTAAAAGAGGTATACCAAGTTCTTTAGCAACAAGATTCAATCTATGTCTTTTTAATTTTGGCAACATTACTCTTGCCAGCATAAGTGTATCTACTTTTTTGTTATTATATAATAAACCTTGTTCTCTGCACTTTTGTGATATAAATCCCGTATCAAACTCTGCATTATGCGCTACTAATACACTATCTCCAACAAATTCCATAAACCTAGGAAGAACCTCTTCAATGGTTGGCTTGTCTTTGATTAGCTCATTAGTTATTCCTGTTAATTCCTGTATCTTATAAGAAATATCTTTTTCTGGATTTATCAATTCGCTAAATCTGTCCACAATTTTAAAATTTTCTATCTTTACAGCACCAATTTCAGTTATTTTATCATTCGTGTTAGAAAATCCTGTTGTCTCTATATCAAATACAACAAATGTCTGTGAAAGTTCTTTGTCATTTGCATCTTCTATAATGAGAGAATCATCTTCAACCAAGTATCCCTCTACTCCATAAAGTACTTTAATATTATTTGCCTTACCTGCATTCATAGCATCAGGAAATCCTTGTACAACACCATGGTCTGTTATAGCAATAGCAGGATGCCCCCATTTAGCTGCACGTTCTACAAGCTTTTTAACAGAACAGATTGCATCCATAGAAGACATTTGTGTATGTGCATGTAGTTCTACCCTTTTTTCTTCTGATTTGTCTTCCCTCTCTGGTCTAACCTCTTTTCTTATTCCACTAATCATCATACTAATTTCTCTTTGATATGTATCATAAACTATGTCACCTTTGATTTTTAAATATGCACCCTTTTTAACATTTTCAAGTACTCCATCCTTATTTGTATCTGTTAAAAATAATTTACAGCTTATTGAACTAGTATAGTCTGTAATTGATGCTATCATAAGTATTTTTCCATTTTTAAGTTCTTTAGTTTCAACATCAAATATATCTCCAACAATTGCAACTGTTCCAGAAGATGCATTTAATTCAGCTATATTTTCAATCATAGCATTTGCATTATCTCCATAGATTAAATTTTCATCTACTTCAGATTTGATGACATAACTTTCTTCTTCACGCTCTTCACAATTATTAATTTTTCCAATTTCCAAAGCTCTAATTTTTTCTTCCATTTCTCTATCATTAATTCTTATAAGTCTTTCTTTATTCACTTTTTCATCAACAGCTTTTTCAATCGTTATATTTAAATCCAATCCTAATTCTTCACTAAGCACAGTTCTAAGTACATAAATTACATTTTTTTTCATTAATCGCTCATAAAATATACCTTTTGGAAGTTTTATTTTTAATTCTTCATCTAAACAAAGAAATTCTACTTGTTTATACCAACCTGCTATAGATGGACAAAGATACTTTAATATATACAATATATTATTCCAATATTTTTTTATAACATCTTTATTAGATTTTCTTTCAAATCCAGTGAATCTTATCTTCATTCTCATATCTTTAAAATAATCGAGTTTATACATCAATTCTTCTTTAAATTTATCTAATAGCTCATGAGAAACAATCTCCTTAGAAGTTAGATAAAAATAAACTATCTTGTCTTCTTTAAAATAAACTACTCTATTTATGTAAACTTCTTTAAGTTGCTTTCCAAGGCCACTATTATTAATTTCCAATTTATCTAAATATTCCTTAACACTTTCCATCTATATCCTCCTTTCTCAAAATTATCTTTATATATATTATTACCACTTTTTATCTATTTCTATCTGTTATTCACTTATATTTACTTAGAATTAATATTATAACATAAAAATTTTGTTAATATTAATTTTAGACATTGTAAATTATATACAAAAAAACTATAGATAATTTAAATAAATGAAAACTACCCATAGTCTGTATTTTTTATTTATGTATTACTTGTATTGAGGAACCTCAAAAACTAAACTACTTCCTCCTCCATAAAGACCAATTAGATTTTCCATAATTCCAGAAATTCCATTAGCCCAATTAACATCAGTTGCATATTGATGCCATGTATAATCATAATTCCACTTCATCTTATAGATAGTGTTTTGATTATATTTAGAGCTGTTTATATAATTTTGAGATATCCACTTTGCAGAACCATCTATAGTAGCTTCTACACTAGTCCATCCATTAGAATATGCTGCTTCTGCCCCTGAAACATTAGCGCTTTTATCTATTGCTCCTATTCCAAAAAAATTGTATACTTTAACTGGTTTACTAAGGGGTTGACCCTTATAAGATGTTATTGTCTGACCTTGAGCAAGCGTAGATTTACCATATGCAGTTTCCCACATAGCATGTGATACCAAATATACAACGTCTATATTGTACTTCTTAGCGGCATTTATAAATGCTGCTCCTTGATTTTTAAAGATACTAGAAGATAAACCATTAAGATATGAATTTAAACTCGATTCTGAAATACCTCCCTTATAGCTATTAATCTTCAAAAACTGCATCATACCTTTAGTTATACTTGTAAAGTTTTTAGGATTTAAATAATATTCTATATCACTTGAACTTGCATTTACAAATGAACTTGTTCTTTGAGCTGAAAAAGTACTAAATTCAGGACTTGGAGTACTTTTTCTATTCCCTGGTGCTATTACATTTCCCCCTGCTGCCGCTTTCTCAACTTGTTTACTTATGTGAGATTCCAAAGTATAACTCAAAGATTTGTAATCAATTTTAGCTCCACCTATACCAGACATACCATTTACTTGACCTGATGATGAAGAATTATTTCCATTACTATTTGAATTATTATTAGAATTACTATTTGAGTTATTATTGGATGCATCTGTTGAAGTAGATAAATAATTACCTACTACAAAAGCTTCTTTATTATTAAAGCTAATTTTAGCCCATCCACTACTCTCTGACAATACAGTTACTTTACTCCCTTTATATACCTTCCCTAACTTACTATATGTAGAACCTGGCCCACTTCTTACATTTAATGAAGCTGTATTTACAACCTTATCAGTATTTTTTTTGTCATTACTTTGACTAGAGTCATCTGAGCTACTTTGACCTACCTCTGATAAATACATACTTGATACATACGCATCTTTTCCATTATACTTTATTTTAGACCATCCATTACTTTCTGATATTACTTCCACTTTGCTTCCTTTTGGCAACTTACCTAATAAACCATAACTTGTATTTGGTCCACTTCTTACATTTAATGAAGTTGTATTTACTTGTTTAGTTTTTGAGCTATTGGTTGAGTTTGAGATATCTCCTAAGTAAGAACTAGATACATATCCTAATCTTCCATCATATTTTATTTTAGACCATCCATTACTCTCTGATACTACCTCTACTTTTTGTCCTTTTTTTAGTACAGTTATGATTCTATAACTTGTGCCTGCTCCATTTCTCATATTTAAACTATTTGAAGTAACTTGTTTTTCTTTATTTGTAGATGTTCTTAAAGAATCACCATTTGATTTTGCTATATATTTTGACGAAGCCCAACCTTCTTGTCCAGATTCAGCTTTTATTTTATACCATCCATCAGAAGAGTCTTTAATTAAAACCTTGTCATCTTTCTTAGCAACAAATGCTATACTACTTTCGGCAGTTGGCTCATTTCTTACATTTAAATAATTTATAGTCACTATACCTACATCCCCATCAGCATGTGCATTTATCATACTTAAGGGTAATACAGCTAATGTTGCTAACGCTGCTTTTTTCTTCACGTACTTCCCCCGCCCTTCTTATACACTAAAACAATTTTAATATAATTATACGACAACTTGTGATTTTAGTAAATATTGTCTATTTACATTTTGTATACATTCTATTTATAAATTCTTTATTCGTCTTATTAAGCTATAGGTTTTTTAAATATGAAAATAGATTTTTTTTATAATACTTATAATGTTACATGTGATTACCACATAAATTTATTTTAAAAACACAGGGCTCTAATAAAGTAACATAAATATCCTAATATGTAGTACAATTTATATATAATAATTTGGAGGTGTAACTATGGATGCAAATAACTTAAAAGAATTGATAGCTAATCATAACAATATAGTATTTTTTGGTGGAGCAGGTGTGTCAACTGAATCTAATATACCAGACTTTAGAAGTTCTACTGGACTGTTTAGCCAGAAACTCAATAAACAATTTACTGCTGAACAATTAGTTTCACATACTTTTTTTGTTAGATACCCAGAAGATTTTTTTGAATTTTATAAAGATAAATTAATATATCCTAATGCAAAGCCAAACAATGCTCATATAGCCTTGGCAAAACTTGAAGAGATGGGCAAACTTAAAGCTATTATAACTCAAAATATTGATGGGCTTCACCAAATGGCTGGAAGCAAAAATGTCTTAGAACTACATGGTTCTGTGCACAGAAATTATTGTACTAAGTGTGGTAAATTTTTTGATTTAGAAGCTATGTTAAACCTAGGTGGTAATATTCCTTATTGTGACAAATGTGGTTCTATAGTAAAACCTGATGTAGTACTTTATGAAGAAGCTCTTGACAATGATGTTATTACTAAAACAATTTCTGCTATAAGTAATGCTGATTTATTAATTATAGGAGGTACATCACTAGCTGTATATCCCGCTGCAAGTTTTATAGATTATTATAAAGGTAAATACATTGCTCTTATTAATAAAGCAAACACAGTTTATGATAAATCAGCTTCTCTTGTAATAAATAAACCTATTGGAGAAGTCTTATATGATGCTGTATTAAGACAAATGTAGATTTATTTCACTATTTTTATTCTATATATGAGTTTTTATGTTGAATTTAAAGTTTATTTTTAGTATTATCTTTGTTATGATGTTTTAGTATAAATATGAATAACTTGAAAGGAGCTTTTTATGAAACTAAAAACTATATCTTTACCAGAACTTAATAATTTAGACCCAACACTAGAATCTACATTTATCAAAATGGGCGAAGAACAAGGTGAATTGGCTGAATGTATAGGTAAATTCAGAAATCTAAGTGGAGAAAATAATGACTTGGATGAAGTTGATATTATAAAGAAAACTGCTAAGGAGCTAATGGATGTAGCTCAGACATGTGTTACTATGATGTTTAAACTAGAAGAACAATATGGTATTAATCTTGATGAAATACGCAAAGAACATATAAAAAAATTAGAAAAAAGAGGCTACATAAAAAATATAGATAAGTAAGATTTATTACTTATACATTATTAAAATAAATATTAAAGATGGTATCACAAAATGATTTTTAATTACATTTGAAGTACCATCTTTTTTATTTATTTTATTTTTAATAGTTTATAAAAAGTCTAAATTCTTTAAGTAAAGCTACTTTTTTATAATAAAGTTTTATTAATCTATTCATTTCTTCTTTCTTCATAAAGTTTACTGTATTCTTCTATAGCTTCATCCCATGCTTCTATATCAGTTATCCCCTTTTCAACAGCTAATAAATGAACCATTTCAGCTAATTTTGATGCTGACTCTATTATTCCCATTTGTTACACCCTCTCTATTGTCAAATACTTACAAAAAATGTTAATTAATTCTAATATCTGTTATTATTATTTCCAAAAACTCTAGTAAATAAAGATTTTTTTATTTTTTGACATAATTAGAATATATACACAAAACAATAGGATATTTTTAGTTGCAAAAATTCCCATATAAAATCTAACTATTATTAAATTTTTTATATATTAAATTGAGAGATAATGAATATATTTATATAGATACATATTAAATTTATTATAGGAGAGAATATTATATGTTTAAAATTTTCCTTTTTTCTAGTGAACAATTTGTAAGCCTCTTTATATTTGGATTATTTCTATACTATTGTCCAAAACTAACAAAAAATATTTTGCCTTATAGTTACACAGTCGAGAAGATAATTTGTACATTAATGGTAATAGTTATGGCTTTAGAGCAATTCTTAATTATTTCTTCTGGTAATTATAGTACTCTAAATTCTTTGCCAATTGGAATTAATTATATCTGTATATACCTGTGTATAGCCATACTTATTTTTAAACAGTATCATCTTTTTAATATCTTTTTTTCATGGAGTTTGGTTTGTTCAGTTGGAGAACTCATTTTTTCTAAAAACTTGGGTTATGAATTTCCTAGCTTGATATATTTTATATTTGTCTTCTCTAAATGTCTTATAATTTATGCAAATATTTATATGGTCGATGTTAGAAAATTTAAAGTTAACAGATATGCGCTTAGAGATAATTTAGCTATTTGCTTTATTTATTTTTCATTCATATTTTTACTAAACACATTTACCAATTCTCAATACTATTATGGTTTTTTAAGCCATAGCACAACTGCTATTTTTACATTTATTTTTGTTACTAGTATTATGTACATACCTGCTCTTTTGTCTAATAGAGATACTTTTATACTTGAAAAAAAGAAAAAGAGTAAATAATTTATTTAAATTTAAAAATAAAGCCACATGGATAATCTTAAATCTAAGTAATTATCCATGTGGCTTTATAGGTTATATATTTTATGATTGTTATTTTATATCTCTGCTAAATAGTACAATGTTCTAACAGGTTCTCCTGTTGCACCCTTTGCTTTGTATCCAATTGATTTTGATGATGTACTTGTGCCAGCTATATCCATATGTATCCATGGAGTAGCACCAACAAATTCACCAATAAAAGCTCCTGCTGTTATACATCCAGCATTTTTACCTCCTGTATTTTTAAGGTCTGCTTCTTCACCTTTTATCATATCTCTAAATTCATCATAAATTGGCATCTTCCATACCCTTTCACCTGATAAAGCAGATGCTTTTTCTAGTTCATAATAAAATTCATCATTATTTGTCACTACAGGAGTTGCGACGTTACCCAATAATGTTAAAGCAGCACCAGTTAATGTAGCTACATCAACCACCTTTGTTACCTTTTCATTATTTATGATGTAATATATTGCATCAGCTAATGTAAGTCTACCTTCTGCATCTGTATTTAAAACTTCAATAGTTTTCTTTGCCATAGAATTAATTATATCTCCAGGTTTATATGAGCCTCCTGATAAAGCATTTTCACATGCAGCGACTACTGCTATAACATTTCTCTTTAATTTATTTTGAGATATAGCACACATGGCGCCTATGACACTTGCAGCACCAGCCATATCTGTTTTCATATCTAACATAGAAGCATTTGATTTTAAAGAATATCCACCTGTATCATAAGTCAATCCTTTACCTACTAGACCAAGTATATCTTTACTTTCTTTGTCTCCAAAATATCGCATAACTATGAATCTTGGTTTATTAATAGAACCTCTTGAAACAGCAAAAAAAGCTTCCATTCCTAACGCTCTTATTTTTTCTTCTTCATATACTTCAACATTAAACCCAAACTCTGCTCCAAGTCTAACTGTTTCTATTGCTAACGTCTCTGGATAGATTATATTTGATGGTTCATTTACTAGATTTCTAGCTATTATATTTGAATTAGCTAATATCTTAGCTTTTTCAATTTGGCACTCCACTTCCTTTTCAGTAAATATAATTATATTATCTATTTCCTTTTTTTCAAAATCATTGTTTTTTGACTTATACTTATTAAATTTATAATCTCCAAGTAATATCCCTTCTGTAAAAGCGCCTATTTCATCACTACTTAAGTCGAGATTCAGTATATTAATGTCATTACTCTTATATTCTTTATTTTTCAATATATTTTTTAACTTCTTACATAAGTTTCCACCTATTATTCTAATCTTTTCTGTATTTAATAACTCTCTCTTACCAAAACCAACAAAGCAAACATTCACTAAACTATCATTTTTAAACAATGTTACAGTGTCTATATTATTTTCTTTAGCTTTAAAATCTCTACTTACTAAATTTAATTCATCAAAAGGTGTAGAAACATCTTCACCATCAAACATAGCTATTACTGTTATAGTATTTTCCAAACTTTTTAATATTTCTTTAGAACATTTTATCTTCATAATAAAGCCTCCTTTTTAAAACAACTGTTCTATTATAGTTTTAGTTTCTTCTAAAGAAGCAAATAATTTATCTTTATTATCTATATCTAAACAATCCATTTTATCACTTATTATAGATACAAATTTTAATATTTCATCATCTAGTATCTTTTCTCCATTTTTAGTTATTCCATAAAATGTATTTCGTCTATCTCTACTATCTTCTTCCCTATATACATACTCTTGCTCAACTAATTTATTAAGTAATATACACAAACTAGAAGTGGATACATGTAAATCCCTACTTAAATTTTTAAGCTCTATTTTATCATGTTTCCTTATCTTTACTAAAGCAAAAAATTGTCTTTCTGTAAGAATCTTACTTTTTTTATATCTTTCATTATTAATAATTTTTATTAAATTATGAAAGTTATTCATACTTTCTAACAACAAAATAGATAACTCTTTATCACTCATAACACTCACCTCAAAACTAATGATTTATAACTCCCTCTTATATCTCAAATACGTTTATATATCTATAACATAATACTACTTTTCTTTTTATAATTATACTATATATCAACTTTATTATCTATTTAAATTGTTTTAAGCTAAAATCTTACTATATATAAACATTTAAACCACATAACAAAATAGTGGGATTTAAACTAATCCCACTACCTTATTTAAAACTACAACCATATTTGTAAATATTTTATCTTATTCTTGCATATTATTTTTGTCTTGATTTTTATTACTTTGAGATATGTTTTGAATTTTCTCCAATACTCTAGGAGTTATAGATAATATATTATCTACAAGATTAATATTGCTATCTAAACTCATTATTCTAGTCTCTCCACTTTCAACAACTACAAATGCTACTGGTTGCACAGATATAGCACCTGCGCTACCTCCAGCAAAGTTCGTATCTGCTTTTTCATTTTTTGATTCAATTTCTTTATCTTTCTCATCATATCCTTTTGAGTATTCTCCTCCTCCTATACCAAATCCAATCGTAACTTTTGATATAGGTACAACTACTGTAGTATCTGTTTTTATAGGGTCTCCTATAATAGTATTTGCATCTATAGAACCTTTAATTGTTTCAAGAGTTGTTTCCATAAGACTTTGTATCGAACCTGTTGCTCTCATTACTATCACCTTCCTTATAATTTCCTTTATTCTTATTCATAATCTTATTAATCATTATTATAGTACGAAATAAATCTTTTATTCTTGACCTTATATGTATCCTTATATTTCCCAAAACATAATTTTTTGTAAAATCTGGATTTACATTTAAATACATTTTTTCTGCATCAATTATATTAAATAAATTTCCATATAGAGTATTTATTAATACATACACAGAAGATGTTAAGCCGATATTTTCAGTTCCAAAATTAATATTTGAATAAAGTTCATGTATTTTTATTTTTTTTAATAGTCTATAAACGCTTAAAAGGTCATCAGCTAATAATATACTTGAATCTATATTATTCTTCATCCCTTCTTTTTTATCATTATTTTTACTATTTTCAGCTGGATAAAGTTGTCTATTTATATTTATTAAATTAAACATGTATTTTATATTAATTGTTAGAATAATATCGTTGTTATTTATATCAGCTACTAATAAGATGTTTATATGAGATATTAAAATCAATATAAGTATACTTATTATAAAAATTATAGCTATTATTAAATACTTAAAATTAAATAATTCATTAAACTCCATGTTTATATTATCATCAAAAAATTACTATTTATACTTAATTATCCATATTTATTTCGATATAATTTTAATTTTATATTTACACACAAAAACACAATAACTTAGAGCATTTTAAATCCTTAAAAATTTAAAATCGCAAACTAAATTATTGTGTTTTTAATTTTAATGCTATCACTATACATGTACAACATTTTATTCATTTGTAGCTACTTCTTGATAATTTTCTATAGGAGGCAACTCTTCAAGGGTTTCTATATTTAACAATTTTAAAAATTCATCCGTTGTTCTATAAATTATAGGTTTACCTATCTTGTTAAGTCTACCAGCCTCTTTTATAAGTTCATTTTCAAATAAGGTCTGTAGTACCTTATCACACTTTACTCCTCTTATATCTTCTATCTCAACTTTTGTTATTGGTTGCTTATAAGCAATGATAGTAAGAGTTTCTAATGTGGCCTGACTCAGACTTTTCTTTTTCTTTGGTTCAATAATCTTCTTTATATATTCCGCATAATCTTTATTTGTGCACATTTGATACTTGTTTTCTAATTTAATTATCTGGATACCTCTATTTTTTTCTCTATATTCTTCAATAAGTGAATTTAACATAATCTCTATCTCTTTTGATGAAAGTTCTTTATTTATTATATAGTTTAATTCTTTTATACTTATTGGTTCTCCATATGCAAACATAACAGACTCTATAATATACTTTATATCTTCTCTTTTCATTTTAACACTCCGAACTTTTTCTTATTAGAATATCATCAAAAAATATATCTTGTACTACTACTATTTCTTTTTCTTTTATAAGTTCTAATATAGATAAAAAAGTAGCAATTATTTCATCATTTTCATATGATTTTATGATATTTGTGAAAGTAACTTCAAGCTTCTCTTTTATAATATCTCTTATATATAAGATTTTTTCTTCTACAGATATTATCTTCTTCCTTACTATTTTATCTAGTTTCTCATCATTAGAATTTTCAATTTGTGATGTTTTAACTTTAAATATGTATGGAAGTATATTTTTTATTGCTTCTATTGATATATCTTCTAAATCTACATTATCATCAATAATTATTTCTTCTTTATTTCTATAAAATCTCTCATTGATATAAGTTATATTTTCTTTTATATCTTGTGATGCCATCTTGAACTTTCTATATTCTTCTAACTTTTCCATAAGTTCTATTCTTGGGTCTTCCTCTTCATCCTTTTGCTTATAAAGCAGATATTTGGATTTTATCTCTAGGAGTTTTGATGCCATAGTTATAAATTCGCTAGTTATTTCTAAATCCATTTTATCTAACACTTTCAGATAATTTAGATACTGCTTGGTTATATCTATTATAGATATATCCTTTATGTCTATTTTATGTTTTGTTATTAAATCATACAGTAAATCTAATGGCCCCTCATAGACTTGCAATTGTATATTATACTTCATACCAATCCCTCTTTAATCTATTTATTGTATTAAACGAATAAATATACTATTTTTAGTAGTACAGCATATATTGGAGTTAATATTATTCTATATATACCAGTAAATAAAGCAATTAATAAAATTATATAACTCATACTTTCAAATTTGTACACATATTCATTCCATTTATATGGTACAAATGTAGATATAACTCCCCATCCATCAAGTGGTGGTATTGGAAGCAAATTAAACGCTGCAAATCCAATACTATATAAAAACACATATTCAGCTATTGTGTTTATCGCATACATATGCACATACTTATTTATAATTACACAAAGTATGGCAGTCAAAAGATTACAAAAAACACCTGCAAGTGAAACTATCAGATTTCCTATTTTGTAGTTTTTAAAGTTATTTGGATTTACTGGTACTGGCTTTGCCCATCCTATTCTAAGAATAAACATAGCCAAAAGACCAATTGGGTCAACATGTCTTACAGGATTTAATGTCATTCTACCATAAGATTTAGCTGTATCATCTCCCAATAAGTGAGCTGAATAGGCATGGCCAAACTCATGTATTGATATTGCCATAGCTATACCAACTAAACTTGCTACTATTTCTCCTATATTCATACTTAACATTAATGTACATCTCCTAAATTAAATTTTTAATACTATTATAACAATTAAATAACTTATAATCAAAATTATTTTATATTATAATAATTTTAACATATCAGCATAAAATTAAAATTCACTTTTTATTTTATAACTTTTATTATTATATCATATTCATTGTGAAAATATAATAATTACGCCTACTGTAAATATAATATTATGTTGACATGAATTGACATTATTGTTATTTTATTTGTGTATTACAAATGAAAGGAGTAATAAAATGAACAATTTTGCAGAAAAAAATGAGCTTAAATTTAGATATGCAGTTGAATCAGATACACCTCTTATATTAAACTTCATAAAAGAACTTGCTTCTTATGAGAATCTATTAGATGAAGTTATCGCTACAGAAGAGATACTCAATGAATGGATATTTGTAAAGAAAAAGGCTGAGGTTCTGATTGGTGAATATGATAATGAAGCTATAGGCTTTGCTTTATTTTTTCATAATTTTTCGACTTTTCTTGGTCGTGCAGGAATTTATCTGGAAGACTTATATATCAAACCAGAATTTCGTGGCAAAGGCTATGGCAAAACATTTCTAAAAAAACTAGCAAATATTGCTATAGAGCGTGGCTGTGGTCGTTTGGAATGGTGGTGTTTAGACTCAAATAAACCAAGTATAGATTTCTACCTATCAATGGGTGCAGAACCAATGGAGGATTGGACAGTATATCGAATTGCTGGAGATACACTTAATAATTTAGCAAAATAAATTACATATAAATAAAAATAGCAACTGAGATAGATAAAGTTGCTATTTTTTTATTCATATTTAGATTTTAGTCAATATCATACAAGAAGTACAAAAAAATATGTGTTACACTTTATATAATGTGAAGGGAGGTTACTTAAGTGAAGCAAGAAGAACGCACAGTATGTTTTGATAAGGAATTGAAAATCGAAGCATATAGATTTAAAGGTATAATGCAAAAGTTCCCAAACCATTTTCATGAACATTATGTAATTGGTTTTATAGAAAAAGGTCAAAGATATTTATCTTGTAAAAACAAAGAATATACCACAAGTACTGGGGATTTGTTACTTTTTAACCCTTTTGATAGCCATACTTGTGAACAGATAGATAATAAAGTACTTGATTACAGATGTATAAATATTAAACCAGAAATAATGAAAAAAACTGTATTTGAAATTACAGGAGAAAATTATTTACCTAAGTTTAATCAATCTGTGATATTTCGTAGTGAGCTAGTACCTCTACTACAAGAATTACATCATATAATAATGGAAGAAGAGTTAGATTTTAAAAAGGAAGAACTTTTTTTCTTTCTCATTGAACAATTAATTGAAGAATATACTGAACCAAATTTGCAATTTAACTTAGAAAAAACAAGTATAGAAATTCAAGCAGTATGTGATTATCTAGAAGACAATTATGCTGAACGTATATTGCTTGATGAATTAAGTGCTATAGCAGGAATGAACAAGTACTCATTACTTCGCAACTTTACAAAATTAAAAGGTATTACACCATATAGGTACTTAGAAAATATACGAGTAAATAAGGCTAAGAGACTTTTAGAAAACGGTGTAGAACCTATAGATGCTGCCATACAGACAGGCTTTGTAGACCAAAGTCACTTTACAAATTTCTTTAAGAATTTTATTGGTCTTACTCCAAAGCAATATCAAAACATATTTACAAACAATGACAAAAACAACTTTAAATAAAAAGGAGAAATAAAAATGGAAACTAAAAATTCAAAATGTGTTATGGTAATAGATGAAACTTTACCAATGGGAATCATATCAAATACTGCTGCTATAATGGGAATTACACTAGGAAAATTTGCACCAGAGACTGTTGGTTCAGATGTGCTTGATAAAACAGGAAACATACACCTAGGAATAGTTGAGCTTCCTGTTCCTATTTTAAAAGGTAACAAAGAACTTATAAAAGATTTACGAAAAAAATTATATAGTACTGAATTTGAAGAATTAACTGTTGTAGATTTTTCAGATGTTGCACAAGGTTGTAATGTTTATGATGAATTTGTTCAAAGAATTGCTAATGTACCAGAAGATGATTTACAGTATTTTGGTATAGCAATCTATGGAAACAAAAAGAAAGTGAATAAACTTACTGGTAGTATGCCTTTGCTTAGATAAATATTAAATAGACCTAAATATAAAATAATATTCTAAGTTTTATATATTTATCAAGTTCTCTATAAAAAACATAAAATTAGACAATCCTTCTATAAAAACAAATAAAAATACCCCTATAGTAAATAATTCTATATGGGTATTTTTTATGTGGATTGTAATTATATATCATTTGGCAATTATTTATATCATATTATCAATTATTCTTTGAAGCATTTGTAGATAACTTGCTTTATTTATATCTTTAGTATTTATCAATTCTACTTCACCTATTACTTTTTTATCTTTACATATCTTTATCTTTCCTAAAACAGTTCCTTTTTTAATTGGCATTTTAGGATTTTTTACTATTTCAATTTTCTTATCAAACTCTTTAGAGCTTCCTTTTTTAATAAGTGCATTTAAATCTTCCTTAGCAACTAATTTAACTTTGTTTTCATCTGCCTTATCCAATGTAAGGGTTGCTACATTATCACCTTTACTACATAACTTAACACTTTCATAGTTAGCAAATCCATAGTTTAAAAGACTAGACGCATCGTTAAATCTTTCTGGAGAAGTCTCTGCTCCTAAAGTTGCTGCAACTAGATGAGTATTACCTCTCTTTGCTGCTGCTGATAAACAGTATTTTGCTTCTTGAGTAAATCCAGTTTTAACACCAGTTGCTCCTTGGTAATGCTTTATAAGTTTATTAGTATTTGCAAGACCTACTGTAACTTGTTTCTTACCTACCACAACTTTATCCATCCATGTAGTTAAGTATTTACTTATCATTTCGTGTTTTAACAGTTCTCTAGACATTAAAGCTATATCATGAGCAGATGTATAGTGGTTTGCAACTGGAAGTCCATTTGTATTTGCAAAATGAGTATCATTCATATTTAATTCTTTTGCTTTAGCATTCATTCTGTCAACAAATCCTTCAACACTTCCAGCTAAATGTTCAGCCATAGCAACACAAGCATCATTTGCAGAAGCAACAGCTATACCTTTTAATAATGTATCAACCTTTTGAGTTTCTCCTGGCTCTAGGAATATTTGACTACCACCCATACTAGATGCAGTTTCACTTACTTGAACTTCGTCATCAAGCTTAATCTTGCCTGAATCCAAAGCTTCTACTATAAGTAGCATTGTCATTACCTTCGTTACACTAGCAGGAGGAAGCTTTTTATGAGCATCCTTTTCGTATAAAATTTGTCCACTACCAACATCCATCAAAATTGCTGATTTTGAAGATATATTTAGTTGGTTGGCATCAGCATTTTCCTTATTATTTGCAAAAGAAAAGCTTAAAGGAGTAAGCGCAAGTAATATAGCCAAAGCAGTACTAGCTAATTTTTTCATCGATGTCACCTCTTAAAGTTTATTTAAACTTATTTTCTCACATTTAACTTTTTTTATTCTAAATGCCTAGATATACCTTGACCTAAATTTTTTTTCTTCTCAAGCTTTTTAAAATAACCTTCTAAAACACCTTTATTAGATGCATTTTCTATTATTTCAAAAGCATCTTCATAATTCATGCCATATTCTCCTGCTATTTCCATCTTGGTTTGTTTTAAGGCTTTTATAGCATTTTGTCTTGAAATATTATCCATAAGAATCCTCCTCTTAGTAAAATTTATATATAATTAGTTTTTACTAATAAAAGATTGTTATAATTGGTATTTTATGTAATATATGTTTTTCAATATCACAAATTAAAAAGACCTCCTGCAATTCTTAAGATAATATCAACTAGATTTTTGATATTATCTTAAAAATTACAAGAGGTCTAATTTTCAATTTTATAGTTTTTTATATACTACACTTCCATTATTATAGGAAGTATCATTGGATTTCGTTTAGTTTTTTGATATAAATATTCTTTTAGGTTTTCTTTAATGTTATTCTTTAAATAAGCCCACTCTTTAATATTTTTCTCTTCACATTCATTTAGGACATTCTTAATTATATCTTTTGCCCCATCCATTAAATCTTCTGACTCTCTTACATATACAAATCCTCTAGAAATTATGTCTGGACCTGCTAAAACTTTACCTTCATCCTTAGAAATAGTTACTACAACTATCATAAGACCATCTTCTGATAAATGCTTTCTATCTCTTAAGACTATGTTACCTACATCGCCTACACCTAATCCATCGACTAATATGTTTCCTGTTTGTATACGATTTGCTACTTTAGCAGAATTCTTATCTAATTCCAAAACATCTCCTGTTTGCATGACAAAAATATTTTCTTTGTCCATACCAAGTTGTTCAGCTATCTCAGCATGTTTTTTTAACATTCTATATTCACCATGAGCTGGCATAAAAAACTTAGGTCTAACTAATGCATGTATAAGTTTTAATTCTTCTTGACAGGCATGTCCAGAAACGTGTATATCAGCTATGTCGCTATAAACTACTTCTGCTCCCTTTTCAAATAAGAAATTGATTACTCTTGATATTAATTTTTCATTTCCTGGTATTGGATGAGCAGATATTATAACTAAATCGCCACTCTTTATCTCTACTTTTTTGTGCTCTGAAAAAGCCATTCTAGCAAGAGCTGACATAGGTTCACCTTGTGAACCAGTTGTTATTATCACTAACTCACTATCTTCATATTTGCATATATCATTTAAATCTATGAGCATATCATCAGAAATATCTAGATATCCTAATTCTTTTGCAACTCCAACTACATTGACCATTGAGCGACCTGATATAGCAACTTTCCTATTGAACTTTTCAGCTGTGTTTATTATTTGTTGTAATCTGTGTATGTTGGATGCAAACGTAGCAACTATGATTCTTCTGCCATTTCCCTTTGCAAATAATTCATCAAGACCTACTCCAACAGTCTTTTCAGACATAGTAAATCCTGGTTTTTCTGCATTAGTACTATCAGCCAGCATTAAAAGTACTCCTTTTTTGCTTAACTCACAGAGTCTATGCATATCCATAACATCACCATCAATAGGAGTCAAATCAATCTTAAAGTCTCCTGTGTGGTATATTATACCTTGGTCTGTGTGTACTGCAATAGAGTAAGCATCTGGTATACTATGATTATTTTTCAAAAACTCTACTTCCATGTTATCAAGTTTTATAACTTGTCTTGGAGTTATGACATTTAACTTAACATTATTCATCTTATGCTCTTTAAGTTTCACTTGTATAAGACCTATACTAAGTCTTGCTCCATACACAGGTACATTTATCTTCTTTAATATATATGGAAGAGCCCCTATATGGTCTTCATGTCCATGTGTAATAAATATACCCTTTATTTTATCCCTATTTTTGACTAAATAAGTTATATCTGGTATAACTATATCTACCCCTAACATTTCATCTTCTGGAAAACTAAGTCCAGCATCTATAACAATTATTTCATCTTTATACTCAACAACAGTCATATTTTTTCCAACTTCGTTAAGTCCACCTAAGGCCATTACCTTTATCTTATTGGTGTTCTTTTTGAACAATTGCATCATCTCCTTCTGTCTATTTAATTTTTTAACACGTTCTACAATCCTAAATAATATCAAATCACGCACTCGCTACCAGTTATTCTTATTGTACCATAATTCGTATCATATTTTAAGCTATATTTAAAATACATTTAACGTATTATTTTGACAAACCTATTTTATTTTGATATCCTCTAAATATTATATGATTTAATATCGGATATTTTAGGAGGATTTATGCGTGGTAAAACTCATTGTGCAATAGGAATCTTAACAGCTATCCAAACGTCTTTAATATTTAAAATTCCTATATCTTTAGTTGACATTTTAGTTTCAGCTACTTTTGCCGTACTGCCCGATTTGGATAAATCTAATTCTATGGTCTCAAATTTCATTCTAAAAAACAATATATCCAAATACATATATAGAATTTTTATATATGCTGTTAATATTATTATTTTCTTTATTTCAATAAATATAAATGATAATTTTTATTTAAGCGCAATAATTACATTTATTGCAATTATAATTATTGAAGCAAAATTAACACATACGTTTCTTAGAAAAGTTTTTCTATCATTAATATTTATACTATTAGCTATATGCTTATACATCATAGAAGTTGAAATATATTTTATAATTTTTTGTCTAATGTTGTCAATTTTCCCCTGGTTGAAGCACAGAAGTTTTTCTCATAGCATATTTGCAACTATAATAATATATTTTTTACTAAAACAGATAGAATTAATCACTAGTATTAATAATTTATCTTTTTATGGGACTCTTGGTTATGCAAGCCATATGTTTTTAGGAGATTTATTTACAAAACAAGGAATACCAATTTTTTATCCATTAAGTGAGAAAAAAATTTCGTTAGGCTTTTTAACTGTTGGAGGTCCATTCAGTAATTTTATAGAAAAATCATTTATTTTTATCCTTATAGGATTAATTATATTTTCAGTATTAAAATTATAAATACTTTGAAAACTATATATTTGTATATCATAACCAACTCATAATAAAAAATGGAAGAATAGCATAGAATATAAAAGTTCTATACTATTCTTCCATTGACATTAAGCAATAGAAGGTTATTCTTCTGAGTCGCTTATTCCATTACACTCATCACATAGTCCATAAAATTTAACATCATGATCGAGTATTTTAAATTTGTACAATGATTGTATCTCTTTTTCTATATTGTCTAAAAGGTCTTCTTTAGCTTCCATTATCTTTCCACAATTTTTACAAATAAGATGATGATGATTATGACAGTCTTCTTTATGTAGACTAATCTCATATCTTATACATCCATCGTCTAAGTTTAGTTTTGATATTAACCCTATTTCATCCAACAACTGCATTGTTCTATATACAGTAGCTAAACCTATTTCAGGACAGTCAACCCTAACCAAATCATAGATTTCTTCACTACTTAGATGTGAATGGTCATGTTTAAGCAATATTTCAACTATTGCTCTTCTTTGTGGCGTAATCTTAAAACCAGTTTCTTTTAACTTGTCTTTTAATAAATCCATTGTGTTTGCCATAACATCACCCTTACTATTTTCAATTGATAATCTTTATTAAATAATATTGTAATTGATAATTCATTTTTTGTCAAGACATTTGAAAAAATTTAATTTATTCTCACAATATAAATATATACCCATAAAAGATATATTATTCACCAAAATCCATAAATTTTTTAATATTTTTAATAAAAATAAAAAAAACAGATATATACTATAAATGCTTTTACAATTAATAAATCTTAATTAAAGCAAAAATAATAAATACCTGAATTTTTATATACAAACTTAACTTTCTATCTAGTTAAGTCCATTTGAATCATCTTCATCATAATTTAAACCTTCTTCTTCCATTATAGCTGTGTATACAGCTACAACAGTTTCATACTCTTCATCACTTTCTAAAGGTATTAATATTTCACCTTCTTCGTCCTCATCAATTCTAAAGATTAAAGCTTCTTCAGCCTCTTCATCATCTAAAGGCATTAATATTGCATACTCTTTTCCTTCTGCTTCTAATGTTAATATTATTTCAAATTGGCTTTCAACGCCATTTTCGTCTATTAAATTTATTATATTTTCTTCCATAATGTCATTCACCTCAAATTTATTTTTATTTTTATTATTTATATTATATATCATAAGTATTCAATTTTATAGCTCTTTTATGAATTTATTTTAAAATCTAAATATCCTTGCAAAATTATTACTGCTGCTAACATATCTATAACCTTTTTTCTCTTTTGTCTACTTACATCTGCCTCTAATAGAGATCTCTCCGCTGCTACTGTAGAAAGTCTCTCATCCCAGAAATCTACATCAAGACCTGTTTCTTCTTTTATTAATTCACAAAACTTGATTACTTTTTCTCCTTGTGGACCCAAAGTTCCATTCATGTTTTTTGGCAATCCTGATACAATTTTATTTACTTGCTTTTCTTTTATTATTGCTTTTATTTCTTCAATATCTTTTTTCTTTCCAACTCTTCTTATCGTTTTTACGCCTTGTGCTGTTAATCCCATTAAATCACTCACAGCAACTCCAATAGTTTTATCACCAACATCAAGCCCCATTATTCTTCCGTCTAACATAATTCCTCCTTTGTTTATTTATATTCTACAAGTTAAATACATATTATCAATCATAAAAATTGCAATATGATTTTTTGATGTAAGCTATTCAGTTTACATTAGTAATCATATTGCATTTTTTATTTAAATAATATATAAACAGTAAAAAATTCTTTAGTTATTTTTTTCAAATATTATCATATTTATACTTATTATTATAAGTGGTATAAGTATATATATAGATGCTGTAGATGCAGCAACTATACCAGAATCGTTAACTAAAAGAGTAATTATACAACCAACCATAGATGCAATAAAACCTTTAAATAATATTGGGAAGTTGTTCATTATCTTCCTAAAGTGTCTAGATGGTTTGAATATAAGTACTGCAATTACTCCAATTCCTACAAGTAAAATATTTACCCATACACTTGTCTGTGCTAATTGCATATTCATTTGAATTTTTCTTCCAAATGTCTGTAATATCTCTCCTGGACCATTTAAGAAAATTCGCTGTACAAACATACCTAAATGAGATTCACTACCTGAAACTATATCTAAAGCTGCAAATGCACAAACCACAACCACAGTTGAAATAACCAGTAATATAACTTTCTTAAAATCTATTTTAATATCATATATAAGCATTATAAACAATAAATACGCTACACATTCTGATATAGCTCCACCAACATTTGCACCCATTGAAGGATATGCACTAGTTATAAGTATTATTAATGAAAAAATTACAACAAGTAACTTAGATACCTTCTTGTAATGTAATAATACTGCTAAACCAAATACTGCACTTGCAATAGTTACACCTTCATATTCATTCCCTACACCATAGTATCTAGCTCCAATAACAGCATCATAACTCATTATATTATTTTGCATTAAATATGTTCCAAATACGGAATCTATAACTATGACTAAAATAGTAAGGGCCGCAAAAAATCCCATGTGTTTTATATCATTGTCTTTAAATAATTTTCTACCCAGTAAGTACAATATTAATGTAGTAGCAAATATCCCTAAAGATATTGAAAGTGGAGTTTTAAAATTCATCAAAGGAGCTAACATAAATGATAGTGGCATTATTATACCTAATTTTATAAACTCTTTAAGTACTTTGAATACACGCTCTTTATGTGGCATATAATTTCTAAAGAAAACTGCAAACATTGCAATTACCCAAGAAGCAGATATTACTCCTACAAATCCATTTATAATACTTGACCTTATTGAAGATATAGATACTATCCTTTCATAAAGTGATTTCAGATAACTAGCATTGTCTTCTTTGTTTACCAAAGAGTAACTTCTACCTACCATCTCTTTATTCTCAAGACCAAATTCATTTAATATATCTACTCCAACATCTAGATTCGCAACAATTCCAGCTTTTCTTGTTGTTGCAGATTCCAATAGACCTTTCCCTTCTCCACTAAATTTTATTATTGGAGAAAGTCTTCTTTTATTTTTATAATCTAAATCGCTTGGAAACGCACTTGATATATAAACAGTGTCATTTTCTCCAACAATAGAAAATACTTGTTCAAGATACTTATTTATATTTTTTACAATGTTTTTCTTCATTGTAGAATAAGTATTATCATTTAGATTCAATCTATACATATCTAATCTATATGTATCTCCAAGTTCCACAAATATAGCATCACTATTATTATAAGATTTTTTAGTCTCATCTAATAACTTATTGTAGTCTGTAGACATTCCAAATGGCATTTTAGAATCTTTTTTATTAATATCATCAATATTTCCTGAATCAATTCTTCCGTATTGGTCCATAGCAACTAAGCATAGATTTCTATTTTTAATTACTTGATTATTTTCAATGATATCAGAGTTTCCAATCACAGATGTCTTTAGGCCATTTTCTGACAAAGTTTTTCCTAATGACCCTAAGTTTGCTCCATATTCTCCAGACTCAAGATTTTCGTTTATTGATTTATTAATACTTAAATCATTTATTTCTTTAGCTTTTTGACCTGTTGCAACTTCAAAAACTTTAGCAGTATCTTGGTCTACTTTTTGAAAATTGATATAGTCTTCAGTAGTCACATTAGCTCTTGTTCCTGCACCCATACTTGCATAAGACCTTCTATCGTCAGTACCTTGATCCCCTCTTATATTCATGAGAGCTATATAGCCTCTCTTTTCTAACTCGTTTTTTAAGATTGGAATATTCATCATACTTCCAAGATTAGTCCTATTCATATCAATAAATATAACCTTGCCTTTTTTTTCAGCAAAACTATAGCTGGCAGTCGATACAAAAATCATAATGACTACTGCAAACAATGACATAATCTTTTTTCTCATTTATTTGACCTACTTTCTATTCAGATAGTGCGTGATTACTTCTTCAAGTATCTCATCTCTTTCAAATTTTTTAATTATAGCTCTTGCATTTTTGTGACTAGTTATATAGCTAGAATCACCAGAAAGGAGATACCCTATAATTTGATTTATAGGGTTATATCCTTTTTCAACTAGTGCTTTATATACAAAATCAATAGTGTCTCCTACACTCATTCTATCCTCTGGTATCCCTTCAAATTTCATAGTGTAGTCTAAATCTTTTTCCAAATTAAAAACCTCCTTAAGTGAATGTTATTTAACTTGTGTCTTAATAACCTCACTTGCATAGCTTAAAGCTTGGTCAACCTTAGATACATCACTAGCTCCTGCTTGTGCCATATTAGGTCTTCCACCACCTTTTCCTCCAGCTATTTTTGCAACTTCTCTGACAATATTACCTGAATGTATTCCCTTGTCTAATACATCTTTAGTGGCAGTAACTACAAAGTTAACTTTATCATCTACTACATTTGCTAGTACTACTACACCAGAACCAAGCTTATCTCTTAAATTATCTGCTGTTTCTCTTAGTGTATCCATGTCCATACCTTCAAATTTATTAGTTATTAAATTAACTCCATTTACTTCAACTTTAGAATCAAAAATAGAATCAGCTGATTGTAAACTCATCTTAGCTTTCATATCATGTAATTCTTTAGATAAATTTTTATTCTCTTCCAATAAAGAGCTTATTCTTTGAATTAAATTATCTTCCTTAGATTTTAAGTTTACACAAACTTCAGAGATAATTCCATCTCTTTCTTTTAGATATTCATAAACAGCTTTTCCTGTTATCGCTTCTATCCTTCTTACACCTGCTGCTACCCCACCTTCAGATAATATCTTGAACATTCCTACTTGAGAAGTATTTGTCAAGTGAGTTCCTCCACAAAGTTCTGTAGAATAATCTCCCATAGAAACTACTCTTACCTCATCACCATATTTTTCACCAAATAGTGCTGTAGCTCCTTTTTCTTTAGCTTCCTTTATATTCATAATATCACATTTTATGTCTAAAGATGATAAAATAACATTATTTACTTTTTCTTCTATTACTTTTAATTCTTCATTTGATATAGCTTCAAAGTGAGTAATATCAAATCTAAGTCTTTCTGGAGTAACTAAAGAACCAGCCTGATTAACATGGTCTCCTAATACTTCTTTTAATGCCTTATGAAGTAAATGTGTAGCACTGTGATTTCTTGCAGCTGACATTCTAATTTCTCTGTCTACTAGTGTCTTCACTTTATCTCCATTGCTTATTTTTCCTGATTTTATTATACCTATGTGTTTTATACTATTATTAGCTCCTTTTTTAGTATTTAGTACTTCTACAACTAAGTTTTCATTAGTTATTAATCCACAATCTCCAACTTGTCCTCCACCTTCAGGATAGAAAGTAGTATTGTCTAGTACTATAGATACCTTATCGCCTTCTTTTGCACTTTGAACTAACTCATCATCTTTAACTATAGCTTCAATAGTTCCTTCGCCATATATTTCACTATATCCATTAAATATACTATCAACTGTAGTTTCTAATTTTGATAGAGGGTCTTCTTTCCAGCTTTCTCCATCCATATTTCCTCTAGCATTTCTAGCTCTTTCTTTTTGTTTTTCCATTTCTTCATTAAAAGCTTCTTCATCTACAGATAAATGTTCTTCTTCTAAAATTTCCTTAGTCAAGTCTATAGGGAAGCCATAAGTATCATATAATTTAAAAGCTTCTTGACCACTTAAAACAGTTTTTCCTTCACTTTTTAATACTTCTATATAAGAGTTTAATATTTCTGTTCCTTGGTCTATAGTTTCATTGAATTTTTCTTCTTCTATACCGACTACTTTTTTAATGTAGCTTTCTTTCTCAACTAAAACTGGATATGCTTTATCATTTACTTTTATAACTTCATCTATTAGCTTTTGTAAAAATAATTCTTTTACACCTAATAATTTACCATGACGAGCAGCACGTCTAAGAAGTCTTCTAAGGACATATCCTCTTCCTTCATTTGATGGAAGTACTCCATCACTAACTAAGAATGTTACAGCTCTTATATGGTCAGTTATTATTCTTAGTGAAATATCATTTTTTGGATTCACTCCATACTTTACTCCAGTTAGTTTCTCAACAGCTTCTAATATAGACTTAATTGTATCTACTTCAAAGATAGTATCAACACCTTGCATGATACATCCCATTCTTTCAAGACCCATACCTGTATCTATATTTTTACTTTCTAATAAGCTATAGTTTCCTTCTTCATCTCTATCAAATTGAGTAAATACATGGTTCCAGAATTCCAAATAGCGGTCGCAATCACACCCTGGTTTACAATCTGGATTATCACATCCATACTCTTCTCCTCTATCAAAATAAATTTCTGAACAAGGACCACAAGGACCTGTACCTATTTCCCAGAAGTTATCATCCTTACCAAGTCTAACCATTCTTTCTTCTGGGAAATTCATTTCTTTTGCCCATATATCATAAGAATCATCATCTTCTTCATATACAGTCACCCATATCTTATCTTCTGGGATATTTAACCATTCTGTAACAAATTCCCAGCCCCATTTGATTGACTCTCTTTTAAAGTAATCTCCAAATGAGAAGTTACCCATCATTTCAAAGAATGTAGCATGTCTTGCAGTTATACCTACATTTTCTATATCTCCAGTTCTTATACATTTTTGAGATGTACACATTCTTACATTTGGAGGTACTTCTACACCTGAAAAATAGTTTTTCAAAGGTGCCATACCTGAATTTATAAGTAATAAACTCTTATCATTGTTTGGTACTAAAGAATAACTATTTGCTACATAATGACCTTTTGACTCAAAAAACTCTAAAAACTTACTTCTTATTTCATTTAATCCCATCTTTTCCATATTATGTTCCTCCTAATAAATTTTATTTTTTCGTTTAAATAAAAAACCTCGTCCCTATAAATAAATTTATAGGGGCGAGGACAATCGCGGTACCACCCTAATTATCATAAAAATTATGATATCTTCGGAAAACCTTAGCTATAACGTAACTACCGTCAATCTCTACTTATATCTTCTTTACATAAGATAAATTGTTCAAGATTGCTACTAAAAGGCTGCTTCAAATATTATATTCTAAGGGCTTCCAGCATTTTCCCTCTCTCTGTAAGATATCAAATATTTTACTATTCCTCATCACTGTATTTGCTTTTTAATTAATATACTAATTATATTACTAAATTTTACAAAATTAATCAATACTATATTTTCATATACAATAAATTTATTTTATAAACTTTATTCCACTTTAATATACTTTATTATTTATTTTTTAAATTTTTTAGATGTTTTTATAAACTTTTCTCGATTATTCCTCCACCTACTACAATATCTCCATCATACATTACCACAGATTGACCTTTAGTAATTGCTCTTTGAGCTTCATCAAAAACTATTTTAATAGCATCTTCTCCTATTTTATGAATAGTTGCTGGTGATGGTTTTGCTGAATATCTTATTTTTGCCTGAACTCTTAATGGTTCTTCTAATTTATCTATTGATATAAAGTTAACATCTTTTGCAATAAGTTCTTTTTTGAACAATTCTTCATTGTCTCCAAGAACTATAGTATTATTTATTGGATTTATATCTATTACAAACATTGGCTTTCCAAAAGTAATTCCAAGTCCTTTTCTTTGACCTATTGTATAATATAGTATACCTTTGTGTTTTCCAAGTATATTGCCTTTAGTATCTACAAAAAAACCTTCTTCAATACGTTTTTTAGAATGTTTTTTTACATAATTTGCATAGTCATTATCTTTTACAAAGCAAATTTCTTGACTGTCAGGCTTATTGTGAACTGCCATGCCCATTTCTTTAGCAATTTCTCTTACCCTATCTTTTTCATAATCACCTATTGGTAATAAAGTATGTTCTAGTTGTTCTTGTGTAAGATTATAAAGTGCATAAGTTTGGTCTTTTTTATCTGTAACAGATTTTTTTAGCAAATACCTTCCTGTACTTTCATCATTTTCTATCTTTGCATAGTGACCTGTAGCTACATAATCACAACCTATTTGTCTGGCTTTTTTATAAAAATCATCAAATTTTATGTGCTTATTACAAGCTATACAAGGATTAGGAGTTTTTCCTTCTAAATATTCATCTATAAAATAATCTATGACTTTTTCTTTAAATACTTCTCTAAAATTTAGAACATAAAATGGTATACCTATTTTATTTGCTACTCTTCTAGCATCTTCAACTGCTGATAAAGAACAACAACCACCTTCATTTTCAACATCGTCATCATCTTGCCACAATTTCATAGTAACACCAATGACATCATAACCTTGTTGTTTTAAAAGATATGCAGCTACAGAGCTATCCACTCCTCCACTCATACCTATCATTACTTTTTTATTCATAAACAAATTTCACCTCATCTTTTGCATTACTTATTATTATATCATATAGAGCAAGCATTGTACTTATTTAAAATATAGCTTGTTCTATTTTCTAAAAAAATAATCATCTTTATTATTTGAATCTTATGGATATATTTTGTTAACTAATTAACTTCTAAATCAATTTAAAACACTTAATTTAGGCAATAAAAAATAGCCATTTTACAAACAGCTATTTTTTATGTCCTAATTATATCATTAATACTTCTTTTAAATCATTTTAAACTTTCTCAAGATACAATCACTTATTTTTATTCTTCTTCCTCTACATCATGGTCATGAGCATCATCTATAACATATCCATCCAATTCTGGTATATGGATATTATTCTTTTGAGCATAATCTATAAGTGCTGCTTTTACAGCTTGTTCTGCTAGAACTGAACAGTGCATCTTTACTGGTGGTAAACCATCTAAAGCTTCAGCAACAGCCTTATTTGTAAGTTCTAATGCATCTTTTATAGTTCTACCTTTTATCATTTCAGTTGCCATAGAAGAACTTGCTATAGCTGAACCACAGCCGAATGTTTTAAACTTAACATCCTTTATTACATCTCCTTCTATGTCTAAAAATATCTTCATTATATCTCCACAAGTAGGATTTCCAACTTCACCTACACCACTTGCATTATCAATTTCTCCCATATTTCTTGGATTCATAAAATGTTCCATAACTTTATCACTATATTGCATTATTTTTTCCTCCTACTCAATTTATGTCTATTTTTTATGCTTTATCTCTCTGTCTATTTTACTAAGCCTTGTTTCTTTGCATCATCATAAAGTGGTGACATACTTCTAAGTCTCTCTATAACATTTGGTAAATTTTCTAATATATAATCTATATCATCATCTGTTGTAAAATCTCCAACTGTAAGTCTTAATGAACCATGTGCTATTTCATGTGGTAAACCTATTGCAAGAAGTACATGTGAAGGGTCTAATGAACCAGAAGTACAAGCAGAACCACTTGAACCAGCAATTCCTAGCATGTCTAATAATAAAAGTATTCCTTCACCTTCTATAAATTGGAATGCAAAGTTTGCATTTCCTGGAAGTCTATTTTCTAAACTACCATTTATTCTTGTATAAGGTATTCTTTCTAACACACCATCTATTAGCTTATTTCTAAGACGAGTTAAAGTCTCTACATGATTTTGCATATTTGCTTTAGCTAATTCTGCTGCTTTTCCATATCCAACTATTGCAGGTATGTTCTCTGTACCAGCTCTTTTACTTTTTTCTTGCGCTCCACCATGAACAAAGTTATGAAGTCTTACACCTTTTCTTATGTATAAAGCTCCTACTCCCTTTGGTCCATAGATTTTATGTGAAGACATGCTCATTAAATCGATTCCTAGTTCCTTAACATCTACTGGAATATTACCTGTAGCTTGTACTGCATCAGTGTGGAATAATATCTTATGTTTTTTAGCTATTTCAGATATTTCTTTAATAGGTTGTATAGTCCCTATTTCATTATTTGCAAACATTATACTTATAAGTATAGTAGTATCTTTTATTGAATCTTCTAATTGTTTTAAATCTACTTTTCCTTCGCTATCAACATCTAAATAAGTTATTTCAAATCCATGATGTTTTGCTAAGTATTCACATGTATGAAGTATTGCATGGTGCTCTATTTTTGAAGTTATTATATGATTACCTTTATTTTTATTAGCATAAGCTACACCTTCTAATGTCCAGTTATCACTTTCTGAACCACCAGCTGTAAAATACACTTCACTAGGTTCAGCATTTATAAGGTCTGCTACTTGCTCTCTTGCTTTATCTAAAGCATCTTTTGCTTCTCTTCCGAATGTGTGAAAACTAGATGCATTCCCAAAATAGTCTGTTAGGTATGGCATCATTGCATCTAATACTTCTTTTTTAACAGGTGTTGTTGCAGAATAATCCATATACAATCTTCTTTTTTCCATTACATTCATCTCCAAATCTATTTTTTAATATTTGTTATATCATTTTCTAATTTATTTTTGTTATAGTCATTTATCATATCTTTTAGAGTAATTGAATCTATAACATCTTCTATACCCTTTTTCATCTTTTCCCAAACTATTTTTGTTACACACATGTTTGAGTTTTCACATACATCTTCATCTAGCACACAGTCAGATAATGCAACTGGTCCTTCTAATACTACAAGTATGTCACCTACTGTTATGTCTTCAGCATTCTTTGAAAGTAAATAACCTCCTTGAGCACCTCTTACACTTTTTACTAGACCTGATTTTTTTAAAGATGAAAATATTTGTTCTAAGTACTGATCTGATATTTTTTGTTTCTTAGCAATAAATTTTAACGACACTGGTCCATTATCTTGATTTAATGCTAATTCAAACATTGCTTTTAATCCATATCTACCTTTAGTAGACAACTTCATATATTATCACCTCTATATAGAAATCTAATTCATACTGATTTAGTAGGAATTACTTTCAACATCATTTTATTATACCCTACTAATTTTGTCAAGATTAATTTGAAATTTTTTATTTTGAATAAATCCCCCATTTTCCAATGTTCTCAAATCCTAGTTTTTTATATATCTTTCCAGCTTCTTCATTATCATAAAACAAACAAGGTATTTTATTTTCTCTTAGGAGTTCTGAACACAGTTTAATAAGGCACTTTGTAGCAAGTCCTTTGGCTCTATACTTTGGATGCGTCCCTACTCCAATTATCATTGCATGAGTCTTATTTTCTGAAGTACTCTTTGCCATGGATACTACTTGTTTGTTAATCTCTATACAATATCCTCTACCTGTCCTCAATCCATTTTTTAAA
This sequence comes from Clostridioides difficile, assembly GCF_001299635.1. Taxonomy (GTDB): domain Bacteria; phylum Bacillota; class Clostridia; order Peptostreptococcales; family Peptostreptococcaceae; genus Clostridioides; species Clostridioides difficile_A. The sequence continues at coordinate 220,979 of NZ_JRHN01000031.1, read as the reverse complement.
TTATCTAAAGTAGTGCTGTGAAATTCATCTATCAAATCATAAAGCCTTACTGTCTTTTTAAGATTACCAAGCCTAATTTTTTTAATCTTTTCATTACAGTTATTATTTACCAAGAATTTTCTAGTTTGAAGTTTACAAAAATCAACTATCTTTAGATTATTAAGTCCTAATCTTTTTGCTAATGCATCCACAGCACATATTTTCCCAGAAATTTCTTCATAATTGGTATTACAAAGTAGATTATAAAAACCTTCAACATCATATTCTCCATCAGAATAAAACATCATAAACTCAAAATATTTAAGTAATACTGCCCTTATTTCACCCTTTTCATCTATGTCTGCCCATATATTTAAAAAATTATGTCCATATCCATATCTTTCAATGTCACCTATTATAAACAAATTGTACTCAGGTTCTCTTTTTAAGTATTTCATAACTCTACTATGATAAGTTGAATTAAGCTTTATAATCATAATATCTACCCCCGATACATAAAGTCCAGTTTAAAAATCACTGTCTAGATATTCTAAATATTTCTTTATATTTTTTTCAGTTTTATTTTCTTGTGGTATGTAATAGATACTATCTTTTATGCTATCTGGTAAATACTGTTGCTTTACATAATGATTTTTAAAGTTATGAGGATATTTGTATCCACAACCCCTACCTATATCTTTAGAACCAGAATAATGAGCATCTTTTATACTATTTGGTATGTCCTTAACAAACTCTTTATCTAATTCCTCCATAGCTTTCATTATTGCCATACATGCAGAATTAGATTTTGGAGATGTAGCTAAAAGAATAGTAGCTTCTGCCAATGGTATTTTTGCTTCTGGAAATCCAAGTTGCATAGCCGAATCTACACATGCCTTTACAATCATAATAGCATTTGGATAAGCTAGACCTATATCTTCACTAGCTATTACTAAAAGTCTTCTACATATACTTATCAAATCTCCACCTTTTATAAGTCTTGCTAGATAATGTATAGACGCTTGTGGGTCACTTCCCCTTATAGATTTTTGGAATGCACTTAAAATGTCATAATGACTATCACCATTTTTATCATAATTTATAATCTTATTAAATGTAGATGACTTTATTACATCTGAATCTATGTGAGTTATATTATCTTTATTTGGTTTGGTTGAATAAACTACCATTTCCAAAATATTCAAAGCTCTTCTCATATCTCCATCAGAAAGAATAGCTATATCTTCAATCGCATCTTTATTACATTCAATATCCATATAACTATCTTCATTTAATACTTCAATAGCTCTTTCCAAACCTTTTTCTATATCAAACTTCTCTAAAGGTTTAAATTCAAACACAGTAGACCTGCTTAAAAGAGCTTTATACACATAATGATATGGATTTTCTGTGGTACTAGCAATTAAGGTTATACTTCCATTTTCCATAAATTCTAATATTGATTGTTGTTGTTTTTTATTAAAACTTTGTATTTCATCTATATATAACAAAACTCCATTTATATTATTTATACTTCCAAGTTCTGATATCACCTTTTTTATATCTTCTAGAGATGAATTCGTAGCATTTATTTTGTAGAAATTTTTATTGCTTTTTTCTGCTATTATTTCTGCTACTGTGGTTTTTCCAACACCTGGAGGACCAAAAAATATCATATTTGGTAAAAAATTAGATTGTAATATCTTAGACAATATTTTGCCATTACCTATTATATGACTTTGACCTATTACATCATTCATTGTTTTTGGTCTTATTCTATCTGCTAAAGGCATATCCTCACTCCTTTTTTGATTAAAATACTTACTCTATAATTATTTCAATAATTCGTCTAAAAAAGGTATCTATTTGAAATAGATACCTTTTCTAATCTCAATCTATAAAATATAGATTATTGATTGTTTTTTAGTTTTTTCAATTCATCTGTAAGTTTATCATTAAGTATTCTTATATGAGTACCTTTCATACCTAATGATCTTGATTCTATTACACCTGCACTCTCAAATTTTCTAAGTGCATTTACTATTACTGATCTAGTTATACCAACTCTATCAGCTATCTTACTTGCAACAAGTAAACCTTCTTTACCATCTAACTCAGCAAAAATATGCTCAACTGCTTCAAGTTCGGAGTAGGACAGAGTGCCTATTGCCATTTGAACTACAGCTTTCTTTCTCATTTCTTCTTCTAATTCTTCGCCTATCGCTCTTAATATTTCTAGACCAACAACAGTTGCACTATATTCAGCTATTACTAAATCATCATCATTAAATGAAGCTGAATATCTCGAAAGTACTAATGTCCCTAGTCTTTGACCACTACCTAAAATTGGTACTACTGTAGTATATTTTTGTAATCTTCCATGTTCTTCTGGGAAAATTTCTAATATCTTTTCACCATTTAAATTTTCTAATGTCTCATCAATCTTTAATACATTTTGAGTATATTCATCTGAAAATTTCTTTTGTTTAGTATACTCATCTTCTATAACTGAACTGTCTTGAGCATCATTTAAATGAAGACCTAGTACTTTACCTTTTGCACTTACTACATAAACATTAGAATTTAAAACATCTCCTAATGCTCCGGCCAGTAAATCAAAAGAGACACTACTTCCACCACTTGTTTGTAATGTTTTATTTATTTTCCTTGTTTTTTGTAACACTTCACTTGCCATTTAATCATCTCCTCATGAAATTTAGGCCTTTTAATAACCCTTTATATTTTCTAATATTATTTTCATTTATAACGAAAATTTATTTTTTATATTAGTTGTTTACACTTGAAAGATTATCATAGATTGGAACCTTTTTCAAGAGAATTATGTGATTTTTTTCAATTTTCACTCTTTTCCGTCATTATGCTCTTTTGACTCTTTGTTACATTCTTTATTAGAACATACTGTTTTTGTTTCAGATTTAGTCACTTTTTCAACCATATATGAACCACACTTCTCACAGAACTCTCCTGTTGGCTTATTCCAAGCTACAAAGTCACAGTTTGGATAATTAGAACATCCATAAAAAGCTTTACCTCTTTTGGATTTTCTAAGTATAATATCTCCTTCTTCACATTTTGGACATTTAACACCAATTTTATTCATAATTGGTCTAGTTGTTTTACAATCAGGATAGTTTTTACAAGCCATAAACTTTCCAAATCTACCATATTTTATAACCATATTAGAACCACAATTTTCACATATTTCATCAGTTTCTTCATCCATATTTATTTTTTCTATATTTTCAAGTGCTTCTTCTATAGCTTCTTTAAGTGGAGCATACGATTCAGATACAATCTCTTTCCAATCTGTATTCCCTTCTTCTATAACATCAAGTTTACTTTCCATATCAGCAGTAAAATCTACATCTATAAATTTATGAAAATTATTTTCTAAAATATCAGTAACTATTATTCCAAGTTCTGTTGGACATAGGCTTGTTCCTTGCTTTTCAACATATTCTCTATTTAATATAGTAGCTATTGTTGGAGCATACGTACTTGGTCTACCTATACCTAGTTCCTCTAGTGTTTTTACTAGACTAGCCTCTGTATATCTTGCTGGTGGTTGTGTAAAGTGTTGGTCTGGTAATATATTTTCTATATTTAATATATCTCCCTTGTCTATACTTGGTAAAATTTTATCTTCTCTTTCTGAAAAATTGTATACTTTAGTATAACCATCAAACTTCATTTTTGAACCAGTTGCTTTAAACACAAGGTCTCCTATTTTACATTCTACATTTAATATATCGAATACTGAATCCTCCATTTGACTAGCTACAAATCTTCTCCAAATTAAATTATATAACTTGTACTGGTCTTTGCTCAGTGAAGCTTTTATACTATCTGGTGTTCTGTCAACAGAAGTTGGTCTTATTGCCTCATGTGCATCTTGGACTTTTTTAGTATCTTTTTTTTCTTTTTTATCACTATTATTTTTATAGTAATTTTCTCCTAAATTACTTACTATATAACCTTCAGCCTTTTCTCTTGCCTCATCAGATATTCTCTTAGAGTCAGTTCTTATATAAGATATAAGACCGACAGTACCTTCACCTTCTATGTCTATACCTTCATATAATTCTTGTGCTATCATCATTGTCTTTTTAGTAGTGAAAAATAGCTTATTTGCCCCTTCTTGTTGAAGCATACTTGTTGTAAATGGTTTTGGAGCTGATTTACGTCTTGATTTAGATTCTATCTTCTCAACTTTTAAATCTTTTCCTTCCATTTCTTTTAATATTTCATTTACAGCTTCTTCATTTTCTAATTCAATTTTTTCATCATTCTTACCATAAAATTTTAAAGTTATATCTTTGTCTTTTGCTGTCTTTGCTTCAACATCTATTGTCCAATATTCTTTTGGAATAAATGCTTTTATTTCTTTTTCTCTATCACAAATTAATTTTGTTGTAACAGATTGCACTCTACCTGCACTAAGACCTTTTCTAACCTTTTGCCACAATATAGGGCTTATCTGATAACCTAGAAGTCTGTCTAATACTCTTCTTGCTTGTTGTGCATCAACTAAATTTATATCAATATTTCTAGGATGCTTAATTGCTTTTTTAATTGCATCCTTAGTTATTTCATTAAACTCTATTCTACAATCTTCAGATTCATCTAAATTTAGTATATGAGCTAAATGCCATGATATAGCTTCACCCTCTCTATCAGGGTCAGTTGCTAGATAAACTTGTTTAGACTTCTTAGCTTCTTTTTTTAATTCTTTTATTACATCGCCTTTACCTCTTATGTTTATATATTGAGGTTCAAAATTATTTTCTATATCTACACCTAATTTACTTTTAGGCAAATCTCTGACATGACCAACTGATGCTTTCACTGTGTAATGACTTTTTCCTAAAAATTTTTCTATAGTCTTAGCTTTTGCAGGCGATTCTACGATGACTAATGTTTTGGCCATAAAACCACACACCCCCACTACCTAATCTTAATTTATACATTCAAACTGTACGTTTTATTATTCATTTCTACTACTAACTCATTTAGTAATAATTCATTGATTATTGAATTTACATACTTTATTTCTATACCAGTATAATCACAAATACTATCTATATGCAAGTTTCCTTCTCTTTTTATAGCCTCAATTATTTGCTTGGACTTGGCATTTAAACTTATATTATCATATTTTTGATTTATTTTTTTATCAATAATATTAAATATGTTATATTCATTCAAAATATCATCTATATTTTCAATTAATTTTGCACCTTCTTTTATAATTTTATGACAACCTCTACTCATTTGAGAATTTATATTACCAGGTATTGCGAAAACATTTTTTCCATGTTCAAGAGCAAAATCCACTGTGATTAATGCACCACTTCTCATTGCTGCCTCTACAACCACTACTCCATCACTTAATCCGCTAATAATTCTATTCCTATTAGAAAAATGATAAGGTGCTACTGCTGAGTTAATATTATACTCTGATAATAATAATCCCCCATTTTCTAATATTTTATTTGATAAATATAAATTTTGTTTTGGAAGAGGATTGTCTACTCCTGAGCCAAGCACTGCTATAGTTTTAGATTTTCCATTCATACAACCTATATGTGAGTATGCATCTATTCCTATAGCTAATCCACTTACTATATTAACCCCATACTGGGATAGTTGACAACTAATTGTTTTTGCACAACTAATTCCATAAGCTGTAGGTTTTCTTGAACCTACCATAGCTATATTAAAATTATCATTAACTAGACCTATATCACCTTTATAAAATAATAATTTTGGAGCATTGTATATATTTTTTAATTTCTCAGGATATTCTTTATCATATTGACAAATATATTTAATTGTTTTTTTATAAAGAAGTTCTTTTATATTTTCTAAATAAGCGTGACCTCTATATTTTACTATATTTTTTCTAATATTCAAGCTTATATTTTTTAAATTATATATTTCTTTTTCAGAAAAATCAAATATATCCTCAATATTTACTACTTCATTTTCTATTATTTCAATTGTTTTTGTTGTTATTCCACTAATTGATTTTAACCATAAATAGATATCTCTTTTTTCCATAAAATCCACCTCAAAAACTTATTTAAAATAACTATAATAAGCCTTTCTAAATGAAAAAGCTTCTATAATACATTGCGAATTTATTGTTTCCATCTCTTCCAAATCCGCTATTGTTCTTGCCATTTTTAAAAGTTTTGTATAACTTCTACTACTGAGATTATATTTATTAAATATTGTCTCAGCTGTTTTTGAAGCTTCTTTTTCTAATTTACAATATTTTAATAAACTAGAAGCTTTAATTTCACTATTATTTTTTATATTATCTTTCTTAAATCTATTTATTTGTATTTTTCTAGCATTTTCTACTCTTCTCTTTATTTTTTGAGAACTTTCTTCTTGTTTTGAAGAATTAAAATCAACATATTTTATAGAGTTAACTTCTACGAAAATATCAAACCTATCTAATAATGGACCTGATATTTTATTTATGTATTTATCAATTTCATTGCTCCTACATCTACATTCTATGTCTGACATATAATAACCACAAGGACATGGATTCATAGCTGCAATTAATAATACTCTACAAGGATACTTTGTACTATATTTCACTCTAGATATATTTACATAGCCATCTTCTATGGGTTGCCTTAAAGTCTCAAGTATTTTTCTATCAAATTCAGCTATTTCGTCTAAAAATAATATCCCTCTATGTGCTAAAGCAACTTCTCCAGGTCTTGCATCTATTCCACCACCAATTAAGGATTGCTTTGTAGTTGTGTGATGAGGTGCCCTAAAAGGTCTATTATCAATTATTCCTTTGGTTTCATCTATCAGTCCTAATATGCTATAGACTTTACTTACTTCTATCATTTCTTCTATACTTATATCTGGTAAGATTGTCCTTATCCTTTTTGCAATCATAGTTTTTCCTGAACCTGGAGGTCCAATCATAAATATATTATGATTACCAGCTGCTGCAATTTCTGCACTTCTCTTTACAAAGTAGTTTCCTCTTACATCTTTAAAATCTTCATCATATTTACTCTCTTTTATACTATGAACTTTTGTATGTTTATAATCTTTATAGGTGTCATATCTTTCTAATTCATCATTCAAAAAAGACATTATCCCTTCTTTATCGACTTTTATTTCTTCATTTAAAAATTCAATACATTCATTTAAACTTTTAACAGGTATTATATCAATTTCATCTATAAATAAACTTTCTCTTGTATTCTCAATTGGTATAAATATACGTTTTATATTTTGATTTTTTGCCCCTATAATAATAGGCAATATACCTCTTACTTTTCTTATTTTTCCATCTAATGACAACTCTCCTATAAACATACTTTCTTTTATGTAATTTTCGTCTTTTTTTATTAATCCTCTTAAAAGACCTATACTTATAGATAAATCTAAAAAAGCTCCTTCTTTTTTTATATCTGCTGGGGATAAATTTACAACTATTCTTGTATTTGGAAATTTATATCCACTATTAAGAATTGCTGATTTTACTCTTTCTCTTGCCTCTTTAATTTCTTTACTTGGCAGACCAACAATATTAAAACTAGGTATACCATTACTTATATCAACTTCAACCTTTACCAAAAAACTATCTATTCCTACTAAATTACTTGAATTAATAATACTTAACATTTTTAATCCTTTCAAAAAACTTTATATTTTTTAAAAAGCATTCATTATATGATTTACTCTCTTTTCCAATAAATAGACCTCTATAATATCAAACCTTATTGGAGTATTATGTAAATTTTTTTTCATAATATAGTACTTTGCAACCTCAATTATCTTTTTTCTCTTTTTGAAACCTACAGATTCGCAAGGATATCCATACTTTATATTGGACCTTGATTTCACCTCCACAAATACAATCTCATTACCTATATTTGCAATTATATCGACCTCTCCTGTCTTCAATCTGTAGTTTTTTTCTAATATCTTTGCTCCTTTTGATAGCAAATAATTAACTGCTATTTCTTCTCCAAAATCACCTTTTTCTTTATTATTCATTATTCACTCCAACACATTAAATTTTTACTTTTAAATTATTGTCAGTATACAATTTAACTATTCAATCTTTCGAGATTGATTTTATTTCCATTAACATTAATAAATACTTCTATTGACTTTATTCTTTTATGATATTATGCTAGTTTTCATAAGGAAAGTTTATTTTTATGGAGGAATGTCTTTAATGAACAGAAAAAAATTATTTATTTTTATACGATATTTATCTCTATCTATATTACTTGTAAGTTGTTTGAGTAATTCTGAAAATACATTGTATCCAGTTATAACAATGATTATATTGTTTCTAATAATAAATAATCAAGTTAGATTTTTTTCTTTATCAAATGAGAATAAATTTATACTTATTTCTTATTTTTTAGAGCTTATTTTAATTTTTATATTATGTTCACATACAAATACTTTTAATTCACTTTACTTTGTTTCTTTAATTTTGGATGCCTCATTTTTAATAAAGAAAAAATATAAATACATATTATTCTCTTTAGTTATAATATCTTCTTTTATTATTGGTTTAGATAAAAATTTATATTTAGCACTAGAATCAAGTTCCATATTACTAATTATAACTCTACTTTCTATGTATCTAGAAAACGAGAATTTATCTAAATTATACAATCAAAGTCTTTATGATAAACTCAGAGTTTCTAAAGATGAACTAAAAAAAGCTAATGCTGATTTAGAGATTTATGCAAGTTCTATAGAAGAATTAGCAATTTTGAAAGAAAGAAACCGAATATCCAGAGAAATACATGATAGTGTTGGACATTCTCTTTCTACAACGATAATCCAATTAAATGCTATAGAAAAACTCTTAAAAGACAAACCTCTCATTTCTGATTTAGTACATGAACTTAGAGAATTTGTAACTGAAAGTTTTCAAGATGTAAGAAAAGCTATATCTGAACTAAAACCTGTTGAATATGAAAATTACCAAAATTTAATTAAAATCAAAGAACTGGTTGAAAGCTTTATTAAGCTTACAAATATCAATGTCAGATTAACTATATCAAAAAATACTTGGAACCTATCTAGAAATCAATCTATCACTTTATATAGACTTGTTCAGGAATCGCTTTCCAACGCATCAAGACATGGAAAAGCAACTGAAATCAGAATCTTTATAACATTTAATACTTCAAATCTTATAATTACTATAAGTGATAATGGTCTAGGGTGTAACAATATAAAAAAAGGAAATGGACTTAGCAGTATTAGTGAAAGAATATATGAATTAAATGGCAAAGTTGAATTTGATAATTCTAACACTGGGTTCACAATTAGAGCGTCTTTTCCTAAATTTTCAGGGGGTGATTTTTTTGAATAAAATCAAAGTTCTTATAGTAGATGATGAAAAATTAATTAGAAAAGGTCTTAAGATTATTTTATCATCTTATGACGATTTAGAAATTGTAGGAGATGCTTCAAATGGATATGAAGCATTAGAGTTTTGTAAAACAAATGATGTAGACATGGTTCTTATGGATATTCGAATGAAGGTTTGTGATGGAGTTCTAGGCACAAGACTTATAAAAGAATATGATAGCTCTATAGCATTATTAATTTTGACAACCTTTAATGATGATGAGTACATAAAAGATGCTATGAAATTTGGAGCTTCAGGATATCTTTTAAAGGATAGCTCGGATGAAGTATTACATGAAGGGATTCGTTCCTCGTTTTTTGGCAATATTGTACTCGATAAAAGTGTAGCTGAAAAAATTATGTCCCCTGAAAAAACTATAGAACAAGAGCATATTTCTGATATGTATAATTTAACAGAAAAAGAAATATCCATAATTAGATTAATCGCAAATGGACTTAACAACAAAGAAATCAGCCAAGAATTATTCTTATCTGAAGGTACAATAAAGAATAATATTACTAATATCTTAGGTAAATTAGAACTTCGTGATAGGACTCAACTAGTTATATTTGCCTTCAAAAATAAAATTGTAATATAAATATATAGGTAAGAAATCTATACCCTAAAAAATTTCTTACTCACAAACTCATTTATAATAAATAAAAATATAAAGTGACTTAAGTCACTTTTTTTAGTGACTTATAGTAATAGAATTATGATTCATAATTCTTTATTATAGTATTATAGATTTTTAACTTATACAAAATTATTTTGGGAGGGATTATTATGGATATAGTCAGAGTAAATAATATAACAAAAAGATTTAATGATAAATTAGCACTTGATAATATCAGCTTTTCTGTTAAAGAAGGAGAGATATTTGGACTTATTGGACCAAATGGGGCTGGTAAATCTACACTTATAAATATAATTACAAATCTTATGTTACCAAATAGTGGCAACATCCAAATCAATGGTTTAGATTTGTCAAAAGATTATATAAAAGCAAAGTCTATAATAGGATTAGTTCCACAAGAATTAGCACTTATAGAAACCCTTACTCCTTTTGATAACTTAGAGTACTTTGGAGCTTACTATGGATTAAAGGGAAAATTGCTTCAAGAGAGAATAACTGAAGCCTTAGAAGTCACAGGACTTACTGATGTTAAAAAGAAAAAAGTCAAAAAATTATCTGGTGGTATGCAGAGGAGATTAAACATTGGAATAGCACTTTTAAATCATCCTAAAATATTAATATTGGATGAACCAACTGTAGGTGTTGACCCTCAATCGAGAAATCATATTTTCAATTTTATAAAAAATATATCTGAAAAACAAAAAACTACAGTAATATATACTTCTCATTACATGGAAGAAGTTGAGCATCTTTGTTCTAAGATTTTTATTATGGATGAAGGTAAAGAGATTGCTTTTGGAGATAATGATTATTTAAAATCATTAGTATCTACAAATACAAAATTAATTATGGAAATAAAAAATATAAATGCTCAACTTATATTTGATTTAAAAAATACTAAAGGTGTTATATCTATCTTAGAAAATAATTCATTATTAGAATTAGATATAGACAAAAAATTACAGCTTACAGATGTGTTATCTGTTGTTGACAAAAACAACTCAAAAATAACAAGAATATCTTATGAAGAACCTAGTTTAGAAGACGTGTTTTTAAATCTAACAGGAAAAAATTTAAGGGATTAATGGAGGTGATTTTATGAAATTATACATTAGTGTAAAAACTATGCTAAAAGGTTTAAAAAGCTCCTTTATACTTAATTTAATATATTTCTTAGCATTACCTCTAGTTTTAGCTGGATTTCTTGGGATGGTGACAGAAAGTATGTTTCAAAATCCTATAAAAACAGATTTGACATCAATTGTTATATATGACAAAGATAATACAAAGCTATCAAGTAATTTGACAGGATATTTAAAAAATGATTTATCTTCTATATTAACAGTTCAAAAAGATGATTCTAAGGTAGACTTAAAACTTACTATACCTAAAGGATATGAGAATAATTTATTAAATGAAAAATCAAATACTCTAAGTATAGAAAAACTTAAATCTAGTGATAATATTGCAATATTACTTCAAGATATTTTAGATACTTATCATGAAAAATTATATTTGAATAATTCTCAAAAATTAAGTTCAGAAGATTTCTCAAAATTATTTAATAAGAATTCTATTGATGCTTCTATAATAAAAAATAATGTTAAACAAAATTCTTATGAGTACTTTGCTTTAGTTTCTCTTGGATTCCTTGTAATAATTTTTATAATGAATAATATTTTATCAAATTATATAAATGAATCAAAAGGGCTTTCAAAAAGACTTTACTCTATGCCTGTAACTAGGGTACAATTCTTAATTTATGATTTTGTAGGTTTATGGATTTACTCATTTATATTCTTATTATTATATGTTTTATTTTTTAGAATACTTGGTATAACATTCAAAGGTAACTTTGCTATATTAACTTTACTTTGTGCTTTATCTTCTTGTTTTATGACTTCAATATCTACTTTTGTAACCGCCTTTTTTAGCAAGAAGTATGGTACAGTTATAGTTTATGCATTACTCTTCTTGCAAACAGTTTTTGGAGGTATCTTCAGCATGGTAAATGATGTGTTTACTAAGTTTACAAGTTTATCTCCTACTTATTTAATAGGAACATTGTTCAGTAATTATGAAACGTTTAAAACTATAGACTCAATAGAAAGTTTAATTTTCATATGCCTAATTGCATCTACAGTATTGATTGCACTTTCTATTATAAAAGAAAAATATAAGTGGAGGGAGGTTTAATAATGATTAGATTAATTATTGCAAACATAAAAAGATATATAAAAAATCATACTCTTTTAGTTAATATGGTCTTGTTTCCTGTTATATTAGTATTTTCTCTTAACTTTTTTACTGGCAGCTCAGAAAATCAATCAATGTACTTTTCTCCAGTAGCAATTGTATCTAATTCTTCCGGAAAATACGAACATAAGTTAATAGATAGTTCTAAATTAAAAGAAAACTCATTTGGACTTGACGAACAAGACAAAGCTATGAATCTATTAAAAAACAATAAAGTTTCTGCTGTCTTCATTTTAGATAAAAATTTTTCAAACAATATAGATAACTTAAAACGACCTGTGGTTAAATGTTTTAAAACTGAAAATGGTGGAGGTAGTCTTTGGGCAGAATCACAAATAGAATCTTTTATTACTAATTCATTAAAATTAAAAATAGATGGAAATATAGATGATAAATTGACCAAGACAAATATAATTGATAACAGTCCAGATAAGAATAAAAATTCGTTTTTAATAGTTTTCTTAATATGTTATTTTATGTACATTAACGCAGCACATCTAGCTTCTGATTTATTTGCATTAAAAAAATCTAATACCTTAAAAAGACTTGTCTCTACAAAACATAATGATATAAAAATAATTTTCAGTATATTTTTAGGGTTATTTTTTACTCAAGCAATTGTATACACCTTAACTTTAGTATGTTTCACATTTACAAGAGATTTTAAGTTAACTCTAAATACATTGATGATTGTACTATCAAATAGTTTTGTTGCTACTGGATTCGTATTTTGGATAGCTAGAGTGTTTAAAAACGAGAGTTCTATAAGTCTTATATCTACATTTTATTCTTTAATAGGTTTAGCTATATCCATATCTAGCATGATACCATCACTTGATAAATTGTCCTTTATGGCTAATCTTTCAAAGCTTACACCATTTTATTGGACTATAGATGCTATTAATAATAATGGTAATATATTAATAAATATAATTGTTCTAATTCTTATTGGAATGGTATTTGTGACAGCTGGAAGTCTTAAATTAAGAGATTTTGCTAGAAATTAATACTTATTAAATCTAGTTAGTATGTTATTTTATATAATACTAACTAGATATCTTAATATATTAAATCATCTTATCTTATATTTTTATATCTAATTATATATATCTATTATTCTAAACTTTTTATTATATATCATTTAATTTGACCTGTCAAGTATTTTATGATATAATATTAATTATTAGATAATTAAAGCATTGTACCCAAATTGCAATATCTAAAATTCAGTTTGGAGGTATAACCATATGTATGAAATCGGTGAAAGTGTAATGTATCCAAAAGAAGGAGCCTGCTATATAAGTGGTCTTGTAACAAAGGATGTAAATCATCATATACAAAAATACTATGAATTGACTGTTATTTACAATAGTAATCTTAAAATTTTGATTCCTGTTTTAAATGCTGATAAGATTGGTATACGTCCAGTTATGGATGAAAATGAAGTTGATAACTTTATACAATCCCTTGATAAAGCAGATTGTTTATGGGTTCTTGATAGAAAAAAACGACTTAAACTATACCAGGATAAATTTCACTCAGGAGATGTTTTCGAGATTGTAAAATTAATTAAGATGCTTATGATACAAGATAATTCAAAGCAACTATGTAGCACAGATAAAGATTTTCTAAATAAGGCTCAAAGATTTGCTTTGTCAGAATTGGCTGCGGCACAATGCAAATCCTACACAATTGTATTAGAAGAAATGAAAAACCATATACTAAATTCAAAAAATAACAATTAAATTAGTTTTATATACTAGTTTAATTGTTTAGTTATTCATATGATTACTCTATTCTTCCAAATCTTTTAATCTAAAATTGATAAAGATAGATTAATTAGATAGACATCTTTATTTAAATAAAAAGTCTAGGGGTAAATCATATTCTTGATTTTCCTCTAGACTTAGTAGTAAAACTTACTCTTTCTCAAGTTCTTTTTTCTCTTCTAATAAAACACTTAACTCATTTGCTTCTAAAATTTGTGCCTCTGCAATATCAAGTAACTCTTGTTGCCATTCCACACATTTATCTTTGTAATCAAAAGGTAGCGTTCTGTCAACTATGTACTTATCAATACAGCTCTCCGCACTTTTAATTATTTCTTTTCTTTCATTAATAAATTTTTCTAATTCTACTAAGGCTTCTTCATAAGCTTTTTTACTCATATAAATTCCCCCTTTGTACAATTATTCTACATTAAAATGATTTTTCCTCTTTTTTGTATAAAATTTTATTTGTATATAACTTTTCCATCAATATCTTTTATAGTTTGACATCCAGTTAATATCATAGAGCTACTTAGTTCTGATTGAAGCTTATTTATGTAAGTTTCTACACCATCAGTTGCTCCACCAAATGAAGCTGTCACAAAAGGTCTTCCTATTAATACTGCATCTGCTCCTAGACCTATCATCTTTAATACATCTAATCCTGTTCTAACTCCACCATCTGCAAGTATTGTAACTTTACCTTTAACAGCATCAGCAATTCTTGGTAGAACTTCACATGCTCCTGGTGTACAATCTAGTACTCTTCCTCCATGATTTGATACAACTATAGCATCTACACCTGCTTCAACTGCCATTAATGCATCTTCAACAGTCATTATTCCTTTCAATATAAATGGTAGCTTAGTAGCGTTTACCAATTCTTTTATTTGTTCAACATTTTTAGGAAGTACTGGTTTTCCATGTAGTGATAAAGTTACTAAACCACAAGCATCTATATCAACTCCAACTGCAAATGCACCAGCTTCTTCAGCTAATCTTATCTTTTTTATGATATTTTCATTATCCCAAGGCTTAATAAATACAATTCCAGCACCATTATACTTTTTAACTACATCCAAATTTTCCATTAAAAAAGCATCTACTGCTGTATCTCCAACCATTGCATAAATCCCACTATTAGCACATCCTGCAACTACTGGTTCTATGTAATCTCTTTCATTAATCTTTCCACCCATATTCAATGTAGTTCCTGTTACTGGAGCTGCAAATATAGGTGAACTCATTTTTTTTCCAAACATATCTATAGATGTATCAGGATTTGAGACATCATGTATTACTCTCATATTCACTTTTACTTTTTCTAAACTCTTACTATTTTCTATAAAAGAAGAACCACTTCCTTTACCTCCCATACCAGGAACTTCCCCCGCACAAACAACTCCATTACAAACTTTGCAAACTTTACAACTTCCATTTAAATTTTCTCTAGCATTTTTTAATAATTCATTATACTCCATCTTTAATCCCCCATTTATTATAGTAATTTATATCATATACATTATATCATATTGTATTTACAGTATATTTTTCAAAAAACTTTTCCTATGTATAGGAGTTATTCCATGTTTTTCAATAGCTTCATAGTGTTCCTTAGTCCCATACCCTTTATGAGATTTAAAACCATATTCTGGATATACTCTATCATATTGATACATTATACTATCTCTAGTAACCTTAGCTAATATACTTGCTGCTGCTATTGATATAGATTTTGAATCTCCTTTTACAATTGGATTTTGAGCTATATCAATTCCTGGTATTGTCGCTGCATCAACCAATAGATAATCAGGTGCTTGTTTTAAACAATTTATAGCTTTTTTCATTGCCATATATGTAGCATTCAATATGTTAAATTCGTCTATTTCTTCATTATTTACGATACCTATTCCATAGTCTAATGCTTCTTTTTTTATTACTTCAAAAAGTTCATCTCTTTTTGCTTCACTTAGTTTTTTAGAATCATTTACACCTTCTATTTTTGTGTCTTTTTTAAATACTACTACAGAGGCTACAACAGGTCCAGCAAGTGGCCCTCTTCCCGCTTCATCAATTCCTCCAATATATAAATAACCTTTATTATAACCTTCATTTTCAAATATATTTATGGTTTCTAATCTTTCTTCTTCTCTTCTAATATTATCTAATTTTTTAGCTAGTTTTATAGCTAAACTTTGAACAGATTTTCTGTCATCGACTCTCAGTAGTTCTATATATTGCATATATTTTTCTACTTCTAAAGTCTCAATTATTTCTTTAATCTCCCTCACGCTTTTATTCTGCATACAATTCCCTCATCTTTCATTTGTAAAAATATAAGTTTTAATATATTAAATTTTTGCTAACGCAAAGTTTAATTGCATCCACTATATCCACATTTTAAGCATATACTACAACCACCTGTGTGTGCAATTCCTTCACTTCCACACTCTGGACACACAAATTTCTCATCTTCTTCAAAATTTTTATTTACTATTTTTTTGGATTCTTCATCTTTATTATCTTTTTCTTTTTTATTATTTTTATAACATTCTTTTTTATTATCTTCTTTTTTATTATTTTCTTTATTGTTTTCTTCCTTTTTTTCATTTATTAAAATTCCACTCCTTTTGCATCCATCTCTAAATATTGTCACACCTTTAAGACCAGCCTCCCATGCCTTAATATATATATTGAAAACATCTTCAATTGTAGTTTCAAAAGGTATATTTATTGTAGATGATATAGAAGCATCAATATACTTTTGCCATACTTTTTGCATGTTTATCCTTTCTTCATATCCTATATTCATAGCAGTTACAAAAAAATCTGGTAAACACTCTTCATCTGTAATACCTTTTTTATCCATATACTCCTTAACAATTGGAGTATATACTTTATAATATACATCTTCATCATGCAAACTCTCAGTTTTTCTTATATATGAAAGATTAAATATTGGCTCTATTCCTCCACTAATTCCTATCATTGTAGATATAGAACCTGTAGGAGGTATAGTTAATAGTTGTGAGTTTCTAAGCCCATATTTTTTAACCATTTCCTTAGTATCGTCATTTAAATTTTCTATAAAAAACTCCGATTTAGAGATATTTTCATATTTATATTCACTAAAAGTTCCATATTCCTTAGCAATTAATGCTGATTGCTTTACAGCTTCATTCAGCATAGTCTTACCAATCAAATCACACAATTCTAAAGATTTATCAGAACCATATCTTATTCCCATTTTTATAAGCATGTCAGCTATACCCATTACACCTAGACCTATCTGTCTATATTTATGTACACTATCCCTTTGCTCTTGTAATGGATGTAAGTTTAATCCTTCATCTAACACATCATTTAAAGCTACTACAGCTTCTCTAACGCAAGATTTTAGTTTATTAATATCAAAGGTAGCATGTTCACCAAATGGCTGTATTACAAACTCTGACAAGTTTATTGAACCAAGAAGACAACTTCCTCCACTTGGAAGTGGCTCTTCTGCACAAGGATTTACTCCTGAAAAGCAAAAACTTTTGTCTTCACTCATAAAATTATATGTTCTTATTTTGTCCCAAAATAAAATACCTGGTTCTGCATAATCCCAGTTATTTTTCACAAATTTAGTAAATAAATCATATGCATTTACTATCTTGACTATTTTTTCTCCAGTAGTTTCAACTTCAAAAGTACAGTTATAAAGTTTCTTTTCTTTTACAGCTTGCATAAATTCATCTGTTACTCTTACAGAAATATTTGCTTTAGTAACTTTCTCTAAGTCCGTTTTTATATCTATAAACTCTTCTATCTCTGGATGGTTTACATCCATAGAAATCATAAGAGCTCCTCTTCTTCCTCTTTGACCAATCAAACCAGTTGTCATGCTGTAAAGTTCCATAAATGAAACTGCTCCAGTTGTGTGTTTTGCAGCATTATTCACTTTTGCTCCTTTTGGTCTTAACTTTGAAATATCAATTCCAACTCCTCCACCATAGCTAAATGTTCTAGCAAGTTTTTTTGCAGTATCGAAAATATCTTCTATACTATCTTTTGGTGGCTCTATTACATAGCAATTAGAATATGTTACTTTTTTACCTTCTTTCTGCAGACCTCTATTTGCTAAAATTCTTCCAGCAAATAGAAATTTTTTTTGTCTTATTAATTTTGAGATTCGTGGACTGTTATTTGAGATTCTCTTTATCCATTCATCAAAACTCTCACCATTATTTCTATACTTGTTTTTCCATATTGATTTTTGTAATTCATCAAACTCCCACGCTTTAGTTCTTATTTCAGAACGTCTTTCTCTATATAATATGTAGTGTTTCGCTATATCTTTCCTATTTGATTCCATAAGCAATACTTCAACTATATCTTGTATTTCCTCTACAGATAAACACTTTTCCATAGAGTTATAGTCTTTAGCTATTTTTCTTGATATATCATACGCTAAATTTCTATCCACTCCACCTTCACTATTTATACTAGCCTTATAGACAGCATCTTCAATTTTACTTTTACTAAAAAGTTCTTTTGTACCATCTCTCTTTATTATGTACTTCATCTTTAGACCTCCAATAAATTAGTATTAAATTAATACACCTATTAACTATAATTCTAAACAAACTTTTTTATATGTTTGTATTTTTTCAGATTAATTATCTAGCATAATATATATTATACTATTTTATATTCAATATAACACTCCTTATAGTTTTCTCAACTTGTAAAACACATTCTTGAAAAACTTTAAAATAATATAAAAAAGTATATAAAAGTCCAATTCTACTTTTATATACTTTATCTTTTTTATGTTTTTATCACTTTAACCTTCATTAATTAATAAATACTTAAATAGTAAATTCTTTATTTTTTCTTTACAAATATATGTGATGATATTTTACATTGACATTCCATATTTGTAGTAAATATAAAAAGGAATTGCCTATATAATTTAAAGGCAATTCCATAATTATCAATTATTATTTGTTACTATGCAGTTTTACTGCTTTTAGATGGAATAAAGTTTCCTATTATTCCTGCTATTACAACTGGAACTATCCAGTTAAATCCTAATGAAGCAAATGGTAAGCTATTAACTAGAGGAATGTTTACTCCAAAGCTTGTTGCAACTGTTAATACACTTACTAATAATGCCATATATGCAGCACATTTGAATACATTGTCATTTTTAATTTTGTTACTAAATAATGCTAATATAACTAGAGTTATAGTTGCTGGATATACCATACTTAATATAGGAGCAGAGAATTGTATTATTGTACTTACTCCAAAGTTTGATATGATTGCACTAAACACACAAACTACTATAACTATATGCTCATATTTTAATTTTCCATCTGTAAGTGTTGAGAAATATTGACCAGCTGCTGAAGAAAGTCCTATAGCTGTTGTTAAACATGCTAACGCAACTATAATAGCTAATAAAATTTTACCTGTAGTTCCAAGTAAAGATGCTGTTATTGCAACTATTAAAGCTGTTTGTTGAACATCTTGTCCATATGCTTGAGATACAGTTGCTCCAAGATAACATAAACCACCATAAACTAGTGCCATACCTATTACTGCAATAACACCTGCACTTACTGTAGCTTTCATCTTTTCTTTTTCACCTGTGTATCCTTTAGCTATTACTGACATGATTATGATTGATGCAAATACACTAGCTGCTAGTGCATCCATTGTTTGATAACCTTGAGTGATACCTTCTGCAAATACATTTTGTATTAGAGAACTATCTCTTATTTCTCCTAATGGAGATACGATACCTTTAACTATTAATACTGCTAAAGCTATAAGTAAAGCTGGAGTTAATATTGACCCAACTATATCTACAACTTTTGATGGTCTTATTGTTAGAAGTAATACTATAGCAAAGAATATTATAGAAAATATTACTGGGCTTATTCCTGAACCTATTGTAGGTAATATACCCATCTCATAAGTTGTTGCTGCTGTTCTAGGTATTGCCAAAAGTGGCCCTATACAGATTACCATTGCACATCCTAATGCAATACTTAATCCTTTACCTGCTCTTGAGAACATCTTTGATGTATCTCCATTAAACTTAGTTGCTGCTATAACTGCTAATAATGCCAAACCACCATCTGCGAAAAGGAATCCTATGAAAGCTACTAACCAGCTACTTCCGGATAAAACTCCTAGATATGGAGGGAATATTAAGTTCCCAGCACCAAAAAACATTGCAAATAGTGCAAATCCAATTACAATTACATCTTTAAACTTGATTTGTTTCTCACCCATTTAAAGCACCCCCATTTTGAATTTTACTACTTTACTGCTTTTTTACTACATTTTACTAAAAAATAAGTCCAATCTCTTCTTAAATGAAAACCTTTTGACGAGATTTTATTTAATTATACATTTTTGACTTAAACTTGTCAATTATGTTTCATAATTTATAAAATCTTCGCAATATTTAATACAACTTTCTTAATTAAATAAAATCAACCTGTATACTTTAAACATGATTGGTTTTTTATTTTTTCTCTAATTTTTCTTGACAAAATTAAAAATTCTAATTTTTTTGAATATTCTTAATTTTAACATCATTTGAACTATTCTTGATTTAACTTGTTTTATGTAATAGTGTATATCCCTCCTTACTATATTACATATAATTTTTTTAATTCAATTTAAAAAATTCAATTTAAATTTTAAATATTTTGTGTTTATTATATAATTCTAAAAAAAAGACGTCAATATGATTTTTAATTTTTTAAATTTTCAAAATTATGATATTTAGAAAATCGTTTTCCTTTTATCATAACTCTTATTTACGTTAATTCTTGTAGTATTTTGTATTTATTTTGCTAAATCGATTTCTAATTTTACTAAATTATTGTTCTACATTCATAGATTTTCCACTTCTTTTCCATCTCTGAAATCGTTTTTTCTGAAAATTCCTTATTATGATTTGCAAGCTTACTTTTCTTCATTGTAATTATTTTCTAACTCCCAACTTACTTAAACTTTGCAGTTGCTTGTATCCACGTCGACACACTTATATTTCAAAATTAACTAAAAATTCTTAATATATACCTATATAAAAACAATTTAGTACTTTGATTAATTGATTTATATATGCAAACGCCTTAAATTTTATTTTATTATTTTATTATTGTCATAATTTTATTTATATAATATCTTTGTAAAAATCAGCTAATACTTATAACTAAACTTATAAAATTACTCCAAAGTTCTTTTTTTAACATCTAATATTGTTAAAAAATAAACTATATATTTTTTCCAATATTTTCTTATATTTGTTGTATAACAAAAGCAAACAATTAGTATAGAAAGAAAAAATAAAAGGAGTTATCTATATATAAATAATTTCATTTATTATAGATAACTCCTTTAGTTACAGGTTCATATTTTAATTGAATAAAGCTTAATTTGTTCCAAGTGTATTAGATTGACTCTTTGATGGTATAAAATTACCAATTATTCCAGCTATTATAACTGGAACCACCCAGTTAAATCCTAATGAAGCAAGTGGTAAAGAATTTACTATTGGAACATTTACTCCATAAGTAGATATAACTGTTAATATACTTATAAACAATGACATATATACTGCTCCCTTGTATAAATTGTCATTCTTGATTTTTTCATTAAAGAATGCTAGAACTATTAAAACAATTGATGGTGGATAAACTATACTTAATACAGGTGATGCTATCTTTATTATAGTTCCAACACCAAAAGATGCTACTACTGCACTGAATACAGATACAGCTAAAACTATTTTTTCATAACTCAATTTACCTTTTGTAAGTCTAGAGAAATATTGTCCTGTAGCAGATGTAAGGCCTATAGATGTAGTTAAACATGCTAATGATACTACTACTGCTAAAATCGCTTTCCCAATATTTCCAAGCAATCCTTGTGTTATATTTACTATTACTTGTGATTGTACTGCATCTGTTCCATACATTGTTGATACAGTTGCTCCAAGGAAACATAAACCTCCATAAACTAAAGCTAAGCCTCCACAAGCAAGCACACCTGCTTTACCAATCATCTTTAATTTTTCACTAATAGAAGTATACCCTTTTTCATTTAAAGATACTATCAACACTGATGCAAGTGCTATTGCTGCAAAGGCATCCATCGTCTGATATCCTTGGCCTATACCTTCTGCAAATACATTAGGTATCATAGGTTTATCTATTACCTCTCCAAGTGGAGATACAACACCTTTTATAATTATAAATGCTAAAGCTATTAGAAGAGCTGGAGTTAAAAATTGTCCAACTATATCTACGACCTTAGAAGGTCTTACTGTTAATACATATGATATCGCAAAATAAACTACACAGAATAATAACACTGGAATCGAAGTTCCAAATAGAGGCATCATACCCATTTCATAAGTTGTTGCACCTGTTCTTGGTATAGCTAGGAATGGTCCTATACATAAAATATCTGCACAACCTATAAGAATCCCTAATTTCATACCACATCTTTTAAACATCTCAATTACGTTTCCATCAAATTTAGCTGTAGCCATTACTGCTAGAAGTGCCAAACCAGCATCGGCAAATGTAAATCCTAAGAAGGCAATTAACCATTCTGGACCTGTAATTATTCCCAAATATGGTGGAAATATTAAGTTACCTGCTCCAAAGAACATTGCGAATAATGCAAATCCAAATACTATCATATCCTTGGTCTTACCCATTATAAAATCCCCCTTTTTAACCTTATTAAATTAATAAAATGCCTCAATTGTTTACGCTTGCATAAATAAATTAATTAAAACAATAAGAACTTATTATTAAATTAATAAAATTAAATAAATTAAATTTTTAATATATTGTATTGATTTGTGCTTATTATATATTATACGAAACAAGCAAGTCAATATACCAAAATTTGAAATAATCACACTCATTTTAATTTTCAAAAAATTAGGTATATTTGTCTTAAATTAATATTTTTAAAGGTTTTCTAATCTAATTTATACTTTCATATGACAATATTTGTCTATATTTAAAAAAAATAAAAAAAACCTTAAGGAAAAGGTTTTTTTTATTTTATAATGTTAAATTTTTTAACCTGGCTTTAAAATCTATCTTTTAACATTCTCTGGTATTTCTAATGTTATATTCCCTATTTTTCCATCTCTAAACTCATTTAAAACGGTTGTAGCTATACGTGCATAATCAAGCTCTTTTTTTCCTGTTATGAATCCTCTCTTATGACCAATCATATCCATAGTTTCAATTGGAGTTTCTCCTAGAGATTCCAATTTATATCTAGCTTTCAGATTCTCAGGTGCTATCTTCATAAGTTTCTCTATAAGTCTTAAAGCTAAAGTCTCAGTATCCAAAATTTCATCCTTTATAGCTCTACTAAAGGCTAAGTTTAGAGCGACTTCTTGGTCTTCAAACTTAGGCCAAAGTATTCCAGGTGTATCCAAAAGTTCAAGATTCCCTTTTAACCTAACCCATTGCTTCCCTTTAGTTACTCCTGGCTTGTCTCCTGTTTGAGTACTTTTTCTACCTGTTAATTTATTTATAAGAGATGATTTACCAACATTTGGGACCCCAACTATCATTATTCGTATAGCTCTTTCTTTTCTACCTTTATCTTTTAAATTGTCCATTTTTTCTCTAGTTACATTCTTACATTCTTCTATTATCTTATTTATACCAATTCCTTTTATTGTATCAACTGGTATAGCTTTTATGTTAATTTTTTTATAGTACTCTACCCATTGATTTAATTTATCTCTATCTGCCATGTCACTTTTATTAAGTACAACTACCCTTGGTTTATCTCCTACAAGCTTATCTATATCTGGATTTTTACTACTAAATGGTATTCTGGCATCTAATAGTTCAATAACTACATCAATCAATTTTAAATTGTTTTTTACTAACTCCTTAGTTTTTTTCATATGACCTGGATACCAGTTTATATGTAGATTGTCATCCATAAGATACTCTTCATATTCATTTGACATATATATCACTCCTTTAAAATATTATATTACTATTCCTTAATTATAATTAAAAAATAAATTTATTTAAATCACTGTATTGTCATGCTTTTAACATCATACTTTACATAATATTCTCTTCTTATTTTAATATTATTTCAAAATATAATTCAATATTTATCAATTTTATTTTTCATTTTAAAAGTTAT
Organism: Clostridioides difficile; assembly: GCF_001299635.1. Taxonomy (GTDB): domain Bacteria; phylum Bacillota; class Clostridia; order Peptostreptococcales; family Peptostreptococcaceae; genus Clostridioides; species Clostridioides difficile_A. The sequence goes on along the minus strand of NZ_JRHN01000031.1, from coordinate 196,693 downwards.
AAATTCATAAATAAATAATGTATATTTCAACAAATAGTTCTATTTATTTCTGATATAATTATTTGCTATAATTTTCATTAAAATAGAAAGAGGACTGATAAATCAGCCCCCCATTTATAAGTAAAGTTTTTAATTATCTATTTCTAGCTTCTTTTATCTTAGCAGCTTTACCTACTCTACCTCTTAAGTAGTTTAGTTTAGCTCTTCTTACTTTACCTTTTCTAGTAACTTCTATTTTTTCTATTTTTGGAGAGTGAACTGGGAAAGTTCTTTCTACACCAACATTGAAAGACATTTTTCTAACTGTGAAAGTTTCTCTTGCTCCTCCACCTTGTCTCTTTAATACTACACCTTCGAATACTTGTATTCTTTCTCTTTTTCCTTCTATAATTCTAACGTGTACTTTAACTGTGTCCCCAGGTCCAAAATTAGGAACTTCATTTTTTAATTGTTCTTGCTCAATTGCTCTTAGCATTTCATTCATCTTTCTTCCTCCTAAATATCATAGACGTTCTTAACTACCCGACCAGTGTAAACAGAGGAACGCCCGTATTTTCAACATTTTATATTATACTATACTTCAATAGTTATTACAAGCACTTTTACGTTTTTAATTCCATTTATAGGTACTTTATTGTATACATGTATATTGATTACTTCTTGTATTTTTATTTTTCTTTAGATTTTCTATATAAGTCTAATCGTCTTTCTTTAGTTATTCTTATAGATTCTTCTTTTCTCCACTCATCTATCTTTTTATGATTACCTGATAAAAGCACTTCTGGTACTTTTAATCCTTCAAAATCTCTAGGTCTAGTGTAATGAGGATACTCTAACAAATTATCTTTAAATGATTCTTCTTCAAAAGATTCATCTTGATTTAATACACCTGGTATTAGTCTTGATATAGAATCTATCATTATAAGTGCTGGAAGTTCCCCTCCAGTTAGTACATAATCTCCAATTGAAATTTCATCAGTTACAATTAAATCGATTATTCTTTCATCTATACCTTCATAATGACCACATAGCAGTATTATATCCTCTTTGATAGACATTTGCTTCACTATAGATTGGTTGTATACCTTTCCTTTTGGAGTTAGATAAATTACTCTTGGATTATTTATATTATGAGTTGTTATTATATGTTTATACGTGTCATATATCGGTTGAGGAGTCATTACCATACCAGCTCCTCCTCCAAATGGATAATCGTCTACTTTTTTATGTTTATTATCAGAAAAATCTCTTATATTATATATATGAACTTCAATTACACCTTTTTCAACTGCTCTTTTCATTATACTCTCATTCATATATGAATTAAATATTTCTGGAAAAAGCGTCATTATATGAAATCTCATATTGCCACCTAATCTATCATTCCCTTAATAGGGTCTATAATCATTTTTCTGTCATCAATGTCTATTGTAGGTACAAATTTTTTTATAGCTGGTATCATGAATTCTTTATCCTCTTCACCTTTTATTACATAAACATCATTTGCAGAGTATTGAAGTACATCTTCTAACACTCCTACATATTTTCCGTCTACAGTTAAAACTTCCATACCAATCATATCTGCTATAAAAAATTCGCCTTCTTCAAGTTCTCTACTATCTTCCCTAGACACGTACATAAATTTATTTTTTAGTTTTTCTGCTTTTTCTATACTATCTATATCCTTTATCTTCATTATAACCATAGAACCTTTGTATCTTACCTTTTCAACAATCCACTTATTATTTAAATCTTTTCCTAGATAAAAATCTTTCAATTCATCAAATCTATCTATATCATCAGTAAGTGGATAAACTCTTACCTCACCTTTTAGACCTTGTGTATTTACTATTTGACCTATCTTAAAATGAGTTACTTTTTCTTTCATGTTATCACCTTCTTAAAAAATTTAATCTTATATACTCATATCATCATAAATTCTTAAAACTACATATAATTATATAAAAAGGACTAGGTATTATACCTAATCCTCCTATTTACACTATCTCAAGAGAAACTTTTACATTTTCTCTATTTGCAACAGATCTTACGACAGTTCTTATAGCTTTAGCTATTCTTCCCTGCTTCCCAATAACCTTACCCATATCATCTTGAGCAACTGTAAGTTTTAAGACTATACCGCCATTATCTTCAAATTCCTCAACGACAACTGAATCAGGATTATCAACTAGAGCCTTAGCTATATCTACAACTAGCTCTTTCATATATTTCATCTCCTAAAGTAACCTCAGCAATGAGTATTTACTTAAACTAATTGCTAAGAAAAATTATTTTGCTTGTTTAGAAGCTTCGAATTTTTCTATTACTCCATTTTTCACAAGTAATTTTTTAACTACTTCTGTTGGTTGAGCACCAGTAGTTAACCATTTTATAGCTTTTTCATCATTTATTTTTACTTGTTTAGGTTCAGAAACTGGATTATAGTATCCTATTTCTTCTATAAATTTTCCATCTCTTGGAGCTCTTGAATCAGCTACTACTATTCTGTAGAAAGGTTTTTTATTAGCTCCCATTCTTTTTAATCTTATTTTAACTGCCATTACAGTCACCTCCGAATAATTTTTACTTTTTTTATATTTTATTTAAAAAAAGGTAAACCGCCTAAGCCGCCCCTTTTCTTCATACTTTTTTGCGAACCAGCAAACATCTTCATCATTTTTTTCATTTCATTAAGTTGTTTTATAAGTCTATTTACATCTTGTACACTAGTTCCACTACCTCTAGCTATTCTTTTCTTTCTAGAAGCGTTTAATACTCCTGGGTTTCTTCTCTCATATGTAGTCATTGATTGAATTATGGCTTTAGTTCTATTCATTTCCTTGCCATTCAAATCTACATCTCCAAGTTGGTCTTTTACATTTCCCATACCAGGTATCATACCAATTATCTTGTCAAGAGGTCCCATATTTTGTATTTGTTCCATTTGTTGTAAGAAATCCTCAAAATCAAGTTCTTGTTTTTTTATTTTTTGTTCTAATTCTTTGGCTTTCTCTAAATCTATATTTTCTTGTGCTTTTTCTATTAAACTTAAGACATCTCCCATACCTAGTATTCTTGATGCCATTCTATCTGGGTGGAAAGGCTCTATATCATCTAGTTTTTCTCCCATACCCATAAATTTTATAGGTTTTTGTGTAACTGCTCTTATTGAAAGTGCAGCACCACCTCTAGTATCTCCATCCAATTTAGTTAAGACTACTCCATCAACACCAAGAGCTTCATTGAAACTTTCTGCAACATTTACAGCATCTTGTCCTGTCATAGAATCTACAACCAAAAGTATTTCATGTGGTTTAACTTCTGACTTAATTGATTTTAATTCATCCATAAGCACTTCATCTATGTGAAGTCTACCAGCTGTATCTATAATAACTAAATCATTAGCATTTTTAATTGCATGGCTTAAACCTGCCTTTGCAATATTTACAGGATTTTCTTTATCTCCCATATTAAATACAGGTATATCCAATTTTTCCCCAACAACTTGAAGTTGCTTTATTGCTGCTGGTCTATAAATATCACAAGCTACTAATAAAGGTTTCTTGCCTTGCTTTTTAAAATATCCTCCCAGCTTTCCTGCTGTAGTAGTTTTACCTGCTCCTTGCAGTCCAACCATCATCAAAATTGTAGGAGGTTTTGAGGAAATCATTACTTTACTTTGTACATCTCCCATTAAACTTGTAAGTTCTTCATTTACAATTTTAATTACATGCTGAGCTGGAGTTAAGCTTTGCATAACTTCTTGTCCAACACATCTTTCTTGAACTTTTTTTATGAAATCTTTAACTACTTTAAAGTTAACATCTGCTTCAAGAAGAGCAAGTTTAACTTCTCTCATAGCATTTTTTACATCTACTTCTGTAAGTTTTCCTTTTGATTTTAACTTACTAAATGCCCCTTGTAGTTTATCAGACAATCCTTCAAATATCATTTTATCATCTCCCTACATACATCTTCTATATTTTCTAGCTTAGGGATTAAATTAGCACAATCTCTATTGTGCAATAAATCTTCTTTAATGTCAATAATTTTATCTTTTATAATTTTAATATTTTTTTCCTGCTCCTGAATCTTAGATACTAAGTGTAATTTTTCTTCATAATCTCTTAGTATTTTTTCTGAACGCTTCAAAGTATCATACACACCTTGTCTTGATACATTCAGATTTTCACTAATTTCACCTAAAGAATAATCTTCTTCATAGTATAGAGCTACTATTTCTTTCTGCTTGTCAGTTAATAATTCTTTATATTGTTCAAATAACAATCCAATTTCGACCATTTTTTCTATATTCATATCTTACACTTCCTAGCAGTATACTGTAAAGGTTATCTACTTTACACTATTGTATTTTATATCATATAAACACTCTTGTCAACCATTATTTTTAAAAGAATACTAGTTACCAAATAATGCATCTGAAAATGATTTTGCATCAAAATCTTGCAGGTCTTCTACTCTTTCTCCAACTCCAATAAGTTTTACAGGTACATCTACTTCTGATTTTACTGCAAGTACTACTCCACCTTTTGCAGTCCCATCAAGTTTTGTAAGCACTATACCTGTTATGTCTGCAACTTCTTTAAATGTCTTTGCCTGAACGACTGCATTTTGACCTGTTGTTGCATCTACTACAAGAAGTACTTCACGTTTTGCCTCTGGAAATTCTCTATCTACTATTTTAAATACTTTTCCAAGCTCATTCATAAGATTAGCTTTATTGTGTAATCTTCCCGCTGTATCACATATTAATACATCTGTTTTTCTAGCCTTGGCTGCCTTTATAGCATCAAACACTACTGCTCCAGGGTCTGCTCCTTCTTGATGCTTTATTATATCTACATTCGTTCTATTTGCCCAAATTTCCAATTGCTCTGTAGCTGCTGCTCTAAATGTATCTGCTGCTGCTAATAAAACCTTTTTACCATCTTTTTTGTATTTATTTGCTAGTTTACCTATTGTAGTAGTTTTGCCAACTCCATTTACACCAACCATTAGAATTATACATGGTGTTGGTTCTATATCTAATATAGAGTTTTCATTTGTAAGAATCTCTTCTACTATAGATTTAAGCTCTTCTCTTACTTTCATAGGCTCTGTAATACCTTTTTGCTTTATTTTATCTCTTAGTTTTTCAATTATATCCATAGTTGTATTTACACCAACATCTGCTGTTATTAAAATTTCCTCTAAATCCTCAAGTAAATCTTCATCTACTTTTGTATATGATTTTAAAACCTCATCTATTCTATCAGTTATTCCTTGCTTTGCTTTTGTTAATCCTTGTTTTAACCTTTCAAACAAGTTAACCTTTTTTTCTTCTTTATCTTCCATCTCTTCAGATTCAGTTTCATCATTATAGCTTTCTAATTCTTCTATTTTATCTTCTTTAGAATCATCACTTAAAATAGTTTCTACATCTTGTTCATCAATTTTTAACTGGCCTTCTACTTTTTCATCTTGTTCAGTACTTTCATTAGTAGCATCTTCTTCAGTTTTTTCTTCAATATCTTCTATTTTATCTATAACTTCTTCTTCAAGGCCTGAAAAAATAGTTTCTTCTACATTTTCTAGGTTATCAATACTACTTTCTATTTCTTCTTCTGGCTCAGCATCCTTTTTTTCCAGTTCCTTTTCTTTGTCTTTTCCAAAACCAAATAATTTTTTTAACACTGTTCTTCCTCCTATGTCAATCTAAGTTATATAATATCTGTTATTTCTTGAGCTTCTTTTAATTTTAAGCTAATAACTTTTGAAATGGCTTTTTCTTGCATAGTAACTCCATAAATATAATCAGCTGCTTCCATAGTCCCTCTTCTATGTGTTACTGATATAAATTGTGTTTCTTTAGATAAATCCTTCAAAAACTCTCCAAATCTAAATATGTTTGCATCATCAAGTGGTGCTTCAATCTCATCTAATATACAAAAAGGTGTTGGTTTTGTAATTAATATAGCAAAGAGTATACTTATTGCTGTTAAAGCTTTTTCTCCACCAGACAATAGATTTAGATTTTTCATTTTTTTACCTGGTGGTTGGGCTGTTATTAGTATATCACTTTCTAATAAATTTTCTTTATCTAAAATAGTTAATTCTCCACAACCTCCACCAAATAATCTCTTATACACATACTTAAAGTTTTTACTTATTTCTTCAAATTTAATCTCAAATTCAGATTTCATATTTTCTTCTAATGTATGTATAAGTTTTTCTATCTCTTCCATAGATTCTTCTAAATCTTGTTTTTGTTCACTATAAAAATCGTATCTTTCTTTTATTTCTTCATATTCCTTTATAGAATCTATATTTATATTTCCAAGACTTCTTATTTCTCTCTTTAAATTTTCTAAGAATTTTCTATCTATATCTAAATTTTCATCTTTTATTTCTAATGCTTGTACTAAAGTCAGCTCATATTGCTCAAATAACTTATTTACATATGTGTCTTGACTAGTCTTTAATCTTTCTAATCTTCCACCAACCTTAAATAAACTTTCTTTAAGTTCTATATGTTGTCTATCTATAGCTTTTAATTCTTTATTGATTTCATCAAAACTATTTTTCAAATCATCTTTAGCTATTTTTCTAGTTTCAAGATTTCTGTTACTATCTCCTAATTGTTTTGTTAGGTTTTCTTTTTCTTTTTCTTCAATAGATATAGAATCTTGCAATTTAATTATTTCTTGTTCTTCATAGTTCAATGATTTTTCTAATTGTTTATTTTTTTCTTCTAGCTCAGAATTTTCTCCAATTATTCTTTCTATATCTCTGACTATACTATTATAAACTTCTCTTTTCTTTACTAAGGTTAAGTTTAATTCATCAAATTGGGACTTTTCCTTATCATATAAATCATTATATTTTTTTATTTCATCATTTAAACTATCAATTTTTTCTTTATTTTGATTGTATATATTATCTAATTCTTCCATATCTTTTTCAACAATATCACTTTTTTCAAGTGTGTAATTTAAATTAGAGTTCAAATCATTCTTTTCATTATCTAATTTAGTAATACTGCCTTTTAAAGATTGAATTTCAGATTCAATGTTCTTTATACTTGTACTTTTTATTATTATACTTTTTTCTAAATCTTTTATTTTATTCTCATACGAATTAATTTCATTTTTTATATCTTTTATATCTTTGTCTAGAGACTCTCTTTTTGATTCTAAGTCTGAAATCTCAATTTTAATGTTATTTATCTTTTCTGTATATTCATTGATGTATCTTTTTCTAGATAGTATATTACCATTAGTTTTTAAACTTCCTCCAGTCAAAGAACCTCCTGGATTTAATATTTCACCATCTAAAGTCACTATTTTAAATCTATGACCAGTTTCTTTTGCAAATTTTATACCTTCATCTATATTATTTATAAGTATAGTTCTTCCAAGTATATTCTCAATTATATTTCTATACTTTTCATTAAATGTAATTAAATCACTTGCTATTCCTATAAATTTAGTATTTGCTTTTAAATTTCCTAAACTTATTTTGTTTGATTTAATTATATTTAATGGAAGAAAGGTTACTCTACCTAAATTATTCTGCTTTAAATAATTTATTGCAGATTTAGCACTAAATTCATCATCAGTTATTATATTCTGCATATATGCACCCAAAGCTGCTTCTATAGATTTCTCATATTGTTCAGGTACATTTATAATTTGACCTAGTGCTCCATGAATGCCTTTTAAACTTTTATTTTTTAGGACTTCTTTTACACCTCTATTAAATCCCTCATAATGATTTTCCATATCTACATAGACATTTAATTTTGAATTATATCCATTTAGATTATATTTACTTTTCTGTATTTCATCTTCTAGCTCGTTGTATTTACTAATTGTATCTTGTAAATTAGTTGCTAATTCCCTATTTCTATTATTTGCATTCTTTAAATCATCATTTTGCATATTAAATTCTTCACTTATGTTGTCTAATTCAAGAGACTTTATTTCAATATTCTTATTTAATTCTGCTATTTCTGAGCTTATATTTTCATCTCTTATATTCATATTTTCTTTATTTGCATTTAAGGTAGACAACTTATTACTAAACTCTTGTTTCTTATTTAATATATCTATTATACTTTCTTTCAATAACTCTATATCGTTATTTAGAGATTCCAATTTCATTTTTTGTTTATCTTTACTAGACTCCAACACTTTTATATTTTCTTGTAAAATAGATAGTTCTTCATTTCCTGATGATTTATTACTTTCTAAGTCTTTTATGTATTGCTTATTTTCATTTAGCTTTTCTTTTATATCATTTATTTCTGAACTTTTTCTATGAATTTCATTCGTGAAATTTCTTATTCTTTCTTTAATTAAATTTATTTGAGATTCTTTTTTTGATATAACCCCTTTAATCGAGTTTATATAATCTACAGACTTTTCAATTACATCTTGTAATACATCTATCTCTTTATTGATGTCTTCTTGTTTTTTCTCTACAATACTTTTTTGTTCTTCTTTTTCATTAAGTTCTTTTTCAATAACTTTTCTATGCTCATTAACCTCACTTAATTCTTTTTCTGTTCCTTCGATTTCTCTTATAAAGCTATTTACTTCTAATATCTTCAACTTCTCACTTATTTCCAAATACTTTTTTGCTTTTGTTTGTTGATTAAAAAGAGGTTTTAATTGATTTTCAATTTCTATATATACATCATCGATTCTTTCTAAGTTCTCTTTTGTATTACTTAAATTTCTTTCTGCTTCCTGCTTTTTATATCTATACTTTGATATACCACATGCTTCATCAAAAACTTTCCTTCTACTTAAAGGATTATTACTTAATATTTCGTCTACTTTTCCTTGTTCTATGATTGAATAACCATCTTTTCCAATACCAGTATCTAAAAAGACTTCTTTTATATCTTTTAATCTACAGCTCTTATTGTTCAGAAAAAACTCACTTTCACCATTTCTATAAGCTCTTCTTCTTATAGTTACTTCTGTAAAATCTAATTCCAATTGATTCTCAGAATTATCAATGGTAAGAGCAACTTCACAGTAATTCATAGGTTTTTTTGTATCTGTACCTGCAAATATTACGTCTTCAAGTTTATCCCCTCTAAGACTCTTAATACTCTGTTCTCCTAATACCCATCTTACAGCATCAGATATATTACTTTTTCCACTTCCATTTGGCCCTACTATAGCTGTTATTCCTTCTTTAAAAATAATATCTGTTTTCACTGGAAAGGATTTAAATCCCTTTAACTCTAGTCTCTTTAAATACAAATCGTTTCTCTCCCTTCATCGTTAAAACTAAAGGTCATAAATGTCATACAATTTTCTATGAATGTCTATCATATTAGCAATAATTAAACTTTTTCCATCTAACACAATTTCTAATTGATTTATATCTAAATCTGATTCTTGTGTTTTTAAAATCACACCAAATTTTTCTTTCATATACTTCACATTTGTTTTTTTATTTCCTATTATCTTAGAAATATTCTTTTTATTTGATTTCACCAACATTTGTTTTACATCTTTATTTTGTAAAATAATAAATTCCAAATAATCTTTTATCATATCAGCTTCTACTAATTCTCTAAATGCAGGGTGATATGGTCCTGCTAAAACAGCTTTCCCAATTTGTATATCATCAGTAGCTTGAAGTCCAACTCTTATTACATTTATATTATTAACATAAAACAATACAAGAACTTTCTTTACTATACTTATACTTTCATCAAGAGTAAATGGACTATACTCATTTTGCTCCATCAATTTTTCAAGCCCTGTATCTTTTACTACTAAAGTTGGATACACTCTAACACAATCTGGTTTTAGCTCTACAAATTTCTTTGCTGTAAATATACATTTTTCTTCTGTATCAGCTGGAAGACCAATCATCATCTGCAAACCAAGTTTAATTCCACTATTTTTTATCATTTTTGAACTCTTATATACAATTTCTGCTTGATGACCTCTTATACTATCTAATAATACTTTTTCATCTAAAGATTGTACTCCTAGTTCAATTATGCTCGTCTTATAGTCTTTTAACATACTTAGTATCTCTTCGTTGATACAGTCTGGTCTTGTAGACATTCTAATATCTTTCACAATTCCTTTTTCTACATATTCTTTGGCAACTGATAACAGACTTTTTTGTATATCAATATCTATCGCAGTAAAGCTACCACCAAAAAATGCTATTTCTACATCAGCATCTTTATCTATAGTCTCTAAACATTCTTCAATTATCTTTCTTGCATCTTCACTTGTAACATCAGTACTCACACCTGTTATTTTTTTTTGATTACAAAATATACAATCATGAGGACACCCTTTGTGAGGAACAAATATAGGTATAATTCTCTTTTTCATCTACAACATCCTTCTAATATAAATATTTCTTTTTATATTTTTACATATTACATTTATTTTTCCCATAATTTTTTCTTTAAAGCTACTTTAGCAGCTAATTGTTCAGCTTCTTTTTTACTCTTACCTTCTCCTATACCCAGAACATCTTCATTGATTCCAACTTCCATTACAAATCTTTTATTATGGTCTGGCCCTTTTTCTTCTATAAGCCTGTACCAAATATTATTTTCGCCATTCCCTTGTAACACTTCTTGAAGATGTGTTTTATAGTCTCTGAATATATTTCCTTTTCTTGAATCATAAATTATATTTTCCATATAATTCAGTATAAACTGTCTTGCACTTTCAAAGCCTCCATCAAGATATATCGCAGCTATTACAGCTTCAAATGCGTCTGCTAGTATTGAAGTTCTATGTCTTCCTCCAGTTGCCTCTTCTCCTCTGCCTAATAACATGTGAACACCTAAATTTATATCATTAGCTACTTCACTCAATGAATCTTCACAAACTATATTTGCTCTAAGTTTAGTTAGTTCCCCTTCGGGTAGATTAGTTTCTTCATTGAATAAATAATCACTTATCACTATACCTAAAACTGAATCCCCTAAAAACTCCAATCTTTCGTTAAAATTATATTTTTTATTTTCATTAGAATATGAACTATGAGTAAGAGCTTCTAGTATATATTCTTTATTTTTAAATTTATAATTTATAACATTTTCAAATCTTTGTATATTATCTAGTAATTTTTTACTTATTTTCATAACTACATCCCTCCAAAATCCTATTCTATAAATTCTAGTGTACTATTTTTGTCCAAGTATTGCAAAACCAAAATACACAATACCCTTCCTCATAAAAATAAAACTACCTATGAAACAAAATTATCTCATAGGCATCATAGGCAGTTTTATTTCTTATGAATTTTTACTCTCTATCATCACAACTTGAACAACCACCACATGCACAATCATCATCACAATCATCTTCTGATGATAATATTACAGCCTTACAATCAGGACAAACAACATCCACTTCATCATCATATAATAAATCTTCGTCTATTTCTACTAACTCTCCACAATTTGGGCATTCCATTTCTATATAGCTGAAGTCCTCATCGTCATCATCTTCATCGTCTTCATAAAGATCATCTTCCATGTCAGCGATTTCTTCTTCTAAATCTGCTAAATCTTCATCTATAGATTCAACAAAATCTTGAAGTTCTTCTTGCTCTTCATCCAATGTTACAATAGCATCTGCAAATACTTCTAATGCATCAACTATTTTATGTATCATTTTCCCTTCTTTGCTTTCAGAACTTATTTCTAGTCCTTCTGCTAGGCCTTTTAAGTATGCAACTTCTTCATATAAATGTTTCATGTAACACCCCTCGCTTTCTTTTTTATATATAAACTAAAAGCTCATATATCTTATATTATTAAGACATATAAGCTTTTATATACATAAAGTTTTATACTCTTGATAAATATTCACCTGTTCTAGTATCTATCTTTACTTTATCTCCAGTATTTATAAATAATGGAACTTGAACAACTGCTCCAGTTTCAACTGTAGCTGCTTTAGTTACATTACTTGCTGTATCACCTTTTATACCAGGCTCTGTATCTATAACTTCTAACTCTGCAAAGTTTGGAGCTTCCACTTGGAATGGTTGCCCTTGATAAAATCTTATTGTAGCAACTTCATTCTCTTTTAAGAACTTAATTGCATCTTCAACTTGCTCATAGTTTAATGGTATTTGTTCAAAATTTTCTTGGTCCATAAAATAATATAACTCACCATCATTGTATAGATATTGCATTTGTCTTGTATCTATAACAGCTTTAGGGAATTTTTCACTTGGATTGAAACTTTCTTCTCTTATAGCTCCTGTTTTTAAGTTTCTGTATTTAGTTCTAACGAAAGCAGCTCCTTTACCTGGCTTAACGTGTTGAAAATCAACTACTAAACATGGTTGTCCATCTTTTTCAAATGTAACACCTTTTCTAAAATCACCTGCTGATACCATTTCTTGTTCCTCCATATTAAAATAAATTTCTTATTTTTTAGTAAATTTTACATTACTATGCCTTTAAAATTATATCTCTTACTTGAATTCTGTCAAGTCAGGATTACAAATTTTTACTAATATCATAATATCATAAGTTATACAATATAAACAAGTATTTGGCAAATTACTTATTCTATATTTTTATTATTCTCCTCTACAATCTTAGTCTATACATTTTATATATTGATATTATTTAATTATATAGTTCTCAATAATTAAGCTTTATATGATTTATTGATGTTATTTCTTTTTCTCAAACTTATGTGTTTTCATATGCTTTCACTAAAATTCCATATTTTTATTTTGAATTTAGTTTCATAGTTTTGACTACGTTTTGATAATTTCAATTTTATATTAACATATTGGCCATTATTGGACATCGACACATACATTTCATCTACATAATCTCCAATTTCATAACCACCTGCTTGACTACTTTCACCATTTAAAGAATTTACAAATAGCTTATTTCTTCTTTCATTTAATATAATTTCTTTGTTACTTATATATTCCTCATTATCAGTTAAACCTTCATCCACATATCTGCATTTTATAGATGTTGTTCTTTTAAAACTTTCTTCATTATTAGATAGATTTATTATTCCCATAGAATTACTAATAATTCCTTCCATAGATTTTACAATTTCAAGACTTTGTTGTTGTAATTCTATGTTATCTTCTATTTTAAGTTTTAAATTTATTGTAATCACAAATACAGAATATAAAACCATTATCAATATTACAATTGAAGCTAATGATACTATACTTTCTAAAAGTAAGTAACCATGTTTACGTTTCATATTTTCCCTCTTTCAGAAGTACTCTTCCACTTACAGGTGTTATTGTTATAGTTTTTCTTAGTCTATGATTATATATCTCTATTGTAGATGCTTTTTGAGGTGAGCCATCAGATTTAAATTTTATTATGTCTATACTTCTTGCTATCTTTACATTTTTAGGTAGTACTATAGATTTAACATTTTTACCATCTTTTCTCAATACATATCCTTCTTGTTTATCTTGATTTATATAATATATATATGTATCATAATCACTAAACATATTAATTCTTCTAACATATCTTATATCTGAGCAGAGTTGATGTGCAAATAAATTTATCTTTTGATTTTCAAGATTATCTTTTGGAAACGATAATGTAGCTATCAATAATATTATACTAATAGATACCACTAATTCTACTACAGTCACATTCCTTCTTTTTTCAAAGTTATACACCTCTATACTTATACACATGTACTAAATTTTTTTCATCAAAATTCTTTTTTATATTTTCAATTATATCTTGTTTAATTTCTTCGTCTGTAGACTCTTCACGTTCTTGATTATTCATATTTTCACTCGCATCTTCAAATTCATTTAAGATTTCATTTTCTTCAAGTAACTTATATTCATTAAACACCTTACTATGAGACTCATCCATATAATCTTCAATATCAATCCCTACCCATGGATTTTTAATTTTCACCCTCACTTTTATGACTTTTAAAAAGTTTTTCTCTTTAACTGTACTTGTTATATCTAATTCAAAAAAATCTCCTCTATCATATATAGTATTATTCTCTACCTTTAAAGAAACTTTGTCTAAGTTGCTATAAGATGTATCTTTTATTTTTTTTATACAATTAATCATATTATTTCCTAAGAAATATGTTTTAAATTCGTCTTCATTATTTGATATATTAATAGCTTCCTTTACACAAGAATATACATTACTTATTGATAATTCTATTCCGCTCAAAGAAGTTTCTTTTAATTGAATGTCCTTACATTCTAACTCATATATATTATTATGTGTATAAATTAATCCTATAGACATAATGCACACAGTGCTTATAATAGAAAATATTATCAATGTCATTATTAATATAGAACCTCTATTGTCTAGTAACATAACTAGTAAACCTCAATTTTTTAAAATTATTTTTTATTTCTATATTTATTTCATAACATTGATAATAATCTAAAATTTGTTTTACTGTACTGATAACTTCATATCCATTTATGTAATTTTTATTTGTTCCATTCTCAATCAACTCATATTTACTATTTTTTATTCTGTACTTTTCATCTTCCATATATTTTTTTACAGTGCTTAACATTTCTCTATCAGATGCATTTCTACATACAAAACTATAGCAACTATATAAAGATGTCGACACTAAATAAACAGTAACATATAATATAGCAATACTCATTATACATTCGATTGATATAAAACCATTCTTTTTTGTTTTCAATAATAAAAACCTCTCAATAATTTTTTGTATATAAAAGGTATATAAAAATTTAACTATAAATTTTCTTTATAAATATCTTATATAATTTTTTTCATTTTAGTACACCACCTTCATTTTTAATAATATTAACTACCCCTACTAATCTAGCTTTGTAATCAATATCATCCAAATAAACAATTATGCATGATTAGTGAAAAACTTTGTTTCACTGTTTATAATCCTTTCTCCTTTATATTTATTGACATCTAAATTTCAATTTATACTGAATAAGTTAATAATTCCTTCGTCTTGTTTCATATATATACAACAAAAATTTAAACTTAAATTCTCATTTTTTATGTTATATTATGGTCAAAAGTTTGTAAATATATGTTTTAAATTCTAAAAGTATACATATTATTTTATTAGATAACAGTCAACTTGGATAAGTCTTCTTCATATAATTTAAAGTGACCGTTGAAAAGGGGGTGACCTATTGGCAGCTCTTAAATCTTTTGAAAAACCCTTAACCCCTGAAGAAGAGATTGAGTATTTAACTAAATTTAAAATAGAAAATGATAAAAGTGCAAAGGATACATTGATTGAAAGAAACATGAGATTAGTAGCTTATATAGCAAAAAAATATAATAATTCGACGGAAGACCAAGATGATTTAATATCCATAGGTACAATAGGATTAATAAAAGCTATAGAAACTTATAACATAGATAAAGGAACTCGATTAGCAACATATGCTTCTAGATGTATTGAAAATGAGATTTTAATGAATATTAGATCCAACAAAAAAAATAAAACTCAAGTATCTCTACAAGACCCTATCGGAACAGATAAAGAAGGTAATGAAATAAATACTACTCTTTATATGTATTACTCTGTTGTGTAAAATAAGCTCATATCAAAATTTTTTCTTAATTATATCAAACAAAAATACATATCAATTATATTGTTAAGTATAAGCATATATTTTTTAATCTTTTAAAAATCTAACTAAATCAGCTAATTTTTTTAGGTATTACCTTACCACTATATAATACCCAAATCATACTCTTAAATAAATTGTTATACATATAGCAAACAAGTATTTTATATTAAAACTAGAAATATTCTATTTTAATAGTTTTTTCATCTTTGTCATTTTATGGATATTAATGTATATTTTATTATTATAAAAAATAATAAAATTTTATAAAATATTCCATATTATACTTTTTTCTATAAATATTTTATATATAGCCTTTATTTTTTTATTAAAATGCATTATAATAAGAAAATAAAGGTCAAGTTGATAGAGTTTTAACAATTATTATTTTCAGAAAAATTACACTATTGAATATATTAAGAATAATCAGAGACGGAGGAATTAAAATATGAGCGTAATCGTATTATGTAGTTGTTGTGGAAAAGAAATAGATGAATATAGAAATAAATATATAACTTATTATGATAAAAGTACCAGTGCAGACATCAAGGTTTGTATTAATTGTGCTTTAGATTTATTAGAAAAGACAAAAGAAAATCAAGAATTAAATATCCAAAATTTTTAAGATATAATACTTCCATGATAATTTATGAAAATACCTATATATAGATATGACCCTATCAAGTAAATACTATAAAAAGCACATTAAATGGCATGAGTACGATATTCAACTGGACCCACGCCATTTAATGTGCTTTTATTTATAATTAAATTCTTATACAATTGTATTTTACTATTTATTATAAGTTTATTATTACTCCTTATTAATCACATCATCATTATTAATATACACTTTAATTGGCTTTATAAGTTTGTAATAATAAGCAATCCTAAAAATAATATCACAACAACTGTCACAATCAATGCTAGTATATTTATTATTTTTATTGCCTTGTCCTTAAATATTTTTGACAATAACACAAAAACTGCTATTCCTATTATTCCTCCTAATGTATTTCCTATCAAATCGGTTATATCACTTGCACCTATTGCAAATATATATTGAAGTGTTTCAAAAACTAAACTTGCTAAAAAAATAGGTACAACCTTTTTTATAAAACTCCACTCTTCTTTTAACATACATAAATATATCCC
Source organism: Clostridioides difficile (assembly GCF_001299635.1). GTDB lineage: Bacteria > Bacillota > Clostridia > Peptostreptococcales > Peptostreptococcaceae > Clostridioides > Clostridioides difficile_A. The sequence continues at coordinate 179,914 of NZ_JRHN01000031.1, read as the reverse complement.
AAATGGTGCAAATACAACTACATTTAATATAATCTCTGATATGTCTACTCTATTATTAACTATAAGCGAACTAGCAAAAGGCACTAAGTTTATATTTCTAAGATTCATTGCTTCAAGTGATGAAATATCAAATTGCATCTTAAATAATATTATCCATGTCAAAATGATTATATATACTATAAACAATCCTTTTGTAATATTATATTTTCTAGTTTTCATTCATTGCCTCCTTACTATATCATTGTATTAAGCTCTTAATACAATGATATAGTAATACAATTTGTATGTCAACTATTTCTTTAGTCCTTATAAAATTACATGAATCATACTATTTACACATTGATAGCTTTTCTTTAAAGTATGTTGACAGAAAAATATATACAGGATATACTCATTATAGTGACCACATGGTCACCATTTTAAAACTAATTAGTGACCACATGGTCATTTAAAAAGGAGAGTTATTATGCCTACTAATATATTTCTTGAACTCGGTGAAGAAAAACGTAACAAGATTACTAGGGTTAGTATTGATGAATTTGCTAAATATGGATATGAAAATAGTTCAACAAATAGAATTGTCCAAAATGCAGGTATTAGCAAGGGAAGTCTTTTCAAATACTTTAAAAATAAGGATGAATTGTACTTCTATATACTCGATTCTGTTACACAAGAGCTTATTGTGAGTTTAGCAAAGGAAATAGATTTTCTTCCAAAAGAGTTGTTCGAAAGAATCATTAAATATTCAGAATTGGAATTTGATTGGTATATTAAGCACCCCAATGAATATAAATTGATTGCTACTGCATTTACCAAAAGTAATACTGAAATCTATCAAAAAGTTGAAGCACAGTATGGCCTGGAAGGTCAAAGCATTTATTATAAGCTATTGTATGATGTAGACACATCAGTACTTAGATTTGATAAGAAAAAGAGTATTGATATTTTAAAATGGTTTTTAACTGGGTTTAATGAGGATTTTTTGTCTCATATTCAGATACAAGAAAATACAAATATTGATAACATACGACAGGAATATGTTAATAGCCTTACAGACCACATAACAATCTTAAAATGTGGACTTATTAGTGAAAAGAAAGAGGTGTAAAATATGTTTTATGGTTCTCGATTCCATCAAGTAGTAGTAGACAAGGAAACAGTGAATTATATTGAGTTTGGAAAAGGCCAAAAACCACTGATTATCTTACCAGGTTTGGGGGATGGACTTTCCCCAATTCATGGGCAGATACAGGCAATCGCTTTTGCATTGAGTTATAAGCAATTTGCTCAAAAGTTTAAGGTGTATATGTTCAGCAGAAAAAACTGTTTGAAAGAAGGTTATTCTACAAGAGATATGGCTAGAGATCAAGCAAAAGTCATGAAAACTCTTGGGATTTTAAAGGCAGATATTATGGGAGTATCTCAAGGTGGAATGATAGCACAATATCTTGCTGCCGATTATCCAGATTTAGTTAATAAACTTATGCTGGTGGTTACCTCATCAAAACAAAATGAAACCATACAAGAAGTCGTTGGTAATTGGATGAAGATGGCAGAGCAAAGTGATTATAAGAGTCTAATGATTGACATAGCAGAAAAATCATACTCAGAAAAATATTTAAAAAAATATCGTTTTTTCTATCCACTTCTTGTAAATACTGGCAAGCCAAAAGATTTTAGAAGATTTCTTATACAAGCCACTTCATGTATTGAGCATAATTCCTATTCTAAATTGGATAAAATATCATCTCCAACCTTAATTATTGGAGGCGACAATGATAGTATTGTAGGGACAAAGTCATCTTTAGAATTAGCAGAAGGAATCAAGAATAGTGAATTATTTCTATACAAAGGTCTTGGCCACGCCACCTATGAAGAGGCAAAAGACTTTAATAATCGAGTTTTAAACTTTCTAATGAAGTAAGACAAAGCCACATAGACCTAGTATTTATGTGGCTTTACGGCATTTTGTAAAACATACTTTATTGTTGAAGTTGATAGTATATTCTACAATTTTTTATAGTATCAATATGACCTTAGTAGAAACATCATAGTTAACTACTCAAACTCCTCAAATCTATACTCTTGTGCTGTATTAAGATACTTTTCTTTATCTACTTTAGACAGAAAAATATCTATTGGCCTTGCAAATGCTCCAGTTCCACTATATAAAGACTTATAAATCACTAGTTCTTCACAATCTATTTCTTTTTGATGATAGAAATTGCCATCTGAGTCTTTATATATAATCACAATATCATTAGTTTCAGTATGTACTGCATTAAATCCATTTTCTGCTACCAAATAATAACTATCAACTTCAAACAATGATTTATTAAGTTCAAAATAAGCAACAGGCTTACTAATTCCTATAGTTACATAAAAACCACCTTTAAAATGCTTATATATATATGGATATTTCACTTTTCTTTCCTTAGATACTTTCATGTCTAAAGCTTTAACCATTATATCTACAGTATCAAATACCTTAAAATTTTTAATATCTTTATATAAACAACTATTATTATTTAAATCATAGTTATTTATATAAAATTCACAATCACTACAGTTTAGATTATCTCCTTTTCTTGATTTTTTCATAAAATCATTGCAGTGTTTCTCCATTTTATATAAAACTTTATGTAACTCTAATAATAACTCATTTTTAGCCACTACTTAAATCCTCCTAATTCACCCATTTCATATTCATATTATTTTTTTAACTAGTATCTTTATAATTTCAATTATTTAATATATCTTATATAAAACTCCTTTAATATTTAAATAACACATTAACCTATTGATTATAATTTTATTTGTTACTACAAATATGATATATGTTTTCAGTAAAATTCTTCTCACAGTTAGAATGTATATCCAACATTTATGGCAAATAATATACAAACTCAATTTTTTTGCATATTACAATTGTCATGATTCAACTTCTATAATACATCTTACATAAGCTTTTTACACTTCAAGTTTTCTTCAAGTTTTATTGCTATTATTAAATCTTCTACATATTTCATAACCTAACATTAACTATGAATTATAAATTCTTTTATAATTATAGATTCAATTATTTTTATAAAATAAAAATTCCTTTTAAATTTCTTCGCTTTTATCTTATATCAACTAAGTAAATTAATATCCTAGTTGTTTAAAAATACTTGTCCAACTTTATACCAAAGAAGCGCTAAATAGTAGCAACTTCTATACTTTATTAACATTCTACTGTATCAGCTTTTTTCATTGATATATTAATGGCTACTTCTTTAGCTACAGCATCAAATTCTTCCCATCTTCTTTTATTCTCTTCATTAGAAATACGCGGATATATTATATAGACTTCTGTACTTTGATTAGCTATAATCTTTTCATCATACTCTATATCTTTTTCTGTATCATATTTAAATGGTTTAAATTGTTGTAGTATTTTCACAATATCACCCCTTGTTATAAAATATGAGTCCATATACTTGTCTTATACTCAATATATATCTTGTTTTTAGAATTTTAATTTGACATGTATTTACTATCTTAATTTAGATTTTAAAATTAGAAATATAGTACTATGAACAATCACTACAATCATAGATACATTGTATTTAATTTATGTTGTAACCTTATTTTGCAGGAGTTGGTGGGTATTGAGAAAGAAATGTTGTTAAATTAAAACAGATAAATGTATTAAACAGAACTTAATAATAACAAAATAATACATGAGTGAGAAATATTATGGAAAAAATGAAAGGATGCTTAATATTTATAGATATAGTCACTTTAATAGGTGAAGGAAAAGAACAAATTTCTAGGAAAACTAATGGTATAAAAACTATATTATATACTTTTACTATGGAGTAAAATTATTATTTTTGAATATTTATACCAATTTGTGATATAATAAAAGCAAGAAGAACTGCAATCTATGTGGTGTAGAGTGAAGTTCGTGATTAAAAAACTAGAAATTATTTAAACTTATGGAATTTGATTTTAAAGTCAAATTCCCAACCACTCTTAGTGCCAGCTTTGAGTGGTTTTTTACGTTTTCTAAATAACTTACTTATCAAGTAAACTATATAGCTAGCCATAATACTGGCTAATATACTTAGTAAAAAATTATCCATACATAATCACCTCCCTTCTTAAAATGGGGAGGATAATCCTTTGTTTGTATGAACTCCACTCTTAGATTGTAGGTTACAACTTCTTGCTAGAATTATTATAACATATTCTGGTAATTTATATAATTATAATACATTTATAATTTATCTAATAAAAAAGTACTCTCTGAAATCAGAAAGCACTTTCTTTATTACCCTTAAATCTCTATCATCTATTCAAGTATACTATAGTTATTTGCAGAATAATGAGGTGTCCACTCTATTTTTTCAAAGTCCTTATCTGTATCAAACTCAAGCCTAACTTTTTGTCCTTTTTCCCAAGTTCCATTTATCGATGTTGATGTTTGTGTATCAATTATTACACCATCTTTATCTATTAAATTTATATCTAGATAAAAGTCTTGAAGGTCTAAATCACTTGTATTTTCTACAGTAGCTTGATAAGTCTTCCAATCATACTCATCCTTTACCTTTTCAAATTTTATACCTTTAACCATAGCATCAATTTTTTCTTTTGATGCATTTTCTTCATTTACAATTTGTGCATTATCCTTTAATACCTTAAATTCTTTTTCATCTACTTTTAAACCAAACTTATCAACTAAAGTCAACAAAATCGTACTTCTTTCATTATAGGGCTTTTCCCAAAGTTCTAAGAACTTTAATTCATCTTTTGAATAATATTTTATAGATTCTTTTGAATCCTCAAGAGCTTTTATATAATCTTTTGCTAATTTTCCAAGTTCTGGACTATCAAACTCAGCATCTTTATACTTTGATACAGCATCCATTTCTACTTTAACAAACTTCTCATAAGCTTCATTCTCCTTTAGATTTAATGTCCCAGCTTCATCTTTAGATGCCAAAGCCCATCTTTCTTTTAGACCTTTTCCTAAATCCTCAATAAATTGCTTATCCTTACCTTTACTTTCATCTTTTGTTTCTCCCCCACTAGAACATGCCACCATAAAAACTGATAGTAACATTACCGTAAGTAAACTTAATATTTTTTTAAAATTACACATATAATTCCCCCCTAGAAATTGTTTTCAATTGCATTATACTATATATTCCAATTGGATACTGTCGATTCATGCGATATTTTCATACTATTTTTACAATCTTAACTAATTTTGCTTAACATGAAATATCTCCTTATATAACTAATATACTATATTTAAGGAGTGTGATTACTTATATGAGTGTTGCTATATACTTAAGAAAATCTCGTGCTGATGAAGAGGCAGAAAAGCAAGGAGAATTTGAAACTCTAAGCAGACATAAATCAACTCTATTAAAACTAGCAAAAGACCAAAATCTAAATGTACTCGAAATAAAAGAAGAACTGGTATCTGGAGAAAGCATAATACATAGACCAAAAATGATTGAACTTCTAAAGGAAGTTGAAGAAAATAAATATGATTCAGTATTAGTAATGGATTTAGACAGACTTGGTCGTGGAGATATGAAAGACCAAGGTATAATCTTAGAAACTTTTAAAGAAAGTAAAACTAAAATTATAACACCTAGAAAAACGTATGACTTAACAGATGAATTTGATGAAGAATACTCAGAATTTGAAGCATTTATGGCAAGAAAAGAACTAAAACTTATATCAAGAAGAATGCAAAGAGGAAGAATAAAATCAGTTGAGGAAGGAAATTTTATAGGTACTTCTGCCCCATTTGGATATGACGCTGTAACTACAGGTAGAAAAGAAAGAATTCTTGTACCAAATAAAGATGCTGATGTAGTTAGAACTATCTTTGACCTATATATTAATGAAGATATGGGTTGTAGTAAAATATCTAAATATCTAAACAATCTAGGAATTAAAACTGCTACAGGTGCTAGTTGGTATAACTCCGCAATAACAAATATAATAAAAAACAAAGTTTATTGTGGTTATATACAATGGCGAAAGAAAGATTATAAAAAATCCAAAAATCCAAATAAAATGAAAACAGTTAAATTAAGACCTAAAGACGAATGGATTGAAGCGAAAGGTAAACATGAACCTCTAATAAGTGAATTGGTTTGGAAAAAAGCTCAGAATATACTTAATAAAAATGGTCATGTTAGTTATGGTAATCAAATAAAGAATCCACTTGCAGGCATAGTAATCTGTAAAAACTGTGGTAGACCTCTAGTATATAGACCATATACAGACCATGATTATATAATTTGTTATCATCCTGGTTGTAATAAGAGTTCTCGCTTTGAATTTGTTGAATCTGCTATTTTGAAGTCATTAGAAGATGCAGTAAAAAAATACCAGTTAAGAATATCTGATATAGATTTAAAGAAAAGTAATACTGATAATAATATAGAATTTCAAAAACGAGTATTGAAAGGCTTAGAAACTGAATTAAAAGAATTAGGAAAACAAAAAAATAAGTTGTATGATTTATTAGAACGTGGCATATATGATGAAGATACATTTATTGATAGGTCTAATAATATAGATTCAAGAATTGAAGAAATTAAAATTTCAATAGAAACACTAAAAAATAAATTAGATATAGTTAAAAAAGATACTTCAAAAATGATAGAAGATATTAAAACAGTTCTATCTCTTTATCATGATTCAGATTCTCTTGGAAAAAATAAACTTTTGAAATCTGTCATTGATAGAGCTGTTTATTACAAATCTAAAGAACAAAAACTAGATTCCTTTGAGTTAACAGTCCATCTGAAATTATATGAAAAGCAGTGATATTAATAACATATAAAGCGTAGTGTGTAATGAAATAAGTCTTTTAGATATACTTGGTACAGAAGCTAACCATGTTCTTGATGAGGTTGAGCTAAAAGTTCAAGTCGGAAAACTTTATGAGCAACTAAACAAAATTCTTACTCCTAGAGAAAGAGAAATTGTACAGTTAAGATATGGGTTAACTCCTTATGGGTATAAAACGCAAAGAGAAATTGCACAAAAACTCGATATATCGAGGTCATATGTATCTAGAATCGAAAAAAAAGCTCTTAAAAAACTAGAAAAAGAGCTTGTTCAAGAAAGTTAATATTATAATTTTTAAAAGGATATATCGTAATAGTATTAGACATAGTCTTTAATCTAAAAATTACGATATATCCTTAAATTTTATAATATATAATTTTATTGTATGCTTTCACATATTTCTTTAAATATAGGTATTGCAGATTTACTTCCTTTTTGAGTTCCTTCTACTAACACAGTTATTACATACTTAGGTCTTTCTTCAGGATAAAATCCAGTTATCCATCCATGGTCTATTGCTTTTTTATTTAAACTACTTTGAGCTGTACCAGTTTTAACTCCACATCCACCTTCTAAATCCTTTAAGTCTTTAGCTGTACCATCCTTAGACACAGACTTCATAATCTCTTTAACTTGTGTACACACATAAGGAGAAATCAGTTCTTCCTTTTTTGAAGACTTATAAGTTTTTATTGTATTCATATTATTATCCACAATACTTTTATATAAATATAATGGTTTGAATGTTCCATTATTAGCCATTATTTGAGTCATTTGATTTATTTGAAGTGGTGTAAATTCTATATTTTCTTGTCCTATAGCTAAATTTCGTATTGATATGTTTTTGGGAGCTTCTCTAACTTTTTCTTCATCAAGACCAATATCAACCTTTTCAAATAAATGCAGTCTTTCAGCAGATTTAAGTATCTTTTCTTTGCCAAGTTTCATAGCTATATCTAAAAATGCAGGATTACATGAATTAGAAAAAGTTTGTCTTAAATTTTGGAAACCATGACCATTTATTTTATTACATCGTAATATTTCATTAGTATTTCCAACTTTAGTCTTTCCTGTACAGTTATAAGTATAGTTCTCATCTACAACACCATTTTCAAGTGCAGAAAATAAAACTACCATCTTAAATACAGACCCTGGTGGATATGTAGCCTTTATAACTCTATTTTCAAATTCTCCATTTTTTCCTTTCAAACTTTTTGATATATCATTTTGGTCAAAATTAGGTCTAGAACACATTGCAAGAATTTCACCTGTAGAAGCTTCTGAAATTACCACTGCTGTAGGGTTTTCTTCTTTATCTAGTATCTGTTCTAATTTTTTCTGAATATCATAATCAATTGTAGTTTTTAGATGTCTATCTTTAGCCTTATCATCAATAGTTTTTACACTTCCCTTTAGTATGTTTAGAGATTTTTCATTTCCTGCATCTCCAGCTTTAAAAGCACTTATATACTTTTCATTTGAATTTCTAAGCACACTGTCCATACTTTTCTCGATTCCTGCTTGTCCTGACTTATCATCCTCTTTTATATATCCTATTGTATGTGACAATAAACCATCTTTTGAATATCGCATAGTTTTTTCTTCTATCATTATTCCATTTTTCTCAAGCTCTTTTTTCATTCTATTATCGATATCTTTAGCCTGAATCTGTATTATAGGATGTGTTAATTGTTCTTGTATAGCTTTATATATATCCAAATCTTTCATCTTAGTAGCCTTCTTAACCAGCTCTAAAATCTTATAGTTATTATTTAATTTTTCCTTTTCAACCACCAATACCTGAGTTTTACTTGTATCTGTAAGTTTTTTGTTATTTCTATCATAAATTATTCCTCTTCCACTATTTAACTCTACTTTCTCAACACTTTGCGATTCTACACTCTGTTTGTATTTATCACCTTTTAATACTTGTATATCAACTAGTCTATAAATTAAAGCACTATAAATTATCAAAATTATAGTAAATATATACCAGCTTCTCTTTCCCACTTTTTTCAAAAATGGAGTCTTCTTTTTTGACATGAAATCACCCCTTAGATAATTTCATTATTGACAATTTCTAAGGGGCTAATACTATCTTTATCAAATTTTTATTATTCTTCAACCTTCTCTTCTATAACTTTTCTAAGCATATAATCCTTACCAACTTTTACTGATAGTTTTAATTTAACTATTTGTCTAGGATGAGGAGCTGACTCTATAGCTTCTCCTTCTTCATTATACATTTCTTCAATTTTAGTGAACATAGTTTCTTTATATGGTCCCATGACCTCTATTTCATCACCAACACACATTTTATTTCTTTGCTCAACTACAACAAGACCATCTTCATCTTCTGTTTCTCTAACTATACCTATAAAATCATAGTTTCTAACATATGATGCTGACTGATAATTTTGGTCTTCTGTTGTTGGTTTATTCAAGTAAAAACCTGATGTAAAATGTCTATGGCTACCTTTTTTTAATTCTTCCATCCACATTGGATTGAATTTCCAGTTTTCTGGGTCTTTATAAAATTCATCTATTGCCATTCTGTATGCTCTTACAACAGTAGCTACATAGTATGAAGTCTTCATTCTACCTTCTATCTTTAAACTTGTTATACCAGATTTGATTAATTCTGGTATATACTCTATCATACATAAATCTTTTGAATTAAAGAAGAACGTTCCTCTTTCATCTTCATATATTGGGAAATACTCACCAGGTCTTTTTTCTTCTACTAAATGATATTGCCATCTACAAGACTGAGCACAAGAACCTTTATTTGCATCTCTTCCAGTCATATAATTACTTATTAGACATCTTCCAGAATAAGAGATACACATAGCTCCATGCATAAATGCTTCTATATCCATGTCTAAAGGTGTCTTTGCTCTTATCTCAGATATTTCATCAAAAGATAATTCTCTTGCCACCACAACTCTTTTTATTCCATGCTCATACCAAAATTTTGCACTTAAATAGTTAGTTGTATTTGCTTGTGTACTTAAATGTATTTCCATATTTGGAATTACTTTTTTAATAACACTAAGAACTCCTGGGTCAGCTATTATGACTGCATCTATTCCTATCTCTTCTAATTCCAATAAATAATCTTCTAATTGTAGAAAATCTTCATTATGAGGTATTATATTTACTGTTACAAATACTTTTTTTCCTCTTTCATGTGCAAAAGCTACTCCTTCTGCCATATCTTCCTTACTAAAATTCTTTGCAGCAGACCTCATTCCAAAAATTTCTCCACCTATATAAACAGCATCTGCTCCATATGTTATAGCTATTTTTAATCTCTCCAAATCACCTGCTGGAGCTAAAAGTTCAACTTTATTTAATTCCATCTACGTCACCTCTTTTACTTTCTTTATAACTTAGTGCTACACCATCACCTATTGGTATTAATGATGTACTTAAATAGTCACAATTACATATATAATCTAAATAATTTCTCATTCTTTTTACTATGGTTTTCTTTCTTCTTATAACGAAATCATCATGTGCAACCATACCCTTATATAAAATATTATCAGATACTAAAAGTCCACCATCTTTTAATTTATCTATAACTAAATCAAAGAACAACTTATATTGACCTTTAGCTGCATCTATAAATATAAGGTCAAATTCACCTTGGACTTGACTAAGTTTTTCTTCTGCATCTCCTTCTAGTATAGTTATGTTATCGTCAAATCCAGCTAATTTTATATTTACTTTTGCTTTTTCTATCATTTTTTCATTTCTTTCAACAGTTATTATATCTGCATCTTTTCCTATAATAGTTGCAAAAAAAATAGAAGAATAACCAATTGCACATCCTACTTCTAAAACTCTCTTTGGCTTTTGAATCTTTAATAAGACTTTTAATAAATCTGAGACTTCTTTATGTATTATAGGAACGCTATTTTCCTCTGCATAAATTTCTAAGTCTTTTAAAAGTCCTTCTTTTTCTTTTAATGTCACTCTTATATAATCTTCAACTAAGTCATTAACTATATTACTCATAAAAACACTCCCTAAAATAATAAATATTAAAACATTGTCTTAATTTATTATTTTTTAAATTCATATTGTTATATATGTTTACACTTTCTTTATTATAAATCTAAGAATAACAATTTTCAATAAAAAAGCCCAACATTATTTTTACCCTGTTAGACTTTTTATAATCATTGTTTATTTTTTTGTATTTTCTTTATTTGTTGTTTTTGTATCTTTGTCCTGTTTATCTCTCGCTTCTTTATATTCTTTGACATATTTTAAATGGTCTTGGTAGTTTGTACTATAGTTATTCCCACCATCAATCTTAGCTACAAAATACAGATAATCAGTTTTATCTGGATATAGTGCAGCTTCAATAGATTTTATACCAGGATTTGATATTGGTGTAGGAGGTAAACCTTTATTTTTATAACTATTATATGGTGAATCAATTTTTAAATCATCATATGTTACAATTTTCTTTCTCTCTTCAAATATATATTGTATTGTCGCATCTGATTGAAGAGGCATACCTACTTTAAGTCTATTATAAAATACACTTGCTATTATTGGTCTATCTTTATCAAGTACTGCTTCTTTCTCGATTATTGAAGCCATTTCCATTACTTCTTGAAGAGTCATCTTTAATTCTTTTTGCTTATTTTTAAGCTTGTCCGTATATTTACTATCAAATACCTTTAACATTTCACTTAAAATGTCTTTTTCTGATTGTTTTTTCGAATTAAAATAATAAGTTTCTGGATATAAGAATCCTTCTAAAGAAGTTATTCCATCCTCCTTCAAGTACACAAATTTATCATAAAATTCTTGAGGTTTTTTTATTAAATTTTCAAAAGTAGCTTTATCTCCTAAATTTTTATTCACTAACATCGCTATAATTTCTTTGGATGTAGCACCCTCTGGAACAGTAATTTTTACACCATCCTGATATATTTTACCTGAAACCAAAAGAGTTATTATATCATTATTTGAGTACGATTGGTTAAGTAAATATGTTCCTGATTTTATGGATGGAGCTTTATTACTAACCTTTACCAGGAGTTTAAATAATAGTTCATTTTTTATTAATTTATTTTCATATAATATGTCAGATATTTTTCCGACAGATGCTCCACTTGGAATATCAATAATTACATCATTCTTGTTATTTTTATTATAAGGACCTATTTGCATGGATATAAACACCCCTGCTAAGATAATTAAAATAACAATTATTAATGCTGCTATTTTTAATCTATTTTCTTTAAAATTCATAATATAATCTACTCCTTATGTATATTTATCCATTTTCTATTATAAATCTAGATACTGTAATTTTCAATCATCTTGTAGAATAAACTTATTTATATATCAAAAAAATAAAAAACCTAACACTATTTTTGACATGTTAGGTCTTTTATAATCACTTTTCTAAAATTTTCTAAAACTTTTTAATTCCACACTGTGTTACGATACCATATATTAATTTATTTTTTTCTATTTTTTCATCTACAATCGAATATGAATTAACAAATTTGTCTTTTGCTAATAAAAACTTTTGTTCATCATCATAATACAAATATGCTAAAACTTCACCTTCATTTACATAATCTCCAACTTTCTTTTCTAAGACTATCCCTGCTGATAAATCCAAAATATCCGCCTTAGTCTCTCTACCTGCTCCAAGAATCATTGCTGATAAACCAACTTCTTCAGCCTTAATTTTACTTATATAACCTGATTTGTTTGATTTAACTGGATGTTTATACTTTGGTTTTTTGAATAAAGAATAATCATCTACTATATTTTTATTTCCGCCTTGATTTTCTATAAATTCTTTAAGTTTCTGTATAGCACTTCCAGATTTTATAGATTCTCTTATCTTTTCAATACCATCATCAAAATCATGTGCAACCTTTGATAAAACTAACATATATGCTCCTAATACTTCACATAGTTCAACAAGGTCTTTAGGGCCATTTCCTTTTAAAGTTTCAATTGCTTCTATAACTTCTAAAGAATTTCCTATTGCAAAACCTAAAGGTTCATCCATATCTGTTACAATCCCTATTGTATCTTTGTTCATACCAGTACCTATATCAACCATAGATTTAGCTAATTCAAAAGACTCTTCTAAAGTCTTCATAAATGCTCCATCTCCAGTTTTTACATCTAGCACAATTGCATCCGCTCCTGAGGACAATTTTTTGGACATTACACTAGATGCTATTAATGATATATTATCAACAGTTGCTGTAACATCTCTAAGTGCATATATTTTCTTATCTGCAATTGCTACCTTTGCACTTTGGCCACATACTGCTATTTTAGAGTTATTTACAGAATCAATAAACTTATTTATATCCATCTCTGTTGAAAAACCTGGTATAGACTCCAATTTATCAATAGTGCCACCAGTATGACCAAGACCTCTACCAGACATTTTTGCAACTGGTGCTCCACATGAAGCAACTAAAGGTATAAGAGCTATGGTAGTCTTATCTCCAACACCACCAGTACTATGCTTATCTACCTTTATACCCTCTATACCTGATAGATTTATAATATCACCAGAGTGCATCATTGCTTCTGTAAGATACACGGTTTCTTGTTTATTCATCTTATTTAGATAAATAGACATTAATAGTGCAGAAGCCTGATAATCGGGTATATTCCCTTTTGAATAGTTTTCTATAAAATAATGTATTTCTTCTTTACTAAGTTCTAGTTTATCTCTCTTCTTTTTTATAATATCATACATTCTCATACTTGAAATCTCCATTCTAATCTGTAATAATTTGAATAAATATTAAACTTCAAAACACTTTCAAATATTATAGTATTATAAAAAAACTGTCTTTCATTAGAAATAACTTTCTATATCAAGACAGCTTCTTATTAATTCTTTTCAAATAATACATTAACTATTTCACTATAAATCCACTCAAAATACTTATAATTTTTTTACTGTGCTCTTAACTAAATTCATAAATTCTGATTTAACTTTTTGAGTAGTTTGTATTACTTCCTCATGACTTAATGGCTGATTTAAGATACCAGCAGCCATATTAGTTATACAAGATATACCAATAACACTAATATTAGAATGTGCTGCTACTATTACTTCTGGAACAGTAGACATTCCTACAGCATCAGCGCCTAATATTTGGGCCATTCTTACTTCTGCTGGTGTTTCATAATTTGGCCCACTAAAAAACATATAAACACCTTCTTTTACATCTATATTGTATTTCTTTGCACAATCTTTGACTATATCTATATATTTAGAAGAATAAGCATCTGACATATCTGGAAATCTAGCTCCAAGTCTATCATCATTTTTACCTACTAATGGATTGCTTCCACTAAAGTTTATATGGTCTCTTATAATCATCAAGTCTCCTGCTTTAAACTTTTTATTTACGCCTCCAGCAGCATTGGTTACTATAAGAGTTTCGACACCTAAAGCTTTCATAACTCTTACTGGAAAAGTAGCTTCTTTTTGAGAATATCCTTCATAGTAATGAAATCTCCCCTGCATAGCAACTACTTCTTTCCCTTCAAGCTTTCCAATAACAAGTTGTCCAGCATGTCCTTCTACTGTTGACACAGGGAAATTGGGAATTTCACTATATTTAATTGTAACAGAATCTTCTATATCATTTGCCAAATCCCCAAGTCCAGAACCTAATATCAGACCAATTTTAGGTTTTATACTAATTTTGGAATTTATAAATTTGTTACTTTGCTCTATATTTTCAAACATCCAATCCCTCCATTCTATTAAGCTAAATTTTTTAATTTGTTATTTACCTCTTAATTTAGAATAATTCTTTTTTAAAACTTGAGCCATGTTTAGGTAATTTTACATCTAGTATATCTGCAACAGTTGCTCCAATATCAGCAAAAGTATCTTTTATTCCTAAATTAAATCCTTTTTTAACTTTATTCCCATAAATCATAACTGGTATATATTCTCTTGTATGGTCTGTACCTTTATATGTTGGGTCATTTCCATGGTCTGCATTGATTATAAGAACGTCATCTTCTCTCATATTATCCATTATTTCTGGAAGTCTACTGTCAAACTCTTCAAGGGCCTTCTTATATCCTTCTGGGTCTCTTCTATGACCATATTTAGAATCAAAATCGACAAGATTTGAATATATCAGACCTTTATTTTCTTGCTTCATATAATTTAAAGTTTCATCTACTCCATCCATATTACTCTTAGTATGGATAGCATCTGTAATCCCTTTTCCATTAAAAATATCTTCTATTTTTCCAACTGCCAAAACGTCAAGCCCTGACTCTTTTATATTATCAAGAACTGTTGGTTCAAATGGGTCTAATGAATAGTCTCTTCTGTTTGAAGTTCTAACAAATTCACCTGTTTTCTTCCCTATAAATGGTCTAGCAATTACTCTAGCAACTGCATTATCTCCCATCATTATCTCCCTAGCTATTTTACACATATTGTAAAGTTCTTCTAGTGGGATTATCTCTTCATTAGCAGCTATTTGAAATACACTATCAGCTGAAGTGTATACTATTACATCTCCAGTTTTTATTTGGTGTTCTCCATATTCATCAATTATTACAGTTCCTGAAGCTGGTTTATTTCCTATTACTTTTCTTCCAGTTTTTTGCTCAAATTCTTCTATTATTTCTTTTGAAAATCCATGTTCAAATGTTTTAAAAGGTTTGTCAACTATTATGCCAGTCATTTCCCAATGACCAGTGGTAGTATCTTTTCCTTGAGACATTTCCTTGCATTTTCCAAAACAACCTATTGGCTCTTTTATACTTTCAAAAAAATCTACACCATCTATATTTCCTATGCCTAATTTTCTCATATTAGGAATTTGTATATCTGGATATTCTTTAAATATATTTCCAAGAGTACTTACATCCTTACTGTCTCCAAATTTTTCGGCATCAGGCAACGCTCCTATCCCAACACTGTCAATTACAATCCAAATCACTCTGCTCATATAAATACGCTCCTTTTAAATTATAAAATTTGCTATACAGTCTATTTAGCCTCTGCTTTTTGTAATTCTATATCAATATCATTTCTAGGATGTTTTTCCTTTATTTCTCTTCTCACGTTTTTATCTATATGATTTAAATATACTTGAAGGCTAGATAGATTAACGTTTCCTAAAATTTTACTTACAACAGCAATGTTAGCCCCTTCATTTAACAAATGAATTGCAAATGAATGTCTAAGCATTGTAGGATTTATATTTTTATCTATATTAGCTAAATTAGAATATTTCTTTATGACTTTCCAAAGACCTTGTCGTGTAAATCTTTGGCCTAATGAACTTACAAATAATGAATTTTCACCTTCTACAGCCATTTTAGGTCTTGCTTCTTTTAAATACTTCTCCAAATAAAGTTTTGTGATATCACAAAGTGGTATCACTCTTTGACTTTTACAACATGAATTACAATATATATAGTCAATATCCAAATCAACATCTTCTATGTTCATATCTACTAATTCAGACACTTTTATACCAGTCCCATATAACACTTCAAAAATAGCCTTGTCCCTAACCAACTTAGGTGTTGTTAACTTTGGAAACTTCAATAATCTTTCAATTTCTTCTTCTGTAAGTATATTTATATTTTCTTTTTTTATTTTAGGTTTTTTTATGTCCTTTGCAGGATTATTTGTGCATACATGATTTAAAAATAAGTAATCGTGAAAAGATTTTATAGAGGATATCATCCTCGCTATTGTAGCTATTGACACATTATCTTTTTCCAACTTTATTAAATAACTTATAATATCATTTTCAACTATATCTACTAGTTTAATACTTTTTTGATTTATATATTCCATATATTTTTTTATATCCATAAAGTATGATGCCACTGTATTCTCTGATAATCTTTTTTTATCTTTTATGTAATCTATATATCCCTCTATAATATCCATTATAAACTCCTTTATTTAACTAGGAACTTAATAATACCAATACTTGCAGTATTTAATATTAATTGCAACCCCAATGATAGTGCTATTATAATTATAATATTTAGTATATACCTCTTAACTAAAAATTGCATATTTTTTCTGTTGTTCTTTTTAAATTCATAAACCATCTCTTTGAAATAGCTTATACTAATTAATGTTAATATGATTGCACATGGAATAATAATCAAATTTTTAAATAATATTATTAAAATCATTTTTACGCTTTTAAACTTTAATGCTAATATAAAACTATTTATTGTATATCCTATGGACATACCTTTTAATACAAAAACTACTATTACAGCTGGAATCGTTACTACAAATAGACTTAACAGAGCTATTGAGCCCATAAAAATTCCATCTGACTTCAAATTTTGTATAACTGTCTCTTTTATGTTTAGATTTAGATTATAATACTCTACAGCAGGATTTATATTGTTTAATATATTGTCACTAGAACCTGGCAAGATTTTATTTATGTAAGACCCAATAACAATAGACATCATAAACAATAATCCTATAATAATTATTTGTCTATTCAATTCTCTAAAATCATTTCTTCTATATGTTCTTCTCAATTTTATTCCCCCTTGTCCTTTATAAAATAATATGCTTTAGGACAAAGGGTTATTCATTTTTATAAATATTAATTTTTAAACATATCTTTTACTAATAATAATCCAATAGAAGTCTTTGCATCTTCAATCTCATTTTTTAATACCATATTATATGCCTCTTCAAGCTCAACTTCATATACATCTAAAAACTCATCTGCATCTAAATTATTCTCTCCTGGAGTAAGCCCTGTTGCTAAATATACAAACATTATCTCATTGGAAAAACCTGCTGAAGTGAAAAATTTATGTATTAATTTAATATTTTTTGCACTATATCCAGTTTCTTCTTTTAGTTCTCTCTCAGCACATTCTTTTGGACTTTCATTTTTTTCTAACTTACCAGCTGGAATTTCGAAAATTGGCTTTTCTATAGGCTTTCTAAATTGTTTAACTAGTACAATCTTGTTATCATCTGTAACTGCAACTATTCCTACTGCTCCACCAACTTCTACTAACTCCCTTTTTTGATATCCTTGCCCTGGAATTTCAACAGTATCGACCTTTAAAGTAATTACTTTACCTGTATAAACCCTATCACTACTAATAGTTTTTTCTTCTAATACCATCTTAAACCTCCATTAAGTAATATGCTGCTGTGCTTGCAGCTTTAAAAAATGCCTCATCTTGTTCGTAATTTCTTCCCATACTTTTTACTTTTAGATTAAAATATTCTAAGTCCTCTTTTGTTTTATTATTATCTATATAAATTATATTATGCTTTTTATCTAAACCATTTGAGCTTACTTGTTCTTTTATAAACTTTAATTTTTCATCATCATATATAGTTATTGGTATATCTATATTTACATTTACAATCTCTTTAAATACGGTCATACTATGATGTGAAATACCTTGATGTCTTTCTCTTTTATCCGCAAAACTAATTCTTGGAATTGCTATTGCTCTTCCTCCAAGTTTTTTTACAGCATCGAGAATTGGACCTTGTTCAATTCCTGTAAATCCATATTTTGTTCCTGTTCCAGCAATTCCTGGTCCCATACTTACAAATACTGCATCTGCCTTTAATATTTCTTTAGCTGTAATTAGTGCAGTATATATATTTATACATTCATAATCTCCACCAAATGCATTACCTATCGTTATAGTATTGTCTATTAATTTTTTTTCTTTTAAAGTGTCCACGTTTTTACTTAAATATATTGGAAGAGATGCTCCATCAGTCATTATATATACTAATTTTTTATTGGGATTACTTCTTTTAAATGAAGCTGCAAATGGAGTCAACATACTGTGAAGAGTTCCTACTACAACAGAAAGACCTTCTAATCCTTTAAACTTTCCAAATTCATCATGATAAATACTTTCTTGTTCTTCAATAGAATCAACTTTTATTTGGAGAGGTGTATATCTAAGTTTCATTATATGACCACCTTCAGTTAAAGTAGATTCTAAATTATTTAAATTAGTTATTACAAAATGATATCCACCTGTACCTAAACTCAGTTCTACTGCTGTTGTATTTAAAACTACTTCATCTCCTACATTTATAGTTCCAGATAGCTTTGGATAATTGTATGCCCTTTGCACTTCCCCATTTATATTCACTCTTATATCATCAAGCGTTTCAGTTTGGCTTACTATTGATTCAACAATCCCCACTCTTTTACTTATCATAATGTTACCTTCCTAATTTATCTATAAAATTTAATAATTTATTTTTTTCTATTATCTTAGTTAATGAGTATTTCTCAGTGAATATATGCATAATAACTACAAATATTAACCATCCCAATCTAACATTAAATGAATATCCAAAAGCAATCATAATTCCAATAGATATTCCAAGAACATTTGAACCAGTATCTCCCATCATTGCTCTTGCTTTTAAATCATAATTAAAATACGCAAGCACATTTGGTACTATAAGTAATGGAAGCACTTGAACAAAACCTGTTAATGTCAAAAATATAATCACCATTATAAATAAATATACTTTTATTGCTCTTCCTGGTCTTAAATCCAAGAGATTCATTAAGTTGGTTGATAACGCTATTATCAGTGTGTTTATTATTATGTCAATTATATCTTTTGATATAGCAACAGAAACTATAAGTCCTACAAATCCGCCAAATAATGCTTTAAAACCTCCTGTTGTAAGACTTCCTTTAAATAAACTTTTAAAATGTCCTTTTAATCCACTTACATCTCTATTTCCAATAATATCATCTAATATCCCTGCAAAGAACATCGATATCATACCAAACATAAACATAAATATATATGTTAAATCCCTATATTCTGTAGTAAAGAAAGTAAGTATTATCCCATTAATTACAACCATAGGCAAAAAAACAATTCCCATACTTACTGGTATCATATCTTTTTTATAGTTTGGTCTAAGTATATTTCCATTTATTAATAGATTTTTAAATAGTGGTATTACAGCATAGGTTCCAAATAATCCTGTTAATAATAAAATGGTATAAAGTATATAATCTTCCACTAAGATATTACCTCCATTCTTTCTTTTTTTGTCCTAAAACCTTTTTTATATGATAATACTGTTTTCCTCTATGAATAAACCCTTTTAAATTTCTTCCTGTTTCATTATGAGTCATATTTACTAATACTTCTTTAATTTTAAATCCATACTTTAAGATATCAATAGTCATACCAACTTCTACTCCATATCCAAAAGGTATTTCATCAAACTTTTCTAAAACTTCTCTTTTAAATATTCTTTGACCTGATAAAGTCGCATCTAACTCAACACCTGTCATCTCAAACACAGAATTTTTAGCTAAACCTTTTACAAATCCCAGACCGCCTTTTTTCTTTGCAGGAGGAAACTTAGCTATAGTAACATCAGCATCACCATTTAATATAGGTACTATTAATTTTTCAACTTCTTTAGCAGAACTTCCTAAATCTCCATCTAGAAATCCTATAATATCTGCATTTTTCATTGCTAACTTAATACCATAATTTAAAGCATATCCTTTGCCTCTATTTTTATCTAACTTAAAAAATTTAATCTTTTCATTCTCTAATTCAGATACAACTTTAGCAGTATTATCAATTGAACCATCATCAACAACTATTATCTCGTTTATTTGTTTAATATCCACTATACTATCTAATGTATATTTTATTCTACTTTCTTCGTTATAAGCTGGTATTATTATACTTATATAAGAATCCATTTTTTCTCTCCTTAAAATTATTTCTATTTAATAGATGGCAACAATGAAGTTGCAGTATCTAATCTACCAAAGTTACCAACTATGTTTCCTTGTTGTAAAAGAATAGCTAGAGATATACTTCCTATTCCTTCATCAATATTATCTACAGTTGCAACCTTGTTTTTAGAATATAGTTCTACATAAGAAGTTTTAACTCCTGTATTTTGAACTTCTACTAAATATTTATTTTCTGATTTAAGTTTTGAAACTACAAATTTTTCTATTTTTTCAAACTGTTTTGCACTATCTTTTGCATCATTTCCACCAGCTATTACAACAGAGTCATATTTTAGATATGTATTACCAAGAGAGTTAAACTTTATTACATCTAGTTCTTGAAGATATGTCAGAATATCACTTGCATCTTCTTTTTTAAGGGTATCCATTATATAATTGACAGCATCGCTTGCATTTTTTATATCTGCACCTAATTTAGTTGAGATTTCTTTTAACTTTTCTGGATTTGTTATATTTTCTTTTAATACTATATTGAAGGCAATATTTCCATTAGATTTATTTATTATGTCTTCTATATTTTTTGTATAATCATCATTTTCATTAGCTGATATTATTCCTATGCTTTTACCATTTAATGAACCAGCTAAAATCTTATCTACATTTTTATTTATAAAATTAACTGCTTCTTCATAATCCTTATTTACATTTGCTAAGTCACCATCAAGTTTATCATTTTTCTCTTTTAAAATATTAAACTTGTCATCTAAATCATTTATTATATTTGCTTGTTGTTCACTTAATTGTTGATTATTATTTAAATTAAATCCTACTAACATGCCTATACCCAAAGCTATAAATATAGCACCTATAGTGACTATATAATATTTCATATTAATATGCATATTTATCCTCCTAAAATTTACATCTGTAATAATACTCTAAATTTTAATTGCATTAGTTGTATAAATTGTTGAACACCTGGTGATAGTGATGCGACTACCAATACAGGGAACAAAGCTGTTGCTATTAATGCCCATATGTACTTTATTTTTAATTTACTTCTGTATAACAGATTGACACCTTTAGCGTCTATAAGTCTTGAACCTATTTTAAGCCTAACTAGAAAAGTACTTGCCATACCTTTTCTACCTTTTTCTAGGAAATCAATCATATTTGAATGTGTTCCAACTGCTACTATTAACTCAGCCTTATACTCATAAGCAATAAGCATAGCTATATCTTCACTAGTTCCTGGTGCAGGAAATACAATTGCATCTAGGCCTAATTCCTGAACCCTCTTAAGACCTGGAGCCCTTCCATCTGTATAAGCATGTACTACTATTTCGCTAGCCTTTTTTAAAGCTTCATCACTTACACTATCCATATCTCCTACAATTACATCTGGAGTATATCCAAACTCAATTAAAGCATCTGCTCCACCATCAACACCAACCAAGACTGGCTTTACCTCTTCTATATAAGAAAGCATTGTACTCAAATCTTCTTTATAGTCCTGACCTCTCACAACTATCAATACATGTTTATTAGCGTAATTAGTTTTCACTTTTGGAATTTCTACTTCTCCAAGTATAAATCCTTTTTCTTTTTTAGCATAATCTATAGTATTATCTATAAATCTATCCAATTCTACAGCTAAATTCTCATAAGCAGCCTTTATTTGGTGTGAAACTTCATACTTGTCTAAAACTTCGCCTGCACCTAAAAATTTTCCTTCTCTATATATCTTTCCATCTACAACTTCTATAGTTTCTCCTTCTTTTAATTCTTCAAATAATTCTTCTCCAATATTATCAATTATTAGTATATTATTTTCAGTTAATATCCCTGGACCTTTATTGGGATACCTACCACTTATAGAAGGAGCCGCATTTATGACAAGTTTTATTTTAGCTTCTACTAAAGAGTTTGCAGCAACTTCATCTATATCGATATGATTTATAACTGCTATTTCCCCACTTTCAACTCTTTTAGCAAGTTTTTTGGTTTTTCGATCTACTTTTATAGGGGCCTCGACTCTCATTTTTAAACCTCCACTATCATTATTAAAATCACATTATATTATAGCATTACTTAACAATAAAATAAATGTTTTAAGTTTGTTTTGCATCTTTGGCATTTATAATACTATATTCTATTATTTTTTTATTTAACACATTCAACAATATTCTTTAAAATATAAAGTTTATTATATTTTATTCAACATTCATTCTTAAAAAATAAACTCCTTCCATTTTGTAACTTATAAAGACATATACTATAAGTATAGTATAAATAAATTTATTATATTAATATATTGAACGAATAGTAAAGAAAAAATAAAGAAAAAATTTTATACTTATTAAAATAGCGAAACAGTATAACCCTACTGGTTATACCATTTCGCTACTTGTAATACATATTTATCGCCAATGCCTTAATTAAAAAGCCCTACTTTTTGTGTCTATTTATTTAACCATACTATGCTCTAGTCTTAATTTATCAGCAATCATTGCTATAAATTCCGAGTTAGTTGGTTTTCCTTTAGTATTGTGTACTGTATATCCAAATAGTTGATTTATTGTGTCAACTTTTCCTCTACTCCACGCAACCTCTATCGCATGTCTTATCGCTCTCTCAACTCTACTTGGTGTTGTATTGAATTTTTTAGCTATACTTGGATATAACTCTTTTGTTACTGCACCTAAAAGCTCAACATTATCAATAACCATTTTTATTGCTTCTCTTAAATATAAATATCCTTTTATATGAGCTGGTACTCCTATTTCATGTATTATATTTGTGATTTCTGTTTCTATATTCCCTACATTCTTAACGAAATCACTTCTAGTCATTTGAGTTTCTTGAACTGGTCTAGGCTTTGGCTCAACTTGAGCAACTCTATTAGAAACCAATTCTCTAATTCTGTTTATAAACACAACAAAATCAAACGGCTTTACTATGTAGTAATCTGCTCCTAGATTTATTGCGCTTTGAGTTATCTTATCTTGACCTACTGCTGATAGTACTATTATTTTTGGCATTTTAGGTATATCCATTGTATTCAATTTTTCAATTACACCTAATCCATCTAGATGTGGCATTATTACGTCTAATATTAATAAGTCCGGTTGTGTCTTTTTTACTAAGTCTAATGCTTCAATTCCATCCTTAGCTATGCCTAATATATCGATATCATCCTCATTAGACAAATACTCTTTTAATACCTGACAAAAATCCTTATTGTCATCTGCTAAAACTATTTTGATTTTTTCCACTAAAAATCCCCCCATTAAAAAACATCTTCTTATTACAGAAAACTAAACTTTTTACACAATTGCTCTTAATTATCTACTCTAATGCATATTCGACACTTCAAAATTATATTCCTTCTAGATAATTGATAAAATAATAAAATTTTTTAATGCCTCACCTACAATTTTATCATTTCATCTATAAAAATACCATATCCTTTTTTCGGATTATCTCTAAAAACATGAGTTATTGCACCAATAATTTTATTATTTTGTATTATTGGAGCTCCACTCATCCCCTGCACAATACCTCCTGTGTATTCCAATAACTTATCATCTACTACTTTTATTACCATATCTCTATAATTTCCTTTATCATATACTATACTTTCTATTTTTATATCATAGCTTGTTATATTTTTATTTTTATCTTCAAAAAGAATGACTGCATCTCCTATTTTTACATCTTGTGGGCGGCCAACTTCTATCAATTGCATTTCTTTATTCGCTAAATTAAATTCTTTATTCTGTTTCTCTGTGATATTACCACTTATACCTAACTCTGAGTTATTCGAGAAATTACCCATTAAATTGCTATCATTAAAGTCGCCTTTTATTTTACCTATTTTTTCATTACTAGCCTTTACTATTTTTAGCTTTTCTGGCTTATATATATATCCTTGTTTTATTTTTAATAGTTCATTAGTATCCGAATCTTTTATGGCATGACCAATTGCTTTGAACTTTTCCATGCTAGGGTCATAAAAAGTCATAGTTCCAATTCCAGATATCTTATCTCTTACCCAAAGACCAAGCTTATATTTACCATTCTCTTTTTTAGTTTCTATTACTTCTGTCTTGTATTTATTTTTTCTCTCAAAAGTAACTTCAACTTTACTTTTCTTAGCTTTATTTAGAATTTCTGATACATCTTGACCATTTTTTATCCTTTTATTATCTATTTTTACTATATTGTCGCCAATTTGTATGCCTCCAATATAATCTACATCTTCTTCCTCATATCCTAAGACCAATACACCATCTGTATTGGCTTTTACTCCAACTATGTTGCCAAGTGGATATACAAATTTTTTATCATGATTCTTAATTGTAAAAGCTTCTATTGGAGTCTCTTTATTTATATTACAATTCTTATTTTGAAAGATTATAACCATCATAAAAATCGATACAGCTCCTAATATTATCCAAATATTTTTTAAATTTTTATTTGATTTGTTCATATGTTCATCTACTCCTATGCTGTATTATTATGTATTTATAATTCCTTTTTCCAGAAAATTTATTCATTTAAAAACCTTATTAAACATCTTACTAAGTGATTTTTAATATATAATATGATAGTATTATATTGTAAGAAAAAGTTTGAAGGGCGGTAATATCTTGAAATTAAATGTAAGAATTGCAGACGTAAATAATTGGCGTGATTTAGTTGATTTGTCTGTAGATAAAAGTCAATTGGATTATATAGAAAGTAATGCACTTTCTATTGCTGAATCTAAATTTATAACGGCTTGGATACCTGTAGGAATATATGATGAAAATTCATTAATAGGATTCGCTATGTATGGTCGCTTAGAAGATGATAGAGTTTGGCTTGATAGATTTATGATTGATTCAAAATATCAAGGCAAAGGATATGGAAAAGCATCCTTAGATTTTCTTATAAACCTTCTTAAAAAAGAATATAATTGTGATGAATTGTATCTTAGTATATTTGATAACAACAAAACAGCTATCAAGCTTTATAAAGATTTTGGATTTGAGTTTAATGGAGAACTTGACTATGGCGGTGAAAAAGTAATGGTATTAAAATCTAATTGATATTAACAAAATATACATCTATCAAGGAGGTGAAATCATTATATAAACATATTTATATAATGATGGATAAAATGGCTCAAAATATAAGTTTAAAATTTGTTGAAGAAGAAGACTTAGAAAATCTTGAAAATGTAAAAATTTTATTTACTGAATATTCAAATTCTCTAGATATAGACTTATGTTTTCAAGACTTTAATAACGAATTAAAAACACTTCCAGGAAAATATATAAAACCTTCAGGTTCATTGATATTAGTATTTGTCGATGAAAATTTAGCAGGTTGTGTTGCTTTAAAAAAGCTTGAAGACAAAGTATGTGAATTAAAAAGATTATTTGTAAGAAATCAATTTAGAGGACTAAAGATAGGAAAAATACTATTAGAAGAAATTGTTAAAGAAGCTAAAGAAATTGGATATGCCTATATGAGATTAGACACTCTTCCAAGCATGAAAAGTGCTCAAGGACTATACGAAAAGCTTGGTTTCTATGATATAGAACCATATACTTATAATCCCATTGAAGGCGCTAGATATATGGAATTAAAATTATAATTTTATCTAATAGAGTATAAATAAAACTACTGCAATTTTATTTATACTCTATTTTATTGACCAAATTTATTTGTATATGTATTTATTTTTCCAAATCTTGTAAACTCATAGTTATATCTTCAGTTATATCCTTTATGTACTCTACTCCATTATTGTATGTAAGTTTGGCTTTAATATAGACTATACTACCAATATCCCTTTTAGGGAAAGTTGCTTCATAATTTACTTGACTTTCATTTGGACTATTATCTTTATCAGCATCTGATATTTTAACAGATTTTGCTTTATACACAGTATCTTTTTTCCCTTCATTTACAATAATATCTACTTTCTTCAATTTGATACTATTATAGACTTTATTTTTTGACTTTTCACTTTCATGATTTAAGAGATTACTATTTTCTATTATTTCAATAAAATATTCTTTATTATCCCTTATTCCAGAATTAAATACAGGTTGTTCAGGCATATAATCAGATGTAGTTAGCTTTTGTACATCTGAGCTTTCAGATATGGTCCCATTTGTAACTACTTTATAGTCATATTCATTACCTGTCTTTATTTTCATCTCACAAGTATACGATAATTCTCCGTGTTTTGTCATTTCAATCTCATTCCATTTATCATTATCTTCTTTATACATAAAAAATACCTTGCCATTTTTACCCAACTTACTCAATTGAATATCTACCTCAATAGTACATTCTTCTTTTTCAAGCTTTTTAACTTTTAAATCAATACTTTTAGTTATATAGCTTTTTGACATTTCTTCATTTATCGTATTACTAATATCTGACTTGGTATTCATAATTTCTTGTGACAAATACTCTAATTTATTATTATAGTTTTCTATGTTTTTGTTAATTTCATTCATTGTCAATATCATATACCATAATAAAATAAAAATTACAATTGTAAAAATTAAGTGCATAGTATTTTTTTTATTCAATTTATGCCCCCCTCACTAATACCTTATACATAATATTATACTTAAGCATCTAAAAATTTCAAAGTTACAAATTGATATAACTTTTAAATTTTATATTTTTAATATACTCACTAAATAATTTAATCATAAAAAATAGATGTAAAGTATTCAGATAGAAAATTCTTTACACCTATTTAGAACAACCTTTCTTCACTAGCATTTTTTAGCCATTTCAATGATTTCACTTGCATGTTCGATAGTTTTCTCTGTTATATTATTACCTGCTATAAGCCTAGCAATTTCATTTTTTCTTTGAGATTGATTTAATTTACTAACATTAGTAAATGTCCTATTATTTGAAGTATCTTTCTCTATACAATAATGAGTGTCAGCATTTGCCGCAATTTGAGGTAAGTGTGTTATACATATTATTTGTTTTTTCTTTGCTATATCACTCAATTTCTCACCAACAATTTGTGCTGCTATACCACTTATACCTGTATCTATTTCATCAAACACTAATGTATCAATATCATCTATATCAGCCAAGATTGTCTTAAATGCCAACATAAACCTAGACATCTCACCACCTGATGCAACTTTATATATAGGTTTAATATCTTCTCCTAAGTTAAAAGATATCATAAATTCAATATCATCTATTCCATTTAAAGTAAATGGGCCTTCTTCAAAATTAACTTTGAACATTACATTTTTCATGTTTAAGCTTTTTAATTCATCAAGAAGTATTTTCTCTAAAGTAGTTGCTACTTCTGTTCTTGCTTTAGTCAATTTATTAGCTTTTATTTTTAAATCTTCTTCTATATTCATAAGTTGACTTTTTAACTGTTCAACTCTTTCATCTCTATTTAGTATCTCGTCTAATCTATCTTTTATCTTTTCATAATACTCAAATATATCGTCTATACTATCTCCATATTTTCTTCTTAAATTGTTAATCTCATCAATTCTAAGTTCAATCTGCTCTAATTCATAAGGCTCAAAGTCTATATTATCTTTGTAATTTCTTATATCACTAGATATATCTTGTAACTCATACATAATTCTTTCTACAGTATCACTATATTCACTCAAAACACTGTCATATTTTGATATGTCATTAAGTTCTTTAGATGCAAGACCTATTAGGTCAATAACATTATACTCACCATTATGTAACTTGCTATAACTTAAATTCAAGTTATTATATATCTTTTCACTATTTCTATAAACTTCTCTTTGTTTTAATAAATCTTCATATTCATTCTTATTTAAATTTGCTACCTCAATTTCATTTATTTGAAATTTTAACAAATCTATTTCTCTTTGAATTTGCATCTCATCCTTATTTTCTGTTAAACAATTTAAAGCCTTTTTTACTTCACTATACTTGTTGTACACTTTTTTATAGGCAACTTTGAATTTTTCTAATTCATTCTCTCCAAAAAGGTCTAGAAATTTCAAATGAGTGTCTTTATTAAATAAAGCCTGATTTTGATGTTGACCATGTATATCTATAAGTGTTGATGCGATTTCTCTAAGAAAAGATACTTTAACAGTTCTTCCATTTATTCTAGCAGTGCTCTTTCCATCTGAATATATCAATCTAGTTATGACTAACAAATTATCATCTTCTATACTTATATCATTTTCGTCTAGTATTTTTTTTAGATATATATTATCTGATAAAAATACGGCTTCAACAAGTCCCTTGTCTGTTCCTTTTCTTAGAAAAGACCTATCATATTTATCACCTAGACAAAGTCCAAGCGCATCTATTATTATAGATTTTCCTGAACCAGTTTCACCTGTAAGTATATTTAAATTTTTATCAATACTCAACCTTAGCTCTTCAACTAAAGCACAATTTTTCATATATAATTCGAGGATCAAGTCTAAGCCCCCTTTTAGCCTATTTGTCTAAATTATGTGAAGCCTCAACGACTTCCACTATTTTATTATCGTATGTGTTACTATCAAACTCATAACCTTCATTTCCATTTCTCAGATGAATTAGATACTCTATATTTCCTTCTGGCCCTTTAATTGGAGAAAAGTCTAATCCTAAAATTTCAAATCCATTTCCAACAGAAAAGTCAGAAATCATTTTTATGACTTCTATATGTGTCGATTTTTCTCTAACTACACCTTTTTTACCTACTTTTTCTCTTCCTGCCTCAAATTGTGGTTTAATTAAAGCGACAATTTCTCCGTCATGACGTACTAACTCCTTAGCTTTTGGCAGTACTAGTTTTAATGATATAAAAGACACATCAATTGATGCGAAATCTGCAAACTGCTTTGTATCTT
Source organism: Clostridioides difficile (assembly GCF_001299635.1). Lineage (GTDB taxonomy): Bacteria > Bacillota > Clostridia > Peptostreptococcales > Peptostreptococcaceae > Clostridioides > Clostridioides difficile_A. The sequence continues at coordinate 150,402 of NZ_JRHN01000031.1, read as the reverse complement.
CTATTGTCACATTTCTTATATTTGTTCTCTCCATACACACAACTCTATCATCTTGTCTTAATTTCCAAGCAAGTTGCCCATAACCAACATCTATAGAAAATACTTTTATTGCTCCATTTTTTAACATACAATCTGTAAAACCACCTGTAGATGCACCTATATCCATACATACTTTTCCATCAATAGTTAAATCAAAGTTTTTCATAGCTTTTTCAAGCTTTAAACCACCTCTACTAACGTATGGTATTGGATTTCCTTTTACTTCTATATTACAGTCCTCTTTTACTTCTGTACCAGCCTTATCACATCTTTGATTATCAACAAAAACTAGACCAGCCATTATTGCTTTTTTAGCTCTTTCTCTACTTTCAAAATGACCTTGTTCTACTAACAATAAATCTATTCTCTTTTTCATAAAATTACCTTTCTGTTAAAAGCTACTTTAATAATAACTAAAGTAGCTTAAAGTAACACACCTGATATTTATTTAATTGATAAATTTTATATTTTATATCAGTCTTAATTTATAATATTTTCATTAATTTTTTATCTAATAACTAACTTTTTTATTTTATCAGCAATACCCTTTGGTGATAGTCCTACAAAATCATATAATTCATCTGCATTACCATGCTTTATAAATTCTTCTGGTATTGCTATATTAAGTATATTTACCTTATAATCATTATCTATAATAAACTTGTTTATTCTACTTCCAAACCCTCCAGTTACAATGTTATCTTCTATTGTAACTACATTTTTGTGATTCTTTAATAAAATATTCAACATATCTTCATCCATTGGCTTTAAGAATCTAGCATTAACTATTGTTGGATTTATTCCTTCCTTCAACAATAGTTCTTTAGCTCCTAAAGCATGTTTCACCATACTTCCAATAGAAAGTATAACTGTATCTTGTCCATGATCTAATACTTCATACTTTCCTAATACAAGTTCTTTATATTCTCCCTTGTCCAAGTAATAGCTATTTCCTCTTGGATATCTAATTGCTGATGGATAGTCTAGCTTTAATGATAAATCCATCATAAGTTCCATCTCTCTTGTATCTTTTGGTGCCATTACTACAATACTTGGAATAGAATTCAAGTAACTTAAATCAAACATACCATGATGAGTTTCTCCATCATTTCCAACTAGTCCAGCTCTATCTATAAGAAAAGTAACTGGCTTTTTAGTTATACATACATCATGAATAATTTGGTCGTATGCTCTTTGCAAAAACGATGAATATACAGCAAAGTAAGGTTTCATCCCACTTTTTGCAAGACCTGCTGCAAATCCTGTTGCGTGTTGTTCAGCTATACCAACATCATAATATCTTTTTGGGTATGCTCTTTCAAATAAATTTAACCCAGTACCAGATGGCATTGCAGCCGTTATTGCTACTATATCTTCATTATTACTAGCCATATCAACCAGTTTTTCTCCAACACTAACTGACATAGACTTAACTTTTGAAGATGTTACTCCTGTCTTTATATCAAACTTTGATACTCCATGATATTTATCAGGTTGCTCCTCTGCAAATCTGTACCCTTTTCCTTTTTTCGTAATTACATGTAAAAGTACAGGCCCTTTTTTATGTTTAGCCTTTCTCAATGTATCTATTAATTCTTTAGTATTATGACCATCTATAGGACCATAATATTTTATACCTAATGAATCAAAAAATGAACAATCTTGAGGCGAAAAGCTATACATTAACTTATCTTTAAATCTATGTGCAGTCTTAGATAAAATCTCACCTGTTTGTGTAACATTTAAAATTTTATCAACTTCATCTGTCATTTTTTCAACTGTTGAGTTTCTTATAATACTTGACAGATATTTAGACATTCCACCAACATTTTTATCTATGGACATTTCATTATCATTAAGAATTACTATCATATTGGTATTGATATATCCTAATTGATTTAAAGCTTCAAGTGCCATACCTCCAGTTATAGAACCATCTCCAATTACAGATATAACACTATAGTTTTCTTTTTTTATGTCTCTAGCACAGGCAATACCTGTAGCTACAGAAATAGATGTACTACTATGTCCTGTGTCAAAAATATCATGAGGACTTTCACTCTCCTTTGGAAAACCACTTAGTCCATTAAATTGTCTTAAAGATACAAAATAATCTTTTCTTCCAGTAACTATTTTATGAACATAAGATTGATGTCCTACATCCCATACGATTTTATCTTTAGGACTGTCAAACACTTTATGAAGTGCTAATGTTAGCTCAACTACTCCTAAATTAGAAGCTAAGTGCCCGCCTGTCTTAGAAACAGATTTTACTAAAAATTTTCTTATATCTTTTGCAAGTAAATCCATTTCTTCTATGCTCATATTTTTTATATCCTTTGGAGAATTTACTTTATCTAAATATTTATACATATTATCCTCACCTTTATTTTGTAAATTTTAAATTTACATCAATATTAAAGCTGTTACTATTCCAAGTAAAGCTCCAAACCAAACTTCTAGTGGTGTGTGACCTATTAATTCTTTTAATTTCTTCTGCTCTATATGCTTTCCATGCTGTATATCCGCTACTATTTGATTTAATATGATAGCTTGCTTACCTACAGCCCGTCTAACACCTGCTGCGTCATACATTATAATCAGGGCAAGCACAGTAATTATAGCAAAATCAGTAGAATTAAACCCTTTTTCAATACCTACCACTGTAGCTAAACTTGTAACAAAAGAACTATGGGAACTAGGCATACCTCCTGAAATAAGTATTCTTGATAACTCAATTCTTTTTTCCTTGCCAGTAAATATTTTTATAAATTGTGCTAAGAAACAAGCAATCAGACTTATTCCCAAAGCCCCATTGTTAAAAATCTCCGAAAAAAAGTCCATTTTTCCCTCCTCGATTTTAGCTGTATATTTTAGTATTCCCTATCTATTATATATTCAGCCAATCCCTTTAAAAAATCTACATCGTCAGATAATTTTTCTATACTTTTCTTTGCTTCATCAATCAAATTATATGCAATTTCTTTAGATTTATCTAAACCTAAAAGTGATGGGTATGTTGACTTGTGATTTTCTATATCACTTCCAACTTTCTTACCTAATTTAGCTTCATCTCCCACTATATCTAGTATATCATCTACTATCTGGAATGATAATCCGATATTTTTTGCATATTTAGTTATTTCTTCCATCTGTTCTGAATTTGCTCCACCGATAGTAGCTCCTGCTCTCATACAACCCACCATCATTGCTGCAGTTTTATTCATATGTATATAATCTAATTTTTCTTTTTCAATTTGTTTATTTTCACTTTCTACATCTACTACCTGACCACCTATCATGCCATATATACCAGCACCTTTAGCAATTTCATTTATAGCTTTTAAATACTTTTCTGGATTTTCTTTATTGATTGAACCTGAAAGCATAACTTCAAAAGCATAATTCAATAAAGCATCACCTGCCAAAATACCCATAGCTTCTCCATATACTTTATGATTTGTTGGTCTACCTCTTCTTAAGTCATCATTATCAAGAGCTGGTAAATCATCATGTATTAGTGAATATGTATGTATCATTTCAATGGCCATAGCAAAAGGAATAGCTTCTTCTTCATTACCTCCAACTACTTTACAAGCTTCTAATGTAAGTATTGGTCTTAATCTCTTGCCTCCAGCACTTAAACTGTAGTTCATAGCTTCAATAACTGTTTTTTGATACCCTTCTTCTTTAGGCATATATTCTTTAAGTACATTTTCTATAAAACTTGCTTTTTCTTTCAGACATTGTTTAAATTCCAATTTTATTCCTCCTCAATTTTAAAATCTTCTTCTATTCCTAATTGATTAAATTTACTTATTTTCAATTTAGCATCATCTAAAAGCTTATTACAATGTTTGTAAAGGCTTATACCTTCTTCATACAAGCTTAAAGATTCATCTAAGCTAGCATTTTTAGATTCTAGTTCATTTAATATACTCTCTAATCTTTTATAAGCTTCTTCATAAGTTAAATTCATACTATACCTCTTTATTTTCAATTTTATCTATCATACATTCCAAATTTCCATCTTTTAAGACTATCTCTATGTTATCTTTTGTTTTCAATCCTTTTATACTGTTTATTACTTTTCCATCTTTTTGGGCTATGCTATAACCTCTATCCATAGTAGCTAATGGACTTAAATTATGAAGTAATGCTCCAATCTTTATTAGTTTCTCATCTTCCAATTTCAAATTATTTTCTATTCCAAAAATTATTTTATCATATATTTTATCTAATTGTATAACTTTATCTTTTATTGTATAAGAATCTAAATAGTTATTTATCTTGTTAAATGCTGATTCTAACCTGTATTGGTCTAGCTCAATTTGATTTGTAAGAGACTTACTCATTCTACTTTTTATATTTCCAAGTTTGTAATTTATATCATCTAACGATGGAGTAGCAATCTCTGCTGCTGCGGATGGTGTTGGTGCTCTCATATCAGATACAAAGTCACAAATAGTAAAATCAGTTTCATGCCCAACTGCTGATATTATTGGAATCTGAGAATTAAAAACCTCTCTTGCTACCATTTCATCATTAAAAGACCAAAGCTCTTCTATTGAACCCCCGCCTCTACCAATTATAAGTGTATCAACATTCTTCATATGATTAAAAAATCTGATTGCTTCACATATTTCTTCTGCTGATTTATCTCCTTGAACCGTTACTGGATAAAGCTTTATATTAATTTTAGGGTATCTTCTTTTTATAACATTTATTATATCTCTTATAACAGCACCTGTTGGAGATGTTATAACTCCAATTGAGTTTGGCATTTTAGGTATAGGTATCTTGTATTTAGAGTCAAATAAACCTTCTTTAGCAAGTTTTTCTTTTAATCTATTAAATTCTATGTGTAAATTCCCTATTCCCTCTATTTCAATTTCATTAATATATAATTGATACGCACCATCTCTTTCGTAGACCGATATGTATCCACTAGCTATAACTTTCACACCATTGTCTAATTTTAGATTACGATTAAAATTACTTTTAAAAATTACACAGTTTAACTTTGATGTTTCATCTTTAAGTGATAAATATACATTCCCACTACTATGAACCTTAAAATTGGAAATCTCTCCTTTAACCTTAAGATTAGAAAGTATTGGGTCGTTTATTAAAATTCTTTTAATATATGAGTTTGCTTCACTTATATCTAAAGCTCTTAGTTTCATACTCTTTCTCCTAAAAAGTTATTCAATCCTATTATAGCACACCCAACAGCATTATCAGTTGAATATTGTGGTTCTGTAAAATGAGCTTCTATATGTTTTTTTCTTAATTTTAGACTTAATTCTTTAAGAATATACCTACTTGCAGAAACTCCACCTGCAAAAACTACTTCATCTACATTATAAGTTTCACATAAATAAACTAAAGATTTAAACATATTTCTAACTACTGAATCTAATACTAATTTAGATACATATTCTTTTTGATTAGTATTATCTTTATTATCTTTTATAATCTTGTTTACCTGATTCTCTAATCCAGATAAATTCATATATCCATCTCTCACAGAAGTTTTCAGACCACTTTCTATTTTAAAGTTACAATTTAAAGCATTTTCATCTAAATATTTTCCTGAAGGAAACTTATACCCCAACTTAACTCCTACTCTATCTATAAGTTGACCAAAGCTAATATCTTTACTTCCTCCAATTATATCTATATTATATCCAAAATTATTGTATAGCTTACTTTTATCATCTTTTTTATTACTTATTCTGGTAATTGCACCTAAGCTACTATCCAATATATTATAATTATCATCCATTTTGTTTATTAAAAGTATCTCTGTAGTGCCACCAGACATATGAACAGAAATAAATCTATTATTATTTTTTAACTTACTATTTAATAAACTTGCTTCAATGTGATTTTCTTGATGAGTAGTCTCATAAAATCTACAACCATATATACTTGATAATAACTTTCCAAAATTATATCCTACATTAAATACAGGCATATATGAGTTTTCAACTGGTCTAGGTCTTATAGTTGAACAGACACCTTCTATATTAAACTTATCTTTAAATGACTTTACTCTATCACTTAAAAGCCCTAAATTATTTACATGCTGGAATACAGCTTCACTTTGTCTTAGTCCTTTTGTATTTTCTCTTACTTCTAGCATTATTTTCTCATTAAAGATAACTTTCTTATCTAAAGAGATAGCTGCTATAGAAGTAGTATAGCAGCTAGTATCAATTCCAATTATTATATTATTTACCGATTTCATCAACAACACTTCCCAATATACCATTTATAAATTTAGGAGACTTATCATCACAATATATCTTTGCAAGCTCTACAGCTTCATTTATTGACACTTTATTAGGAGTGTCCAAATAAGCTATTTCACATACAGATAATCTAAGTATAGACACATCTACCTTTGGCATTCTATCTACTGTCCAGTTTTTAGCATGCTTGTTTATTAACTCATCTATCTTATCATGATTTTCTTTTAGTGCTTTGCATACTCTGCTTATATAGTTTCTGTCTATAACATCTTCAAGCTTAGTATCTTCTAGCTTTAAATTTGCATTATTTGAATACTGAAGTGCAAGCTCTTCATATCTATTTATAATATGTTCTGAATTATCATTTAAAAAAGTATCTACTTTATCATCTAAAGTTTCAAAATCTTCCTTATTAATATTTATCTGGTATATAAGTTTCATTATATATTCTCTTGTTGTACTCTTTTGTGCCCTATCTTTTTTCATCAATCAAAATTCTCCTTTAAGTTTAATTATCTATATAAAAATCAAATGCCAACAAAAAACCCTCTGACTTTTCAGAGGGCTAATATTAATTTTTCTTAGTTGCTTTTGCTTCTTCTTTATCAACTTTATCTTTCTTAAAGCTGATTCCTTGAATGTGTATATTTACTTGAGAAACCTTCAGTCCTGTCATTGTCTCAACAGTATTTTTTACATTTTCTTGAACTTTAAAAGCTGTATCTGGTATTGACATCCCATATTTTATCATAACCATTACATCTAAATTAACATCCTCTTCTTCTATTTGTATTTTTACTCCATTATTTTTTAACAACTTATCTGTTAATGTTGCTGTAGTTTCTATGCCTTCAACTTCTAATGCTGCTAGACCAGCTATTGTAGCTATTACATCATTAGATATTTTTACTTGTCCAAACTTATTATCTTCCATATTAAAACTTACCTCCTGATTTTAAGGAACTATTTTTATAAGTATAATAATACCAAATACAAGTCTACTTTGCAAGAAAATAACCTCAGTTAATTCTGAGGTTTATTTTTTACTTTTTATTATTATTTGTAAGTTTAATATTTTCATACTTTACATTAGCTTGTTCTGCAACTAAGTCAAATATTTTTGCTGCATCTTTCTTATCTAATTTAGCTTCATTTACCACTACATTGACTTTACTATCACTTATATAAACTAATGCTTCTTCATATCCTTTTGTACTCAAGAGATTTTCTATTTGAAGTTCTTTTTCTTGAATTTTAACTATATTTAATTTCATATTAGAAGCTTCTTTTCTAGATTCTTCTGTTGTAGATGGATTATTTATCATTTCATTTAAATCTTGAACTAGTTCATTTCTTTGCTTTTCTCTATTCATTTTCATATCTAAAATATAAGATGCTTTTTTCATGTTTTTCTCAGATGATAGTTGTTCTTTTATTTCTTTACTTGTTTCAGTTACCTTTTCTTTTACTTTACTAGCTTTACTATCAACTATTTCTATATCAGCACTTTCTTTTGCATCTTGTTTATTCACGTTACTAGAATCCTCTGTTTTACTACTATCACTATCGTCAGTATTTTTCTGTAATTGAGCTTCTTCATATGCCTTAAACTCTTTTGATGTTTCTAATAAAGATTTCTTACTCAATTGATAATTCACTGTTCCTACTACAACCAACATTGCAGTTAAAGTTATTATTACAAATCCTCTTCCCTTATAATTAAACTTCATTCATTTATCCCCCCGGTTATATGTATTTATTTAGAATATATTTCTACTTGATGTCCAGCTACTTGTAATGATGTTTGTACTGCACTATAAAGTGTTTCTTTCACACTTGGGTCATTAGCTCCACTTGCTACTACTATCACTCCCTTTATCTTTGGCTCTGTAGTTTTTATAACTACAGGGTCACTTGAATTTGAAGTTATCATTGTTTTATTTTCACTAGAAGTCGTAACTGTTCTTTCTCCTCCTTGTGCATCTTTTTCCTCTGTTGTCTCTGTTGTTTGATTTGAATTAAAAGCAGGTTGTATTTCTTCACTTGATTCAAATGTAACCATTACATCAACATCCCCTGCACCATCAATTTTAGATAGTATTGTTGTTAACTTTGATTCCAAATCATCTTTTTCTTGTTCTTTAGTAACTTGTTTTTCAGTATTTTTGTTAGCCTCTGTTTTTCCAACTTGTTTATCGCTTTTGCTACTAGGAAAACAAGACAATAAGACTAATGACACCACACAGATTCCAGCTATAGTTATTAGTGAATATACCTTTCTCTTATCTTTGTCATTTAAGTTTTTCAACATTCTCCCAACTCCTATTTATCAATTTGTATATCTTCTATAGAAACATCAAGCACCTTTATTAAGTCATTTTTTAATTTGTTTTCATTTAGGTTCAGTTCATATTCTGTACCTTTTTTAAAAACTTGTTTAGAATTTTCTTTGTCATTAGAGTTTATGTTTTCTTCATCCTCTTTAGTACTATTATTTTTATTTTCTTCATCAATATTGCCATTACTTTTTGTACTATCATTTTTTTCTTTTATTTTTATATTATTTATATTTGCTCCGTTAAGCTCTATATCTTCTAAATCGTAACCATACTCATCAAGTTTCAATTTAAGCACTTCTTTTAAACCATCCTCATATCCTTTAGATAAACTATTGTTTCCAGTTTCTTTTGCTAAAGCATTTGTACTATCTACATATTGTTTGTTGTAGTTACCCATAGACTTCAAGATTCTATCTTCTAAGCTCATATCTTTTGAAAAAAATCCTACTACTGGAGTTATTACAATAAATACAAACATAAAGTTTAAAACTAAGTTGACATAAGGTTTTATCTTAGAACTTGGTAAAATCATATCTACTATATTTACTATAAATGCTCCTATTAAAACACTAACAATCCATGCCTTTATGCCCTCTAACATAGCTTCCCCCTCTCTACAAACTTTAAATTCGATGCAATTTTATATTGATATATATTATCCTTGACTTACGACACTTATCGATGTCAAGATAGCCACAGTTACAAAGAACATTATTGTTATGGCAATTACTGATGCTAGCATTATTATCATTAGATTTGCAACTTCATTTAAAAAATTAGATATTCCATCTTCTCCAACTGGCTCTACAATTATTGCAGCTAACTTGTACACTACTATTACTGATAAAATTTTTATAACTGGAAGTAAACAAATTCCAACAAGTAAGATAAGCCCTATTCCTCCAAATATATTTTTTATAAGCTGAGATGAAGATAATAGAATATCCACAGAATCAGATACAAATCCTCCAACAACAGGAATAAAATTACCTATAGCAAACTTAGCAGTCTTGACACTGAATTTATCAAAACTAGTTACATACAATCCTTGTATAGATACAAGTCCTAAATAAACGGTAAACATCGCCCCAATAGAAACATAATTTATTTGCTTTACAAAGGAGAAAAATCGTTTTAACCTTATATTTTTTGATAAATTGTTTATTATTAAAATACCAAATGCAACAGTAATTGATACAAATAAAAAGTTCTTGAAAAATACGTTTATAAATGTTACTCCTCCTATAAAGATAGGATTCAAAGTAGTAGATGTTATTGGAAATCCAATTAAAAGTAAAAATGTTATTAATATTGGCATTATAACTTGCATGAGACCTACAGTATGGTCTATTGCATCATAGCAAATCTGTAATACATCCTTAAATCCAACAAGTGTGAGTGATACCATTGTGATAAATATTATATATGTTGCGATTTGACTTACTGCACCTGATGAAAAAGAGTTTTCTAAGCTTTTTAAAATTGATGATAATAAAGCCAGTACTAAAATCACTGCTACTACCTTTAAACTTGCTTTAAATTCGTCAAACATCAATATCTTCAATCCATCTTTATTAAATAAATCTAAGATATTTTTTTTGCCACTAATTAAATCTTTTACAAACGATTTTAAATTAACATCATTAATAACTATTTCCTTATTTATATAGTCTTGTATTTCATTTATATCTAGCTTGTCTAACTGCCCATCTATATATTTATCTATGCTATTTTTTGTTTCACCATATTCCTTATCTTCACTACTTGGTACTTCATTGGCGAATATCATAATAGCAAAGATATTTATAAAAAAGAAAGTAAATACAAAACCTATAATCATTGGTAAAAATCTTTTTTTCATAAGCAACCATGCCTCTCTTCACTCTATAAACCTCAATACAACGAAATCTCTTTAATATACCTATAGTTATCTTAAGATACACAACTATGGAATTATGTTCACTACCATTTCTACAATGGATAGAAGTATAGGGAAAGACATTGACATCACTATTATTTTTCCTCCAAACTCTAACTTAGAAGCAATGTTTCCTTCCCCACAATCTTTGCAAAGTTGTATTGCAAATTCCATTAAATATGCTATCCCAATTAATTTTATTATTAATGATATGTACATGGTTGGGATATTAGCTTTATTGGCTAAATCTTGTATGCTATCTACTATAAAGTTCAGCTTAAACATAACTGATAATAGTATTATTACTCCAGTTATTATAGCTATGAAATTTGCTATTTCTGGTCTATCTTTTTTAATTACTAAACAGAGTGTAGTTGAAATGATTGCAATTCCTATTAATTGCATTATTTCCAAATTATTCCCTCCCTTTAGTAAAGTTGAAACATTGTTCTTACAGTATTAAATAAATCACTTATTTCTGTTATTACCATTCCCAATACGATTATCACACCTGCCAATGTAGTAAGACCTGCCCAATCTTTTCTATCTGTTTTTTCCAATATCATATTCAATACTGATATTAGAATCCCAACGCCTGCAACCTTTAATATCAATGATATCTCCATAATAAACCTCCCCATATTTAAATCAATATAATACATATACCTATGCCTATAAATGTGACTAATTTTTTATACAATACACCTTTTTTGTTTATGTCATCTTTTGTCTCATAAGTCTGTTTTTTTAAATTTTCTATAGATAAATCTATCATTCTTTGTTGTGACTCTATGTCACTTTTACCTAAAGTAAGTATTAGATTTTTTAACTCCTCAATTTCTTTATTACCTAGATAAGTCTCTTTGTTTAAAACATCAAGATTTTCTAATATTATCATTTCTAAAGTTTTGCCTTGTTCATTGTGAAGCTCTTCTGATACTTGAAGAAAAAACTTCCAAAAACAAAACTCTTTATTACCACCTATCCTCTTAAAAATCTCTTCCAATGTATAAAGTCCGAAAGATAAATCCATCCTTAATATTTCTAAAACTCTTATTAAATCATTTAATTGTTTATGTCTACGAGTATAAGTCTTGTAGATGTGTTCACCTATCAAATAACTACTTCCTATTAAAAGAGCTATAATAATTATCTTAATTTGCAAAATACCATCTCTTTTCTTCTAAATCATAAATTTTTTCAATTGTTCCAGCACCTCTTTTTGCAGAAAGAATTATAACTTTTTTAAATAATTCTTTATCTAGAAGCCTATTTAATTCTTTTCTATTTTGTATATCCTCTATCGAATCTCCATGTACAGTAGTTATTAGTCCTATCCCTCCATTTAATGCTGTATATAATGCCTTTATCTCTTTTTCACTTCCAATCTCATCTGTCACAATAACATTTGGCGACATAGACCTTAAAAGCATCGTAATCCCCAAGTCTTTTGGGCAAGTTTCTATTATATCAGTCCTTATCCCAACATCCATTTGTGGAACTCCTAGATAAGCACCTGCTATCTCATTACGCTCATCCACTAGAGCTACTTTTAAGCCTTTAAACCCATAATCCTCATTACCATTACTTAAATTCCTTACTATATCTCTTATTAAAGTTGTTTTTCCACATTGAGGTGGCGATATTATCAGAGTATTATTAATCTGATTTTTTCCATTTATGATATGACTTAAAATCTTATTTGAGCATCCAATGATTTCTCTTGATACTCTTATATTTAAAGACGATATATGCTTTATATTTTTGACTTGTCCATCTTCTACTATTGCTTTCCCAACTAATCCTACTCTATGCCCTCCTCTCAAAGTTATAAATCCTTTTTTTATATCATCCATAAATGAATGTATTGAGTATTTACATATTATTTGAAAAGTTTGCTCTACATCTTCTCTTGTCACTACATATGAGTCTTGTTGATTTAAATCGAGTGTCATAGTTTTTTGATTATAAAAATAATCCTTAGAGTTTGCATTTAGTATCAATGGTTTTTGTGAGCGTAACCTAATTTCTTCTATATTTAGATTATTGTTTGAGATTTTTTCTACCTTTTCTCTTATAGTTGTAGAAAGAGAGTTTATTATTTCATCAGAAAGTTTATTCATTTCTTGTCCTCCTCCTTTGTTTATATAATTCTATTTATAAAGGACAAGGAATATTACCAAAACATATATATTTTTTAAAATAATATTTATCAATAAAAAAATGACTCCATTTCTTTTGGATTCACTTAATACATAGACTCTATTAAACTACTATTATTAATCTTTATAAGATATTACTCAATAAAAAAGACACTTCAAATATGAAGTGTCTCTATAATAATTACATTTCTTTTATTAGTCCTTTTTTATAAGCCATTAAAAGTAGCTTTAAATCTTCTATTTCTTCTTGTATTTTTACTCCTTCATCGGTATCTCTCACCATTTTTCTCTTTGCCTTATGCTCTACTACAACAGTTGTCGATAAAATATCGCTTTCATTTGCAATAGCTTCCTCAGCAGAATTAAATGGTTCATGTGATACTAATTGTAGAGTTCTAGAATTATATATCAAAGTGTATCCAGCTATACCAGTCGTTTTTTGATACGCTCTAGAAAAACCACCATCTATAACAAGAATTTTACCATTAGCTTTTATTGGACTCTCTCCATTTTTACTTTCTACAGGTACATGACCATTTATTATATGTGATTCATTAAGTTCTAAATCAAATTCCTCAAATATTCTTTTACAAGCCATTTCATTTTCTCTAAGCTTAAAATAAGGGTTCTTATTTTCTTTATGAGTCTCTTTTTCTGCTATAAAGTATCTTTCAAATGTTGTCATATCATCTTTGCCAAATAATGATGAACATTTTCCAGTCCACAAATACCACATAATATCCATACCATATAACTTTTCTTCTGCCTTATCCTTAAAGAAAAACCCTTCTCTTGCTAGAGATTCCATTTTATCCATAAGAGCCTTACCTTTATACTCTTTTCCCATTATATTCATAGACATAAAACTTCCATCTTCATTTAATGGTACACATCCATGAATCAGTAAATTTAAGTTTGCCTTTAAATATATGCTTCCTTTAGAAAATAAAAACGAAACGTGTTTTTGTAATTTTTCACTACCTCTAAATGAGGATACCAATTTATCAATAACATTTTTTTCTTCTATTGTTAATTTGTATGGGTCTTTTTTGTCTATTGTAGGCAGATAAGTATCTTTTAATTTATATGTCTTTCCATTTAAAGTAATTGTACCTTCATCATAGTTTATCATATTAAGCAAAAGTCTATGTTCCATCTCAAATTCAGGTCTTCTTCTTATAACTTCACCTTCAAGCTTAAATTGGATTATACTTATTGCTTTGTGCATCTTAGCCATCAACGACTTTTCTGTTATTGTTACACTTTGGTCATTAATCTTTGGAATAAATTCTTTACAAGGGTCATCCTTATATGTATCTATAGCAAAAGTTGCTAGAGGTAATAGATTTATTCCATATATGTCTTCTACAATGTCTAAATTAGCATATCTAGCTGATATTCTAAGAGCATTTGCTATACAAGTTTTTTCACCTGATGCTGCCCCCATCCATAATATATCATGATTTCCCCATTGAATATCTACACAATGATGTTCAATAAGCTTGTCGACAATTATATCTGGTCTTGGACCTCTATCGTAAATATCTCCTATTACATGCAATCTATCAACAACTAATTTTTGTATGACTGTAGAAATAGCAATTATAAATTCTTTTGCTATCCCTATGTTGACTATTGTTTCAACTATACTTTTATAGTACTCTTCTTTATGTTCACTTTTGACATGCTCATGTAAAACTTCTTCTATTATGTATTTAAAATTTTCTGGCAAAAGTTTTCTAACTTTGGACCTAGTATATTTGCTAGAAGCATACTTACAAAGTTCTATAAGTCTATAAATATTTATTCTATAAAAATCATCTATATTTTCCTCTTGCTTAATTATTAGGTCTAACTTTTGTTCAGGATAATATACAAGAGTTGCCAAAATCTTTTTCTCACTATCTCTTATTGTATTTGAAAACAATTCTTCTATTTTTCTCTTTATTACACCAGAACCATTTTTTAATACGTGCACAAATGGCTCATATTCGCCATGTACATCTGTTATAAAATGTTCTGTTCCCTTTGGAAGATTTAATATAGCCTCTAAATTTATTATTTCTGTACTTGCTTTTGATATACTTGGATATTGTTTTGATAATAACTTTAAATACTTCAGTTTGCTGTTTAAATAATCATCTGATATTTTACACAGATTTTTCATAATTCGTCCTCCAAAATTATATTAAGTTATATTCTTTTTTAATTATACCATACTTAATATACTTTTTTCGAGATAAAATGTACACTAATTATATTCCTAATAAAAGTGACATTCCTACTAAATCTGTATAAACACCATTATAATAACATTCTTTCTTTAATATACTCTCTACTTCAAATCCAACCTTTTTGTATAATCCTATAGCACTATGATTTTCTTCATTAGTAACAAGAGTTATTTTCTTAGTTATTCCATTTGATTTACACCATTCTATAAGGTCTAACATCAGTCTTTTTCCCAATCCAATTCCCCAATATTTTTCTTTTACAACAATTCCTAATACTCCAACATGCTTTCCTTTTGCTTTTTGATTAGAATCAATTGTCGCAATACCAACTATCTCACTATCTATAAATGCAATCAGTTTTACTGAATTATCAGATGCTTTTGCTGCTTCTATAGCTTTTTCTTGTTCTTCTAATGATACTTTGTATTCATCTTTTCCAAATGAGAGAAAATGAGTTTCCCCTCCTACTTCATTATAAAAATCTATAATGTTTTGAGCATCTTCTTTTACTGCCTCTCTAATAAGTATGTCCACACCATTTTTTAAAGTTATTGTTGGCATAAATTTACCTCCTAACAAGTTTTTTATCTATAAACATAATACTATTGTTTTTAGCCTATTACAATATTTTTCATGTATTAATAACAATACAAGGTTATACTAAAATAAAAAATCAATAATATTTTAATATAACCTTATACATATTTATATATATTTAATTTTCTGCCAATATCCAACTTTATTTCAATTAAATTTTATAATACAATTAAACTATTTTCTTTAATTCTTCTCCATAAATTTTTCTGTTATAAGACTTCATTATAAAATATAATGGTACTCCAATTGCCAATGCTCCTAATCCCATAATTAATTGATGCATAGATGCCTGGAATAACAGCCAAGTCCCAACGCATACTGCAATTAAAGGAATCACTGCTCCAAATGGAGTTTTAAAAGTACCTACTAATTCTGGTCTTTTCTTTCTAAATACTAATACTGATAAAGATGTTGGTATATACTGTATAAATCTAGCAACTGCACTTATTGCTGCTAATTCAGCAAAACTTCCAGATAAAGCTATTGGTATAGTAATTATCATAGTGGCTATTATTGCTACATATGGTGTACCTTTTTTATCTTTTCTTGCAAATATTCTAGGTAGCATTTTATCATCAGCCAAAGCTACACAACTTCTTGGATTTACGAAAGCACCACACATACAAATTCCTCCCACAGAAACCAGTGTACCAAAAGTTACCAATCCCGCACCCATATTTCCAAAACATATTCTTGCAGCATCTGCGACTGGTGTAGATGTACTAGATAATGAATCTCCTAGTATACCAACACATACAACTTGATTTAATATGTATATTATTGATGCAATTACTATTACACTTATAATTGCTATTGGTATATTCTTTTTAGGGTTCTCCATATCTTCTGCTGCAACTGCTATAGATTCAAATCCTGTAAATGAATAAAACATTAAAAGTGCTGCTGCCCCAAACTCTGTTACCCCAGCTCCTGGAGGTACCATTGTTGAAGTAGTAAAATTAACTCCTTTTATGAAGAATATACCTATTCCTATAAATAATATTAATGGAATTAGTTTACCTACAGTTATAACATTCTGTACAATTTTTGATAAAGATACACCTAATAAGTTTATAATTGTAAGACCAACTATCATAGTTACAATTATAATTTTCTGTATATGAGGGTCGCCTGCTGGAGCCCATACTGCTGACAATGATGTAGGAAAACCTACTATTAATGCTCCCCAAGATATACATCCTATTACCCATTTCATAAGACCTACTTCAAAGCCACAAAAATCTCCAAAAGCTTCTTTAGTATATACATAGGCCGCACCATTTTTATTAAATTTACCTGCCACCTCAGCAAAACAGAATGCCATTGATAAAACCAATAACATATCAAACATATATACAAATATACTTGCTACACCAAATGATTTCATTGCATCTCCTGGTAATAGGAAAACTCCAGCTCCTACAACTGCGTTAATACCTAAAAGTATAATACTTATTAATCCCATTTTATTCTTTTCGTTCATGTTCAATCCCCCCAAGGTATATTATAAATTTGAACAAATATTTATAAAATATTCAAACAATTTTTCCATCTTGTTACAGTACTCTACCATCATTTCTGGATGCCACTGTACTCCTACTACAAAATTTTCATCCTCTTTCTGAATAGCTTCTATTATACCATCTTTTGAATAGGCTATGGCTTTTAATCCTTTTCCAAGCTCATTAACACTTTGATGATGATAGCTATTTGTAAGTAATTGTTTTCCTAAGATTCCTTCTAAAATACTACCTTCTTTAACATCTACTTTATGAGTAGCTACATATCTCTTTGCAGATTGTGTATGTTTTATATAACTTCCTTCTATAAGATTATTATCTTGATATAAAGTTCCTCCTAAACTTACATTTAATATTTGTAGCCCCCTACATATACCTAATATAGGTTTTTTAAGTTCTAATGCTATACTTATAGCTATTAAATCAAACTCATCCACTTCTGGATATATAAATGTGGTTTCTTCTCTTGTTTCTTCTCCATATAATTGAGGATTAACATCCCAACCTCCAGATATTAAAACTCCATCAACCATCTCAATCTGTTTTTTTATAACTTCTTTATCTGTATTTACTGGAATTATAACTGGACTACCTCCACCTTTTAGTACAGCATTTATGTAATCATTATTTACATATGACCTTTCAAGACCTGGAAACATTCCATTCTCCATTATTATTAAATTTCCTAAAATCCCTATTATTGGTTTCATAATCAAGCTCCTAACTAATCGATTGTTTTGTGTATTTATTTTATATTTATATAATTTTCCAATGCTAGAGAAAGTTGATCTGGACAAGATGTTGGTTTTGTCTTACATTCAATTCCTTTTAATTTTTTAATTACATCTTCTATATTCATACCTTCAACTAATATTTTTAGTCCTTTTAAATTTCCATCACATCCACCAATAAAATTTACATTTGTAACTTTATTTTCTTTTACTTCAAATTCAATTTCTGTAGCACAAGTCCCTGTTGTTTTATATTTCATAACTAAACCTCCCAATTATTTTGTCGTCTTATCTCTATAATTAGCAATATACATGCCAAGATTTATAATTATTTATATTTATTTTTTATCTAGTATTTTCAGTGCTTTTGCTGACTATATTTTTTATTGTTTATCTTATATACAATCTTTTGGAAAATAAAAATAGGTAATGGGTTATTTTATAATAACCTATTACCTATCTAAACCTATTTTTTCACCCTATTAATATTTAATTTAAAACCTTTAAAATGTATAACATTATATATCTACTATAATATAGTTTAAATTTTATAAGTGTAAAAGTTTGCACTTATTCAAATATTTATGTCCAGAATAGCTTATTTTAATATCAATATACTTAAGTCATTTTATTGTAAAGATTTATACCTTCTGGAGTTAGTTGACTTCCACATCTACCAGATTTAGATGATATATATCCACACTCACTTAAATAAGATAACACTTTTCTAACTTTATTTTCAGAAATCTCAATTCCTTCCTCTGTAAGTTTCTCGATTATAAATCCTCTTCCAACTCCAGAAGCTGAATCTCTTCTTTCATATAAGACTCTTAATATATCCTCAAGTTCTTTTTTTGTATAACCAAATCCATCTTCATAATTAGAAATATCTGTCTTTATATATGGTGGTAAGTCATCTTTAAAGACCATACTATCACACATTAGACTTACATAAGAAGCGACATTTTGTAACTCTCTTATATTTCCTGGCCAATTATATTTTTCTAAAATAGTTACAACTTCAGGTGAAAGCCTTATATTATGTTTCAAAAAGAAATTCATAAGCGTTATTATATCTTCTTTTCTATTTTTTAATGATGGCACATCTATTGGCAATACATTCAGTCTATAATACAAATCCTCTCTAAATTTACCTTCTCTAATCATCTTTGGTAAGTTTTTATTTGTTGCTGCTATAATTCTAACGTCTATATTTATAACATTATGAGAACCTATAGGCATAACTTGCTTCTCTTGAAGTACTCTAAGTAATTTTGTTTGCAACAATGGAGGCATATCTCCTATTTCATCCAGAAATATAGTCCCATTGTTTGCAAGTTCAAAGAGCCCCTTTTTTCCTTCTTTTAAAGCTCCTGTAAAAGAACCCTTTTCATATCCAAACAACTGACTTTCTAATAAACTATCTGGAACCGCTGCACAGTTAACTGCTATAAATGGTTGATTGCTTCTATTAGAGGTATTATGGATGGATTGAGCTAATAATTCTTTACCAGTACCACTTTCCCCTATTATTAATACAGAAAGGTCTGATTTAGATATTTTTTTAGCCAATTCTATACACTTTATCATATTTTTATTTTTAGTCTTTATATCTTTAAATGTGTATTTGGCTATTTGTCCTTGTTCTCTCAATTTATTAGTGAGATTTTGTTCTAATTTTTTTATATATGTTATCTCTTGTAAATTATAATATATACCAGCTTTATTCCCCATAGAAAATATATTTTTTTTATTTACATTTATATATTTTTTATTTGTAAATACTACTTCATCAACTATTTCTTTGTCTTCAAGTAGAATACTTAAATCTTTAGATATAACTTCTTCTATGTTTTTACTTTGGGGATTTTCATTTATCCCTAAAATCTTTAAAGCTTCTTTATTAAACGTATTTATAACACCATCTGCTGAAGTAAATATTATTCCATCTTTTGATAAGTTTAATATGACATCTTGTTCTTCCATTTTTAGAAATAATTGTCTATAATTATCTTTGACTCCATTATCTAGACTTATTAAACGTTCAGAATAAGCCATTAAGTTTTTACGTATTTCCTTAACATCAATTCTAAGTCCATTTATTATTTCTATAAAAGTAGATATATCAATATATCTATTCCCAAGGTCAATTACTTTATTTATATAACTTGGTACTCTTTCTTTTACTCCAGGTGTTATAGCTATATCTATGTCTTTATAAATTTTTCCTTCAATGTATGGAGTGAACTTTAAATTTTTTACTCCTATCTTGTAAAATAAACTTATTGTTTCTAAAGTGGTTTCTTTAGTATCATTTACAACCAATACTTCTGTTCCATTTGGGATTGAAAATAATCCATAAATTTCATTTTCTTTAAGAGTTCTTCTTACCACTATAATCTTGCTATCTTGTACCAAATGTTTTCTCATACTATTTAATCTATCGTCAGTCATTACCAACACAAAGTCACCTTGTATTTTATCATCATCTTTTAAATTTTCTAAATAATAATGATTTATATCAATGTAATTGCCTAAAACTAAACGTATATTTTCTTCTAAAAAAGATGATAATTTGGTTATTTTATCAGTTACTATAGCTATTGATTGTTTCATGCTTATACCTCTTATTTATATAGTATATAATTACTTATACACTACTTTATTCCTACCAAGTTGTTTTGCTTTGTATAAATTTTTGTCAGCTTCTTCTAGTACATTTTTACTATCAAAAATATGAGCTACACCTGCACTTATAGTTACAGTTACATCTTCACCCCATTTTTTATTGGCAATTGCAATTCTTATATTATCAATTATATTTACTACCTCTTCACCAGATTTATTTCTTATCAGCACAGAAAACTCTTCGCCTCCATACCTAAATACTTTATCTTCTTGTTCCAACATAACAGAAATAGTATTCGTTATACCTTTTATAACAATATCTCCAAATTTATGCCCATAATTATCATTTATAAGTTTAAAGTTGTCAATATCTATCATTACAAGTGCAAAATTATTGTCTTTCTCTCTGTATTTTTCATACATAATATCAAAACTTTTTCGATTATAAACATTCGTAAGACCATCATGTAAATTTTGTGCTTTAAAATATTTGAGTCTATTATATAAAAAAGTAGACCCTAATATAGCAATTATAATCACTGTAAATAATATCTTATAATATTTGATTTCTTTTTTAGTTTTTTCAAATAATGCACTTTCATTTGATACTTTATCAATTATATAGAAACTGGTCTCCGAATCTCTTATACTTTTGTTCTCTTTATATTCATTTATTAGTATCTTTTGATATTTATTTACAGCATTTACATTTCCTTGTTTTTCATATATATTTAATATTTTCTCTAAGTTTTTTATTTTCTCTTGAGTTAACTTTCTTTTAGTGGATATTTCTAAACTTTTTTTATAATTATCTGATGCAGAATCATAATTTTCACTTTTATATTCTAAATTCCCCACTGCCATATAATAATACATATCTTTATCTAATATATGAACTGTTTTATCAGACTTTATAAGAGAATCAGCTCTTGCTAAAGAAGACTTTGCCTTTGATGTATCATTTTTTCCTATATATGCATTTGCCTTCATTATTGATGCCATTATCTCAAAATCATTGTAATCATCTGTATTTACAAACTTTTTATAGTCCACTACATTACTACAAGTTTCAATAGCTTTATCATATTCTCCTAATTCTACATATATTTCTGCTAGATTTATAAGAGCATATAATCTAACCATTCCATTTTTCTCACCTTCATAAACATCTATCTTAAAAGAATCTTTTATTAATTTCTCTGCTCTCTCATATGCACCTACCTTTAAAAGTATGCTCGCCAAATCAACATCTAGTCTTGCTCTTTCATAATTATCCCCTAATTTCTCAGCCAATTTTATAGACTTTACAGTTAAATCTACTGCTTTAGAATAATTATTATCCATTATATACACTGATGCTAGTCTTTTTTCTATATTAAATCTACACTCATCAGATAACTTTTCATCTGACATTCTCATTTTTTCTAATGAATCAATGACTATCTTCGTTCCATCTGGAACAGATGAAATGGTCTTTAACATATTCCACACTTCATCATATACTTTATTGTATTTTTTTTCAGGTATAGCTTCAAAAGAATTTTCAACCAATTTTTTTGCTTCATTGTACTTCTTGTCTGACACAAGACTTTCAGACATATACTTTCCCTTATTTATAATTTCTCTTTCTTTCAGCCCACTTTGGTCGTAATTTATAAACAAAATAATACTAATAAGTATTACACCTATAAAAATTATACTTTTTAGTAATCTTTTCTTTGGTAGTCTAAAATTCAAAATTTTAGTCCTCCTTCTGTATATTGTAGAATGGAAACTTACATATATATAAATAACCTCTTAATACCTAATAATACAATATATCAAAATGATTTACAACATATGCTAGAATTAAATCTCAATAAAAAAGTCCCCTAAAATAGTTTAGGAGACTTTAAATTTAATATATATGATTTATTTATACATATTTTTTTAATACAATTGTAGCATTATGTCCACCAAATCCTAAAGAATTTGATAGTACATATCTAACATTTTTTTCTTTACCTTGATTTGGAACATAATCTAAATCCAAATCTTCACCAACTTCTTGTAAATTTATAGTTGGAGGTACAAAACCATCTTCTATACTCATAGCACAAACAACTGCTTCTATAGCACCTGATGCTCCTAATAAATGTCCAGTCATAGATTTTGTTGATGATACACATAAATCATATGCCTTTTCCCCAAATACAGTTTTTATAGCCATAGTTTCATACAAGTCATTATAATAAGTTGAAGTTCCATGAGCGTTTATATAATCCACTTCTTCTAATGGAACATTTCCATCTTTCAAAGCCATATTCATAGACCTAGCTGCTCCTTCTCCATTTTCAGCTGGAGTTGTCATATGATATGCATCAGCAGTTAAACCATATCCAACTACTTCTGCATATATTTTAGCACCTCTTGCTAAAGCATGTTCTAAGTCTTCTAAGATAACAATACCTGCTCCTTCTCCCATTACAAATCCATCTCTGTCTTTATCAAATGGTCTTGATGCAGTTTTAGGGTCGTCATTTCTAGTTGACATAGCTTTCATATTACAGAATCCAGCAAATGCAAGACCTGTTACAGCAGCTTCAGAACCTCCTGCTACCATAATATCTGCATCGCCTCTTTGTATAACTTTAAAAGCATCACCTATTGAATGAGTTCCTGATGCACAAGCTGTACATACATTAGTGTTAGGTCCTTTTGCTCCTAAAAATATTGATACTTGACCAGCTGCCATATTTCCTATCATCATAGGTACAAAAAGTGAACTTACTCTTTTATTTCCTTTTTCTAAAAGAATTTTATGTTGAGTTTCTATTGCTTCAACTCCACCTATTCCAGAACCTATTATAACACCAACACGCTCTCTATCAGTTTTATCTAAATCAAGGTTTGCATCTTCAACTGCCAATTTTGCAGATACTATTGCAAATTGAGCAAACTTATCCAATCTCTTCAATTCTTTTTTGCTTATATATTCTTCTGGATGAAAATTCTTAACTTCTCCTGCTATCTGAGTTTGATATGTGCTAGCATCGAAATTAGTTATTTTATCTATACCAGATACTCCAGATTTTATGTTGCTCCAGAACTCATCTTTTCCCGTTCCCAACGGCGTAACACATCCAAGTCCTGTTATTACTACTCTTTTATTCATCGGATACCTCCACTTTTTTAAAGCTCGACTATTTATTAGCTTCTATATACTTAACTATATCTCCTATAGATTTGAAGTTTTCTGCTTCTGTATCTGGTATTTCTATACCAAATTCATCTTCAAGTGCCATTATTATTTCTACTGCATCTAATGAATCTGCTTCTAAATCCTTCATTAATGATGTTTCCATAGTTATTTCTTTATCTTCTACTCCTAATTGCTCTATTATTATTTCTACAACTTTATTAAACATTGTGTACCTCCTAAGATTTTTTATTTTAATAGATTTCTCTACTTTTTAAATTATTATTTTTTATTATTGCATTACCATTCCACCATCTACATTTATAACTTGTCCTGTTATATAACTTGACATGTCACTAACTAAAAATGCTACAGCATTTGCTACATCTTCTGGTTTACCATAAGATTTTTTTGGTATGTTTGCAAGTGTTGATTCTTTTACATCATCACTTAATACTTTAGTCATATCTGTTTCTATAAATCCAGGTGCTACTGCATTTATATTTATATTTCTTGATGCCAATTCTCTTGCAGAAGCTTTTGTAAATCCAATCACACCAGCTTTTGATGCACAATAATTAGTTTGTCCTACATTACCCATAATTCCAACTACTGAAGTCATATTTATTATTCTTCCATACTTCTTTTTCATCATAGGTTTAGTAACTGCTTTTGTACAATTAAAGACACCTTTTAAGTTTATATCTATAACTCTATCAAAATCTTCTTCTTTCATTCTCATAAGCAAAGCATCTTTAGTTATACCTGCATTATTAACCAATATATCAACTTTTCCAAATTCTTTTATAACAGAATCTATCATTTGATTTACTTCTTCAGATTTAGACACATCACATTTTATAGAAGTACACTTTACACCCATACCTTCTATTTCATTTTTAGTTTTTAGTGCTTCATCTTCTTTAGAAGTATAATTGATTACTACATCAGCCCCAAAAGATGCTAGTTTTTTTGCTATTTCTTTTCCTATACCTCTAGAGCCACCAGTAACAACTGCTACTTGTCCTGTAAGATTTATCATTATATCTCTCCATTTCTATAATTTTGTACAAATTCATTAAGAGAATCTATACCATCTATATTATAAATATTCACACTTGCTTTTTTGTTAGAAGCTATCTTCTTGATGAATGCTTTTAAAGTTTTTCCAGGTCCCATTTCTATAAAAGTATCATATCCATCGTTTAAAAGTCTTTCTATAGAGTCTTCCCAAAGGACAGATGAACTTACTTGTTTTATA
Organism: Clostridioides difficile; assembly: GCF_001299635.1. Taxonomy (GTDB): domain Bacteria; phylum Bacillota; class Clostridia; order Peptostreptococcales; family Peptostreptococcaceae; genus Clostridioides; species Clostridioides difficile_A. Next base: position 125,538 of record NZ_JRHN01000031.1, on the reverse strand, counting down.
AGTAGTTCTTTCCCTTCACTTTTATAATAATCTGCATTTACATTTGCTACTACATCAATTTTAGGTTTAGTTATGTTAACTTTTTCTAACTCACTGCCTAATTTTACTCCAGCTTCTTTTAGCATTGATGAGTGAAAAGGCCCACTTACATTTAATTTAACAGCTCTTTTTGCTCCTGCTTCTTTGCATTTCACCATTGCTTCTTCTATCTTTTCATTTTCACCAGATATAACTATTTGGCCAGGAGAATTGTAATTTGCTACTTCTACAATACCTCCTTGTATATCTTTAACTACATTTTCTAATATACTTCTATCTAGACCTAAAATTGCTGCCATAGCTCCAACACCTGTTGGAACTGTTTCTTGCATAAACTTACCTCTTTTTTTGACTAAGCATACAGCATCTTTAAAGTCAATTGCATCTGCTGCAACCAATGCACTATACTCTCCTAAAGATAAGCCTAAACATGCACTATATTTTAAATCTACTTGAGCTTGTACTGCTTTTAATATAGCTACACTATGTGTAACCATAGCAGGTTGAGTATTTTCAGTTTTAGAAAGTTCTTCTTCATTGCCTTCAAACATAAGTTTTTTTAAATCTATTTTTAAGACTTCACAAGCCTCATCTATTATATTTTTAGCAACATCATTATTTTCGTATAAATCCTTGGCCATACCTACATATTGAGCGCCTTGACCAGGAAATACTAGTGCTACTTTTCCCATCTTACTCCTCCTGATTTACAGTTCTATTGCTGGCATAATCTCTTTTGCTTGATTTACCATAGTCTCTATAATTTCTTTACAAGGTGTTATTTCTTTTACCATAGCAGCACTTTGACCTGCCATAAATGAACCTTTTTCGATATCTCCATCTACTGTTGCAAATCTTAAAGCACCTGTACCTTTTTTATCTAACTCTTCAGGAGTAGCTCCATTTTGCTCCATCTTTAAAAATTCTTTTGATAATTTATTTTTTAATGTTCTTACTGGATGACCTGTACTTCTTCCTGTAACAATCGCGTCTCTATCTTTTGCCTTTATTACTAAGTTTTTGTAATTTGAATGTACAGAACACTCTTCACTACAGATAAATCTAGTTCCTACTTGAACTGCACTAGCACCTAATGCAAAAGATGCAGCAATACCTCTACCATCTACAATGCCCCCAGCAGCTATTACAGGTATGCTTACAGCATCAGCAACTTGTGGAACCAAAACCATAGTAGTAAGCTCTCCTATGTGTCCTCCACCTTCTGTACCTTCAGCTATTACTGCTGTAGCCCCTAACTTTTCCATTCTTTGAGCTAAAGCTATTGTTGGCACTACAGGAATAACTTTTGTTCCAGCTTCTTTTAATCTATCCATATATTTTGCAGGATTTCCTGCTCCAGTAGTAATAACCTGAACATTTTCTTCTATAATCAAATCCATTATATCATCTACAAATGGTGACATAAGCATTACATTTACCCCAAAAGGTTTATCTGTTAATTTTTTGCACTCAATAATTTCTTTTTTTATAGCTTCTTTTGGTGCATTTCCTGCTGCTATTATTCCAAGCCCTCCTGCATTAGATACAGCACTTGCTAATGATGCAGTAGCTACCCATGCCATTCCCCCTTGGATAACTGGGTATTTTATATTTAATATTTTGCAAATTTTATTCATACAATTCTCCTTCACTTGAAATCATAAAAGTAAACTTTTTATTATTAATCAACCTTACTCTTAATATAAAGTTAATTTTGTCAATTAAAGCATCTTAGATATTTTCTACTATAAAGTCCACTTGACAACTGAAGCCCCCCAAGTTAGACCTCCACCAAAGCCAACTAAAACTACGTTATCTCCTTTTTTAATCTTACCTTCTCTGTAAGCTTCATCTAATGCTACTGGTATAGATGCAGCAGACATATTTCCATACTTGTTTATATTTACATAAACTTTTTTCATATCAAGTTCTAATCTCTTAGAAGAAGCTTGTATGATTCTTATATTAGCTTGATGTGGTATTAAATAGTCTATGTCAGTTGTATTTAAATTAGCTTTTTCAAGAGCTATTAAAGAAGTTTCTGCCATCTTTCTAACTGCAAATTTAAATACATCACTACCTGCCATTTCTATTGTATGTAGATTAGCTTCTACAGTCTCTTTACTTGCTTTAAGTCTTGAACCTCCAGCAGGTACTTTTAAACAATCTTTTCCTTTACCATCAGACCCCATATGAGTAGATAGTATTCCACCTTCACTTACAGGTCCAATAACAGCTGCTCCAGCACCATCTCCAAATAATACTGCTGTTGATCTATCATCGTAATTTAAAAACTTAGAACAAGTTTCTGCTCCTATTACAAGTACATTCTTATAACAACCAGTTTCTACAAATTGCTTTGCAATAGTTACTCCATATACAAATCCAGAACAAGCTGCTGATATATCAAATGCAGTAGCATTCACTGCTCCTATTGCATCTTGCACTATACATGCAGTTGAAGGCAAAGACATATCAGGAGTAATTGTTGCCAATATAATCAACTCTATATCCTCTACACTTAACTTTGCACATTCTATCGCTTTTAGGGCAGCTTTAGATGCTAGGTCAGAAGTTGCTTCAGATTCTTCTGCAAATCTTCTTTCCTTAATACCAGTTCTAGTACTTATCCACTCATCTGATGTATCCATTATCTTTTCGAAGTGAAAATTATCGTATGATTTCTCAGGTAAATAACTTCCTACTCCCAATATTCCAGCCTTTGTATTCATTATATATTAAACCTCCAAAACGAGTTTATTCATCTTCGTTATTTTTATTTTCTTCATTATATTTGCTTATAAATTGACTTATATCTTCAACAACTTTTCCTTTTGCAAATTTAATGCCTTGATTTATAGCATTCTTTATAGCTTTGGCATCAGAGCTTCCATGAGCTTTTATAACGCCTCCATTTAGACCTAAAAGTGGAGCTCCACCATACTCAGAATAATCTATAAAACTCTTCAATTTTCTTAAATCATCCTTTATAAGTAATGCTCCTATTTTACTTTTTGTACTAGCCATAAAAGTTTCCTTTATAAGGCTCATAACTGAAAGAGCTACACCTTCAGCAGACTTAAGTAATATATTACCTGTAAATCCATCACATATGATTATATCTGTGTATGCATTTATAACTTCTCTAGCTTCTACATTCCCTATAAAATTTAAATCTAATTTTTTAACTTCTTCGTATGACCTTTTAACTAAATCATTGCCTTTGCCTTCTTCTAGTCCAACATTTGCTAATGCTACCTTAGGATTTTCAAGACCTAAAACTTTTCTTGCATAGATATTGCTCATAGCTGCAAATTCAACTAGATTTTTAGGTTTACAATCTGCATTTGCGCCACAGTCTGCTATAAGTGTCATTCCTCGCTTTACATTCGGTATTGCTGAGCATAAGCAAGGTCTATCGATTCCTTTTATTCTACCAACAACAAATAATCCACCAGCAAGTAAGGCTCCTGTATTTCCAGCTGATATTATAGCATCTGCTTTTCCTTCTTTTACGAGGTTTAATGCTACTACCATAGAAGAATCTTTTTTACTTCTTATAGCCTTTACTGGTTTATCTTCATTTTCTATAATCTCAGTAGTATGAACTATTTCTAGTTTATTTCTATCAAATTCATAATTTGAAAATTCCTTTTCTAATAAATCTTTATCTCCTGTGATTATTAAATCAACATTATATTCTTTTATAGCATTTACTGCGCCTTCTACATTAGATTTAGGTGCATTATCTCCACCCATTCCATCAATTACTATTTTCATAATTACCCTCCTAATCTAATTCTTCAAAGATAAACTTTCCTCTAAATATTTGCTCTTGAGCTTTATTATTGATAACAACTTTTACATAATGCTTTTTATCTATATTTCTATATACTTCGGCTTTCGCTATAAGCCTATCTTGTTGTTCTATCAATTTAAAACTTTTTACATTTGCAACTCTCATAATAACTTTAGGTGCATCTATTATAGCCATTGCCAATGAATCTGCTAGAGAAAATATATACGTATCTTTTAAAGTATTAGTCTTAGAGTAAATCATGTCTTGTGTAACTTCTAACATAGATATACCTAATCGCCCTACAGATAAATCAATGATTTCTCCTGTAATTTCCTTTACTCCTAAAGTCTTTACTTTTGAACTCTGAGTTTCTGCTATTGATTTGACTCTTTCTCTTAGCTCTGGTATGTTTAGACTCATTCTATCTAATCTTATAGTCTGTATACTTACATCAAACAGACTTGATAATTCTTCATCAGTATAAAAAGGATCCGTCTTTAGCATATCTATAAGCTCTTTTTGTCTTTGGGCTTTACTTTTCTTTTTCATGTTCCCTCCAAATTTTATAGCTGTAATTAGTACCAGCTACTAATAGTAGTATATAGTAACACACAAAAATTTTCAATACTTATATTATTATTTTTCTATTTTTTAATATGCATAAAATCCACTTATTTCTCTAGTAAATCATCTTATTTTTATATGTACAAAAAAAACATGTAGAGTATACTCTACATGTTTTTTAGAAGCTATTACTTAGACACAACTTCTTTACCTTTATAATATCCACAGTCTGGACACACTCTATGTGGTAATTTTGGCTCATGACATTGTGGGCAACTTACAAATCCTGTTGCTTCCATCTTTGAGTTAGCTGCTCTTCTCATTTTTGTGTTTGATTTAGACGTTTTACGCTTTGGTACTGCCATTTACGCCACCTCCTTAGTCAAAATTTAATTAAATAAATCTTTTAATTTAGCAAAACGAGGATCTATGTATTCCTCATCGTTTGTAATTTCACTGCAAGAACATTCTCCTTCATTTAAGTTTGCTCCGCATACTTGACAAAGACCTTCACAGTTTTCACTACAAAGAACCTTATGAGGTACATTAAAATCTAATGTCTGTTCTATTATATCAATAAGGTCGATTTCTTCGCCATCGAATATAAAAGGATCAAATTCCTCAAATTCATCTTCATCATAATCTTCTTCTTTTACTAAAAAACCTTGTATAGAATACTCTAGTGGTATCTCTACTTCTTTAAGACATCTTGAACAATTGTCAACAATTGTAAAATTGACATCTATATCTAGATATAAACCTTTATTAGTCTTTGACACTTTCCCTTTTAAATTTACAGGTGATACTAATTTGTAAATCTCATCACAATAACTAATAGTATCAATTTTTTCACAAAAATTCAAGTCTATTTTATCAGTTTCTTTTCTATTTATTTTTTCTATGCTAACTTTCATTAAGTTCACCTCAACATATCACCAAATTTATTATACAAATCTAGCATTTGTTTGTCAAGTATTTTTACTTGATAGGCATAAGTTTGATTAAATTATTTTACTAATCTTAATGTATCTCTAGCTATCATTAATTCTTCATTAGTTGGTATTAAAAGCATTTTTACTTTAGAATCAGCAGTAGATATTATTGTTTCTTTTCCTCTAACATCATTAGCTTCTTTATCTAACTTCATTCCTAAGAACTCCATATTAGAAGCTATATCTGCTCTTATAGCTTTTCCATTTTCGCCAACACCAGCAGTAAATACTACGACATCCAATCCATTCATCTCAGCAGCATAAGCACCTATATATTTTTGTACTTTTTTAACATAAGCTTCTAATGTCGCTTGAGCTCTTTCATCTCCATTTTTAGCTGCATCTTCTATATCTCTGAAGTCACTAGAAATTCCAGTCATTCCATATACTCCAGATTCTTTATTCATTAATTTGTCTAATCCATCAGCATCTAAACCTTCTTTTCTCATTAAGAAAGGTAATATAGCTGGGTCTATATCTCCACATCTAGTTCCCATTATTAATCCTTCTAATGGAGTGAATCCCATAGATGTATCTACACATTTTCCACCATCAACAGCAGCTATAGAAGCTCCATTTCCTAAGTGACAAGTTACTATTTTTAAATCTTTTATGTCTTTTCCTAATATCTCTGCTGCTTTTTGAGATACATAATTATGAGAAGTTCCATGGAATCCATATCTTCTTACCCCATACTTAGTATATAATTCATGAGGTAAACCATATAAATATGAAGATTTAGGCATTGTTTGATGGAAAGCAGTATCAAATACTCCTACCATTGGTACATCTGGAAGTATAGCTTTACAAGCATCTATTCCCATTATGTTTGCTGGATTATGAAGTGGTGCTAAATCTATACACTCTTTTAAAGCTTCTTCTACTTCTGGAGTTATTACTACTGAAGTAGCAAATTTTTCTCCAGCATGTACAACTCTATGTCCTACTGCATCTATTTCTTTCATTTCTTTAACTGCACCAAATTCTGGGTGAGCAACAGCTTCTAAAACTAATGCTATTGCATCTTTGTGGTCCTTCATTGGTTGTTCAACAATGTATTTATCATCTCTACCTGCTTTTTCATGTTTTAGTATAGAACCTTCTATTCCTATTCTCTCAACTAATCCTATACATAAAACTTCTTCATTACTCATATCTATTAATTGATATTTTAATGAAGAACTCCCACAGTTTAATACTAATATTTTCATTATTATTTCCTCCTTAGATTTTTATAAATAATATGTAATAAATTTTGATTTGTAATAAATGTCTAAATAAAACTCTATCTTTTATCATTTTGTCATAGATATATTATTGTATACATTAAACGATTTTCATAAATAATATATCACCTTTTAATATAAAAGTATATACTTTTTTTTTATATTATATCATATTTATAGTATGGTAATTTGTGTATTTTCCTAATAATCTATTAACAAATTAACTTAATGTAGATTATTCTTTCCCATTTGCTATAATAATATAATATAAAGCTCTAATAAAGTTATTTTAATAACATTTAACTAGGTTTTTATTATGTAGTATTTCTACATTTTTATAACTTTTTTTACGTTTTTTAGTTTTATAATTAAAAATTTAAATTTTATATACATTTTAATAAATTAAGATATATATAAAAATAACTAAAGATAGAAGGAGTATTTTATGAATGTACTTGGATTAATAGTTGAATACAACCCATTTCATAATGGACATATATATCACTTATCTAAATCTATAGAAAAAACAAATGCAACACATACTGTAGCAATAATGAGTGGAAATTTTCTACAAAGGGGCGAACCAGCTTTATTTGATAAATATACTAGAGCAAAAATTGCTGTCGAAAATGGTGTAGACTTAGTTATAGAATTACCAACTCTATTTGCTTGCCAAAGTGCTGAAATTTTTTCTCATGGTGCCATAACAATTTTAAATTCACTAAACTGTATAGATTCTGTATGTTTTGGTAGCGAAGAAGGAAATACAGAAATTCTTTACAATATTGCAGAAATTTTAGCAAGTGAGCCAGATGACTTTAAGCTATTCTTAAAAAAATATTTAGATGAGGGCCTGTTATTTCCAACAGCTAGAGCTAATGCACTTTTTGATTATATACATCAATGCAAAAAAAATGAATTCATGGAGAATTATTCAAAGGAACAATTATCAAAAACATTAAATTCATCAAATAATATACTTGGTATAGAATATATAAAAAATCTTATCCACCTAAATAGTGATATAAAACCATTTACTATCTCTAGAGTTCATTCAGAATACAATTCTGAAGAAATTAATAGTAATATTTGTTCTGCTACTGCTATAAGAACTTCACTTAAAGAAAATAATAGTCTTTTTCACTTAAAAAATGTTATTCCAAAAAAGACTTATAGCATCCTAAATGAAAAAATAGATAATGGCTTTTTACCTATGTTTGATGATTTTTTCTTTGATACTTTAAAGACCATTATACTTAGAGATATAGACAATTTAAAAGATTATTTTGAAGTAAATGAAGGTATAGAAAATAAAATCTACAAAGATATTTTTACATCTAAATCTTTATATGAACTGCAATTATCAATTAAATCTAAACGATATACTTTAACCAAAATTAAACGAACTTTAAACAATATATTATTAGGTATTAAAAAAAGTGATATGCAACTTGTAAAAAACATAGATGCTATTCCTTATGTAAGAATACTTGCTTTTAATGATAAAGGCAGAGAAGTTCTAAAGGAAGTAAAAAATAAATCTGAAATAGAAATAATAAACAAATTTTCAAATATATCATTTTCATTAGATGATGTAATTTTTAAAACACTCATAAATTATGATATAAAATCTACAAATATATATGACTCAGTATATTATAAAAATAATAAAGACTTAATAAAAGGTCCTATGGATTTTTATACTCATCCAGTCTATGTAAAATAGATTCTTAAAATAAAAAATATTTATAAAAAACTATTTTATTAATACTTTATATAAACACAATAATCTCATTTGAATCTATTTGCACATACTTTTAGGATGGCAATATCAACTTAAATATTATGCTAATTTCTAAATTTAAGTAAATATTGCCATCCTAAAACTTTTACAATTTATGTTGTCATTTAAAAGTAAATTTTAAAATATTACATTATTGGTATGTTTAATATATTTTTCCTGGATTCAAAATATTTTTTGGGTCAAAAGCTAACTTTATATTTTTAATTAGCATCATATAAGCATCTGAATTTGATTCATGTAAGTACTCTTTTTTAGCATACCCTATACCATGTTCGCCAGAAACTTGACCACTAAGTTCTCTGGACTTTCTATACATACAGTCAAAAGTTTCTTTTAATCTTGTCTTCCATGTATTATCATCCATACCATCTTTTAAAATATATATGTGTAGATTTCCATCTCCTGCATGACCAAAACTTTTTATTCTTATTTTTAATTCATCTTGAAGCTCATGAGTATATCTTATAAACTCTGCTATCTTATCTCTTGGAACAACAACATCACATTCATCCATTTGTGTTGTAGATGCCTTTATAGCCTCTAAAAAGGCCCCTCTAGCTGACCATATAGAATCATTTCTTTCCTGTGTATCTGATATAAATACATCTAATGCACCATTTTCTAGACATAAATTAGCTACCTTTTCATATTCTTTTTCTATATCTTCAGTGCTATTTCCATCAAATGTAAGTAGAAGATAAGCATCTGATGTATTATCTGGAAACTTCTTACCTAAAAATTCTTCTGCTGCTAGTATTACATCTCTTTCCATAAATTCTATAGCTGTTGGTATTGACTTTGACTTTATTATTTTAGGAACAGTCTCGATTGCCATTGATAAATTTGGAAATGGTATAAGTAAACTTATACTTTTCTTTGGCAGTGGAAGCAATTTTAATATAGCTTTAGTGACTATTCCTAAAGTTCCTTCTGAGCCAACTAATAAGTCCTTTATACTATATCCTGAACTATTTTTAACCACTTTTCCACCTACATTTATAATTTCTCCATTTGGCAATACAACTTCAAGACCTCTTACATAATCTCTTGTAACACCATATTTTACTGCTCTCATCCCACCTGCATTAGTATTTATATTACCAGCAATTGTAGCACTTTTTTCACCTGGGTCAGGTGGATAAAACAAATCTCTATCTTGAACATATTGACCTATTGTCATCAACAATACTCCTGGTTCTACCGTTAATGTTAAATTTTCATAATCAACTTCAAGTATCTTATTCATTTTACACAGATTAATCATTATTCCACCTTTTATGGCAACAGCAGCACCTACAAGACCAGTTCCTTGACCTCTTGGTGTAACTGGTATATTATTTTTATATGCGTATTTCATTATTTTAGATACTTGTTCAGTTTCAACTACATTTACTAAAACTTCAGGATATTTTTCAATCCCTCCAAGTTCATCATGTGAAAAATCTTCATTTATATCACTTCCAACTATTACGTTTTCTTCTCCACAAGTATCTATTAAAAAATCTATATCTTTTTTATCGATTAATTTGTACATTTCTATCCCCCTATTTGGCTGCTGATGCCATATATATTTGATTATCATCTTTTTTATTTTCTATCTTTTCAATCAATTTAGGAATAATATCATAAATATCACCTATTAAAGCTAGATGCGCTACATCAAGTATAGGAGCCTTATCATCTTTATTTATAGCTACTATATAATCAGCACCTTGCATCCCTGCAACAAATTGAACAGCTCCAGATACACCACAAGTTATTATAAGTTTAGGCTTTACAGTTCTACCACTAAGACCTATTTGTTTTTTGGCATCTATCCATCCTGCCTCTATTACAGGTCTTGTTCCTGCTACCTGAGCATTTAATTTATCAGCTAACTTATATATCATCTCCATATCTTCTTGTTTCTTTATTGCCCTACTTGCGACAACTATTACCTCAGCTTCTTCTAAACCCACTTCTTTATTTTTTTCTTTTACACTCAGTACTTTAATCTTAGAGCTTATATCTTTTTTTTCTATTTGACATAAAGTAATCTTTCCTGTATCATTCTGCACTTTTTCTGGTACTGAGAATATTTTGTATCTTACAGTAGCAAATTGTGGTCTATTATTAGGTGTATTTATATGAGCCATTATATTTCCACCAAATGCTGGTCTTATTTGGTCTAAATCAGTATTTGATTGAATATCAAGTATTGTACAATCGGCTGTAAGACCAGTTCTAAATCTAGCAGCAAGCCTTGGAGCTAATGACCTACCTAGTGTAGTTCCACCTACTAGCACTATTGTTGGCTTTATATTCTTTATAAAATTTTCTATTGCTTTTGCATATGGTTCTATCCTGAAATCTTTAAAATCATCCTCATCATATACGAATACTTCATCCACACCATAAGAAATCAAATTATTACACTTATCTTTTATATCTTTTCCTACAAACACACAATACACAGGTTGTTTTATCTTTGATGCCATCTCACGAGCTTTTCCTATAAGCTCATATGTCACAGGATGTATGCTTCCATTGTGATGTTCCACATATACTGCAATTCCCCTCCATTCCTCTTTATTTATTTGTACTTTGCAACTCTCTATAAATTCAAATGCACCTTTTGGCCCACTTTTGACACATAACTTACACATCTTACATCCAGCACTTATTTCTACTATCCCTGATTTTTCTTCTATAGCACCAAAAGGACATATTTCTAATACTCCTTTTAAATCAGTTATTTTATCTTGATTTACAATTATCTTTGACATTTATTAATCCTCCTTAAACTAATTTTAATTCCTCTAATTTATTTATGAGTGCAGAACTTAAATCATCTGCATTTCCTCTTACAATATTTTTATCTGTATTTGGCTTTGGAGGAAATATTTTTACAACTTGAGTAGGAGAACCATTAAGTCCATAGTTGTTTTCGTCTTTGTCTTCAAAATCATCTAAGTTATATACAGGTATTTTTCTTTCTTTAGTATCTAATTTTAATTTAAATGAAGGTAGTCTTGGTTGAAAAATATCTTTTTCTACAGTTATTAAACATGGATATTCAATCTCACATACTTGTAAATCGTTTGGCATATCTATTTCAACAACTATACTTTTCTCTTTGACATCAATTAATTTTGTGACATTAGTAACATGAGGTATATCTAAAAACTCAGCTATTTCAGGTCCAACCTGTGCTGTATCACCATCAGTAGTTTGTTTCCCACATATTATTAAATCTACCTTTCCCATCTTCTTGATGCCTTGTGATATAGTATAAGAAGTAGCCAGTACATCTGCACCTCCAAATCTTCTATCACTTATTAAAGCTCCTTCATCAGCTCCCATCATAAAGCTCTCTTCTATTACTTTTTTTGCTTGAGGAGGCCCCATACTAAGTACTTTTAGATTAGCTTTTTTTTCTTGTTTTATTCTAAGTGCTGTTTCTAAAGCATATAGGTCATAAGGATTCATTTTTGAATCTACTCCATCTCTCTTTAGTACTCCTGTAGTTTCATCAACTTCTACTGAAGTTGTTCCAGGTACTTGTTTTATACATGTCAAAATTTCCATAAAGTACACTCCTTTTTTATTTAACTATAACTGACACTCCATCAGGTATAACTACTATCTTACTATCTATACCAACTATACTAGTCGCCATTTCTAAAGCTTCTTTAAAATTAAACGCATGCTTCATATGCATTTTCTTTATCATTTCAGGATTACATTTATCCGTTACCATTATCACAGTATATTTAGATAATATTCTTGCTAATATCTGAAACTCCCATTGGTCTGGGATTGTATCACATCTACCAACACTCCTAATTTTTTCTAATAGTTGCTTTGGAGAATCTGCATTTGCTACATTTTCATAAAAAGATTGACCTCCATGACCATCATTACATGCTGCAATCATTATTATTACTCCACCGTCCCTACAAGTTGCCTCTGCTGCTGTCATCCCCTTAACTGCTTGATAAATATTTTGGTCTAGCGGATATCCTCCATTTGTAGTTACAACAATATCTGATTTTATGGAATTTACTTTTGATAGTTCTGTTACAAATTCACAACCTTTAGTGTGTGCTTTTTCGACATCACCAGCAAAGGATGCAACTATCTTTTTATCTTTATCTATTACAACATTCAGTATGAATGCTAACTTCGCAACTTTAGCTGCATATACCATATCTTCATGAATAGGATTATGCTTTAATTTTCCAGTTCTTGAATTATCACTATCTATAAAGTCACTACAATGGTTGTACATTATAGTCTTTGCAGATGCTATTCCTGGAAGTACACTTTTTCTTCCACCTGAAAAACCTGCAAAAAAATGTGGTTCTATAAATCCTTCTGCTATTAAAAGTTCTGCCTCATATGCTAGTTTATTTATATATAAATCCCCACCTGAAGGTAGTACTCCCACTTTACACATAGATTCGTCATCAGTAGATATGTGCATAACTATATCCTCATTATCTACTATTTCTTCTCCCATTTTATAAACTAACTCTTCCCTTGTACTTGGCCTATGAAATCCAGTTGCCACTATAATTTTCACATCTATGTCTGGATTGACCTTCCTAATTCGTTTCAATATAATTGGCATAGTTATTTTACTTGGCACAGGTCTTGTATGGTCACTCGTAATTATGACAACATTCTTTTTTCCCTTAGCTAGCACTTCTAGTGAATGAGAGCCTATTGGATTATTCATAGATTCTTCAACAATTTCTTCTTGAGTTTTACGTTCTATACAATTATCCGATTTTGCTTCCAAAACACCAGTAAAACGTTTCTCAGGTATTTCTAAAATCATTCCTTGCTCTGAATATGGTACTTTTAACTTTACCATTTTTAATCTCCCATTATATAAACTATAAAATTGGTATGTGGTCATACCAGTTTTACACTTATATGATAATACCATTATATTCCATTTGCAAGAATAATTTATTTTATAACAAACTTTTAATTTTCATTTTTTCTATAGTTTTTACTTATAAACTTCATATGTTCTTTTGCTTTTTCACATGCAAGTTCTAAATTATTTTCTACAACTGCATTATATATAGCCTCATGTTGGTCAAGTAATATATATTCATTTAAAGGTTCTGCAATTATTTTTTCTCTTGCATCTTCTATAAATCCATCAAATAATTTTGATGCTGTCATAAAAAGACTTTGAATTAAATAATTTTTGCTTATCGTAGCTAATTTACTGTGAAATTTTTGGTCTAACAAAACTAAAGTTTGGTTATTATCTTTTCTCTTAGTTTCTATCCTCATTTCATCTATTATATTTTTCAATTCTATAGCTTCAGAAGAAGTTATTCTCTTTGAAGCAAGTTTTGCAATTTCAATCTCTAAAATTATTCTAAGCTCTAATATGTCTTCAAGTGTCCCATTATTAAGTTTAAAAATCATAGATAATGGTTCTATTAAAGTTTTTTCTATATTTGTACATATAAAGTTTCCTTCACCTTGTCTACTTTCTATCACTCCCATAGTTTCTAAGACTCTAATAGCTTCTCTAATAGATGTTCTACTTACATTCATTTGTTCAGACAATTCTCTTTCAGACAGTAATTTATCTCCTTTTTTTAATTCTCCATTCAGTATTTTATGTTGTATTTGTTCAATCACTTGTTCATAAACTTTCTTACTAGCTATACTATTAAACATTTTTTCCTCCAATATGATAATCGTTCTTGTAATATATATCTATTATATATCTTAAGCCATTACATTCATATATTTTTATTATTTTTAATATAATATCTTATAACTCAAATTTATAGGTGATATTATGAAAAAAAATAAAATTATTGCTTTTTTTGCTCCAGCTATTATAGTTGGAGTTCTAGTTTTAGGCATTATCCTATACCCAAATGAAGCTATAAAATCTGCAAGAGAGGGTTTCTCTATATGGTCTAACGTCCTAGTTCCATCACTACTTCCATTCATAATTGGTGCAAACCTGATTGTCGATTTAAAAATAGTGGATATTATAGGATTTATTATTAATCCCATAACTAGACTCGTGTTTAATGTTTCAGGTAAAAGTGCTTTAGCTTTTGCAATATCAGCAGTATCTGGTTATCCAGTAGGGGTAAGTTTGGCTTCTGAATTTAGAAATAATAGACAAATTTCTAAACATGAGGCACAAAGACTCGTTTCTTTTTGTTCTACATCAGGACCTTTATTCATAATAGGTTCAGTTGGCACTGGTATGTTTCAAAACTCAAATTTAGGTTATTTAATGATTCTATGCCATTATCTAGGGACTATATTGGTTGGTCTTTTTTTTAGAAATTATGGTAATGAAAATCTTCCAAAGACAAAATTAGATTTAAAAACAAACATAAAAAATATAATCAATCTTCGAAATTCAAGTGGAAATGGATTTTTTGTTCTATTTGGAAATGCTGTATTTAATGGAGTAAACACATTACTCACAGTTGGTGGATTTGTAATTGTTTTTTCAGTAGTATTTAAAATACTATCACTTTTTAATGTAATATCTTTAATAGCATCAGTTTTGTATTTACCCCTTTCATTTTTAGGTGTAAATAAAGAGCTCTGTCAAGCATTTGTAAGTGGTTTATTTGAAATTACTATAGGTTGCAATAAGGTATCCAGTATAACAAGTACTCCAGAAATACTAAGAGCATCTTTAGCTAGCTTTTTAATAGGATTTAGTGGATTATCCATACTAGCTCAATGCTGTACATTTTTATCAAAAACAGACATAGATTTAAAATTATACATACTAAGTAAGTTTGCTCATGGAATCTTAGCTGCTCTCTTCATATTTATACTTTATCCTATTGCAAACTCTACTGTATTGGTTTCTAGTTTTGCTGATACATATAATGTTATATATAATAACTTAATTTGGTTTTATTATCTTAGCTATTATGACACAATTCTTCAAATTGTAGTAATAATTTATCTAATCTCAGCTTTATTTATTGCTAAAAAACATATGAAAAGTTTATCTACAGATGGAAAATTAATCAGATATAAAAACACTTTCTCCATTAAAAAATTTTTACGAAAAAAATAAAAATCACAAAAATTGACTAAATACTTCCATTTTTTTATTATATTTGTCATAATTTTAATAACCTTTTTAATTAGTTTAACAACACAGTTATTTCATCACAATTTTATAATTTTATTAGTAAATATTTTTCAAAAAATTCTCCTTAATCACATATATCACGCTTGCATAAGTTAATTGGTATATTTTTCCATTATATAATATTTCATTTATATTATATAATAAATACCGACCCAAACTTAACAAATCAAATAAGAGGAGTGGTTGAAAATGGCAACAAGACCTATAGAGATAGACGAATATAAAAAGATAATGGAACTATTACATACTGGCTTTATTTATAGTGAAAATGGCGTTGAAAAAAGATTTAGAAAAAATCCTAAAGTTGCATTGGCACTAATGTTAGAAGCTAATTTAGGTCTAAGAATATCAGATATTTTAAGATTAAAAATAGGAAATTTTAAGGGTAACATGTTAGAAATAAATGAAAAAAAGACAGGTAAATTACAGTATAGACCAGTTAATAAAAATATAATTGAATCTATAAATGAACATGCAAGAAAGTATAATCTTAAATCAAACGACTACTTAGTAAATATAAAAACAAAAGCTATTCAAAAACAGTTAAGAATAATTTGCAGATACTTAAATTTGTATAATATAAGCACACATAGCTTTAGAAAGCTCTATGCTACTACTCAATTTGAAAAGAGTAATAATAACTTAGAGTTAGTCAAGGAGCTCTTAAATCACAGTTCTGTGGCCACTACACAGCGATATATAAGGGTAACTCAACAAGCTATTAATGAAGCTAGTGAAAATTTCTTTATTGGCTAATTATAACGTATTTATTTTTCTATTATCTTATTAATTCACCAGATATTAAAAAGGTGAAGCAAAACAAAATATTTATTTTGTTTTGCTTCACCTTCAATTTTATAATTCCTATATAAACAGATTAATCTATCTTTAATAATTTTTTGACTGATTTACTATAATTGTTTCTTTTTACCTCTTCCAAGAGTCTATCAATTTCATGTTCTGACTTTGCATTTACAAAAATTGCTAGTTCTTCGTCATCTATAATATCGTAACTATCTACATATTTATCTAGACATTTTAAAATTCCATCTTTATTATATCCATCAAATCTAACTACAGCACTACATTCATCTTCTATAAGTCCACTTAAGTCCAATTTGCCTTTTGAGAATGACTTTATATTGGCATTTCTCTTATCTATTACATCTATGATATCAGCATAAACAGCACTACCTGTTGCCCCTCTTCCAGCACCTTTACCTACAAAAGAAAGTTCTCCTACTGAATCACCTACTAAAATTACTACATTAAACTCATTATCTATTTTTGAAAGCATATTATCGTTATCAACCAATGCTGGTCTAACAAATCCACTTACTTCTCCTGATTCATACTTGCTTCTAGCAACCAACTTTATCTTACAATTTAATTTTTTTGCATATTCTATATCTTTTTCATCTATCGAAGTTATTCCCTCTAGTAATAAATCTTTCCAATATACTATTTTTCCATAAGACAAAGTAGATAATATAGATAATTTTCTAGCACTATCATATCCTAAAACATCTGCATCTGGGTTGACTTCTGCAAACCCCAATTCTTGAGCTTGTTTTAAAGCTACATCATATGGTAAATTTTCATCATACATCTTTGATAATATAAAATTACAAGTTCCATTCAAAATAGCATTTATACTCTTTATACTGTTACCTTCTAATGATTCTATCAATGGCTTTAAAACTGGAATACCACCTGCCACAGATGCCTCAAATTTAATACTAACATCATTTAGGTTGGCTAATTCTATAAGGTCACTACCTCTCTCTGCAAGCAAGTCCTTATTGGCTGTTACTACATGTATTTTTTTATTTAACGCTCTTGTCACATAATCAAAAGCTGGATTCAATCCTCCAATTAATTCAACCAGTATATCAATATCCTTATCAAATATATCTTCTATATCTGTTGTTATCTTGTCAAAATACTTCTTAGACTTATGTTTCTCTTTATTTTTAACTAAAATTCCAACTATCTCTATATCTCTTTTTGAATTATTGTTTTCTATTAAATCAATTAATCCACTTCCTACTGTTCCATACCCTAATATTGCTATCTTCACTGTTACATACCCCCATCATTTTGATTATATTAAATTATTTATATGTATAAATATACCAATTAAAAAAGCTTGAGTATAAACTCAAGCCATATGACGGGTTTATACTCATCTTTCAGCATAACTGCTGCAGGATTTAGCACCAATGTATAATAAAATATACTGGTTGCCGGGCTTCATAGGGCCAGTCCCTCTGCCTCTCTTGATAAGATTGCTAATTTAAATTTATGTTTAATAGTATAATACAATTTCTGCCAATTGTCACTATTTTTTTAACTTATTTTCCTAAAAGTATATAGGCTATTATCTAACCGCTCTTTTAGTTGGTTTCCCTTTTTTTGTAACGTTATTATTTTTAATCTTTGCTTTTGCCTGTTCATGTCCTGGGAAAAGTATCTTAGGTTCCTCAACATTTCTTTTATAAATAGTAAATTTAAAACCAATAGCTTGCACAAATTCAGCTCTTAAAGCTTCACATACAGCATTAGCAGTTTCTTTAGCATCAAGGCCTGCATTTTCCAGTATAGTAACCTTTACTAACTCTCTAACTCTTAACATATCATCTAGTTGCTCTAAGAAACTTTCTGTGACACCTTCTTTACCAATTTGTGTAGTAGGTTTTAAAGTATTTGCCAAAGATCTTAAATACGCTCTTTGTTTTCCTTTTAACATATTCTCACCTCTATAATTCTATACTAAAATTAATTGTAAAATTCAAATTCCAATTCGTAAATTCTAACTACATCTCCATCCTCTATTCCCATCTCTCTAAGTCTGTCAAACACACCTTGACCTTCCATAGCTTTTTGGAAATATTGAAGAGATTCCATATCATCAAAATTTACAGAATACATTATTCTTCTAAGTGCTTTACCTGTAACTACATACACTCCATCTTCAATATCTATACTCAATTCTTCTTCAGTACCAATATCAAGCTCTGGTCTGTACATTTCTTCTTCTGAAACTAATTCTACATCTTCTACTTCTTTTAAAAGTTTAGAGACATAAGCTATTACATCATCTATTCCTTCACGAGTTGCTGCAGACATTTTAAAGACTGTATACCCTCTGCCTTCTAATTCATTTTTAAATGTCTCAAACTTGCTTTCATCTTCTAATATATCAAATTTATTTGCAACAACAACTTGTGGTCTCTTTGAAAGCTTTTCATTGTACAGTCTAAGTTCGTCATTTATCTTGTCAAAGTCTTCAATAGCATCTCTACCCTCTAGTCCAGATATATCTACAATATGTATCAATACCTTGGTTCTCTCTACATGTCTTAAAAACTCATGACCTAATCCTATACCTTCAGAAGCACCTTCTATAATTCCAGGTATATCTGCAAGTACAAAACTATCTCCAAACTTAGTTTGGACAACACCTAAATTTGGTGTCAATGTTGTGAAATGATAGTTTGCAATTTTTGGTTTGGCCTTGGTTACTACAGATAGAAATGTTGATTTACCTACATTAGGAAATCCTAAAAGACCTACATCTGCTATCATTTTAAGTTCAAGAGTTACCCATCTTTCATCTCCATCTGTACCAGACTTTGCAAAAGCTGGAGCTTGTCTTACTGCATTGGCAAAGTGTTGATTTCCCTTACCACCTATACCACCTTTTGCAACTATAGCTGTATCTCCTTCTTTCTTTAAATCTGCTAATATAAGACCTGTAGCCTCATCTCTTATTACTGTACCTGCTGGTACTTTTAATACTAAATTTTCTCCATTTTTACCAGCTCTTTTACCTTTGCTTCCGTCCCCACCATTTTGAGCTTGATATTTTTTTTGATACTTAAAGTCCATTAGCGTTCTAAGACCCAAATCAACTTCAAATATGATGCTTGCTCCACGACCACCATCTCCGCCATCTGGTCCACCAGCTGGAACGTATTTTTCTCTTCTAAATGCTACCGAACCATTTCCACCATTTCCAGCCTTAACAAATATTCTTGCCTTATCTATAAACAAATTCTTCACCTACTTAATTAAAAACTTTTAATTAGCATTACCAAAAACACTATTATAAATTCATCAGTACTATAAGAAAAAGGAGTGCCTCAACACTCCTTTTATGTATATTACTCAGCTATTGCTACTGGATATATACTAACTTTTTTTCTCTTCTTGTCTTTTCTTTCGAATTTAACAGTACCATCAACTAATGCAAATAAAGTATCATCGCTACCTTTTCCAACATTAGTTCCTGGATGTATTTTAGTTCCTCTTTGTCTAACTATTATACTTCCAGCAGTTACTAATTGCCCATCGAATCTTTTAACACCTAATCTTTTAGATATAGAATCTCTACCATTTTTAGAAGAACCTACCCCTTTTTTAGATGCTAATAATTGTAAATTCATGTTTAACATATGGAGTCACCCCCTACTTTTTTAAAATTTTTATATTTTTTGGGTATTCCCGTTTAATTTCTTCAACCGCTAATTGAAAGTGATTTAGTAATAATTGTGCATCTTTTATATGTATATCTTTAACTATACATTCTATATGACCTTCTTCTCCTACTACTTTCTCAAATTCAATCTTTTGTAATTTGTCTAAAGAATTTATAACTGCAATAGCATTAGATGTAACTGCAGCACACACTATATCATAGCCTATTTCAGCAAAATCAGCATGTCCCTTTAAACAAAAACCTTGTATCAAGAAATCATCATTATAATAATATTTTACTTTTATCATAACTTAACCAACTACTAAGCGTTTATTTTTTCTACAACTATCTTAGTATATGATTGACGATGTCCTTGTTTTCTTCTGTAATCTTTTTTTGCTTTATACTTGAAAACTATAACTTTCTTAGCTTTACCTTGTTCAACAACTTTAGCTTGAACAGATGCTCCTTCTACTACTGGAGAACCTAATTTTAATTCTCCATCTTTAGAGCAAGCTAATACTTCGTTTAAAGTAACAACATCACCTGCGTTAGCTTCTAATTTTTCAACGAATAACACATCACCTTCAGAAACTTTATATTGTTTCCCACCAGTCTTTACTATAGCGTACATTAAATACACCTCCTCGGCCTCAAACTCGCCAGTACAAGGTACTTCATTTGAAGATTTAGACCTTTACTGTGCGGCATTACAATTATTAATTATAAAATATTTACATTTTATTGTCAACTATTTTATCGAAAATAACATTGGTTTTATTGTGTTTTAATGTACAATTTGCAGTTAAAGAAATCTTTATATTATATTTTTCACCAATTTTATCAATTATATCCATATAATATTCTTTTATTTGTCTAAAAATAAAATCATTAAACTCTATTATTATGTTTTTATAAACTGTATGCTCGCTTATTCTCATAATTTCTTTTTCAATACCATCTACCATATGATGTATAGATTTTATCGTTTGTGCACCATCACAACATGGGCAGGACATTAGATAATATTTATCAATAGACTCTTTTTCTCTACGTCTTGCAACTTCTACTAAACCAAGCTTCGTCATACCTAACACTTCAGCTTTTCTTTTATCTTTATTAAATTCTTCCTCTAAGAGGTGCAAAACCTCATTTTGATGCTTCTTTTTGTGCATATCTATAAAATCAATTATTATTATTCCAGCTATATCTCTAATTCTAAGCTGCCTTACAATTTCCTTTGCAGCTTCAATATTGGTTTTATAAACAGTCTCATCAAGTTTGCCAGTTCCAACAAACTTACCTGTATTTACATCTATAACAGTAAGAGCTTCTGTCTTTTCAATTACTAGATAACCTCCACTCTTTAACCATACCTTTTTATTTAATAATTTCTCTATTTGAGATTCTATTCTATATAAATCAAATACATCTCTATTTTCTTTAAGACACAGTTTATCAACATAAGTATTGTCTATTCCCTTTAAAATAGACTTAAGTTCACAATATCTATCATAACTGTTAGTAATTATGGATTCGATATCATCATTCACATTATCCTTTACATATTTGGTTGCAAAGTCTAAAGATTTATATAATACTTTTGGTCCTATACCAAGTTTATATTCTTTTAAAATATTCTCATACTGTAATTTTAATTCTTCTATATCTTTTTTTATTTCATCATGAGTACAACCTTGAGCCTCAGTTCTTATTATTAATCCTAAATTTTCTTTATTCACTGCTTTAGTAATTTTTTTTAATCTAAATCTTTCTTTTTCATCAGTAATTTTATTTGATATTGTAGTTCTATCATTGGAAGGTATATAGACAATATACCTTCCAGAAATACTAATTTCAGTGTTTAATTTTGCACCTTTAGTACCTATCTCTTCTTTATTTACTTGAACTAGAATATCTTGACCAGATTTTATAGTACTTCCTTTTTTCAATTGTAAATAAGCAAGCTTTTTAAAGCCAATATCTACAAAACAAGCTTCTATTCCTGGTATAACTTTTTTTACAATTCCACGATATATATTGGATACAGTCTTTTTATTTAAACTATCTTCAACAAAAAGTTCTGCTAATCTTTCATCTTCAAGTACTGCTGTTTTTTGAGACCCTACTAAGGACTCGATAACTATCTTTTTCACAACTTCACCTCTCGAGCTACATAGGAGTCACTAATTCCCCATCTTCTAATACATATAAGTCTCTTCTCAATATATCAACATCTAATGGGTCAATATTCAATTCAAACATCTCTAATATTTTTGGAATAAGTATATTAGTATTTAAATTAGTCTTTGAACCTGTAGCTATAGTAGCAGTAAGAGTAATATGTTCATCTTCTAAATTTAAAACATCAAAAGTTCTTATCATAGGTCTTATATCTACTTCGACCATTTTACCTTTTTTATTCTTCTTTGTTATAATTATCTCTTTATTATTCATAAAATCAATTACTTTTCTTTTTACAAACTCTTTAGTTAGAGGTCTTTTCAATTCTATATTAAACAGATATTCTCCATAATCTATAACAGAAGAAAGAGAAGGTGTTTGTCTATCAATTTCTTTTACTTTTATAAATTCTATCCCATCTGGAAGTTGAACTGATACTTTACTTAAAAACTCCTCTACTGATAAATCTTCTTCCTCTATCTCAATATCTACATACTCTCCTTGACTTTCCGTACCTAAAGCCAAAGCATTACCATAACTCATCTTAGGATGAGGATTAAATCCTTGAGAATGTGCTAAGTTTATTTCAGCCCTTCTAAATGCTCTTTGCAATAATCTCTGAAGGTCAAGATGTGATATATATATCATATCGCCTTCTTTTTTAAATTTTACTCTTATTATTTTACTCATATTAGCAAAGCCCCCTTCCTATATCATGTATATTTATTCCACAGCCATTACAATTATGTCTACAATCAGAAGTGATTTTTTCTTTTTTAGCATTCTCATCTTCTCTAATTAAGAATTTTTTATTGACACCTACATCTATATGGTCCCAAGGAAATACCTCTTCATAATTTCTATTTCTATGTGCATAGAAATCTATAGAAAGGTTATTCTTTTCCATAGCTTCCTTCCATATGTCTAAATTAAAGTGTTCTGCCCATCCATCAAACTTTGCACCTAGTTTGAATGCATCATATATAACTTCTCCTATTCTTCTATCTCCTCTAGCCACTACAGCTTCCATCAAGCTAGTTTTTGAATCATGGTAATTGTATTTTATATTGTTGTTTCTTAATTTATTTACTAAATGTCTTTGCTTCTCAACTACTGCTTCTGTAGTATCTTGACCATGCCATTGGAAAGGTGTAAATGGCTTTGGTACAAAAGTAGAAGTACTTACTGTAACACTAAAGCTTCTCTTTAATTTACCTCCATTTACTTTTCTGTAAATATCAATAACCTTATATGCTAATTTAGCTATTCCATCTAAATCATCATAAGTCTCAGTTGGTAAACCAATCATAAAATATAGTTTGACACTATTCCATCCCATTTCAAAAGCTCTTTCTGTTGCATTTTCTAAATCTTCTTCTGTAACACCTTTATTTATAACATCTCTAAGTCTTTGAGTTCCTGCCTCTGGAGCAAAAGTAAGTCCAGACTTTCTTACTTGTTGTATTTTATCAGCAATTTCCATTGAGAAGTTATCTAATCTAAGAGATGGAAGTGAAATCCCTATATTATTAGAAGCATACTCGTCCACTAAATAATCAGTAAGCTCAGATAGCTTACTATAATCACTCGTACTAAGTGATGATAATGATATTTCATCATATCCGGTATTTTTAACTAATTTATCCAATATCTCTTTAAGTCTTTCAACACTTTTTTCTCTTATTGGTCTATATATCATACCTGCTTGACAGAATCTACATCCTCTTGTACATCCTCTGAATAATTCCAACACTATTCTATCATGAACAGTATCTATATAAGGTACTATTAGTTTTTCTGGATAGTCTACAGTTTCAACATCTTTTATTATTCTCTTAGTAGGATTCTTTGGAATACCATCTCTATTAGGAGTTACACTTTGAACTGTACCATCTTCATTGTATTTAACATCGTAAAAACTTGGTATGTAGACTCCTTCTATACTTGATATTTTATATAAAAAGTCTTCTCTAGTTGTTTTATTTTTCTTCCATTCTTTATACTCATTTACTACTTCTAAATTGACCTCTTCACCTTCACCTAATATTACTATATCCACAAAATCTGCTAAAGGTTCAGAATTATAGGCACAAGGGCCTCCAACCATTACAAATGGGTCTTCCAGTTTTCTTTCCTTTTTTAATATTGGTATATTTGCTAAATCTAATATATTTAAGATATTAGTATATGAAAGTTCATATTGAAGTGTAAAAGTAACAAAATCAAAGTTCGTTATAGGCTCTCTTGACTCTAATGCAAATAATGGTATGTTTTTTTCTCTCATTATATATTCCATATCAACAGCAGGAGAATATACCCTCTCACAAAATACATCTTCATCTTTGTTTATTACATCGTATAATATATGACTTCCTAAGTGACTCATACCAACTTCATATAAATCTGGAAAGCAGTGTGCGTATCTTATCAATTCACTATTACTAGTATCTTTATGAATTGAATTTATTTCATTTCCAAGATATCTAGCAGGCTTTTCTACTTTTTTTAAGATTTTTTTCAAGTCTACTTTATTCATTTATCCAAATTCCTCCAAACAAGCTCTTTATTTTTATTCTTATTTATAAGTAATATTATACACGATAAAATATTTTCTATCAAAAATATAACTAAAATATTGAATTTAAAACCTATATTATTCACAAAATAGAATAACTAAAAATATTTGAGTATATTTTACATTAAATTTTTATTGAATTACAATTTTTTTACAAAATATGATATATTATAAACATAGAACTATTGTTTTAGATAACTTATAATGACATCTTTTGTTTCATTGACCCCAAAATGGGGTATGTTACTTGTATAATGATAAATTTTAGGAGGGTTAAAAATGAGTAAAGTTTTTGAAGTAAAAAAAGATATCTACTTTACTGGCGTAGTAGATGAAGGTTTAAAAGTATTCGACATAATAATGGAAACTGAGTTTGGGACAACTTACAATTCTTATTTAATCAAGGACGAAAAAACGGTTTTATTTGACACAGTAAAGGCAAATTTTAAAGATGAATTTTTAAGCAATCTATCAGAAGTTACTGATATAGCTAAAATTGACTATGTTGTAATTCATCATACAGAACCAGACCATGCTGGTAGTTTAAAGTACTTATTAGATTTAAATCCTAATATAGAAGTTTATTGTACTAAAGCTGCTAAACTATACTTAGATGGTCAAATAAATAGACCTTTTAATTGTCATGTAATAAAAGATGGTGAAGTTCTAAATATTGGTAAAAGAAATCTTAAATTTATAACTGCTCCATTCTTACATTGGGTTGATACAATGTTTACTTACATTGAAGAGGACAAGACTCTTTTAACTTGTGATGCATTTGGTTGTCACTTTGCAAGTGTTGATGCAGATATAGTAAACAGTGAAGATTATCTAAAATCAGCTAAACACTATTATGACTGCATAGTTAAACCATTTGCTAAGCATGTTTTAAGCGCTGTAGATAAGGTTGTAGGAATGAACATAGAATTTGATACTATATTAACTTCTCATGGTCCAATGCTTACTAAAGACCCAATGGCTGCCGTTAAAAGATATGTTGAATGGTCTACAGAAGCTATTAATACAACAAATCAAAATCAAGTTTCTATATTCTACTTATCAGCTTACAGTAATACTTTAGAGATGGCTAAAAAGATAAAAGAAGGTCTTGATGCAGAAGGTGCAAAAGCTGAATTATATGATTTGGAAGATATGACATTAACAGAAATGCATGATACACTAGTAGTATCAAAGGTAATACTATTAGGTTCTCCAACTATAAACAAAACTATGGTTAAACCTATGTGGGATTTATTCTCTGTTATAGACCCAATGGCTAACCAAGGTAAGATAGCAGGAGTGTTTGGTTCATTCGGTTGGAGTGGTGAAGGTATAACTATGGCTGAGACTTTACTTAAAGCTATGTCATTTAAAATGCCTGTAGAATCTCTTAAGAAAAAATTCTTCCCTAGTGAAGAAACATTAAAAGACTGTATGGCATTTGGTGCAGAATTTGCAAAATTAGTTAAATAGTCATTAATAACAAATAAAATTATTTAATTTAAATAAGGAGATGATTCAAAGTTTTATTTTGAAACATCTCCTTATTTCATATACAATTATACAATTTATTTTTTTAAACACGTTGACTTTTATTTTTTCTAACTTCTCTCCATGATAGTTCTCCTCTATCAAGAGCTTTTATAAATATTTCTGCAGAAGCTAGATTTGTAGCTATTGGAACATGATAAACATCACAAAGTCTTATCAATGCTTGTATATCCGTTTCATGAGCCTGAGATGTCAATGGGTCTCTTAAAAAAATAACTAAATCTATATCTTGTGTTACTATTAAAGAACCTATTTGTTGGTCTCCACCTAAAGGACCAGATGCTAACCTATTTATATTTAAGTCAGTTTCATCCATTATTCTTTTTCCTGTAGTTCCAGTTGCATACAGTCCATACTTTTTTAAAATTGATTCATAACCTATACAGAATCCGACCATAGTATTTTTCATTTGGTCATGCGCTACTAATGCTATATTCATATACTCAATCTCCTCAATTTATGTTTACAAGTATCAAATCTAGAAATTTATTTTCTTTCTTCTCATACACACATTTAGTACTAACCCTAAATTTGCTAAGGATGTTAATAAAGAACTACCTCCATAACTTACAAAAGGTAATGTTACTCCCGTTACTGGAATTAATGCGACGGTCATACCTATATTTTGGATTATCTGATAGCCAAACATCCCCATGACACCAACCACGATGAGGGTTCCATAAAAATCTTTGGCATCTCTTGCAATCACTAAAAGCCTCAATAAGAATATTGCAAATAAGATTATCAACACTGACATTCCTATTACACCAAGTTCTTCACCTACAACAGCGAATATGAAGTCACTATCTTGTACAGGTAAAAAATCCTCTTGGTTTTGACTTCCATTATATAGCCCCTTACCAGTTACACCACCAGAGCCTATCGCAATAAGAGATTGCATAACCTGATAATTTCCTTTCAGCGTTACATCTTCTGGATTTAAGAATGCTTCTATTCTTATCTTCTGATGGTCTGCCATCATTAAATACATCAGTGGCATAGATACCAACAGTATGATTATTCCTCTTTTTATCAATTTTGAACTAAGACCTGCTGTAAATAGCATTGCAAATATCATACAACAAAATACAATTCCTGTTCCTAAATCTGGCTGTGCAAGTAATAATCCAATAAATGGAATAGCATAAACCACAACAGGTATAACTTCTTTCAATGTATTTAATTTGTCCTTCTTAGTTTCAAGTATCTTTGCATAACTAAGTACAAATGTTAATTTAACTATTTCAGATGTTTGCAAATCAAGTGGACCTAAATTAATCCACGACCTAGCGCCACCTTTTTCTGTCCCAATTCCAGGTAATAAAACGATGGCTAACAAAACAAGACTTATTATATAAAGCACTTTGTAATACCTACCTAGAAGATTATAATCAAAAAATAATATGACTATAATCATCCCTATACCAAGTACAAAAGCTAATCCTTGCTTAATTAATTGATTATATGAACCTGTCGAATTAGCATGTGTTGCACTACTAAGTATAACAAGTCCAAAAATAAAGATAGCTAATACTGTAACTATAAGTTTCCAGTCTAACTGTTTTATCAACTTAATTGTCGACTTATAATTAATATTGATTTTTTTCAAAGAATCACCGTCTTTCTATCTTTAAACACATAATTAAATAAAAGGGGCATATACCAATAAGGATATCCCCCTTTTAAGCACTAATTACATACATCTATCTTTTATATTCTTTAATGGTATATTAGCAACTAATGCAGATACAGGTTTGTCATCATGCTCACCTCTGCATTTAGACATTTTTATTTCAAGGCCATCATCTTCTATCTCTGCATAATTGGCTATTACTTTTAAAATGTCTGTTTTTATCATCTCTAAAAGTTGTGGTGAACAATCTACTCTATCATGAACTAAAACTAATTTTAACCTCTCTTTAGCAACAGATTTACTAGTTTTAGCATCGTTAGAAAAAACTCTAAATAAATCTAACACAGATGTATCCTCCTTTGCTACTTAGCCATGCTAAACATTTTTTTAAGTCTACCAAAGAATCCATCTTCAACTTCTAGTTCAAGTAGAGGAACTTCTTCATTTAGTATCCTTTTTGCGATATTCTTGTATGCTTGACCAGCAAGTGACTTTGAGTCAAGTATAGCTGGTTCACCTTTATTTGTTGATATAATTATACTTTCATCATCAGGGACAAGACCTAACAAATCAATTGCTAATATTTCTATTATATCTTGTTTGTCCATCATGTCTCCACGTTTAACCATATCATTTCTAATTCTATTTATAACTAATCTTATCTCTTTTATTTCATTTGCTTCTAATAGACCTATGATTCTATCAGCATCTCTTACTGCTGATATTTCTGGATTTGTAACTACAATAGCTCTATCTGCTCCAGCTATTGCATTTTTAAATCCTTGCTCAATACCTGCTGGGCAGTCTATTATTATATACTCGAAAGATTCTTTCAGTTTCTCACATAGGTCAACCATTTGTTCAACTGAGACAGCATTTTTATCTCTAGTCTGTGCTGCTGGTAATAAATATAGATTATCAAATCTTTTGTCTTTTATTAGAGCTTGCTTAAGCCTACAAGTTCCTTCAACTACATCTACTATGTCATAAACTATTCGATTTTCAAGACCCATTACTACATCTAAGTTTCTAAGTCCGATATCTGCATCTACAACTACTGTTTTTTTATTTTCTAGGCTTAGCGCAGTTCCTAAGTTTGCTGCGGTAGTAGTTTTTCCAACTCCACCTTTACCAGATGTTATAACTATAACTTCGCTCATAATACTACCCCCTATTTTTCTTTCTATTTGTCTAATTTTGACAAATAGCTTTCGATTACAATTCTTCCATTACTCACAAAGGCTATTTCTGGGCTAATTTCTGATTCAATTTCATAATTTCCTTCATCATCTGGAGCTTCTGCAATATTCTCTGCTATTTGTAATATTTTAGGATTAAGATTTCCAGCAACAACATATGCAAATTCATTACCTTCTGCACCTGCATGTACAAAGCCTTCTATTTTACCCATTACAAAAACATTACCACCTGCTACAACTTTAGCACCAGCATTTATATCTCCCATAACAACTGTATTTGATTTTGAAAGGACTTTTGAACCAGGTTTCATATCATTTAATATTACTACATCACCTTCAAATTCAATATTTTCTCCAGATCTTAGGGTATTGACATATTTTGTTGGAAAATTACTATTTTCTTCAATTTTGTGATCTTCAACAAATTCCACATCAAATCTAGAAGTAATTCCTTCTTTTAATTCTAAAATCTCCATGTCAGTTAAATAATCACTATTAATTTTACTAATTTTAGCCCCATTAAAAAAACCAACATACGCTTCCAATTTGTTTATTATTTTTTCCTGTATTTCCTCAAATGGAGCTTCTTTTTTTATATTTACTATTATCCCTCTTTTATTACCCTTGAACTCTACTAGTTCTTGACTACAAATTTCTCTTAAAGACATAACAACCTCCAGAGTGATATATCATTTATATTCTTCAAATACGCTTTAAATCCTTTTATTTTTTATATATAAAGCTAAAGTTTATACGTGGATTAAGCTATCTGTTAATTTGTGACTCGAAATTTATATTTTCGTCAGAAGAATTGTTAACATCATTCGTATTGTTGTCTTTTTTACTATTAGTTGGTTCTAACCCCATATATGTTCCAATAACTTCTCTAGTTGGTAAAAGTGAGAATACACTTGAATCACCTTGAGGAATTACACATACAACAGCTATTTCTGGGTCATCTGCTGGAGCAAAAGCAACAGTCCATGTAAAAGAACCATAATCTTGTTTAAATTTATCTATCTCGTCATCTGTTATTTTTGGATTTAATTCTTTTATAGCTTTTCTTAAATATGAAGAATTTACTTTATCAGTATCTTCTAATCTAACTTTTATTCCATCCTCTAATTCTTCTTCTAATTTCTTTCTTTCTTCGTCCTTTAAATCTTTATTTTCTAATTTCTTTTTTACTTCCTTTTCTTTAGCTAATGAAAGTTCTTTTTCTTTTTCTGCTTTCATCCTATTTGCTAGTTTAACTGCATCATCTAGATTAACATTATAAGATGACATATGACTTTTTAAATATTCATATTCGTTATCTGTAGGTATTTTCCCACTTTTCTCAGCTGTACCAGTCTTTGCTGCTACATCTATTGGGAAATCAGCAAAGGCGCTCTTTGCTGTACCTTGTCTTGCAACCAATTTCATACCTTTTGTTAATTCTTTTAAGTTATCAGGATTTTTAAAAGGTATTTTTTCTACCTTCTTCTGGTCATTGATTTTCACTGATGAATAATCACTTGAAACAGCTCTATCAACTACAGATAATTCTACTAAGTTACCTCCATTTGCTATGGCAGCCACGTATCTTGATATCTGAGCTGGTGTATAGGCATTCTCACCTTGTCCTATAGCTAAGTTGAATGTATCTGCAGTACTCCATTTTGCAAAATTAAAATAACTAAATACTGCTAAATCTGCTACTTCTTCAATTCTATCTTCTTTAACATCCAATTTTTTTAGTCTATTCATTGTTTCTACTCTACCAGGAGTTTTCTTTTCTGCTGCCCAGCTTACAATCTCATTGATTCTTTTTTCATATTCTTTAGGATTTTTATCTCTAGTTATATCAACAAAATCATTTGCCATTTCTCTTTCTAAATTTGACTTTAACAGAGCTTGTGTTGATTTAAGCTTATCCTCTGTGCTAGGTACCTTACCTGCTCTTTCTTCTACTTCATCTTGAAGTCCAGTGTTTTGGTCAAGTCCAAATAATTTTGCATATTCAAGAATTTTATTGGCATTCATGTCTATACCAATGCTTTTTCCATCTGGCCATGTTTTACCTGTACCAATAGTTGCCATATATATATTACAAGACTCTTGTATTGCTTTATACAAGTTTGTCATACCATGATTTCCTCTACCATGGTTCCATACATAGTCACCAAAAGATTTTTTACCTAGCATGATAACACCAGGGTCATTTATTGTAAAGTTTGGATTTAAGCCATTTTCTAAAGCTGCCATTGAGGTTACCATCTTAAATGAAGAACCTGGCTGGAATTCCCCTTGTGTAACCAAGTTTAAAAGTGGACTTCCTGCTAGTAAGTCATTTGGATTCTTTGGCTGAAGTGCTTTATAATCTTCTGTAGAAATACCTTTTGCAAATTTATTTGGGTCATAATTAGGATAGCTTGAAGAAGCTAGTACTTCTCCATTTTTTACATCAATAGCTATAAGGGCTGCTGATTGTGCTTTTCCTGCATATGCACTAATTGGTTTATCACCAAATTTACTTTTAAAAGTACCACCTTTAGAAGCAACTTCTATTATCTGTTTTAATGCATTATCTGAGACTTCTTGCAAATCTTTGTCCAAAGTAAGATATACAGTATCTCCTGATTTAGGCTTTTTAGATTCAATTTCTTTACTGATTCTTCCTAATGCATCAACTTTAACCATTTTATAACCATCAGTTCCTCTTAGCCTGCTTTCATTACTTTTCTCTACTCCTGCAAGACCTACCATATCTCCAGTTTTATAACCTTTTTGAAGATATGATTCTATTTGAGTTGATGGCATTTTTCCTACATATCCTAGCATATGTGAACCTAAAGTTCCATTAGGATAATATCTTACTGGTTCGACTGCTATTGAAACACCAACAAGGTCCATAGCACGCTCTTCAATTTGTGCAATTGTAGTTTCTCCTACATCTTTTGCAATGGTTACTGGATTATACTGAGAATATCCTTTTGATTTTATCAAATCTCTTACAACCATTATTTTTCTAGCATCTTCATCGCTTAGGCTTTTATCAATATCTAATGCCTCACTATTTCTTACTTTTTCAAACGCTTCTTTAGCATTTAGCTTGGTCTCTTTTATCTTATAACTAGCCAGCCAATCTCTCTTATCTCTTTCTGCTGTAAACATCCATTTACTAACTAAAATAGGTGGATAATATCCATTTTCATTCAGTTTTGCCTGTAATTTTGTTGCATCCAATCTTTTATCTTCTTGAGACAATATTCCAGCTGATATAAGTTTATCTACTAAGTAATAAAAACTTTCTTTAGCATTATAATCGTTTGGAATACCATTTTCTGATTTATACTCTCTAATATCTCTGTCATATGTATAATAGTATTTTCCATTCTCTACGTATATCGGAAACTCATCTACATATTCTTCACCATTTTTTTCAAGCAAATTTATAAGCTTTAATGATATTTCATTTGCTCTTGAACGCTTATTTGCATCTTTTTTATTAATATCGTTACCTGAAACCTGAACAGTAAATAAGTTTTTATTTCCTGCTAACAATCTTCCATATCTATCTTTTATTTCTCCTCTTGGAGCTTCTATTGCCAACTTCTTATATGTTTTATTTTCAGCTAACTCATTGTAATATTCATATTTGAATGTAGTCATGTAGATTATTTTTACTAAAATAGCTAAAAATACCACACTTATGACTATTTTAATTATTTTTAGTCTATCAACTTGTTTATTTTCTTCCATGAACTCACCAACTAATCTTCTTTAAGTTTTAAAACTGCTCTTTTAGATAAGCGATATATTACTAAACCAATTAAACTATTCACTATTGGTGCTACTAGTAGACCTTTTATAAAAAGTGTTGATATGCTATAGCTTTGATAGATTATACTAGATGTACCTATATTGACAATTGAATCAATTAAACTTCCTATAAAAATCAAAACGAAAGTAATAATATAGCTACCTTTATATAGCTGGTCTCTCATGTGTCCAATTGCATATGCAATAACAAACAAAACTAACGCATTTACACCAAAAATTCCACCAACGGTTATGTCTTTAATAAGCCCTATTATAGCCGCTATAATTCCACCCTCTAGTTCATCTAAATAAAGAGAGATTATAGTCACATATATAAGAACTAGATTAAAGCTTATGCCAAAAATATCTATATAATTTGTTATACTATTTTCTATAGTCATAAGCACAATCCCCAACAGACAAAGTAAAACTTTTTTCATTGTTTTTATCCCCTTTATCCTATATTTCTTGGTTCTATGACTACAACGTCATCTATATTCTTAAAATCAACATAAGGTTTTACAACTACATATTTTAGTGACTTATCTTTATCATCAACTACTTTTTCAACTTCACCGATTGGTATCCCCTCTGGGAAGAATCCAAGACCTGATGTTGTTATTATGTCTCCTTGAATCACATTGTATGATGAGTCAAACATATAACCTTGTAAATATCCTTTACTATTATAACTATCTTTATTATCTAAAGTAGTATTTTGAGTAATTGTTCCTTTGGCATTAGCATCCTTTGCTAGTTTAAAACTTACAGATGCCTTAGAATCCAATAGTGAAATTGCCTTGCTATAATTATTTGAAACTTCATAAACTACACCGACTAATCCACTACCATTCATAACTATACTTTCTTTTTTTACACCTGAATTTTTTCCTGCACCTATGACAAAACTCTCATACCAGTTTCCATCATTTTTACTGACAACACTTGTAGAAATACTTGTTGCTTTATATTTTTCCTCTACAAAGTTAAGTGTCTTTTTTAACTCTTCTAACGATTCTGTTTTATCTAATTTGGCATTTAAAGCTATCATATTCTTTTTAAGTTTTTCATTTTCTGCTTCTAAATTTTTTACCTTTTTAGAATTTTCTTTGAAATTTGATATGTCTTTAAATCCATTTTTGATAAAAGAAAATCCATCATTTATTCCTTTTCCTACACTTGTAATAGCATCTGATGCTACTCCTAAATTTACAGGGCTACCACTAGAAAACTTACCAATTGATATACCCACAATTCCAATTAAAGTGATAGCAACTACGCCCGTTGCTATCACTTTAACATTAATCCTTTTTTTCTCATTTTTATTCTTGTCAAATCTCAAGGCCATCACCAACTTCTAATTTTTAGCATTCATCATTAATACTTTTTCAAAGATTTCTTGGTCTTCAACAGATTTTCCTGTTCCAAGTGCAACACAATCAAGAGGTGTTTCTGCTATTTGCACAGACATTCCAGTTTCTTGTGTGATAAGTTTATCAAGACCTCTAAGCAAAGCTCCTCCTCCTGTTAGCATTATTCCGTTTTCCATTATATCTGATGCTAATTCTGGTGGAGTTTTTTCTAGTGTAGATTTTATAGCATCTACTATTGAACTTACAGGTTCTTTTAAAGCTTCTCTAACTTCTGTAGAACAGATTTCTATTGTCTTAGGTAGCCCTGAAATTAAATCTCTACCTCTTATTTGCATGTTTATTTCTTCATCATCTTTAAATGTAGAACCTATGTTAATCTTAACATTTTCAGCAGTTCTCTCACCTATCATAAGATTGTATTCTTTTTTTACATAGGCAACTATAGACTCATCAAACTCGTCTCCACCAATTCTTATAGATTTAGCAGTAACGATTCCTCCTAAAGATATTACAGCTATTTCTGAAGTACCTCCACCAATATCAACTACCATATTACCTTCTGGTTCTTCAACTTTTAATCCTGCTCCTATAGCTGCTGCCATTGGCTCTTCTATAAGGAATGCATCTTTAGCTCCTGCTTGTCTTGCAGCTTCTTCTATAGCTCTCTTTTCTACTTCTGTAACTCCAAAAGGAACACATATAGCTATTCTTGGACTTACAACACCTTTTTTGTCAGCTGCTTTTTGTATGAAATAACTAATCATTGATTGAGTTATATCAAAATCTGCTATTACACCATCTTTCATTGGTCTTATAGCTACTATATTTCCTGGTGTTCTACCTATCATTTTTTTAGCTTCTTCACCTACTGCTAAAACTTCCTTACTGTCATCTCTTATTGCGACAACTGATGGTTCTCTAACAACAATACCTTGTCCTTTTATGTAAACTAATGTATTTGCAGTCCCTAAATCTATTCCCATATCCTTTGTCATCTTATTAAAACTAAAAAAACCTTTTTTCTCTTTCTTTTTTTCCTTAGCCATGATTTTACTCCTTCCTACTATTAAGAATCATGTTAAAAACATTCTCCTACTATTTTATCACATATAAAGTCAAATTATCATATTTTCTTTAAAGCTAAAGTATAATCCATCTCCAATAATTATATGGTCAATTATTTCTATTCCAATTATTTCTCCACATTTAACAAGTCTTGATGTGATATTCTTATCTTCGCTTGATGGTTCCACACTTCCTGAAGGGTGATTATGCATTACTATTATTTTACTTGCACTTCTCCTTATAGCTTCTTTAAAAACCTCTCTAGGATGGACTAATGACGAACTTAAAGTCCCTACAGATATATCTACATCAGATATTATCTCATTTTTTGTGTTTAAAAGAACCGCTTTAAAAACCTCTTTTTTTAAATACCTCAGGCTGTCCATATAATATTTATGTATATCCCAAGGATTTTTTATTTTATACTTCATAGGTTTAAAACTGGCTATTCTAGAGCCTAGTTCTAAAGCTGCTTTAATTTGAGTTGATTTTGATAACCCAATTCCATCTATATTACACAGCTCCTCTATTGTCATATCTTCTAAATGTCTAATACCCTGAATATCTCTATTTATTATATAGTTGGCTAACTCAATAGCATTTTTGTTTTTATTGCCAGTTCTTAAAAGTATAGCCAACAATTCAGTATTTGATAAGCTCTTTACTCCTTCAGCAAGCATCTTTTCTCTGGGTCTTTCCTCTGGTGCCATTTCTTTTACCTTAATGGTTGAATTAAATGACCTTTTCAGATAAATCACACTCCGTAAAAAAGATTTATATTAAAATGTTTTTTTAATAAGTCACCTAACTTTGAAATCGGAAGACCAACTATATTAAAATAGTCTCCTTTAATTTCTTCAACTAGCAAAGCCCCATAGCCTTGTATGCCATAAGCTCCTGCTTTGTCAAATGACTCTTTAGTTCTCAGATAATCCTCAATATCCTGTTCTGATAACGTTTTAAATTTCACATTGCTGATTACATAATCAATTACTTTCTTATCTTCGCACAAGTTTATTAAGCTAATACCTGTTATGACTTGATGCTCTCTTCCAGATAGTCTTTTTAGCATATCTCTTGCACAAGACTCATCTTTAGGTTTTCCTAAAATAGCATTGTCTAAAACAACAACTGTATCAGCTCCAATAACAACATCTTCATTATGTTCAGATGCTACAGACATGCTTTTTTCAAAAGCCAATCTCATAACTAAATGTTTTGGTGCTTCGCCTTCCAATATAATCTCATCAATTTCACTTTTAATTATATCAAATATTACATTTGTATTCTCTAGAATTTCTTTCCTTCTTGGAGAGGCTGATGCCAAGATTATATTCATTTATTCACCTCGTTTGTACGTAATTTGTACCTATTTAGTCTATCACTATATTGTAAAAAATTCAACAGAAATGTCGAACCTTTTTTGTTACACTATTGTTATATTTATTACCAATAGAATAAATATACATAAAATAGAGGTATGGAAATTATTCCATACCTCTGTTTTATGTACTCATTAGAGATATGGAAATTATTCCATATCCTTATTTTGTCCATATTACAAAATTTTAATAGCTTTCTTTGGACATTTTTCCATACATAAATGGCATCCTACACATTTATCAGCATCTACCTTATGTTTTTCTTTTAATTCTCCTTCTATTGCATCAAACTTACATTGTTTTTTGCATACTGTACATCCAACGCAAAGTTCTTGGTCAATAGTAACTTTCTTTTTCTTAGTTATATCACCTGATATTACTTTTGTAGGGCATTTTGCTACACATTCCATACAGCCTACACACTTGCTAGGGTCTATCTTAGCTATTTTATTTTCAAATACTATAGCATCAAATTTACAAGCTTTCACACACATTCCACAACCAATACATCCAGCAGTACATTTTTCCTTAACAGCTTTACCAAATTCCTTGCTGTTACATTCTACAACTACTTCTTGGCTTTCTGGCTTTGTGATTATTATACCCTTAGGGCAAACTTCTTTACATTTTCCACAATTTACACATTTCTCTTCATCTATTACTGCTACTCCATCAACTATAGAGATAGCATCAAATTTACAAGCAGCCTTACATGTTCCAAGACCTAAGCATCCAAATTTACACATTTTAGCTCCTGAATTTAAAACATTTGCTGCTCTACAATCTGATATTCCTTCGTACTCATATTTATCTTTTGCACTTGAGCAAGTTCCTTTACAAATAACTTTTGCTACTTGTTTTTCACCTGCTTCAGCACTTACTCCCATTATTTCTCCTACTTTTGCACCAACATCTGCTCCACCTACAGGGCAGCCATTAACTGGTGCTTTTCCTTCAACTATTGCACTTGCAAGACCTCCACAACCTGGAAATCCACAACCACCACAGTTAGCTCCTGGAAGTACTCCTAGTATAGCTTCCACTCTCTCGTCTACTTCTACAGCAAACTTTTTAGATGCGAAATCTAGCACTATCCCGAAGATTAAGCCCATAACTCCTAAAACTAATACAGCTGTAAGTATCACTATTTTCACCCCTCTTTTTTATAGCTTTATAAGTCCTGTAAATCCTAAGAAAGCTATTGACATTAAACTTGCTGATATAAGTGTTATAGGGAAACCTTTAAACGCTTCTGGTATATCAGCTAATTCTAGTCTTTCTCTTATACCTGCGAATATTACTATTGCTAAAGTAAATCCAGCTCCAGCTCCAAATCCGTTTATTATTGTTTCTACTAAGTTATAACTTTTTTGAACATTAACTAGAGCTATACCAAGAACTGCACAGTTTGTAGTTATAAGAGGTAAATAAACTCCTAATGCTTGATATAAAGATGGACTCATCTTTTGAATTACCATTTCAACGAACTGAACTATAGAAGCTATAACTAATATGAAAGCTATTGTTTGTAAAAATTCAGTTCCAGTTTTCACTAATAAAATCTGTATAAAATAAGTTATAATTGAAGCTAAAGTTAAAACGAATGTAACTGCAACTCCCATCCCCACTGCTGTATCAACTTTCTTAGAAACTCCTAAGAAAGGACATATACCTAAGAACTGAGATGTTATAACGTTATTAACAAGAACGATACTTAAAAATAAAAGTATTAAATTCATTTATTACACCTCCACTACGCTTTTTTACTTCTTAATTTATTAAATCCTGCAAATAAGAATCCTAATGTTAAGAATGCACCTGGTGGTAATATAAATATTAATACTGGTTGGAAAGATGCTCCAAATAGAGTCAATCCAAATAAACTACCATTTCCAAGTAATTCTCTTACTGCACCTATTATTGTAAGAGCAACAGTAAATCCAAGACCTTGACCCACACCATCAACAATTGAAGCTAGTGGACCAGTTTTAAAAGCAAAACTTTCTGCACGAGCTAGTATTAAACAGTTAACAACTATTAATGGTATATATATACCAAGAGCCTTATCAAGAGCAGGAACATATGCTTTTAAAACCATTCCTACTATTGTAACAAATGTAGCTATAATTACTACAAATATAGGTATTCTTATCTTATCTGGTGTGATTTTTCTTAGTAATGATATAACTAAATTTGCACATATTAAAACTGCTGCTGTTGAAAGACCCATACCGATTCCATTTATTGCTGAAGTTGTAACGGCTAGTGTTGGACACATACCTATAACTTGCACAAATGTTGGGTTCTCATCTATTAGCCCATTTTTAAATACTTTAGCTAAATTCATAATTAACCCTCCTTATTTATTAAGAGCACTATTGAAAACATCTATAGCCGCATTTACTCCTGTAGTAACTGCTGTAGACGTAATAGTTGCACCTGATATTGCTAGTATTTGATTGTCTGCTGTTGTACTACCTTTTGCTACTTCAAGAGGTTCAGCAGTTTTTCCTTTGTATTGACCTTTAAACGCATCATCTTTAGCTTTTGCTCCAAGTCCTGCTGTCTCTGTCATATTCCCAATATCAACACCTGTAACTTGACCTTCAGATGATATACCTACCATAACTTCAATTTCTCCACCATAACCACTTGGTTTAGCTTTTAAAGTATATCCCACTACTTCAGAACCATCAAGACCTTCATATACCTCAGCTATAAGTCCATCTCCAAGGTTTTTATAAGTACTTTCTTTCATTTCTTTGAACTCTTTTGCTTCTGGAAGTACTGCCTTTCTAAGTTCATTATTTGCTTGTATATTTCTTTGTTCTATTACTGGAGCTGTAACTTGATTTGTAGCTCCAAGTGCTAATGCGGCTATAGCACTTATAGCAAGTAAAGTTCCACCTAGTCTTACAATACTATTCATTATTTAGCCACCTCCCCAAACACTCTATTTCTAACAAACTTATCTATAAGTGGAGCAAGACAGTTTACTAGTAGTATTGAGTAAGATACACCTTCTGGATATCCACCATACATTCTTATAACAGTTGTTATAAGACCAGCTAATACAGCGTATATTATTTGACCTTTCTTAGTCATAGGCGAAGTTGTATAATCCGTAAGCATGAAGAATCCACCTAACATAAGACCTCCAGCAAACAATTGATATATTGCGAAATTTATATTAAATCCACCTAAAAGGAATGTTAATATAAATACAGTTGCTATGTAAAATACTGGTATAACATAATTTATTATGCCTTTATACATTAGGTATACTCCACCTAATAATAATAATATTGCTGATGTTTCACCTATACATCCACCAATATTACCAATCATCATATCAGCGAGACTAATTCCATTGCTAGAAAGGTCTGCTAATCCTGCTGCTCCATTTTTCAAAAAGCTCAATGGAGTTGCTGTACTAACTGCATCTAAGTTTTTACCTATCCAGTTAACACCTGGTTGAGTCCAAGCAGTCATTGCAACTGGGAATGATGCTAATAAAAATGCTCTTGCAGCAAGTGCTGGATTGACAAAGTTACATCCAATTCCACCAAATACCATTTTAACTACTAATATTGCAAATATTCCTCCTACTAGACACATCCACCAAGGAAGTGATGCAGGTACGTTAAATGCCAATAATAATCCTGTTACAACAGCTGAAAAATCTCCTATAGTACTTTTTTGCTTCATAAATTTTTGATATAAAAATTCAGTACCTACTGTACCAAGTATACAAAAAAACATAGCACTCAAAGCATTAAGTCTAAAGAAGTATACTCCTGCTACTGCTGCTGGAAGGAGTGCTATAATAACTTGTTTCATTATATATGAAGTATCTTCATTACTTCTCACATGAGGAGAAGATGATACTATCAACTTATTTTCCATCGTTTTTCCCCCTTAACTTTCTTTATTTCTGAGCAGCTTGCTTTCTTCTCTTTGCTCCTATTTCTCTCTTTGCTGATCTTATAGATTGAAGTAATGGTCTTCTTGCTGGACAAATAAATGAACAAGACCCACATTCTATACAATCCATTGCTCTATGATATTCAGCTGTGTCATAATCATCTTTTAAAGAATATGCACTTATATAAAGTGGTTGTAAGAATGATGGACATACATCTGTACATCTTCCACATCTTAAACAGTTTTGAATATCTGGAGTACGTGATTCTTCCTCATCCAAACATAAAATTCCTGAAGAACCTTTATTAGTTGCTATTTCAGTAGTATATTGAGCTATCCCCATCATAGGTCCACCCATTATAACTTTACCAACCTTCTTATCGTCTTTAAATCCACCACATTGTTCTATTATTTCTGAAACCAATGTCCCAACTTTTGTTATTAGGTTTTTAGGTTCTTTGATACAACTACCTGTTATTGTAGTAATTCTTTCTACCAAAGGCATACCTGTTTTAATAGATTTAGCTATTTGAGCTGCTGTGGCAACGTTGTCAACAACTGCCCCTGCTGCTATTGGTAATCCACCAGATGGAACTTCTTTACCTGTACACGCATAAATAAGTTGTTTTTCTGCTCCTTGTGGATATTTCACTTGAAGACCAACAACTTCGATTTCACTATAATCTTTAGCTACATTTTGGATTGCTTCTATAGCATCTGGTTTATTTGTTTCAATTCCTATAAATCCTTTTTTAACATCTAATACCTTCATTAGCGCTCTTAAACCAAACACAACATCTTCTGGATTTTCAAGCATTAATCTGTGGTCTGCAGTTAAATATGGTTCACACTCTGCTCCATTTAATATAACTACTTCTGCTTTACTATCTGGTGGAGGAGATACTTTTACATGGTTAGGGAATGTAGCTCCACCCATACCTACTATTCCTGCCTCTTTTATAATACCTACTATATCTTCTTTACTCAAATCCTCTAACTGACCTTTTGGTTGAACACTTTCATGTAATTCTTCCTTAAAGTCGTTTTCGATAACTACACATTGAGCTGAACCACCTGGTACTTCATGTTGTTCAATAGCAATAACTTTTCCTGATACTGAAGAGTGAACGTTACATGAAACGAAACCTTGTTGCTCACCTATTTTTTGCCCAAACTTTACTTCATCACCAACTTCAACGATAGGTTTAGCTGGTGCCCCTATATGTTGCTGAAGAGGAATGTAAACTATCTTTGGAGCTTGAGCTTTTTCAAGTGCCTTTGTGTTAGAGTACTCTTTTCTATATGGAGGATGTATCCCTCCCTTAAAAGTTAAGAGTTTCATTGTTTTACCCCCTTATCTATAAAAAAACATTTTTTCTGCCTTCTATAAGTATACTATATATATTAAAAAATCTTAACAATTGTTAAAAAAATATCCCTATTTTTATAATTTATTTTATAAATCAATACCTTTATATTAAGTCAAAATGAGGAAAAGGATTGCTTAATTAAACAATCCTTTTCATATAGCTTTCTAAAATCTAAATTTTCTGTATTTTATTTTATAGAATTTATAAACAGAGAGTACTCTTGCATAGATGATAAAAGTAGACTTTTACTCACACTATATTTTTCTTCATTTGCAGCTTTTGAAGCTGTATCAATTTTTTCATTTACATTCTTTACATAATCAATCAAATTATCTTTAAATAAACGCATTTCAGAATAGTCAATCTTTTCAGCTTCTTTTGATATATTTTGTGATATTGCCTTTCTATTTGTCAAAATAGTATTATATTTTTTCATATCCACATTATTTTCATCATTTGACCAAAAACTTGATTCTTCTTTAAAGTTTGTTATTAATTTATTTAATTCATTAGATATACTCTCTATATAAGCGTAATTACTTGTGTATTCTAGAGATAACATAGGTGCATCTAGGTGTGACAAAAATGCATCTGGAAATACCTTTCTTACATTGTTTATGTGCTTTCTGACCTCATTTTCATCAAATGAAGAATATGTCTGTATTTTTTTTACACCATCCTTCTCCATAACTGAAAAAGGTATATCACTGCTGACTAATGATGTCTGTATTTTTTTCAAGTCATCATTATTATCTATTGCTGCAACTTGAATAGTATACATGTCCCATCCCTCTATAGTAGCTAATTTTACTTCTTCTGCTTCTTTAGTATTATTTACTGTTTTTTCTGGATTAGTTTCTTCTTTACCTTCTGAATTGGTTTGTGATTTAGATTTCTTTCCGTTTTTTATTGAATTTAATTCATCAGATATATCTTTATAAG
This sequence comes from Clostridioides difficile, assembly GCF_001299635.1. Classification (GTDB taxonomy): domain Bacteria; phylum Bacillota; class Clostridia; order Peptostreptococcales; family Peptostreptococcaceae; genus Clostridioides; species Clostridioides difficile_A. The sequence goes on along the minus strand of NZ_JRHN01000031.1, from coordinate 82,482 downwards.
TTATATCTGATGAATGATTTAGAAATGGTATTTTAGCTGATACATATTCAAGTACCTTGCTGTCTTTTATTTTTGTATAAGAATAATAGCCAATCAGACACAAGCAAGCAATAGTTATAACATACTTACGTAAATCAATTTTATGTCTATTATTATTAAATCCTCTGTATATCGTTTTTCTTCTATTCATTAGTTTGTCCCCCCCAAAATTATATTATTAATAAAGTATATTTTTAAGAGTCACAATTTATGAATAGAAATAATTATTTATTCTAATTTTTTAATAAGAAATTATATTCGTTAAGCTAGTCTTCTTGCTCCAAGTAATACTTTGGACCAATATGAACTAGTTAAATTATCCACTTTTACCTTATTAGGATTGGTCTGAGTACCACTACAATGGATAAACTTACTATTACCTACATATATACCTACATGATTAGTTGCTCCATCTCCATCAGTATCAAAGTAAACTAAATCTCCTGGAGCATAATTGCCCATAGAAACTGCGCTTCCAGACTTAGCTTGCTCTCTAGAAACCCTTGGAATAGAAACACCTACAGAATTTTTGAAAACATACTGTGTAAATCCAGAGCAGTCAAATTTATCAGGGCCTGATGCTCCCCATTGATATGGAATTCCAATAAGAGTATATGCAAAGTCTACTATTGTTGAACCTTTTGCTGTAGATTTATCTGAATTTCCATTAAATGACGAATTAGAATTACTGTTAGACTGAGAATTCTGATTAGATGATGAACTAGGATTTTCTTTTGCACCTTCACTAGTCTCAGAAATATAACTAGCACTTACCCATCCAGTTGTCCCATTTGATAACTTTACTTTATACCATCCACTACTCTTAGCTTTTAATTCAACAATATCTCCAGCATTTAATTTTCCTATTATAGAATAGCTTGTCCCAGGTCCACTTCTTACATTTAAACTTACAGTAGATGTAACTTTACCATTTTTACCTTCTATTGATTCTTCACTAGATGGCTTTTTATCAGAATTATTAGTACTATTTGAATTAGAACTGTTTGAATTAGAATTGTTTGTTCCAACATCTTCTGACGTTTTTAAGATATATTGGCTACTAGCCCATCCAGTAACTCCATTTGATAATTTTATTTTATACCATCCATTACTTTGTTCTAATAATTTTACTACATCTCCATTATTTGCCTTACCAACTAATGAATAGTTAGTGCCTGCGCCACTTCTTATATTCAATCTCGAACTTACATTAACCTTACCATTGCCACTTATAGTTGTACCACTTGAAGTTGAATTGCTTTGGTTTGATGTACTTTCAGATGAACCACTAGTCGATATGTATTTTGCACTTCCCCATCCAACAACAGAATTTGATATCCTTACCTTATACCATCCATTAGATTTTTCTAAAATCTCTACAGCCTTTCCTTTGTATAATTTTGCTACTTTGTCACAATCAGCACTTGGCCCACTTCTTATATTCAAAGCGCTTGCCGTTACTACTCCTTTTTCAAGAGCACTTGCATTTATGGAACTAACTGATACTGCTACTGCTCCAATTCCTAAAGCTGCTATAGCTTTCTTCACTACTATCACTCCCCCCAACAAATTTTTATAAACATAAAGTCATAACATTATTATCCATTTTTAGTACCTATAATTTAATGATAACTTATAATATAATTAATTGTAAAGAAATTATAAATATTTCCTTAAAATTAATAATTTTTAGGAAGTATTTCAATCCAATAATTATCTGGGTCTGCTATAAAATAAATTCCCATATTTTCATTTTCGAAACATATACAGTCCAAATCTTTATGAAGTTTTTTTGCCTTATCAAATTCATCAACTTCTAAAGCCAAATGGAATTCATTATCTCCTAAATTATATACTCCATCCCAATCTCTAAGCCAAGTTAATTCTAATGTATGGCTAGTAATACCATCCCCTAAATAAACTAATATAAAACTACCATCTTCTGCCTCTTTACGCTTTACTTCTTTCAACCCTAAAGCTTTATTATAAAAATTCAGACTTTTTTCTAAGTCAGTAACATTGAAATTGTTATGGCAAAAATTAAACTTCATTTTGAAATCACCCTCCAATTTTTATTTTTTTTATATTATATCATTATTATAAATTTATTTAAATCACATTAAGTTAAAAATTTGAATAATGCTGTGTAATTCATAAATAGTAGTAAATTATTTAAGATAATATGTCAAAAAAAGAATAAGTTCTATCGAATCCACAGAAGAATTATAATCAAGTTATACTTAATCATGTAAATTGATAGAACTTACTATTTAAAATTTTTATAATAATTACCTTACCTCATTCAATTCTAACTAAACAGATTAAAATCTTAATTCTTAATCTTTTCTTTAATAATATAGTTTATCACTTTTTTTCTAATGTCTTCAGCATTATAATCATCTTCTACTTGTATATCCAAAAGTTTTGCTATAGACTTCATATCTTCCCTAGTTTTTGACCTATAACTTGCTATTAATTCATCTTTTATCTTTTCAGGTTCTAAAAGATATTCTTCATCTCCTCTTTTAAAAGCAACATACTTTTGAGCATATGAACTTCTATTATAGTATATATATCTTGATATTTTTCTTAAAATCTGATTATATGAAAGTCTCTTGTTAATATCAAGCTTTAAGTACTCTGAAAAAGCAAATAGCTCTTTTTTTGATTTAAATAAAGTTTCCTTCTTTATAGTTCTTGATATCGAATTTACACTTTCTTGATATGCACACTTTTTCAACATTTTTAAATATACTCTATTAAGACCAATACTTTGATTAAATTTTTTTATGTTATTATTGATAATCTTATCTAAATTGCCCTCAAAGTATTTTTTTGCTCCTTTTTGTGATACATAACTCTCAAGTTCTTTGTGGGCCATATCAAGTATCATTTTTTTTAAATCCTCTTTATATCCCCTAGATTCCATGATACTCCCTCCCTTAACTATTTATAGTATATTCAAAATAATTAAGAAATGTGAGTAATCACGAAAATTTTTTATTTTTTATGTATATATTAATTTAAAAGGGGAGATAATAGTAATGTAAAATCAAACATACTCAATCTCCCCCATTTTTAGACCTCTATTACTCCCCCAATAGAGGTCTTTTTTTAGTTTATTATTTTCTATTCAATTCCTTTTAGTTCAAATCCTAATTCTGCAATTACTTCTTTTAATTTTTCAGTTGATACATCATCTTTCATATCTACAGATGCACATTTGTTTTCTAAATCTACATCTAAAACTTCAACACCATCTATATCTTCTGTTAATGCAGTTTTAAGATGATTTACACAATGACCACAACTCATACCTTCTACTAATAGTTTCTTTTTCATTTAATTACCTCCTTATACCCTATAAGGGTATTTTATCATATAGTTTTGACTTTTTAAATACTAATTAATCATTTAATTTGATTCACTAGATTTTATATCTAGATTAGATATTCCCTCATATACATCAAAATCATTTGGAGTAATTTTACCTTTTAATCTACTATTACTTACAATATAGTTATTTCTGATAGCCAAACTTATAAATGTTGCGTTATCTTTTACATATGTCTGTACATCTTTGTATGCTTTCTTTGTTTCAATTTCAGATGTAGAACTTGTAAGTGTAGACATATATCCATTTAATCTATCATCAGTATATCCACTACTTGCTATAATGCTACTTGCATCTGGTATACTTGATAGTTTCCATCCAACCAATGCTAAATCATAGTTTTTAGAATTAAGAGCATTTTCCATGTCTTTATCTGATAACTGATTTATTGTATTGTTTATTCCTATAGCCTTTAAGTTCTCACTTATTATGTTTGCAGTTTTTAATCTTTCACTATTATCTCTATTTACTATAATTTTTAAATTCATTTCAGAAAGTCTTTTCTTCACTTCTTCTTTTTCTCTATTTTTTTTATCTTCAGCTTCCTTTTTAACTCTTTCTTCTTCCTCTTTTTTAGCTTTTGCTTCTTCTTCAGGAGTAAGTTTCTTTGTATTCTTTTTAGTTACTTTTTTTTGTTTTTTATCTACTTTATTATCATTTTGATTTACTGAATTTATATTTGCATATTCTACTTTATTAAGATACTCTATTGCTTTATCTTTATTAAATTCTAAAGCTTTCATTTCACTATCATAGTATTTTGATTTTGAATTAAGTGGAAAATTAACTGGAGTAGCATCATCCATATATCCTTCACTAATAATTCTATCTTTATTTATAGAATGTGCAATTGCTTTTCTGAAATTAACATCTTTGAAAAAAGGATTATTATAATTAAATACTATACATTCATAATCTCTACCTTGATATTTTGTTATATTAAATTCTTTCTCTTGAAACTTGCTCAAATCATTCAATGTAACATTAGTTATATCACTATCAAGAGCCATAACCATAGATGTTCTTGCATCTTCATTAGGAACCATACCTACTTTTATATTCTTCATTGTCTTTGGAACTTCTTCATAATACTCTTTATTTACAGATAAAATCATTCCTTCTCTTTCTGTATATGATTCTATTTTATATTTCCCATTTCCTATCATATTATTATTTTTGTCATTTGCATCTTTTGAATCTAAATGATTTTGAGATACTATTGGAAAAATTAAACTATCAATAGAAAAAGCATATCTAGCTTTAAATTTTATCGTAAAATCTTTGTCGGATTTAATATTCACTGAAGCTATGTTTTTAGTAAATTCATTGTATGGACTATCTGCACTTTTTTGAATTAAACCAATAGTATAATTTACATCATTTGAAGTAACAGCTTTTCCATCATGCCACTTTGCATCTTTTAACTTTATATCTATACTCATTCCATCTTGAGCTATATTATACTCTTTAACTAGTTGAGGAGTTACATTATAGTTCTCATCTATAGTAAATAAACCATCATAAACTAAATTCATTATATAACCAACAGACTTATCAGTATTCGTTATAGGATTTATAGTTTTGGGAGTTACCATTGTTAAGTTTATATACTTAGCATCTATAGAACTTTGACTTTTTAAACTTGAATCACTACTACTTTGTTTTGTTTTAGTATTACTACACCCAACTACCATAAGAGTTATAGCTAAAACAACTGTTAAGACTTTTATTCTCTTCATTAGTTTTTTCCTTTCTTGCCATATATCTTATTATAATGTTTATAATTATTTTTCACTTTTTCTACATACTTTGAAGTTTGTTCAAAAGGTATGTCATGTAGATTTTCTCCATCTTTACTATATTCATTATTTTCTAACCACTTTTTCACATTACCTGAACCACCATTATATGCAGCTATTACTAAGTCTAATTTACCAAATTCCTTGTATAATTTATTTAAGTACCAACAACCAAGTCTTATATTAGTCTCTGGGTCAAAGATATCAACATTTTTCAACTTTAGTTCATCTGCTCCCCAATCCCTAGTTATGTCTAATAGTTGCATTAAACCCTTTGCTTCTTTTTTTGAAACAGCAGAACTATTAAACTTACTTTCAGCTTTTATAACACTGTAAACTATATTTTCATCTAAATTAAATTCCTTAGAATATTTTTCTACATATTCTGAATATTTTTTTGGATATAAAAATTTATGTATTACTTTACTTTCCATTAATAGTGTTCCAAATAAGATTATAAAAATAGATAGAATCAATACTTTCTTACTATTCACGCCAATTCTCCTTCATGTACTCAATAAATTTGTGTGCTTTACTTTCTAATTCAGTTATTGTTCCCGAATTATCTATTATATAATCACCATATTTGGATTTTTCTTCCTGACTCATTTGTGAATTTATCCTACTAATTGCTTCTTGTTCACTACAATTATCTCTATTCTTTATTCTGCTAATTTGCACTTCTTGTTTACAAGTAACTACTAATAGCTTGTCAACCATCTCTAGAAATCCACTTTCTACCAATATGGCCGCATCCAAAATCACTATACTTTCGCCTTTTTTTCTTACTTCATCTATTTCACTCATTATTTTTTCTCTTATTCGTGGATGAGTCAAATTATTTAGCTCTCTAAGTTTTTCTTCATCATTAAAAACGATTCTTCCAAGAGCTTTTCTATTTAATGTTCCATCATCATTTTTTACATTTTGCCCAAAACAATCAAATACTTTTTTTAATAGTATCTTATCTTCAAATATTTTTCTAGATATAATATCTGCATCCACTATAGAAATATTAAGGTTTCTGAATATATTTGATAGGCTGCTTTTTCCACAGCCTATTCCTCCTGTAAGTCCTAATATCAACATAAAATCACCTACTTTGTCTCATACCAAGAACTACCGACATTTAAATCTACATCTAAGTGAACATCCATACTTACAGCATTTTCCATTTCCTCTTTTACTATCTTCTTAACTATCTCTATTTCATCATCAATTGCTTCAACTATCAATTCATCGTGAACTTGTAGTATAAGTTTTGATTTTAAATTATTATCTTCCAACTTTTTATGAACATTTATCATTGCAATTTTTATTATATCTGCTGCACTTCCTTGTATTGGTGCATTCATCGCAAATCTTTTTCCTCTGTTTCTCTCCATAAAATTACTTGATTTTATTTCTGGTATATATCTTCTTCTGTTTAAAATTGTTACAGCATATCCATCTTCACTAGCCTTTTCTATTGTCATATCCATAAATTCTTTTATTTTATGGTATTTAGCAAAATAACTTTCAATGTACTCTTTTGCTTTTGGCACAGGTATATTTAAATCATCAGCCAATCCAAAATCACTTTTGCCATATATAATCCCAAAGTTTACTGCTTTAGCTGCACCTCTCAGTTCACTAGTGACACTTTCCATAGGAACATTGAAAACTTGTGAAGCTGTCTTAGTATGAATGTCTTCATTGTGTTTAAATGCTTCTATCATATTTTCATCTTGGCTCATATGTGCAAGAACTCTAAGTTCTACCTGTGAGTAATCGGCATCAACCAACTTACAATTATCATCCGCAATGAACACTTTTCTTATTTTTCTACCCATTTCCATTTTTATAGGTATATTTTGAAGATTTGGTTCTGTGGATGAAATTCTTCCTGTAGTTGTTATTGTTTGATTAAATGATGAATGAATCCTATTACTCTCTGGATTTATTATATTTAAAAGTCCTTCAACATAAGTAGAGTTTAGCTTTACTATTTGTCTATACTCAGTTATCTTATCTATTATTAGATGTTTATCCCTTAATTTTTCTAAAACATCTGCATTAGTAGAGTATCCAGTCTTAGTTTTTTTGATTACTGGAAGCTCTAATTTTTCAAATAATATGACACCTAGTTGTTTTGGTGAATTTATATTGAATGGCTCTCCAGATAATTCATAGATTTCCTTTTCTAATGTAGCTATTATTTCTTTAAACTCAACACTCAATTCATCTAGGATACTTTTATCTACTTTTATGCCTTCATACTCCATATGCCCTAAAACTTCTACTAAAGGCATCTCTACATGATAAAAAAGACCATCCATACTCATATCTATTAGACTTCTTTCCATCATAGGCACTGTTTCTTTTACTGTGCATATTATTTGACCCATGTACTCAGCTAAATCCTCAAATTCTAAATCCTCATAGTTTTTAGATTTAACTCCTTTGCCTAATAACTCTTCTTTTGATTTAACCTTTTTTGATAAGTACTTCATAGCTATTGCACCACAATCATATGAAGTAGATGAAGTTGAATCTATTAAATACTCAGCTATTGTTATATCAAAATACATATTTCCCAAGTTTATATTATATGGTTTTAGAGATATATAATCATCTTTTAAATTATATCCATATTTTTTAATTTCGTTATTTGAAAGTATACTATCTAATTTTGTTATTTCATCTGAATCTATATAATATATTTTTTCTCCATCTACACTTATAAAGATATATATTATATTTTTTTCAAGTATATTACCTTGTCCTCTAACAGTTTTTAAAATAACTTGTCCTTTTTCCTTCACTTCATCTATAAATTTGTCTATCTCTTTCAATTTTAATATTTCTATTTTTTCTTCTACTTGCTCTGTATCATTTGAATCAACCAAATCAACCAATCTTGATAAGAGACTTGTAAATCCAAAATATCTAAATTTATCTAAAAGCTCATCTTTATCGTAATCACCAAAAATCATACTGTCTAAATTTACTTCTATTGGTACATCTCTTATAATAGTTGCTAGTCTTTTACTTTGAATAGCAAGTTCTTTATTTTCTTCTATTTTCTTTTTTACACTACCTTTAAGCTTCTCTGTATTATCTATTAAGTTCTCTATACTAGAGAACTCCTTTATAAGTTTTATACCTGTTTTTTCACCTATTCCAGGTACTCCAGGTATATTATCTGACTTATCTCCCATAAGACCTTTTAAATCTATAAACTGTGTTGGAGTCATCTCGTACTTTTCAATCACAGAATTAAAGTTGTATTCTTCTACTTCTCCAACTCCTTTTTTTGTTATAAGAGTAGTTGTATTATCTGAAGCAAGCTGAATAGCATCTTTATCTCCAGTTACTATGTATACCTTATATCCATTTTCTTCTGCCTTTTTAGAAACAGTACCTATAATATCATCTGCTTCATAACCATCTATTTCTAATCTGTTTATTTTAAATTTATCTAAAAGATCTTTTAATGGCTGTAATTGCTCTGCCAATTCATCTGGCATTCCCTTTCTTCCAGCCTTATATTCTTTATATTCTAGATGTCTAAATGTAGGTGCTTTCCTGTCAAAAGCTACACTTATATGTGTTGGTTTATATATATCAATCATTTTAAATAGCATTGTTGTAAAACCATATATAGCATTGGTCTTTAGACCTTCTTTATTATTCATTTCTGGAAGAGCATAAAAAGCCCTATTTATTATTGAATTTCCATCTATTATAATTAATTTTTTTTCCAAATTATATCACTCCTAAAAATTATCTATTTTTCTAACATATATATTATATACCAATATACTGTTATTTAATATTCCCATAATAATAATAGTATATTAAAATTAAATATGTTGCAAACAATATATTTTTTTGCTATAATAATATACATGACATGCCCGAGTGGTGGAATTGGTAGACGCAGTGGACTCAAAATCCACCGGACTAATACTCCGTGCCGGTTCGAGTCCGGCCTCGGGCACCATTAAGAACTCCTAAAGCTATTTATTCAATAGATTAGGGGCTTTTTTATTTTTTGACATCATAATTTTATATTGATACTTATTGAATTTTAAATTACTTTATTAACCAAAATACATTAATATATTAAATAGTTTTAAAATAATCTAGTATGTTTCTTTAACTATAGAAATAAAATCACAAAGATTCTTAGAAAGCCACTTATCTTTATGGTAGATTAATTGTGAATAAATATTATAGTTGGTATTAAATGGAATCTTAATCAACTCATGTTTTTCTAATTCCTTCTCCACTGCAAGCTCTGGAAGAAGACACAATCCAAGTCCACTAAGTACTGTTTGTTTAATTACCTGAATACTTCCAGTTTCAAGAACTATTTTAGGTGCTATAGATGATTCAGACAGCTCTTTTTCAAACAGATTTCTATAACAACAACTCTTTCCTGTCAAAATGAATGGAACATTTTGAAAGTCCTGAATATACACCTTTTCTTTTAAGGCTACATCACTTTCTGGAACTGATAATACACAGATAGGCTCCTCATTTTTTAATACAGAAATAGCAGATTTATCATTTATAGGTAAATCAAGTATAAATGCTATATCAATAGTATTATCTGCAAGTAAAGGAACAAAATCAGAAGAATCTAGAGTTTTTATAAAAAGGTCAACATCTGGATATTTCTCTTTATATATTTTTATAATCTCAGGTAACTTAAAAATACAAATAGATTCTGATGCTCCAATAACAATACGCCCATAATTATCTTTCTCTTTATACATTTTTTCTATATCTGATGACAATAAAAGCATCTTTTCAGCATATGGAAGCAACTTCTCACCTTCTCTAGTCAATGCTACACTTTTTCCTATACGTTCAAAGAGACGTACATCCAATTCTTTTTCTAATTGTTGTATATGAGCTGTAATATTTGATTGTGCATAGTTCAAATATTCAGCAGTTTTAGTAAAATTTTTAATTTTACTAAGTATTAAAAATGTATTCAAATGTTTTAATTCCATATCTATTCCTCCATATTATCTAAATATCAGATTGATACAATCAAATCAATCTATTTCACAAATAATAAATTTGATGTTAACATACAGGTATAGTAAAAGTCAAACAAAATAAAATTTAAAGGAGACTCTAATGTTATCAAAAACTAATATAATTGAAGAAGTAAATAATATTGAGCAACTGTATGTATACAAAAAATTAGGAAAGATAAATAATAACATACTAAGTGTTGTACAAGTAGCAAACAGAAGTCTAGATTTTCATGTTCATGAAAAATCAGACGAATTGTTTTATGTAATAGAAGGAAAATTTAATTTAGAAACTTTAGAGGGGTTGACAGAAGTTAAAGAAGGAGAATTTATCATTGTTCCTCAAAATACAATACATAGACCAGTAGTTAAAAAACTTACAAAATTTCTAATGATTGAATTAGAAGGAACTCTGAATAAAGAAAATAGTGGTGATTTATACGAAGATTAATCTATTTTATAATATCTAAAAGTCATTCATAAGTAAGTATACTATAGTAATTATCTTTAAAACATATAGAGTTCCATATAAAAAAGCCACAATACATAATACTTGTGGCTTTAAGAATTTATACAATTATATAAATTCATCTCCTAATATAAACTTTAAAGCTAATTTACTTTTATATAATTTTATACTTAGTATTATAACTTTTTATCTAATTTATTATATACAACAACCCCACAAATAAATTGAAATAAAATAAGCAATCCAAGAACAATTAAAACCCACTTACTTATTATCATTACAGAGAATACTCTCAATACAGAAACAATAACTATAAGAATTACGAAAATATAAGACATGATTTGGTTAGTAATTCGTCCAGATTTATCACGTAACATAATTCTTCTTTCATCATTCATCTCTATTCTTTGATTCTCTAGCCTTTCTTCATATTCTACAGATTTTTCTGGCTTACTCCAATATATATATTGAAAAATCATACATACCCCAGGCCCTAAAGCAGCTCCAGATAATCCCCAAATTAAAGCCTCAAATGAAAACTCTGTAAATATAGCCAATAAAACAAGTAGAATTCCACAAACAAAATATCCAACTCCAATGTATAATCTGCTCTTTTTCATTTTTACTCCTCCTCATAAATAAATATTTCTTCAATATTCATATCAAAATATCTTGCTATCTTAAAAGCTAATATGATAGAAGGATTATATCTACCATTTTCTAATGAACCTATAGTTTGTCTTGATACTTGCAAAGCAGATGCTAGTTCTTCTTGCCTTATACCTCTCTTTTTTCTTATTTCTTCTAATCTATTTTTCACCTTTTTCTCCTTTAATATCTCATTAATGTAAAGTCTACTTTCCATAATTATACAACTATTTTTCTCTTATGTAAAGTTTACTTTCCATTTATTCAAAAAAAATAACAGACCTTTTTAAGTCTGCAATTTTAAAATATTATGTTATTAATTAACTTTAATGTTGTTTCCTAATTGGAATCCAAACTTCTGTAGTATAATTAGGAGCATTGACATTACCATTAGGATAAAGTTCAATATCTGGCAAATTAGCATATGCATATCCAGAGCTTGGTAACCATTCCGTAATAATTCTTTTTTGTAATTCTTGTATTGCCAAAGCATTTGGCATTGGAGATACACATTCAAATACTGCCCATGTACCTGATGGTATATAGTATTCATATGTATTTTCTAATACAGACTTATCTGTTGGAGCAGCAATATAGTAATCTAAATCTTTACCATTAGTACATACACTAACTCCTAGCAATCCTTGAGGCTCGTTATTTATCAATTCTGAAAGTTTATCAATTGTTCCATTTTTTATGGATTTAGCCCACAACTTAGGAACTTTATCAAAACACTCTTCTACAATCATATTCATACTTTCTTTTATACCAACAATACGAAATCCTTTCTTTTCTACAATACGATATTGCATTTCTACATTCCCTTTTACATAAATACTCAGTGTCATCTTAGGATATGCTTTTAAAACAACTCCCTTTGCCCTAGCTGCCGACGGAGAAATGCCATGTATATTTTGAAAAGCTCTATTAAAAGATGTTGGTGAATCATAACCATATTTCTCTGATAGTTCTAAAATTTTAATGTTACTATTCTGTAGTTCAAATGCCGCTTTAGTCATACGTCTTCGTCTAATATATTCAGATAATGGTACATCTGCAATATATGAAAACATTCGTTGAAAATGAAAGGTTGAACAACATGCGATTTTTGCTGCTTCTGCATAATCTACTCCACTTTCAAGATTATCTTCAATATAAGTAATAGCTTGATTTAATTTATTTATCCATTCCATTTGATATTACCTCCAAGCAAATTATACAATCTAATAAAATAATATACCTCTCTATTCATGCACAAAATTGTAAGCATTTAAATTCATAGGTATTTTTTTATTCATAGCTATAATGAATAAAAAAGTTGTATTACACAATAAAAAAGTTCAATAACATTATATTATAGAATGTTATTGAACTTTTTATAAAAATTAATTTAAGTGTAGTTAAATTAAGTATTAAATTATCTTATATATTACAGTATCCAACTATTTTATAATCTTCTGGTACTTTGTAATCTTTGTCTGGAGTACCTAAATTCCACTTCAATTCAAACATAGTTGCACTTATTATTGTTGCAAAGTAAAGCATAACAATACCCACATCTATTTTTTCTTCATATAGACTAGTATGCCCATCTTTTCTAACAGCTAAAACTACAACGCCTCCATCAACTATAAATCTCCATGGCTGTCTGTTTAGTGTAGATGGTGCTAATCTTGCATAGTGGAATGCCTCAAGAAGTGCTCTTTCTTCTAATACTTCTATACTTGCATCATTTCCCCATTCATCCATGTAAACTACATCTTCTACACCAAGTCTAGAAGAACCATTGTCTAATACAACTTGCATATCAGATTTTGAATAATTTTCGCCAGTCTTTGTAGCATTTAGTACTTTAGTATTACTTACATTTTCGCCATATCCAATTGCTATAATTCCTGTTACTTCTTTATCTGAATCAATTCCAAGTTTCTCTCTTACTTTTTTGCCATCTTCAAAAGTAACCCAACAAGAGCCTATTCCAAGTTCTGTCACTTTAAAAATTATACTTTCTCCTATGTATCCTGAATTTTCAATATAGTTATCTTTTACATCAGATAATATGATAATATAACTTGGAGCATCTATCATATTTCCCTTATATCCTGCCACTTTATCTAAATTGTCAAAAACTTCATTTCTATTCATAATTCTTATGTCAACATCTATTTCTGGAACTAGTTTCTTGCAAGATTCTGAGTATTTCTTAATGTCACTAAGATATTCCTCTTTAATATCTGTGTTCTTGTACTCTCTAACAGACTTTCTATTTAATATGATTGTTTTATAATTCATAATTTTATCCTCCCCAAACTAGTATATTATTAATTATATACCCATTAATATGATATTTTACTCATTTACTTAACAAATAATAATTACAATTTTGTAATCATTATTTATTAATAATATTCCACTTTTACATTAATAATGACCAGTTGCGCAAAATCCATTGCCAACCTTCAAATAAACACATATTATAAAGGTAATATAAAATAAACAAACAAATCTTAACAAAAAATTAAACTTTTTTTACACGAAAGAAGGCTTCCCGTTGCCTTCTTTATTTTTGCAAAAAATAAGCTGTTCCTAAAATGATTTCACATTTTGAAACAGCCAAGTTATTTTATAATGACAACTATAATTTGAGGATGTGAGGGAGAGTTGTCATTATAAATTTAGGGTAATTATATTATGTTTTAAGCTAGTTCTTTCTATATTTATATAATACATTTTATATGTGAATTTTATATGAGATTTGTATAAATGATATATGAAATTACGTATATTTATTATATTAAATCTTATTATTGCATTTTCCACAACAATACTCATATGTCTCCACATTATTTGGAATATTTACAAATACAAATTCTTTACAGTTCTCACAATACTTCAATATAGATATAGTTCCACAAGTGTAACATTCAAATGTCACACAATCCTCATTTTCCTCTACTATCTCAAACTTTTTACTGTGTTCACCACACTCTGGGCACTTGTGATTATTTACATTCATAAATACTCCTCCTTATTAATATAGTTAAAAACATGTCAGAAACTTAATTATTGTATTCTATATTACTTAGTATATATTCTATAATAAATCATATTCTAATATAATAAAACAAATTAAATAAAAAAAAACCATAAATTTAAAATTTATGGATTAATTCTTGTAATGATAACTCTATTTGAGGATGTGAGGGAGGGTTATCATTACAATAGGGTATTATATTATGGTTTTTAAGCTAGTCTTTCTATACTCTATATAATACATATGCTATATGAATTTTATATGATTTTTACATAAATATTTTATGAAATTTAAATTTTTTAGTCATTTTAAAATTTGTAAAAAGTTCTCTAAAAATCCATAACATCATAAATAACCAGCATTTAAGTAAAAAATCATAAAAAAATTTATCCAATAATTTTAACAAGTTATATCACCTCATTATAATTATTGACATAAAATTAAATAAACAGTCTATAAAACTCTTATAAAATATACTTTTAGTATTTATTGATATACAATCTCTAATTTATCAATCTTATCTTGCATCTCTAAGAAAATCTCTTCAACCGAATTGTTAAATATATTACCTAAATAGATTCTTTTATCTTTTTGAAGTGAATAAGATTTTACACTACCATCAGAAGAAATGTACAAATGACTCCATTCTGCACCATATTTTGAAAATCTTTCTTTTGTATCTTTAAATCTCATATCTTCTATCTTTATTGCTTTTCCCCTATCCTCTCTTACTACTGTATGCCCTCTTTTTATCAGACTAGTTATTTTTATATCTTCTTTTAATCTAACATGTGCATTATCATTCTTTGAATATACTTTCCAGATTACTTTATGACGATAATCATCTAATTCTTTTATCAATCCTCTATCAATAGTAAAGCTCTCCTTAGTTACCACAATCAAATCAAAATAGTCTAGCATATATTGAAATATTTCTCTCATATTTTTATTTTTTAAAATATCTTCCCCAATAACTTCTATAAATCTACAACCCTTTTCATGCATACACTTTAATAAACTTATGATTTCAGAAAAATATTTACTTGTACTATTGTCACCATCCATCTCTATCGTAAAATATAAAGGAGTAAGATATACTTTATTTCCTGTTATCTCAAAAACACTTGATAATGGTTGTACTTCATCTTCAAAAGTTAAATATACGTTCTCATAAAACCTAAAGAATTCTATAACATTTTCTTTCATATTAAGTATATTTCTATATCTGTTGGATAATATATTTATTACATCTTCAGTGGTGTTTTTCCCATCACATTCTGCCAATACGACAATTTGATTCCAAGTTAAGCTATCCACATTTCCTATGCTTTTTTCATATCCATTTGCTTCATCATAAATTGGTCCAATTATAAGGTTCTCCTTTGGCCACATATGAACCCTGGTTCCATCTTTTAGTTTTGGATATTTATTTCTTACAGATTCATAAAATCTACTTATATCACACATGATTCTTCTATCCCCCCATATTTTAAACATTCTATGCTAAAAATAGCACTTTATTTTTATTAATTCAACATTTATTCAAAATTGGTCATCGTACATGTTTAACTGGATTTAACATCAACTTTATCTATATGTTATTGATGCTTATATACAAATTATTATTCATTAGATTTCAATATAATTTTGACTATTTCTGGTTTACAATTAAGTCTAATTAGAACTTTTGAGCCTCCCAAGCCTTTATTTAAAATCATAGTACTATTATCTTTTTCATATTTGCCCCAGTCATACTTAGGAAAAAATTCTCTATTTGGAGATAATACACCTCCAATAAAAGGTATCCTTATTATACCACCATGAACATGTCCAGCTAAAATTAAATCTGCTCCCCATTTTGCATATTTTTCAAAGAAAAATGGTGTATGAGCTAAAAGTATATTATATTCATTTTCATTTATCTTCCCTAAATTATCCTCTATAAAATTGTCATTTAATTCTAACTTTTTATTATTGCCAAAAAAATATGGATAGCACTCTAATGGTATAATTAAACCATATAAATTAAGATGACTATCTCCTCTATCTATTCTTACAGACTCATTTTCCATGTTTATTATTTTTTTTGAATATAACTTTTTAAAATAGTCTTTATATAAATGCTTGTACTTTTTTATCAAAGATTTTTGTTCATGATTTCCAATTATATGATATACTTCATATTTTTCTACTAGATTGTCTATTAAATCTAGTGCAACTTGAAAATTTTTATTTTCTCCATCAACTAAATCTCCTGTTATAAATACAGCATCTGGATTTAAGGAATCAATTTTATCTATCAATACCTTATTATTTTTTTTATCAAACACCTTATTATGTAAATCACTTACTTGAACTATTTTAAAATCATCAAACTCTTTTGGAATTTTTTCATTAAAAATAGTATATTCTGTCGTTTCTATATGCTGAGTTTCATATTTATACAGAATATACAATACCACTAATACTAATACTGTCAATAAAACCTTTATAATCATATTATCTTCCTCTTTATTCTATTTTGTTAATATTATTATAATGCTTTTATGTTTTTTTTTAAACAGTAACATTAATACATATATATTTTTTCCAATATTATAAAAACAAGTCATCCTTTTCTAAAATTATAATTTATTTTAGAAAAGGATAACTATAAAATTATCTATAAACTTCTATATTATGAAATATAGTTTTTCCTTTATTTAAATTTTTATATATGTGCTCTAAGGTTCCATCAAATCTAATAGAATGTCCAGACTCCAAAATATAAGTTTTTCCATCAACATTAAGGTCAAGTTTTCCTTCTATTACAAGTACATACTCTTCTAAAACATGACTGTGTGTAGACGAAACATGAGTACAATTCTCTTCAAGTTCAATTATGAAGAGTTCAAACCTTCTCTGAGGGCTGAAAGGATATATTGGATATAACTTCATATTCCCTTTCTGTTCAATAATAGGTTCTACCTCTTCTTTTTTTATGACTTCATAAGTATTTGTGTTTTCACTTAATAGTGTTGTAAAATTTATTTTAAATCCAGATGAAATTTTCCATAAGGTAGATACTGTTGGGCTAGATTCCCCTCTCTCAATTTGACCAAGCATTGCTTTACTGACACCTGTCATCTTTGAAGCTTTATCTAAACTTATGCCCATTTCTTGTCTTAATAACCTTAAATTTTCTCCCACATTAGGAAATTTATTATCCATGTTAAAATCCTCCTGATAGCTTATTTGTATTCTATGATTTTTACTCCTGTAAGTTCTACTATCTCTTTTAATTTTAACATATGATTATTACAAATTTCATCAAATTCATATATATAATCCTCAAGCCCTAATGCCTTATATTTATCAATTCCAAATTTATGATATGGAAGTAATTCCATCTTTCCCTCTGGAACATTTTGTTTTACAAATAATGCAGTATTTCTTATATTTTCTTCACTATCATTAACTCCACAAATAATTGGAACTCTTATAACCATAGATTTATTTAGCTTTGAAAGCTTACATATATTCTCCAATATAATTTTATTACTTACTCCTGTGTATTCCTTGTGAACATTGTCATCCATCGATTTTATATCTACAAAAATATGGTCTATTTTCTCAAATACATCATTCACTTTATTCCAATCAAAGTATCCACAAGTTTCAATTGCTATGTTTATACCTTTATTATAAAATACATCCACTAATTCTCTTAAAAAATCAATTTGAAGTGTTGGCTCTCCTCCAGAAAAAGTTACTCCTCCATTAGACTCAAAGAAAAATATAAAATCTTTTTCAACTTCCTTTATAATTTCTTCAACTGTCATTTCTTCAGTCATTATACAAATAGCATCTTTAAGGCATACCTTGATACATTCTCCACATAAATTACACTTACTATTTATTTGAGCTCTATCAAATAGTGAGCTTATATTTTGAGGACAAACATCTATACATCTATTACAAGATATACATTTATCTTTCATGACGCCTAACTTGACTATATTACTCCAAGAGTCTGGATTAGAACACCACTTACACTTTAATTTACATCCTTCTAAAAATATAGTAGTTCTTATACCATCTCCATCATTTACTGAAAAATGTTGCACTTTTACAACTCTGCCTTTTTTACTCATAATATACCTCGTAATTAAAATTTACTATGTGCATTTCTAGCTATTATAGCATCTTGCATTTCTCTTGATAAATTAACAAATTGAGTGCTATATCCAGCAACTCTCACTAGTAAATCTTTATATTCTTCTGGATTTTCTTGAGCCTTTAATAGAATATCGTTTGATATTGTATTAAATTGTACATGGAATCCTCCTAGAGCAAAATATGATTTTACCATAGATGATAGATTTCTAAGTCCTCTTTCTGTTTCCACTAAATCTTGATTCAGTCTTAAGTTTAAAAGAGTTCCACCAGTATGGACATCATGATTTATTTTTGATGCAGATTTCATAGCTGCTAGAGGACTTGTTGTGTCAGTCCCAACGAATGGAGAAACACCTTCTGTCAAAGGTTTTGTTGCTTTTCTTCCACATGGAGTTGCACCTACAATTTTTCCAGTTGGCACATAGTTTGATATTCCCATAAATGCACTATTAAATTTTGAACCAAATATATCTTTATATTTTCTAGTTTCTGTATAATAAAAATCAGAAACTTCAATTGCTAATGAATCTACATAATCATTATCATTTCCATACTTAGGAACATCAAGTGCAAGTTTTCTTAAATCTTCATAACCTTCCCAATCATTGTTTAGTGCTTTTGTTAACTCTTCTAGTGTAGTAACTTTATCTTCAAATACTAATTTTTTTATGGCTGCTAGTGAGTTTGAAACCACTCCCAGCCCTATACCAGTTAATACAGGCCCTATATTATATTTTGCTCCACCTTTACTTAAATCAGTACCTTTATCTAAACATCCATCTACACAAGTAGACAAAAATGGTCTTGGTACCATTTCTTTATGAATTTGTTGTGCAACAGTAGTTCCTATAACAGAATTTTTGATAAGGTATGCTAATTGCTTTAAAAACTCATCTTTAAGTTCTTCAAAAGAAGTAAATTCTGTGATACTCTTTGCATCTAACCCCATTGTTTCTCCAGTTAATCTACTTTTACCTTCATTCATGGCATATTCTAAAGCTGCTGCAAAGTTTATATTTACTGCTGAAGTCCATTGCCCTGTTTTTCTAAAATGAGGAACTACACAACCACAATTACTCCAGTCTCTTGCATCTTCTGCATCATATCCATCTTGTAATAACATTTGTGCCCCTGCACTATCACTGTGTATAGCAGGGAAACCAGTACCTTGTTTTACTAGTTTTGCAACTGCCATAACGAAATCATCTGGTGCTCCTTGGCTTATTCTAACACTTAAACCTGGCTGATGAGTTTTTACACTTTCTGTAGCCTTTAAACACATATATGAAATAGCATTTGTTCCATCAGTACCATTTCTCTTTTTGCCACCAACAGTAAGATTTTGGAATTGATTATATCCTGCAAAATAATTGGCTGTATTTGCTGATATAGTCCATACCCATTCTGACAACTTAATCCAAAGAGCTTCTATTAGTTCCTGAGCTTCTGATTCAGTTATCTTACCTTCTTTAGCATCATTTTCATAATATGGATACATATATTGGTCAAATCTACCTAAATTTAATGCTAGAGGATTTTCTGATAAAACACCACCTAATTGTACAAACCATACAAATTGTATTGCTTCATAAAAACTAGTTGGAGGATTTGCTGGTACATTCATACATATTTCTGCTATTTTTAAAAGTTCTGCTTTTCTTTTTTCATCTGTTTCAGATTCACTCATTTCTTTTGCAAGATTTGAATATCTATTTGCCAGTGTCATAATAGCCTCTGCTACTATAGAAACAGATTTGTAGAAATCTATTTTTTCAATATTTTCTGAAATTGATATATCTAATTCTGCTATTTTTTTATCTGCATCTTCTTTAATTCCTTTGTATCCTTTTACAAATAGTATATCTTGATAATCTGGTGTTACCTCACCAACTGCCTGTCTCCACTTAGAGTCATTGTCTATTATACCTGTATCTACCAATATCTTAGCTGTATCTTCTGGGATTCTTGCTAAAAAAACTTCTTCCAAAGATTTTCCCTTCCAATATGGGAATATTTCTTTTCTTATAAATTCTATTTGTTCTTTTGATATTACATATGGGTCTTGAGTTCTTTCGTCAAAGGTATCCATTTCTTTATCTACCCATTGCCAAGAAAATTCTGGTGTCAATATACCTGTTCTTCTAAACTTACCTGCTGTCCCAACAATTAATTCATTTTCAAATATTTTTATAGGAAGTCCTTTACATGTCTCTAAAAAAGCTTTAGCTCTTCTTATACATATAGCTTCTCCCTCAGTTTTTTTATGCGATTCTGTAAAAATTCTAGCCCTTTCACAACATATCATAGGCTTAGAATTAATGTATTCTTGTCTAAATTCTTCTATTCTATTAGTTTGACTCATTTAAAATCCCCCTTTAGATAAATATCTATTATCTTTTTGTATGTTATAACATACTTTAATTATATTATACTGTCCTTTTACATAAAATGGAAGCACAAATAATTTATATATAATCTATTTCTATCTTGTTATGAATTTTTATAGTAAACTAATATACTAATGATTTGAAATATAAAATTTGTATAGTCCAACTAGTAACTTAATCATCCCAACTGTCAGTATCTTGATTCAATGGTATGTATATATTCAGCATGAACTTATCCTTATTATTTTCAAATAATAGTTCTCCATTATATTTTTGCAAAGACGATTTAATACTCTGAATTCCTATTCCATGCATAAATTTATCCATTTTATCTGTCAATAATATACTTCTATTTATAGTAATAGAATTTATCTTACTATTTTCACATTTAAGTACAAAAAATGACTTCGTTATAGTTCCTTTAATTTTGATATATTTATTACTATTTTCATCCATGATTTTATCACATGCTTCTATAGCATTATCTAAAATATTAGAAAAAATGCTTGAGACATCTATAGGCTTCATAAAATTTATTTTTGAAAAATTTATGCAGCAATTAAATTTAATTCCCTGTTTTGCACATATTTCGCTCTTTTCGTTAATTATAATGTCTAGTATCATATTTCCTGTATTATAAATATATTTAAATGATTTAATTTCATCTTTTAAATTACTCACATATTCATCTATTTCTTCACTATTATTTTTGAGATTCTCTACACAATAAATATGATTATTTATATCATGGTAAAGCTTCCTAACCTTCATATGGGATTCTTGAATGGCTAAATAATGTGCATATTGCATCTCTAACTTATTTTTTATTAATTCATTTTGAGATTTTAATCTATTTTCTTTTATTATTTCTTTAAATACTAGTATAAGAAGTATACTACTAGCTCCTATTAACTTTGGATTCACAAAATTATCAAAATAATATCCTTCCGAATATAATGACCCAAACCGTTCTAATTTCTTTAATATATAATTTGTGAATACATTAGTTGTATTAGCTAATAAAGCAAATAATAAATATACATAATTTCTCTTATCCTGAGTAATTGATTTTATATACTTTCTAAAAAAATAAAATACCATGTATATAAGAATCATTATTAAGTTACTATATATATGAATTTTTATATAATCTAGTTGAGATGCTAATAAATATTCCTTAGACGATATGACATTACCTGTAATCACAAAAAATAGTACCCTATATACAACATCGTTTAAACATTCATAATATACACTGAATAAATAAAAGAAAACAGTATACTTAATAATACTTATCTTGTAAAAATAATTATAATATACTCCCCATACAATAAATGCTACAATAGGAAATAAATAGTTTATATTATTAGAATATTTTCCTTCATTCAATAATCTAGTTACTTGAAGCATAGTATAAATTAAGAACAACAGAATACAGAATATTATTTTTTCATTTTTTTTATGCTCTTCTTTGTAAGTTAATACATCTTTCATTATAGTAAATCTTATAAATATAGATAAAATTAATAATAGCTCAGTCATGAAATTTAACATATTGTATCACCAAGAAATCTCAAAAACTTCTCCTTAACCTCTTTATACCTATATCTACTAATAGGTACTTCCTCACCACTTTCCAATATTGCAATATTATACTTTATATTTTCAACATGGCTTAAATTTACTATAAAACTTTTATGGCATCTTATAAATCTAGATAGATTTAATTCTTTTTCTATTTTGTTTAAGCTATATCTTATATAAAAATTTTTATTTATAGTGTGTATTAGCATCTCTTTTTTTTGAACTTCTATATATTTAATTTCATTTAAATAAATCTTGTATGTGTTTGACTTATTTTTTATTATGATATAACTATCCTTGTTTGTTTCTATATCTTTAATACAGGTCAACATATGTTTTTTTAATTCTTCAAATTCTATCGGCTTTAGCAAATATCTATAAGCTCTTACCTCATATCCTTCTTGTACATAGTCTATCAAGGAGGTTATAAATATTATTTCCATTTCACTACCCATTTTTCTAATCTTTCTTGCAGTATCCATTCCATTTAGTTTTTCCATCTTTATATCAAGAAATAGTATATCTATGTCTTTTAAGTTGTTTTCAAGTAACTCTTCTCCAGATAAATATTTTTTTATTTCATATTCTATACTTATATTTTTTAATATATTCTCAATATAATCTACTATTAAAAGTTGAGTTTCTTTTTCATCTTCACAAACTGCTATATTAATCATAAAATTCCTCCTTGCACGATTTTTAATTAATACAGTTAAAATATTTGAATTAATTTACTCAGATGTGATTTTACACATCTGATACTTTAGAATAACATTTTCAAATTATTTATATCAATACTCAATTTTATGCAATTGTTATTTTGATATATCAATTTCATAATAAAAATCAACAGTATTAAAAAACAGTATTCATGAACAAAAGAAAGTACCTTAAAAGTTTTTTTAAAATCATTTCAAGGTACCCTCTTCTATTTATTTAAACTTTTTAAGCCTTAGATAATACATTAGTCTCTTATATAACTGTACTATATATAAAACTAATAACATAATCTGTAGTACAATAGCAGTTATTGATACACCATAACCACTAGATAGATTACTTACTTCAACATATAATAAATATATAAAGATTACCACTAACAAAAATAATATAAATACGTTCATAAACAAAATTGATTTTACTTTATTTAGTTTATCAAAATCGCTATATAATTTAGGAGGTACATCTTCATATTCTTTAGACCATACATACCATGAAGATGTACCCATAAAACTGCCAATACTCCTAAAAACAAGATTCCAACCTTTTGATTTATGTTCATTAAAATAATTATTCTCTGCATCATAGTAGTAATCAACAGTGTATTTTATTTTTCTTGGACTTCCTTTATAAAAGTAAAATATTCCACCAAGTTTATTTATCTTATATAAATTATATCCTTTAATTTCCATATCCTCTAACCATTTCTCTATCTTATCAGGTGAGCCATACCAGTCAAATTTAAACCTTGTTTTCTTTTTCATAATACTCACTCTCCAAAATGATATTTTTAAATATCTTAAAAAATCTATTTAAATAATTATATCATTTTGATATTAATTTTAGGTTACAATCAGATATCTATAAGCTTATTTAAATAGCAGTAAACTAATAGCCATAACACCCATGCCTGCAATTAAACCATAAATGGATAAATGATGTTCACCATACTCTCTAGCTGATGGCAATAGTTCATCAAGCGATATAAATACCATGATTCCCCCTACAATTGCAAATATAATTCCAAGAGTTATATCATTTAAGAAATTTCTAAGAAGTGCATATCCAATAATTGCTCCTAATGGTTCAGACATACCAGATAAAAAAGAATAATAAAAAGCTTTCTTCTTATCTCCTGTAGCATAATAAACTGGTACAGATACGGATATACCTTCTGGTATATTGTGTATAGCAATTGCAATAGCTATTGGTATAGCTATCGTAACATCGTCAAGAGCTGATATAAATGTAGCTAAACCTTCTGGAAAATTATGAATTGCTATAGCCATTGCTGTAAATATACCTGTTCTCAAAAGAGATTTATTTCTTTTGATATTTTGTTCCTCTATATTTTCCATCTTCTTTATCTCATGTGGATTTTCTTCTTGAGGTATTAACTTATCAATAATTGCAATGATAGCCATCCCTGCAAAAAAAGCTATTACAGTTGACCAGCTTCCCATTTTCTCTCCCATAGACTTTGTCAAAGCATCTTGTGCTTTAGGAAAAATTTCTATCATAGACACATAAATCATAACACCAGCAGAAAATCCTAAACTTATAGAAAGAAACTTCGTGTTAGTTTTTTTAGCAAAAAAGGCTATACAACTACCTATACCTGTAGACAAACCTGCCAATAATGTTATCAAAAATGCAAACACTACATTATTCAAATAAATCACCTTCTTTTTATTTGATATTGATTATCATTTTCTTTTATCCTATCATATATATTTTATATAGTCAATCCTTATAAAAATTATAGACCATAAAAAAGCAGAGATATAAACTTAGTCTCTGCTTTTTCCTTATAGTATATTAAATTTATTTATTTAAAAAGTCCACTGCATATTGAACATATAAAGCAGTTCCAATCTCTAACGCATCCTCATCTATATTAAAACATCCATGATGGTGAGGATAACAAGCACCTTTTGACTCATTTCTAGCTCCTACAAAGGCTAGCGCACCAGGTGCAATATTCATAAATTCAGCCAAATCTTCTGCTCCTGTTACTTTTTCAAACATTGTTATACATTCTTCTCCAAATAGCTTAATTGCTGCATCAGTTGCTATCTTTGAGCATTCTTTGTCATTTATAACTGCTGGAGTTAGATATCCATATTCTAATTCAGCTTCTGCTCTATATGCTCCTGCTGTAGATTTTGCTATACGTTCTAGAATTGAAGGAATTTGTTTTCTAAGTTCTGGATTAAATAGTCTTATTGTACCTTCTAAGATAGCTTCACTTGCTATTACATTAAATCTAGTTCCAGAATTTAAAACTCCAACACTTACAACTAATGGCTCTAAAGGACTTACTTCTCTACTAACCATAGATTGTAAATTCATAACTATTGCTGAACTTGCAAGTACTGCATCAACACCTTGATGAGGAAGTGAGCCATGACCACCCTTACCTTTTACAGTGATTTTAAAGAAGTCAGCAGAAGCCATTCTTGGTCCTTCTTCTACTGATATAGTTCCAGATTCCACATCAGTCCAAAGATGTATCCCAAATACGCTATCTACACCTTCCATCGCACCATCTTTAATCATAGCTCTTGCACCTTTACCAACTTCTTCTCCTGGTTGAAAAAATAATTTTACAGTTCCATTAATACTATCTTTAATATCATTTAGTACTTTCGCTGCTCCTAAAAGCATTGATGTATGACCATCATGACCACAAGCATGCATAAGCCCTTCATTTTTCGATTTATATTCTACATCAGTACATTCAACAACTTGTAGAGCATCCATATCACCTCTAAGTGCTACAGTCTTTCCTGGCTTAGCTCCTTTTATAGTTGCAATTACACCTGTGCCTCCAGCTGATACATATGGCACTCCAATTTTATCAAGTTCTTCTTTGATTCTCTTTGATGTTCTAACTTCTTCCATACTCTTCTCAGGATTTTCATGAAATTCCCTTCTAAGCTTAATCACATAGTCTTTATAACTCTTTGTTATTTCCTTAATATCCATTCCAGACCTCCAGGTAGTACATATTCTTCTTCTTTAAAATATTTTTTATCATTATCAGTTAAATATTAGATTAGATTTACAAATATACCTGCTATTACTACAGAAGCTATTGTAACTGTAGTGAATCCTCCAACAAGCATCTTTGGAAGCATCTTATCCATTAAAAATTCTTTTTCTTCTGGTGTTTCAGCTAAAGCTTTTACTGCTTCTTCAGTTAATATATAGTTAGGTGGGAAACCATAAAGTGCTGTAAGTGAAACTGAAAAAGCCATTTCTTTACTTTCGCCTAAAAGCTTACCTGCTATAATAGAGAATATCCCCATACCTATTACACCAAATATTATAATTCCTACAAGAGGAACTGCCATTTCAGCAAGCATTGCTGGTGTAGCCTTTGCTAAACCTGCAAATATAAAAGCCATCAATGATGTCATTAACCATCCAAATGAACCAGATTTGTTAAGAGGTTTTCTATCAACTATTCCAAGTTCTGATGCTATTACACCAAATATTAAACATATAACATATCTAGATACAACTTCATGTGTAAGATTTGTAAATTGTACTGCTAACCATGCTACCAATCCTAATCTAAGTATTATCATATATGTTGTATCATACTTTTCAGGTAAATCTGGAATTATCTTAAATCTACTTTTTTGTTCAGGTACATTCTCAGTTTTTTCTTCAACTTTACTTGCAGTTACTTTTCCACTTCTAAAATCTGATAAAAGTCTTTTTCCTTCTTTTTTAAGCATCAATGCTGTAATCGGATAACCTGCAAATCCTTGTGCAACATACATTAAAATTGCAAGTACTGCCAAACTTGCAAGACCTTTTGCTGTAGCAGCATCTGCCATCATTATAGATGCAACTAGTCCTCCAGTAAGAGGAGGTGTAGCTATTACTGCTGTATCCCATCCAAATACTACTGTACCTAATGCTAAAGCGCCTACACATATGCCTACTATTCCTGCTAAAGCTATTACGATTGTTTTCCATTGACCTGCTAATTCCTTAATACTCATCATAGTTCCCATATGTGTTATTAATAAAAGCATTCCCAATTGGGCTAATGGTGTTCCTAAAGCGGCTAAATCTACTATATTTTCTGGGAAAAAAGTCCAAAATCCTACTATAAATATAATTGCTGATACAAAAACTGATGGAACAAAAGCTTTAGTTTTTGCTGAAACTACATCTCCTATCGTCAGTGACACTAAAACCAGACAAAAAGCTGTTATTGCCTCCATACAAAATCCCCCCTCATAATAAATATATTTGTATACAATGTATGTATAGTTATCCATTATTTTACTACTTTTGAAAAACATTTCAAGTCAAAATTCGATTTTTTTCATAAAATTCTATAAATTCTATAAATTAAAGTTAGCTTTCTAAATTATTCTTTTTAGAAAAACGTTATCCCAACTAATGGCTATTTATCACCATTCTTATAAATAGAATTAATTGTAATTTGCAAAAAATAAAACATAGAATACATTTTTTCATAAAACAACTCATTAATATAAGATGAATTTGATTTATGAACCTTAATATATTCTATGTTTATAAATTTAGTGTATATGTTAGTTATGGTATAAAATTTATACACTAGTTATTGTGTAATCTACTATATACCCCATTTTTGTTTACTAACTCTTCATGAGTACCTCTTTCTTCAATTCCTTTATCTGTCAATACTATGATTTCATCAGCATTTTTTATAGTAGTTAATCTATGTGCGACAACTAAATTTGTTCTATCTTTGCTTAATTCTTCTAAAGACTCTTGAATTTCCCTTTCTGTTACATTGTCTAACGCAGATGTAGCCTCATCCAATATTATTATTGGAGGATTCTTTAAAAATATTCTCGAGATTGATATTCTTTGTTTTTGTCCACCTGATAATTTTACTCCTCTTTCACCTATATAAGTATCATATCCATCTGGTAAAGTCTCTACAAAGTCATGTATTCTCGCCTTTTTAGCTGCTGCTATCATTTCTTCATCTGTAGCATTAGGATTTCCACAAAGAATATTATCTCTTATAGTTCCTGTAAATAAAAATACATCTTGTTGAACTATACCTATATTTTTTCTCAATGATTTTAAACTAACATCTTTTATACTCTTTCCATCAATTTTTATATCACCCTCATCAAATTCATAAAACCTTGGTAATAGATTGCATAATGTAGTCTTTCCTCCTCCAGAAGGTCCAACTAATGCTATCGTCTTACCAGCTTTTATAGATAAACTCAAATTATTTAATACTTGAGTCTTATCTTCGTATGTGAAAGATATATTTTCTATCTCAATATTACCTTTTACATTTTCAAGCTCAACAGGATTTTTAGCTTCTTTTTGATGGTCTTGTTCCATTATTTCTATGAATCGTTTAAAACCTGTCATACCATTTTGATATTGCTCTGTAAAGTTTATCAATTTTTTCATAGGCTGTATAAACATTTTTACATATAGTATATAAGCAGCAAAATCACCCAATGTAATTTTTCCAAGATAAGTAAAGTAACCACCAGCTATGACAACTACCCACTCTAAAATATCCATGTATAAGTTCATCCCAGAATAATATTCTGCCATTACTTTATAAGAATCTTGTCTTGCTCTTCTAAATAACTTATTACTTCTTACAAACTTATTTAATTCTTCTTTTTCAGTACAAAAAGACTTAGTTACTTTCATACCTGCTATACTATTTTCTAATGTAGCATTCACATCACCTATAGTAACTCTACTCTTCATAAAAGCAACATTCATCTTATCTTTTTTAGCTATTGCAAACCAAATTATAAATGGTAATATAGCAAATATTATGAGAGTAAGAGGAATATTTATATCTATAAGTATAAAGAATGAACCCACTAACATTACTATAGAAATGAATAAATCTTCAGGCCCATGATGTGCAAGTTCTGTTATATCCATTAGGTCATTTACTATTCTAGACATAGTTACCCCAGATTTGTTATTATCAAAATACGTATTTGGAAGTCTCTGCAAATGTGTAAATACTTCATTTCTCATATCAGCTTGCATATCTACACCTATAACATGCCCCCAATACTGCATAAAATAGTTAAGCCCTGCTTTTGCTATAAATATAAGTATAAGTACTACTGCAAAAACTACTAACATTCTTAAATTTTTATTTGGAACAATATCATCCATTATATTTCTAGTTATCATAGGATAAACTAAATCACATAAGGAAAATAAAAAAGCTGCTATAAGGTCTAGTGTGAAAATTTTCTTATACGGCTTATAATATTTTATAAATTGTTTTATCATAAGTATTAAATCCCTCCTCCATTGATACTTCTAAAAAATACCCATAAATTAGTATAACATAACAACAATTTTAAATCTTTTATAAATTTACAATATAAATCAATATTTTTCATAAAATTGAATACTTATATTATTAACTCTACCTTTAAAACAATATAAAAGAGCTATATCTCTATAAATAAATTCTTACAAAGACACAACTCTATATTTAATACTAAATATTTTTTTATAAATACAAAACTATTTCAGAGCATCCAATATTTTCTTATCTAAGGCAGCTGTATTTATACCTGTTATGTACGCTGTTGCTTTTATCGCAGGTATATCATAAGTTGTTGGCAATATAGTAGTAGATACTATTAAGTCAGCTCCTTCTTGTTTTGTTGCACATTCAGCAATTTTACATTGTATAACTTCTGCTTGTATGTTATTTTCTTTAATTAATCTTTCTACTCTATCACAAACTACTGTTGATGTCGCAATTCCTGCCCCACATGCTACTAATATCTTTTTCATATTTTTTCCTCCTAAGATTTCTTTGATATTTTATAATTCAAAATACGATTGATAAATTTCTCATATCTTTATTTATATAAATAATTATACCATTTTATATCAAAAGAGTATCTTAAAATTATTCTTTTAATATGTTTTTTATTTCAGTATCATTTATACTTAAAATCTCATTTTTTATACAATACTCTATGTAATTTGATATATTTTTATAGTCATTTAAATCAAATTGTTTAATATTTAAATCATATTCTATATCACTAACAATTCCTATTAAATCAGACCTATTTGATAAAATATCCTTATATTTATTCTCTCTAGTTATCTCCAATCTTCTAAACCTATAATTTTTATATCCTTCTATAATAATTAAGTCCATATCTCTATACAACTGAATCATTTCATATAATGGATTATTATCTTTTAGTTCTTCAATATATGCCACTCGTTTATCTGATATTATACATACCTTTTTAGCACCAGATTTTCTATGTTTGTAAGTATCTTTACCCTCTTCATCAATATCAAAATCATGACATGTATGCTTAATAACCCCAACATTATACCCTTCTTTATTTAATTCTTTTATTATACCTTCAATTAATGTAGTTTTGCCTACTCCAGAATAGGATACAACTGACAATATATTATACATAAAATTTACTTCCTTTCATAAAACTATCTAATAACAACATCTACTAACTGATTTTCTTTTATAGTTTCTTCCTTTTTTATTTTTATCATACAATTACTTCTCAATGTTGCTGACAATCTAGCTTTAGCATCCTTCTTATCATTTAACCTTACATATAATTTACCTTCACTTGTATATAATTTACCACTTACAAATCTATCCTTATTTGAAAGTTTATTAAATTCCCCCTTAAATATAGCTTTTATATAATGCTCCCTTTTCTTATATGTCAAATACTCAATCACAGGAACTACCACATTATCAAATACCACAATTGCTGCATGTGGATTTCCAGAAAGTCCAAATAGTAGTTTTTCTCCCAATGTAGCTACATAACAAGCTCCTCCAGGTTTAATGTTTATTTTCCAAAATAACTCTTGTGCACCTATTTTTCTAAATACATCTGGAATTAAATCCTTATCTCCAACAGACACACCACCTGTTGTAATTAAAAAATCTACCTTTTTCAACATATTCTTTACTATTTTTTCTAACTCTAATATATCATCAGAACAATTACATATTGTATCTGCCTGTATACCAAGCTTTATGAGTTTCGAATATAATGTATATCTATTACTATCGTATATCTTACCATCCTCTAAAGGCTCGTTTATATCTTGTAATTCTGTTCCTGTATTCAAGATTCCGACTTTTAAATCATCATACACTGTTACTGTAGATATTCCAAGACTTGCTAGCACTCCTAAGCCATCATACCCTATATTCTGATTTTTATTAATAATCAATTGCCCCTTTTTTATATCCTCACCCTTGAATATGTAATTATCATATTCCTTTAACTTTACATTTAAAATTATCATATCATCTACAACAGTTACATCTTCTTTTTTTACTACACAGTTTGCACCCCTTGGTATTTTACCACCAGTCATTATCTTCACTGCTTCATTTTTATTTAATACACTATCAAATACTTCTCCTGCATATAAAGTCCCTATAATCTTTAAGTTTCTATTTTCAGAATTTGCATTATATGCATAACCATCGTATGGTGACCTATCAAATGGAGGGCTATCAATTGTTGAATATATATCTTCTGCAACTACCTTATTTACTGCATCTATAAGATTTACTCTCTTCACCCTACTTATTGGTACAACATTTTCTTCAATAATTTTTATGGCATCTGCTAATTCTATCATTTTAAATACTCCCCAATATATTTTTTATTTAAAACATTTCAATGTAGTATGTTATAGATTGAAAAATTTAGAAATAATTTTATCTTATATTTAATTATAACCAATTGTTATCTATAAGTGCAGTTCAAATTTAATAAAGCTTATAAAATAATTTCTAACTAATATTCAATAAATTTTATAAATCTTATAAAAAAACTGTTTCCAGCTAGAAATTTACTTCTATCTTGAAACAGCCTTGTATGCTTTAGAATCCATTATTCTATTAAAGCTCCTTTTATTATTTTTACAATTTTATCACTTTCAATAGTTTTTATAGATTTTATTTTGTTATCCACAATACTTATTGTAAGCACTTCATTTTTTAATAATTTATTGTCTTCTTTTAATCTATAACTTTTAACTACTTTGTTACCTTCATGATTATATGCTGTTAGCTCATAATTTGCCTCTCCAACAACTTCATTTATTCTAGACTCATCAACTCCAATATACTCTCCTAAGTCAATCTTTCTAAAATTTTCTAATGACACAGCTGATTTTTCATGGTCGCTTTTTTCAATCATAATACTGGCATTAGCATCAATATCAATAGTACTTTGTGATGAAAACGAGTTTGTTTCAACATTGACAACTTTATTTTTATTAATATCAATGTATAAAGCACTTCCATCTAATTCATTATTTCCAGTATATTTAGGGTAAACTAATGTCATATAACTTGATGTATTTATATCTTGCATTGTATCTGATTCTTTTAAATCTTTAGGTTTTATATAATAAATTGTGTTATAAGGTATTCCCATATTTTTTATAACAAACTTATAATCCTTACTCATAATTTCATTAACATCATTTTGAACTTTTGTCATAGTTTTTTGTTGTGTTGCTTTATTTGCTACTTGGTTTTTCTCTTTAGTGGTTTCTTTATGACATCCAACAAGTACAATACCTAAAATAGTTACACAAACTAATGACTTTTTTAACTTCATAAATCAATCCTCCTTTCTCAAATTTTATAATATTTATCTATATCTCGATGTACGATTATCTCTTTTTTCAATAATTATATTTATTGTATTATAAAATAATTATATAATATTTATTTGAATTTAATAAGATTAAGAAGCTCTTTGTAATTTTTCTGTAATAAAATATATTTTAAAGTTGAATTTTGAAAATTCAATTTACGATATTTTAAAGGTAAATATCCTTATAACATTATACCAAATTATTCCTAAACAATCAAAAACTCCATGAATATTTTAAGGTTTTCTATTTTAAAAATCACCTTTGACTATTAATTTATCAAATATGTTATAATAGTTTTAGATAATTTAAGGAGGATTAAATAATGGATTTTAAACAACTTGAAGTATTTGTTGCTGTTGCAAAACATCAAAGTTTTTCAAAAGCTGCAAGAGAACTTTTTTTAACTCAACCTACTGTAAGTGCACATATACAAAATTTAGAGAGAGAGTTAGAAACTGTACTTATAAATAGAAGTAACAAAGTGATTACACTCACAAAATCTGGTGAAATTCTTTATGAACATGCTATATATATATTAAACAACTGTAAACGTGCAATTTATGATATAAAAGAATATTCAGGAAAAATAGAAGGTATTATAGATATTGCATGTAGTTCTATACCTGAAACCTATATTTTACCTGATTTTATGAAGAGTTTTTCCATGAGTTACCCAGACGTAAAATTTTCCATAAGCCATTATGATTCTCAATATGCTATATCAGAAATTTTAAATGAAAGAATAAGCTTTGGATTGGTTGGTTCTAAAGTTAACAATCCTCAAATAGAATACCTAGACTTATTAGATGATGAGCTTGTTCTTATCACTCCTTCAGATTTTAAAATTGATAATAAAGATAATAAAATTGATATAGAAGAATTGGCTTACTTAAATTTTATTATGAGAAAAGAAGGCTCTGGTACTAGAAATTTAATACTAAACACACTTAGCAAAAATAACTTTCCTGTAAATAAATTAAATATAATAGCCCATGTGGAATCAAATGAAGCTATTAAAGAAATGGTTAGACTGGGTCTTGGTGTCTCTTTTATATCTTATATATCAGCTATTGATTATCTAAATGCAGGTAAAATTAAATGTTATAAAATAAAAAATGTTGATTTTACTAGAAAATTTTTCTTTATTTATTCTAAAAAGAAAACTTTTTCTCCATTGGAAGATAAATTCTTAAACAGATTATGTGAGTACTTTGAAATCATAATATAATAATTATAATATAAGATACTTAATTCTATACTATATAACTAATGAATAAAATAATCGTAATTGTCACATGAATAGTCATAAATTACTATATAAAAATTTTCTTTCTAGTTAATTTAGTAAAAAAAAGCCCTCGTTCAAATGAACTTGGGATTTTTTTAATACTTTAGAAATCATATCCTTAATTCTGCTTATACTATTCCAATAGCAGCTAGCACTATACAAATAATTATAACAGAAATTAATATTGTAGTTGTCTTGACTTTTTTTCCTAATAACCAATACATAATACCAAATATCATAGCTGGAAGCATACATGGCATTATTTGGTCTAAATAAGTTTGAATGGGCTCTGCCCACTCTCCACTACCTACATTAACACTGAGCTTTAACATTACATTAGAGGCAGTCATTCCTCCAATTACCATAAGCCCTAACATTGAAGCTGCTTCCATAACTTTTGAAACTATATTTGAACCACTTACATCTTTAAAAAATTGAGTTCCATACTTAAATCCTTTATCTAAACATATATAACGAATGATAAAATGAGGAATGTTTATTATTAAAAGAAATAGAATTGGTCCCATTATATTTCCCTGTGAAGCTAAAGCTATACCAACTCCAGCTGCTATAAGCTTCAATGTCCCCCAGAAAAATGAATCTCCTATTCCAGAAATTGGTCCCATTAAACTTGACTTAACAGCATTTATACTATTTGCATCAAACTCTTCATTTTTTGCATTTTCTTCTTCCATAGCTCCAGATATACCTACCAAAAGAGTACTTATATGAGGAGTAACTGACATGAATTCAAGGTGTCTTTTTAAAGCCTTCGATTTTTTTTCTTTATCATCTTTATATACTCTACGAATTATTGGTGCCATCATATATGCATATGCTATATTTTGCATACGTTCATAGTTCCAAGATGAATCTAATGTTAAAGACCTTCTAAAACATTTCCAAAAGTCTTTCCTCGTTATTTTACTGTCTGGTGAAATTGTCTCCAATTTCTTAGAATTCGTTGTCATCTACTACTACCTCCTTCTCTCCTACAAAGTTAACATATATTAAAGCTATTGCTAATCCAAATAATGCAACTCCTGTTACTGTTATATTTAGATAAGCAACCAATATAAATCCTAATAATAAAAATGCTACTGTTTTCTTATTAAGCATCATTCTAGCTAACATAGCAAAACCTATTGCTGGTATAACACCTGCTGCAACATCCATTCCATGAGTTACATATGATGGTATAAATGAAAGTATTTTTTCTATTACTGGAACACCTAATGAGAATCCTATACCTACTATTATTGCTAATATTAATTTATTTCCTATACCAAATAATAATTGCACACGCTCTACACCTTCAATATTACCCTCTTCTGCATAACGGTCAGCAATATGAGCTCCCCATGTAAGTACTACTGTCATTAAGAAGTTGTCTATAAGCAATACTAAAGTCGCTATAGGAACTGCAAGTACAACTGCTGCTGACACATCCTGACCAGTTAATATTACAAATGCTGTGGCAATAATAGAACCAGATACAAAGTCAGGAGGGTTACTTGCTCCAACTGGAAATGCACCCATAAATACTAGCTCTAATGTTGAACCTATTACTATACCTGTATGTAGATTACCTAGTGCTAAACCAACAAGTGGCGCAACAACTATCGGCCTATTATGCATTGTAGAACCTACAAAACAATGCATATATGCAAAGAATGCAATTAGAGTTATCAGAATAACTTGTGTAAATTCCATTTTCATCCCCCTAAAATTATATTAATTTCATTACATTTGTAGCATCATCATCAGGAACCAATTGTACAAATACATTTACGCCTTCTGAATCTAATTCTTTAATCATATTTATATCCTCTTTTGACACATGCACTGCTTTAGATATATTTTCACGATTATCATCTGATTTTGTTCCACCAAGGTTTATAGATTTAATGGCTTTTACTTCTTTGGCTAGCTTATAAACATCTTCTACAGATTCACAAAGTATCAATAAATTGTATTTATCAGTAACTCCTGAATTGAGTGCTTTTATAGAATCTTCTATATTCTTCATTACAAGTTTAACATTAGATGGTTTTGCCATTCTAAGTCCTGCCATTCTTAATTCATCCTTTAATAGCTCATCACTTGCTATCAATATGCAATCTGTACTTAAAAATTTTGTCCATGTAAATGCTACTTGCCCATGTATAAGTCTGTGGTCTACTCTTACTAATTTAATCATTATATTTCCTCCCTAATTTTTTTTATTTCATCCATGAATGTTTTCACGTGTTCTACACTAACATCTCCAAAATCCTTGTAATTATCTTTAAAGTAACTTCCTATTATTGCCATATCTCCTAATTCAAGTTGTTTTTTTGCATTTTCTAAAGTAACTCCAGCAGCTATAACTAATGGGAAATCCCCTAAGTTTTTACGGAATAACTCTATCTTTTCCATTGATGTTTCTTGTCCTGTAGCATTCTCTGTAACTGCTATGGCATCACATCTTGTCATACCTATTTTTAAATCTTCTTCAACTGTTTTTTCCGATAATACTGGTTGATATTTAAATCGAACTCCTCCAATTAAATAAGCTGGACACTTTGAACGTTGTAATTTAAAAAATTCTTCTAATGTTGCCTCGTCTCTAGGTTTAACATGGCCTACTACAGAATCAACTTGTATATAATTTGCATTGTATTTTGTTGCCAGTTCAAATCCCATAGTATCAACATTTAAGCAGTTTACTCCATATGGGATTGACAAATCAGCGTTTGATACATACTCAAGTATTCTTTCTAAATCATAGTAATTGCCATAGTAGTTTTCTAACATTATTCCATCTACACCATTTTCCTCTAAGATTGTGATTTCTTTTTTAGCTCTTTCAAAGATATCTTCTGGAGTATCTCCTTTTAAATGTATCATTGCTATAATCGGCTTCTTATTTTTAAATACTGATAATATTCCCTTTTTTTCCATAAACTAAAATACCTCTTCTTCTTTAATTTGTAATGTCACACTTTGTATTCCCATTCTAGATTCTTTCACTAATTCTTCTACATCTTTAGTTGTCAATTTATCAGAAAATCTTGTAAGAAGTTCTAATACCATATTCAAGTTCATTCCAGAGAATAAATTAACATTATGTAAGTTAGTTAATCTCAACATTGCAGTGCATACACTCGCACCATATAAATCAGATAAAATTATGTATTCACATTCTTTCTCTTCTAATATTATTTTTTCTAATTCTAAGGCAAAATCTGAAGCACTTTGGCCAGGATACAAACTATATGAACTAACACAATTTGCTAAATCTCCTACTATCATTTTTACTGAATCTAAAAGACCCTTTGAAAATTCTCCATGAGATGCTAATATTATTTTTCTCATATCTGTCCTCCTACTAAATATAGACTATATTTCTGCTGATACTGCATATTTATACTTGTCACTTCTTATAAATTGTTCATTATAATATAAAACATCATTATTCTCTGTATACACTGATTGTCTTACTTTCAATAATGGCATATTACTTGCACACTTAAGATGGTTGGAATATTCTTTGTTTGAATGTTTTACTTCAAATATATTTTCTACACGCTTAGGTAATGTACTTATATTATTAGATATAACTTCCATTAAAGATTTATCTTCTAATTCTTCTTTTAATAAAAACATATAATCTATCCTAAAATAATCAACTTCAAAGATAACAGGTACTTCATCTATTAATCGAAGTCTTTTAATACATATTACCTTCTCTTCTAACTCAATACTTAAAGCCTCAGCAACTTGTTTATCAGCTTTTTTTATTAAAACAGATATTATTTGTGTACTTGGTTTTGCATTAATACGATGACAAGAATTAGTAAAACTATTTCCTGCACATGTAGCTTCTATTCTCTCTGGTATCGTTACATACGTTCCTTTACCACGTTTTTTACACAGTATATCTTCTTTCACAAGTTCATTCAGTGCATTTCTCACAGTTATACGACTTATATTAAATTCTTTGCATAAGTCTCCTTCAGATGGAAGTTTATCTCCTGGCTTATATATACCAGATGCTATTTGTTTTTTTATGTTGTCATACAGCTGTTGATATAAAGGAACAAATGAATTTACTTCTAAATCCATCTCTTTTCTTTGTTTCTTTTCATCCATTTTGTTCACCTCCCTATGTAACATTTTTATAACATTATATAACAAGTTCTTTATTACATATTATAACAAGATAAAATCGTTGTCAATTTATTTTATTATTTTACAAAAAAATAAGACCATTGTATAACAATTTAAAATTGTTTATACAACAGCCTTTATTCACTTATTATTCTTATATTTATTTACAAATTGATATTAAAAAATGCTTTATATCCCTTGTACATCTCATATATATCTACCTTAGAAACAATCTCATATGGTGCATGCATATTTAGAACTCCAACACCACAATCTATAACCTCTGCACCTTGATTTGCCAATATATAGGCTATAGTTCCACCGCCTCCCTGGTCAACTTTTCCAAGTTCAGCAGTTTGCCATACTACATTTCCTTCATTAAAAATTCTTCTTATTTCTGACATAAATTCTGCATTTGCATCATTGCATCCGCCTTTACCTCTTGAACCAGTATACTTATTTAAAACTATCCCATTTCCCATATATGCGGAATTTCTCTTTTCATATGCATCTCTAAAATTTGGGTCATATCCAGCAGAGACATCAGCTGATAAAACCTTACTGTTTGCTAGAGCTCTTCTTACTTTAATATCACAGTAATCACCTTCCAAAGCAATTAATTCAGCCACAGTATTTTCAAAAAACTTTGAGTGCATACCTGTATTTCCTTGAGAACCAACTTCTTCTTTATCCACACATAATGTAACTGATGTAAATTCTGGTTGTTCAGTTTCTAATATGGCCTTCACAGCAGCATATGAACATACCCTATCATCATGACCATACCCTAATACCATTGACCTATCAAAACCTAAATCTCTAGCTTTCCCAGCTGGAACTACTTCAATTTCAGCACTTAATAAGTCTTCTTCAACTATACTATACTTCTCATTTAAAAGCTTTAATATATTTGCTGTTATAGGCTCTTTTTCTTCATCATTTAAAGGCATATTACCAATTAATATATTTAAAGCTTCACCACTAATTCCTTCTGATAGTTTCTTTTGCATTTGGTCTCCAGCTAAATGAACTAATAAATCAGTTACACAAAATACTGGGTCACTTTCTTCTTCTCCAACAGATATGTCAACTTTCGTTCCATCATTTAATATAACTATACCATGTAAAGCAAGAGGAATAGCTGTCCATTGATATTTTTTTATTCCTCCATAATAATGAGTTTTAAAAAAACCTAGATTGCCTTCTTGATATAGTGGATTTGGTTTTAAATCCAATCTTGGAGCATCTATATGACTTCCTATAATTTTCATACCTTTTTCTATATAATTTTTGCCTATTACAAAAAGTGCTACTGCCTTGTCTTTATTTATAACATAAATTTTGTCACCACTACCTATACTTCCTTTTTCCATAGCTTCATCTATTGAAATGTAATTATTTTCTTTAGCTAATTTTATAATTTCTTTTACTGAAATTCTTTCAGTTTTTGATTTACTTAAAAAATCCATATAATTGCGAGAATATTGCATAACTTGTTCAATAGCATTTTCTTTTCTTTCAACATCCCATGCATTCTTAAATTCATGCTTTAAGTTCATGTTTTCCTCCTATTAAGTTTTAATTTTTATTATTTTTCATATATTGTTCATATTCCTCTGGTGAAACCACCTTGACACTGTCAAGTCTTGATTTAAAGTGTGCCCTAAAATTTTCTAAGTATTCCTTTCTTAAAAGTTCTCTTTCTTTGATTTCATCATCTGAAAGAACTCCCTCTTTATTTTTTTTTGCTAATTCATTAATCCTATCTAATTTCTTTTTGTCAAACATGTTTTCCTCCTAAAGACTTCTATTTATTTAATAAAATAATTTATTGCTTTTTATATCTAACTTGTTTTTATATTCACAAAAAAATTCATCTATATTATCACTGATTATGGTTATTCCTTTTTCTAACTCTTCCATGCTTGGACGAGCTATGTTTATCCTAAAAAATCTATCATCTACTAAATTGTCAAAAAAATAAGTTCCTGGGAGCACAGACACTCCCTTGTTCAACATAAAGCTTGTAAATGCTTGGGATGTATATCCTCTTGGTAATTCTAAAAAAAAGTTTATTCCTCCACAAGATTTTCTAACTTTTAATTTACCACTCAATTTATTATTAATCAAGCTTTTTGCCAATTTGTACTTATCAGTATATATCTTCTCTATATGGCTTAAATAAATTTTCCAATCAAAATTCTCCATATAGTAATACATTGATTTTTGAATAAGACCTGGTGTTGATATATCTGAAGAGTATTTAGCCCATAAAACTTTTTTTAGCAGTTCATTTGGCATTTCTACAATTCCTATCCTAAGACCTGGCATAAGTATTTTTGAAAAACTCTTTATATACACCACTCTATTTTTATCATCATAACTTCTAACTGTCCTATTGTCTTTTGATTCAAATGTAAAATCACTTATAAAATCATCTTCAATTATATAAAAATCATGTTCTTCTGCCAGTTCTATTAACTTCTTTTTTTTATATGTTGAATAAGATATTCCTGTTGGATTTTGGAAATTAGGCATAATATATATAAGTCTTGGTTTTATTTTTTCCAATTTTAATTTTAAAATACCTATATCAATTCCATCATCTAACATAGGTATAGATATTATTTTTGCACCTCTACTTTTGAACACTTCAATCGCTCCATTATAAGAAGGTTCCTCCATAAAGACAACATCTGAATAACTTATAAGCCCTTTACAAACTATATCTATACCCTGTTGAGCACCTGATATTATTTGAATATTTTCTTTAGTCGTTTTTATACTTCCATCACTTAGATACTCTACCATCTTTTCTCTTAATTCTTCAGAGCCAAGACCTTCATCATAATCAAATATCGAACTGCCATCTTTAGATAATGCCATATTTACAGCTTTTTTAAATGAATCAATAGGAAACATATCATTAGATGGATTTCCATTGTCAAAATGAATTAAATCCTCTCTTTGTACAATATTTTTATTTTTTCTGTTGTCTACACCACTTTTATAAGAATTTGAACTTGACACGAATGTTCCACTACCTACAATTTTATATACATACCCTTCATTCTCTAAAAGCTCATATACTTTAACTATAGTAGTATTATTTACTTGTAGAAATTCTGATAATTTTCTTATTGGAGGCAGTTTTTCATGTTCAACTAACTCTTTATCTATTATCAATTCTTTTATATGATTAAATATCTGTATATATTTAGTTAACTTCTTTTCACTTAAATCTATTCTGTATTTTTCCACATTTATCACCGCTCATTGTATTTATATTTTATTGATGCTTTCCCATATATTTGATATTATTTAGTATGTATATATAATACCAAAATTTTTATAAAAAGGGGAAATATTTATGTTTTACGACTATCACATGCACTCAAGTTTCTCTACTGATGGAAAATCTACAATGGAAGAAATGATAAAAAAATCTATTGAACTTGGTTTAAATGAAATTTGTTTCACAGACCATGTTGATTATGATGTTTATGCTGATGATTCTTTCTCAATTGTCTATGAAGATTATTTTAAAAGTCTAGAAACTCTTCAAAATAAATATAAGGATAAAATATCAATAAAAAAGGGAATTGAGTTTGGAGTTCAGACTCAATTAATAGATACCTATAGAAAAGAAGCTAATCAATATCCATTAGACTTTATAATATGTTCTATCCATGCTATAGATACAATGGACTTATATCTTGGTAGCTATTTTAAAGATAAAACTCAGCATGAAGTTTATGAAAATTACTACCTTTACTTATATAATATTGTTAAAAATTACAAGGATTACTCTATTTTAGGTCACTTAGATTTAATTAAAAGATATGCTCCTTATGATACTATTTTAGATGATAGATTGTTTTCTGATATAATTGAGGAAATTCTTAAACAAGCTATTTATGATGGTAAAGGTATTGAGATAAATACATCTTGCTACAGATACAACCTTCCAGATTTGACTCCATCTAGATATATCCTTCAAATGTATAAAGACTTAGGAGGAGAAATCATAACTACAGGTTCAGATTCACATCATGTAAGTCAAATTGCCTATGAATTCGATTACATATATACACTGCTAAAAAATATGGGCTTTAAATATGTATCTAAATTTAATAAATTGAAACCAGAATTTATAAAATTATAAATTTTTACGCCTCCTTGTGAATATATTTAAAAGATAAGGAGGTGATTTTTTTGAAAGTACCTTATTTAGTACTATCAACAGTTATTCTATTTATATCTAATTTTATTGTAAGGATATTTGGCTTTTTATATAAAATATTCTTATCAAGGGCTTTAGGCGAAACAGGTCTAGGTATTTACCATATGATTTTTAACTTTTTAATGATTTGCTTAGCTGTTACAACAACAGGTATACCTACTGCACTTAGTTGTTTAGTCGCAAAGAGAAAAGCTTTAAACGATAGACACAACACTAATGCTTTATTTATATCAACTTTATATATATCATTTTTCGTAGCGCTAGTTATATCTATAGTTGCATCCTTTAATAGTTCTTTTTTATCACTTAAGTTTTTAAAAGATGCCAAATTAAATCTATTTATACTAGCAGTTTGTCCTGCGATAGTTATAATAACTCTTTCAAATGTACTAAGAGGATATTATTATGGTATAAAGAATGTAAAAATCCCTGCTATTGGACAAATTATTGAACAAATTGGTAAAATTCTATTCGTTTTTTTACTGGTTATGTACATAAATAATAAATCTATGAATTGTTATATTGCCCTATTAGGTATATCGATTGGTGAATTGAGTAATATTATATTCATGCTTATTTGCTTATGGAGAGATTCATCATTTGACAATAGGTATATTATAAGTATTAAAGATTTTTATAATTCTTCAATGGAAACATTAAAAATGTCCATTCCCATAACTTGCAATAGAATGTCAAACATACTTTTACAGTCTATCAGCTCTATGATGATACCATCAAGATTAGCATTATCAGGAATGACTTATCAGCAGTCATTAAGTATGTATGGTGTTGTCAGTGGAATGGTAATGCCTTTTATATTTTTGCCTTTTACTGTTGGTTCAGCACTTATTGTAAACTTGATACCTACTATATCTCAAGAAATGGCTTTAAGAAAACGTAAGAGTGTATTGAAAAAAATCAAATACTCTGTACTTCTAACTTTGTTTGTAGGTATACTATCATCAATATTTTTTTATTTCTTTGGAAAAGATTTGTGTATACTAGTATTTAAAAATAAACTTGCTGGAGAATATTTAAAAGCTATGTTTTTAGTTCCACTATTTATGTCATTAAACCAAACTCTGTCTGGCATTTTACATTCAATAAGAAAAGAGTTGGCTTCAAGTATAAATACTATCACTGGTATGTTAATTCAACTTGTGGCTCTATACGTATTTCTTCCTATACCTGGACTTAATATCTATGCATACATATACACAATGACAATAGTATCAATATTTACTTGTCTATTACATACTATAGTACTTTTTAAATCACTAAAATCTATACACTAGTTATAAAAACGTGAAGGCTACCAAAGTAAATAATTTACATTGGTAGCCTTCCTTAAGATGATTTTTATTTATAATTTAAACTGTCTATATATCTACCTATCTATCTGTGGCAACTAGGCTTTCCACTTCCATGATGAGGTCCACATTGCGAAAAATCACATACTTTAGAGAAAGTATCAACAAGTCTTGGTTGGATTGGATTTGGTGATGCTAAAACTACTATTTGTTCACTTATTAATGTGCTAACTGTTTCTTGTAAGCAAAGTACTAAATCTATATCATTTGGTATTATTAATTCATAGAAAGGTTCACAACATTCATTACATTCTAATTTTAATATAGATTTTCCTATACAATCTACAGTTAAGTTAGTTTGATATTCTTGTCTTAGAGTAACAGCTCTTCCGTCAGCTGGTAAGCATATTGGTGCTGAAAGTGTATTAAAAGTAAATTCTACATAATCAACTCTTCTCTTACATCCACCTCCTGCTCTGACTGCTGGGAAAGCTAATGCAACGAATTCTGTACATCCACATCTACCTCTTAGCTCTAATACTAAATTACGAACTGCTACAGTTAATCCTCTTTGTTTATAAGCTACTGATTTGCCTTTTCCTTGTCTACAACATTCAGCGTTTCTTTCACCACATACT
This sequence comes from Clostridioides difficile, assembly GCF_001299635.1. GTDB lineage: Bacteria > Bacillota > Clostridia > Peptostreptococcales > Peptostreptococcaceae > Clostridioides > Clostridioides difficile_A. The sequence continues at coordinate 37,884 of NZ_JRHN01000031.1, read as the reverse complement.
GCAAATTCAAAAGTTGTTTCACAGTTTCTTCCTACTATATCTCCTAATGGGTCTAAATCGAAATCTTCTAAAGTTGTCATTCCTGTGTCTATAACTATTCCATCATTACTTAAGCATATTTTTTCTATAGTTACACTTGCTTGACCTGCACTTGGAACTGAACCAAATACTTCTACTACTTCTGTTTCAAAAGTTAATGGCTCTCCATTTGGTCCAGTTGCATCTGTAAATGTTTGGAATTGCATAGTATCAAATATTCTACTAGCCTCTATTGCAAATGGCACTGCATTTGATACTGAGAAATTTTTTGGTGATATAGGATTACAGCAATCTGGTCCACATTTGTTTTCAAAACATTCATCAGAATCCATTTGGCATGGTTCACAATCACATTTACAATGGTCATGGCATTCACAATGGTCATCACATGGATTAGGTTTGCATGGATTGCATGGGTTAGGTTTGCATGGATTGCATGGATTAGGTTTGCAATCATCATGACATTCACACTTATTATCATTATTACATCCATTATTGTGATGATGAGATTTTTTAAATCCTCTCATATCTTCTGAACTCATTTCCTCTGTATACACTTCTTCCTCACTAATTGTAGGCATTGGCTGATTTATCATTCTTCTTTTATTTTTTTTATAATCTTGCATTTTTCATTGCCCTCCCTGTAAGCTATTGTAATTAAGTCTTCGGCTTTTTGAAGCCTAATTAATACTATGCTCTTATAAACTTAATTGTTACTTAGCTTTTTAAATTTATCAATAATTAGATATATTTAGTAGAAAAATGCATTTTAATAAAAAAAGTACTACTATTTGAAATAGTAGCACTTTTTTTGTCCCGAAACACCGGTGGCTAAGTAAATTCACACCCTAGGCACTCCCAGGTGGGTGACTTGCCAGTAACTTTTAACGTCCAAACTAAACAGGCATGTTATAATTTACTAGACACGGTCTCCCGTATTTCATTTGTAGGTTGAATTTAAAAAAGCCTTATCGTATGTTTCAGGATTTCATACTATTATTATATAATAAATTTCGAATTTTTTAAAGTGGTTTTATATAGTAATTAAGATAAACTTATTCTAGTCTTACTTTTTCTTCCTTTTCTCTTTATGTAGTTAGTTAAATTATCTCTTTCTCTTAGTTCTATTCTTAGTATTTTTTTCATTATAATTACGCTCAGATTTTTGCTCATTTACATTATATAATTCTTCATCATGCACTATATCTTCATCATTTTCGACATCTTCAGAGTATGTTTCCTCACCTTCAATTAATTCTTCATCATATATTTCATTTTCGTCTATTAGCTCTTCATCATAGTTTGATTCATCGTCCTCACAATCTTCTTCATCTTCATAATCTGATTCCTCATCCTCATAATCTAATTCTTCATTGTTATCTTCATCTTCATTGTTATCATCACCTCTTAAAAGGCTACCAAGCAATTTAAGATTACTCATGCTTCCTAGATTATTTATATTTGCCAAAGAACTTAGACTGAATCCACCTTCTCCAAAGTCATCTGGCAAAAATAATTCTGCAAATAAGTCTATTTTCTTTTTCATTCCTATAGCTTTTTCAACTGAATTTTTTCTCTTTTCTGGGAATACATCTATAATTTCTTTTATCATCATATTCTTTTTATCATCACTATCCATTTTTCTGAAAAAATCTGTCTCATCTTCTGTATCTACTAAATCTATATTATTTAATTTTTTTATGCCTCTAACTAAGTCTAAAACACTTTCTATTTTTATTAGTATTTTTCTTTCATCTCTTGACATGTATTTTTTAGTTCTAGTTATTATTTCCATTCCCATTTCTAAATCTTCTTCACTCAAATCCATAAGCCTTAAACCTCTTTTTATATCATTTGCATCAAACCTTAAATTTCCATGTGTAGATTGTGATAGTTTATCATTTGCATTTTTTTTGTTTTTTCTAACTCTATTATTTCCTTTTGATTTATTTTTATCATCAAATATAGAGATATTACCATTACTCAATGCAATCACTCCAATCAAAAATAGTAAATTATTCAAGACAATTCCCCCTTATATTATATAATTGCCCTATATTAAAGTATGTTTTTCATATTTTAATGTTCCATTTTTAAAGCTCAGTGCATATATATTATCTATAAGAATTTTTATTTATATTATATATCACTCACAATTCACCACTTCAATATTATTTCTATATATAAATAGTATGAATATAATTCAATATATATTTATAGAAAGGGGTTTTTTTATGAAAAAATTAGATACAGAGTCATTAGAAAAAATGGCTAAGCAAAAAAATATTGACAAGGATAAGATAGAAAAGATTGCTGATAATTACAAAGGAAAGTCAGAAAACGAACTTATGGAGGAACTTATAAAGATAGGTAAAAACTTGGATGGAAGAGATGAAGTAGTATCAAAATTCAAAGCATTTTTAGATGAAAATCAACGTAAAAAATTAGACAATATAATGGAAAAAATCTCAGATGCAGAAACTCAAAGAGATACTAAGGCAACTAAGACTAAGAAAACTAAACCTACTAAAGGTAAACCAAGTTCACCTGCACCAAAAAATACACCAAATGGTCAACAAAAAAAATCTAAAGGTTTATTTAAGAAAACTAAGAAATCCAATCCTCATGAATAAATAGAAAGTAAACCATTTAGATATTAAAACAATTATTTTTTTAAACTATTCTTAAATTTGATATTATTGACATAAAAAATCAGGTAGTGCTTTAAGCGCTACCTGATTTACTTTAATAGTTTTATTTTTTTCTTTCTATAACACTTTCTCTATCAACAATTCTATAAGGTAATTCTATTTTTTTATTTTCAATTATTTCTTTATTTATTAATTTTATAACCATTCTTATTGCTACTGCTCCCATATCATATAAAGGTTGATATACTGTAGTAAGTTTAGGTCTATACATTTTAGCTATCTTAACATCATTAAATCCTGCAACTGATATATCTTCTGGAACTTTATATCCAGCATCACAGATAGCATTTATAGCACCTATAGCGGCCTCATCACCTGTTACAAAAGCTGCGTGAGGTATTATTCCATCATCTAATAATTCTTTCATACTGTTGTATCCACTTTCATAATCAGTTCCACCATATTTAATTAAACTCTGGTCTAATTCTATGTTGTTATTTGAAAGTGCTTTCTCATAACCTGAGAGTCTCTCCATCTCTAAAACAGTATCATCTTTACTCGTCATTATAAAGGCTATCTTTTCATGACCTTTCTTTATAAGATGTTCTGTCATATCAAAAGTAGCCTCTTTATTACTAGTACTTACTGTATATATATCATAATCTCTAGCAGTTTTACTTATATATGTTGCTGGTATACCACAATTTTGTATATAGTTGATGTGTTCTTGTTCAACCACCCATGAAATCATAACTATACCTTCCACTTGTTTTGCTCTCAATAGATTTATACTCTTAAGTTCTTGTTCTTTATCAGAGTATGTATTAGCTAAAAGGATGTCATAATCATACATTTTAGCAACTTCCTCTATCCCATTTAATACCTCATTAACAAAAGAATCTGAAACTTCTGGAACTATTACCCCTATTAATTGACTCTTCTTAGTTACTAAACTTCTCGCAAGCGGATTTGGTATATATCCAGTTTCTTTTATAACCTCTAAAACTTTTTGTTTGACTTCATCAGTCACAGGTTTTGAATCATTTATAACTCTAGATACTGTAGATATTGACACGCCTGCTTGTTTAGCAACATCTTTTATCGTTATATTGCCTTTCATCTTCATCCTCCTTATTTTACTAAATTTATCTAAAACTGAACCAAATTTATGAAGGTTCCTATTTTAACTATATTTATATAAGTTTTTATTTTACCATAAAAGCAAGTACATTTAAATACATTATATTTTATATTATACCCTATATTCAACAAATTTAATAATATTCATTATTAATTTAAATCATATTAAAAAACAAAATAAAAAAATGCTGGTATTTTATACCAGCATTTTTCCACTTTAATGATATTAGTATTAGCAACCGCAGCCACAGCCTCCATCACCATCAAAGAATCCACCACATGAACAAGTTATTAATAATAGTATTAAGAAAGGTATCCATGACATTATGTCAATATCTCTCCAGCAATCTTCAAAAGCTAAGAATAGGAAGAATAGTACTATTATCCACCATCCTCCTCCACCAAAGCATCCTTCTTCTCCAAAAAATCTATCTAACATAACAAAGCCCTCCTTTTTTTAGTAACTACTATCTTTACTCTAAGCATCCACCACAGCAGCAAAGTATTAATAAAACTATTAGGAATGGTATCCATGCCATTATGTCAAATTCTGCCCAGCTTTCTCCAAAAGCTAAGAATAGGAAGAATAGTACTATTATCCACCATCCTCCTCCACCAAAACATCCTTCTTCTCCAAAGAATCTATCTAACATTCCACGTTACCTCCTGTTGATATTTTGTTGAGCTTTTCGCTCCTAACATATACTATGCATTTGGTTTCCATTTTGCTAATGTATTTTCATTATTTTTTTAATTTTTTCTCATCCTAAAAAAGTAAGGTTTGTACATTCATCTTATAATCTAAACTAAAAAAGGCAAAACCACAACTTGTATAAGTTACTGGCTTTGCCTATTTAATAATCAATATTTTTTAGCAACAACAACCATCATCGAAGTTAAATAACAACAATACTATTAGTATAACCCATATCCATATATTGTCATCGCATAATAAGTCTTCTAAAATGTCTGTACATAATAATAAGAATACTACAACTATTATTATCAACATTTTATTACTAAAAAAACCTTCGCATCCTCCAAAGAAACGTTCCATATTGTCTTCTAATTTTGTCATAACTAATCCTCCTTGAATCATTAAGAGACTAAGTTCTGTCTCTTTAATTAAATATATGTAGTAATAGACAGATAAGTTACTTCTAAAAAGTTTTTATTGATTAGTTTATTTATTTCTTTTTCGCCCAGTTTATTGTATCTATCAACTTCATCTAGATAGTCTTTTTTTTCTTCTGATATAGTATAAATTAAACTTTCTATTGATTTTACTTTGTACTCTTTATATCTTTCTATCAAGAAGGATGTTTTTGAACTTTCTATCCCTTTCTTCACATGCATTAATCTTGATATGTAATCTTCTTTTTCATTAGATACATAGCTTTCTTTTTCAGCTACATCTTCAAGGATTAAATTGGTTTCCATTACATAATCCTCTATACGTTGCATATCTAAAGTTATTGAATTATAATAAAAATTTACTGCTATAAGTAAAAACATTCCTACTGATGCTAGTAATAGTCCTACATATTTCATAGCATTTCCTCCTAAGTTATATTTGTTATCAATAAAGTTTATTCATCAAATAATACTTTATTACTACCTTTATAAAATTTTATTATTTTTTATGGATTCCATATTGAAAAATTCTCGATATTATATTAAACTAACATTAAAATTAATTAAAACTGCTTTAGGAGGCTTAAAATGTTTGAAAAAATAAAAGAAATAATAGCAGAACAATTAGGGGTAGACAATTTAGATGAGATAACTATGGAAGCGTCTTTAATGGATGACTTAGAAGCTGATTCACTAGATGCTGTTGAAATTATAATGGCCCTTGAAGACGAATTTGGAATAGAAATACCAGACGAAGAAGCTGAGAATTTTAAATGTATCGGTGATATATGTAAATATATCGAAGAAAACAAGTAATATTGTTTTGTCTACAAATATAAATAGTCTGTGTAAACTTCTATATAATAATTTATATCGAAGTTTACACAGACTATATTACGTTTATTTACAATTATAGAAAATATTCAATTTTCATATATAAATTACTCAAATTAAAGTTACTTTTCTTCATAAAATGTTACATTCTTTATTACTATATCTATGGTTCCATCTTGATTTTGTTTTACAGTATATTTCATTGGGTCTTCAAAATCAGTTAAATTTCCTTTTATATCAAACCCATTATCTGTTTTTATACTTCTTTTTTTAAGCTTTTTCTCAACCCATTTCTTATCTATACTAAAACCTTCATCAAGACCTTTTTCTTCCATATGTTCTTTGAAGCTATCCTTTAGCTCATCATCTTTAATTGAATTATCAACAAAGTTATTTATATCAACCTCATGTTTTTCCTTCAATGTATAGTTTAATATACTTCTTACATCCTCTGCTTGTTTTATATCATTACTAAGGGCATTCGTTATCCAATTTTCAGCTGTGTTTTTAAACACTTTTGTTTTATACTTATCGTCATCAATTTTTTTAGCATTTAAAAATTCTGTAACAAACTTTGATTCTGACCCTTCTTTTTCTGCATCTTTATCTAAAAGTCTTAGATGAAACTCATCATTCATTCCACTTAAACTAATTAAAGCTCCTTGTTTTTGTCTTAGAGTCTCTGGAATACCAATTTCATTTGAAACCATTTGAATATTGAATTTATCATCTACAAATTCAATTGAATGAGTATACAATTTTTTATAATCTAATTTTAATATAGCTACACTCTTTTCATCTTTAATGGTATATAAACAAATTGCCAAATCACAAGATTCTAATGCAGCATTGATTTTCATAACATCAAACAAGTAAGATGCAATTTCTTTAGAGTTTTTTAAAAAAGAACTTTCATCATATATTATTTGCTCACAACAATTCTTAATTAAATTATCATTATAATCTTTAAAAATACCTTTTCTTAAATCCTCATCTTTCGCAATTCTCTTTATAGCTTTTTGAAAAAATCCATCCACTTCTTGATTAACCTTGCCTTCAAAATCATTTAATATTGGAACATCACTATTTTTATCCAAAACATGTATTATAAATTTATGTATTATCATATATATCACCCCATTATCTTAATTTCGATATTAACTCTTTCATATCCTTTGGTATATCTGCTTTAAATTTCAATTTTTCTTTTGTTCTTGGTTGCTCAAACTCCAACTCATAAGCATGAAGTGCTTGCCTATCTATAAGATTTTCATCTACACAACCATATAACTCATCACCTATTATTCCATGCCCTATATGAGCCATATGAACCCTTATTTGATGTGTTCTACCAGTTTCTAAACTTACTTCTAGTACAGTTGCATTTTTTAATCTCTCTATCACCTTATAATGAGTAATAGATACCTGTCCTCTTTCATCTATTATTCTCTTTATAGAGTCCTCTGTTTGTCTATAAATCGGCTCATTTATAGTTCCTTCATCTTCTTCTATAATTCCATCAACTACTGTTATATAAGTTTTTTTAACCTTATTTTCACTCATTGCTATAGACAAAGTGTGATGTGCATAAGCATTTTTAGCTACTATGACAAGTCCTGATGTATTCATATCTAACCTATTTACAAATCGTATTTTTACATTTTCCTTTTGATTATCTATATAGTAACTGACACCATTTGCTATTGTTTTATCATAGTGGCTTTTGGTTGGATGAACTACCATAAATGGAGGTTTATTTACCATGATTATATCAAAGTCATCATATATTATTTGCAAATTTAAATCTTGAGGTTCAAATTTTGCTTTTTCTTCTTCTATTTTTACCTCTATCAAATCACCACAATATACTTTTATGCTTGGTTTTTTATATACTCCATTTACTAGAACACTCTTTTCTCTCTTCATTTTTGATAATGACCTAACTGAGAAATTCAGTTTGTCCAATAAAACTTCTTTTAAAGTCATTTCTTCTTCATTTGTATATGATATTATATTATATCTTTGATTTTCTTTTTTAAACAATCCTTTACCTACTTTCTTTTATATCTTCAAAATCATGATATTATATATTTTACACTATTTTTGTTTAATAGATAATAATTATTTTTAACTATAAAAACCTGTAAGAATAACGAATAGTTACTCTTACAGGTTACATTCATGTTTAAATATTTAATTTTTAAAAATTATAATTTAGAACTATCTTTTAACTATTAGTGTAGTTCCCATTCCACCACCTATACAAAGTGTAGCTAAACCAGTTTTAGCATCTCTTCTCTTCATTTCATATAGAAGTGTAGTAAGTATTCTTGCTCCTGAACAACCTATTGGATGCCCTATAGCTATTGCTCCACCATTAACATTAACTTTAGCCATGTCTATATTCAAGTCTTTTACTACAGCTATAGATTGAGCAGCAAATGCTTCATTAGCTTCAACTAAATCTATATCTTCTATAGTCATATTAGCAGCTTCTAAAGCTTTTTTAGTTGCTGGAACTGGTCCATATCCCATTATCTTAGGGTCAACACCAGCTGTTCCATAAGAAACTATAGTAGCAAGAGGCTCTATTCCTAATTCTTCAGCTTTTTCCTTAGCCATTACTACTAACATAGCAGCACCATCATTGATTCCTGATGCGTTACCAGCAGTAACTGTTCCATCTTTCTTAAATGCTGGTCTTAATTTAGCAAGTTTCTCCATTGTAGTACCAGCTTTTATATATTCATCTTTATCTACTATAGTGTCGCCTTTTCTACCTTTTATAACAACTGGAACTATTTCTTCGTCAAATTTTCCTTCAGCTTGAGCTTTTTCAGCTTTGTTTTGGCTTGCAAGAGCTAGCTCATCTTGTTCTTCTCTAGTTATATTCCATTGTTCTGCTATATTTTCAGCAGTAATACCCATGTGATAGTTATTGAATATGTCTGATAATCCATCTTTTATCATTGAATCAACAAAAGCAGCATCACCCATTCTTGCACCGTATCTAGCACTTGGTACTAAATAAGGAGACATACTCATGTTTTCAGCTCCACCAACTAGCATTATATCAACATCACCTAATGCTATAAGTTGAGATGCCATTGAAACAGATCTTAATCCAGAACCACAAACTATATTTATAGTCATAGCTGGTTTTTCTACTGGTATTCCTGCACCTAATGCTATTTGTCTTGCTACATTTTGTCCAAGACCAGCTGTAAGTACTCCTCCTAAAAGTGATTCATCTATCATATCTGGAGTTATATTCGCTCTTTTTATAGCTTCTTTAGCAGCTGTTATTCCTAAGTCTACTGCTGAAACTGATTTAAATGCTCCTCCAAAACTTCCTACTGCTGTTCTAGCTGCACTGGCAATTACTACTTCTCTCATATTCATTACCCCCATTAAATTAGATTTTTATCAGATTTCCGAAATTATTTCTTAAACAATACTATTTAAATTTCTAAACTCTTATTTATTGTAATCATAGAATCCTATCTTAGTTTTTCTTCCTAACTGATTAGCTCTAACCATTTTAGCTAAAAGTGGATGTGGTCTATACTTAGTATCTCCAAATTCAGTATATAGAACATTCATTATAGCTAAAACAACGTCTAATCCTATTAAGTCACCTAATGCTAGTGGTCCCATTGGATGGTTTGCTCCTAATTTCATAGCTTCATCTATTTCTTCTTTACTTGCAACGCCATCTGCATATATACCAACAGCTTCATTTATCATAGGTATAAGTATTCTGTTTACTACAAATCCAGGAGATTCAGATACATCTACTGGCACTTTATTGATACTCTTAGATAGTTCAAATACTGTATCAAAAGTAACTTTTGATGTTAACTGACCGCTTATAACCTCAACTAATTTCATCATAGGAACTGGATTGAAGAAATGCATTCCTATAACTTTATCTGGTCTAGTAGTAGAAGAAGCTATTTCTGTTATAGATAAAGATGAAGTATTTGTTGCTAAAATAGTATCTTCTTTGCATAACTCATCTAATAATTTGAAAACATCTTTCTTTATGTTCATATCTTCCACAGATGCTTCTATTATTAAATCCATATCTTTTAAGTCTTCATAGTTAGTAGTTGAACTAACATGACTTAATATTTCTGCTTTTGTAGCTTCATCCATTTTTCCTTTAGTAACTAACTTAGTTAAATTTTTATCTAATAAGCCTAAACATTTATCTATAGCACCTTGAGTTCTACTCTTTAAACATACATCATGACCACAACTTGCAAAAGTTTGTACAATACCACTTCCCATAGTTCCACTACCTATTACAGCTAATTTCATAGTTATAACCTCCTGTTATTTTAGTATTTATATTCTGCTAACTAGATTAAAATATTTATTTAATCTAGTTAACAGCAAATATATTTTTAATTAGATTTTTTACCCTTTTATAAAGTTCGCTTCTCTTTTTTCAATAAAAGCTGACATTCCTTCTTTTTGGTCCTTAGTTGAGAAACAAAGACCAAATAAATTAGATTCTATATCTATTCCAGTATTTATATCAGTTTGAGCACCAAGTTGTATTGCTTCTTTAGAGTATCTAACTGCAAGTTGAGCATTTTTAGCTATTACCTTAGCTAATTTTTCAACTTCTTCCATTAAAACTTCTGGCTCAACTACTCTATTTACTAGCCCTATTTTTTCAGCTTCATCAGCTTTTATAACTTGACCTGTAAAGATTAGTTCCTTTGCTTTTGCCATCCCAACCAATCTTGTAAGTCTTTGAGTTCCTCCATATCCTGGAGTTATTCCAAGAGTTACTTCTGGTTGACCAAATTTAGCTTTAGCAGATGCAATTCTTATATCACATGCCATTGCAAGTTCGCATCCTCCACCTAAAGCAAATCCATTTACAGCAGCTATTACTACTTTTTTGCTATTTTCTATTTCTCCACAAGCTTTTGCTCCTAGGCCACTAAAATCTTTAGCAGCTACAGCATCTAAATCTTTCATATATGCAATATCTGCTCCAGCTACAAATGCTTTTCCTTCCCCTGTCAATATTACAACATCAATAGTTTCATCATTATTAATATCTACAAATATTTCATAAAGTTCTTCTAAAGTTTTAGAATTTATTGCATTAAGGGCTTTAGGTCTATTCATTTTCACTGTGCATATATTTCCATTTACTTCAACAGCTACATTCTCATAAACTTTAACATCACTTGTACTCATAATATCCTCCCCAAGAAATTAGTTAGCTAAAACTTCACCTTTTTCTTTTGCAACACTTAATTGACTGATAAGTTCTGGAAGTACTTTATGAACATCTCCAACTATACCAACATCAGCATATTTAAATATTGGAGCTTCTGGATTTTTGTTTATAGCAACTATAAACTCAGCATCTTCCATACCAGCTATATGCTGTATTGCTCCAGATATACCACATGCTATATAAAGGTCTGGTCTTACAGTTTTACCAGTTTGACCAACTTGTCTTGCTTTGTCTAACCATCCTGCATCTATAGTGGCACGAGAACCAGAAACTTCTCCACCTATGATTTCAGCTAATTCATAAAGTACGTCTAAGTTTTCTTTTCCACCCATTCCACGTCCTGCAGAAACTAGTATCTTAGCATCTTCTATCTTAACTTGTTTTTTAGCTTCTTTTATTACTTCTACAACTTGAACTAATTTGTCAGCTTCAGTAAATTCTACTTTAAAGCGATTGATTACAGCTTCTTTAGTTTCATCGATTTCATTTTTCTTCATAACTCCTGGTCTAACTGTAGACATTTGAGGTCTGAAATCTTTACAAACTATTGTTGCCATTATATTTCCACCAAAAGCAGGTCTTGTCATTAATAATAATTTTGTATCCTCAGCTACTGCAAGACCTGTACAGTCAGCAGTAAGTCCTGTATGTATTCTAGCAGATACTCTAGGAGCTAAATCTCTACCTATTGAAGTTGCTCCAAATAGTACAACGATTGGGTCAGCTGCTTTTATTGCTTCATAAGCTGCTTTTGTATATGGTTCAGTTGTATACACTGCTAAAGCTTCATCATCAACTACAATTACTTCATCTGCTCCATAGTGTGCTAATGTATCTATTAAACCTTCTACTTTACTTCCTAAAAGTAATGCAGAAACTTTTGTATCATAATCTTTTGCTATTTCTGTAGCCTTTCCTAGCAATTCTAAAGAAACGGTTTGAATTACATTTTCTCTTTGTTCTATTACTACTAAAACGTTACCCATTCTTTATCCCCCCTTAAATTATATGATAAACTTCTCTTTTAATTTATCTATTACAATTCCAGCTGATGTTTTTGCATCTTCATTGTATATTGTGCCAGCTGGTTTAACTGATTTTGTAAATGATTTAAATACACTAGTTGGAGAACCTTTAAGACCTAAATTAGTAGGGTCAACTTCTATATCTTTTACAGTCCAAGTTTCTACTACATCATTTTCAAATGCATCGTATATTCTTCCAACCTTCATGTATCTTGGTGTGTTCATATCTTTAAGAGTTGTTATAAGGCATGGCATTTTAACTTTTAAGTCATGACAACAATCTTCAAATTGTCTTTTTACTAATACATATTCACCTTCAGTTTTTATTTCTTCAGCATATGTTATTGATGGAAGTTTTAAATGTTCAGCTATTTGAGGACCAACTTGTGCAGTATCTCCATCTATAGCCTGTCTTCCAGCTATTATAATATCAAAGTCTATATTTTTTAATGCTCCTGCTAATGCTGATGAAGTCGCCCAAGTATCAGCACCTGCAAATGCTCTATCTGTTAATAATATTCCTCTATCTGCACCCATTGCTAAAGCTTCTTTTAAAGCCATATCTGCTTGAGGAGGTCCCATTGTTATAACAGTTACATGAGCACCCATTTCTTCTTTTAATCTTATAGCTTCCTCTAGACCTGCTTTATCATCAGGGTTTATTATACTTGGTACTCCATCTCTAATTAAAGTACCTGTATTAGGATCTAGTTTAACTTCTGTTGTATCTGGAACTTGTTTTATACAAACGACTATATTCATAAATCCTTCCTCCATATCTATTTTAATATCGACCTATTGTGTATATTGTATTTATCTATTTTAATAATTTTCCTGAAATAACCATTCTTTGAACTTCACTAGTTCCTTCATATATTTCAGTTATCTTAGCATCTCTCATCATTCTTTCTACTGGATAGTCACGAGTGTATCCATATCCACCATGAAGTTGTACAGCCTTTGTAGTAACTTCCATAGCTGTTTCAGCTGCAAATAGTTTTGCCATCGCTGCTTCTACTCCATAAGGTTTTCCTTCATCTTTGTTTATAGCTGCTTGATATACAAGATGTCTAGCCGCTTGTATTTTAACTTCCATATCAGCTAATTGGAATTGTGTATTTTGGAATTTTGATAGTGGTCTACCAAATTGTACTCTTTCTTTTACATATTTAACTGTTTCATCAAGAGCTCCTTGTGCTAAACCTAAAGCTTGTGCTGCTATACCAATTCTACCACCATCAAGAGTAGACATCGCTATCTTAAATCCTTGTCCTTCTTTTCCAAGTAAATTTTCTTTAGGTATTCTGCAATCTTCAAATATTAATTCGCTAGTAGCAGAACCTCTTATACCCATTTTCTTTTCTTTAACCCCAAAGCTAAATCCAGGAGTTCCTTTTTCAACTATAAATGCTGATATTCCTCTGTTCCCTTTAGACTTATCAGTCATTGCCATCACTACATATATATCACCAGCTATTGCATTTGTTATAAATATTTTTGAGCCATTAAGTATGTATTCATCTCCATCTAAAACAGCAGTTGTTTGTTGTCCAGACGCATCTGTTCCAGCATTAGGTTCAGTAAGACCAAATGCTCCTAATTTTTCCCCACTTGCTAATGGCTTTAAGAATTTTTGTTTTTGTTCTTCGTTACCATATTGATATATAGGCCAAGAACCAAGAGATGTATGAGCTGATAAGATAACTCCTGTAGTACCACAAACTCTAGACAATTCTTCAACTGCCATTATGTATCCTACAGTATCTCCACCTTCTCCACCATACTCTTTTGGATATGGTATACCCATCATTCCTGCTTTTGCCATTTTTTCCACTGTTTCGTATGGAAATCTTTCTTCTTCATCAAGTTCTGTTGCTAAAGGTTTAACTTCATTTTCAGCGAAGCTTGCATATAACTCTTTAAGCATCTGATATTTTTTAGAATTTAAATCCATAATAGCCTCCTCAGTATTTTATAAATATTTTATTTTCATTTATTAATTAAAATCTCGGCAGCATCTATAATAAAGTATTTGAACATACGTCGAGAAATTTATAACCTTAATTAAAGTCAGCTCTATATTTATATGCAATTATACTAACCAATTATGACATTAATTTAATTATAAATTGTTAATTTAAAATCAACTACACTTAAAAAAAATCTCGCTTTTTGGAATTTTGTGAAATTTCAAGCTAAAATAAGACTTCTCTCACAATGGTCATAGATAAAATAATTTGTTTATGATATTTACTTTTAGGGTATTTCAATAGTAATAGAGTATATACATTGCTACTTTCACTACTATTTTTAACCCATATAAAAATTTTTTTATCATATAAAAATTATTTTAATAGAGCTAAATAATCTTGCTTTTTTATGATTATTTTGTTTTTTAAATATCTTACATTTATAATAGTATCACTCAAAGGATAATTTTTCAATAATTTCTAATTATTTTTTTAACAATATTTACTACATTTTTTCCATTTTTTTGTCATTTTTTTTTAATTTAGAAGAAAAATCAGAATTTTTTAACTTTATTTTGGATTATTAGTTTAAATTAGATTTTCCCATTAGATTTATAAATATTTCATCAAAAAAACTATCCCTGTATACGATTTATACAGGGATAGTTTTTTACAAACTTCTACTATAATTTACTATATTTTTTACCAATTCTTACAAACATCCACCCATTTTTCACAATTAGAGAACTTCTCCATTTCATCACAAGTAAGTTCTATTGCAGAATTACTACTTCCACATGCAGGAAACACTGTATCAAATCTTTTCATTGAGTCATCTAAATAAACTTTTAAAGGATTCTTTAAACCAAATGGGCAAACACCTCCAATAGCATGTCCAGTAAACTCTAGCACTTCTTCTGGTGTTAACATCTTTGCTTTACAACTAAATTCAGCCTTATATTTCTTATTATCAATCTTAGCATCTCCAGCTGTTACAATTAATATTGCATCATCACCTATCTTAAATGAAAGTGTCTTAGCTATCCTTGCTGGAATAACACCTGCTGCTTCAGCTGCAAGCTCTACAGTAGCACTAGATTGTTCAAACTCCAATATACTTTCTTCTCTTCCAAATCCTTTAAAATACTCTCTTACATTACTTATTGACATCAAATACCCCTCCTAATCTGAATGTTTATAAACCTCATATTATTCTTAATTATATATATGATTGGTTGATTTTTCAATTTTTAAAAATTATTCCATAATAGTAGAGTTCCATATATCATTATTTTTGCCAACTACTAAATATAAACCTTCTGCCATTGGAATATCGACAATGTATTCTCCCTTATATTCGACACTCATGCTAGACTGATTAAAGTATCTATAATCAAAACTTAACCCTTTTGGAATTATAAAGTCAACATAACCTTGATTATTTGGCTTTATTCCATATTTTAGAGTTTTTTCAGTTACAGAATTTTTTTCATTAGATAAATCTATATTTACATATGAAGAACATTTATTTATTCCTTTTTTATTTTCTACACAGTTTTCAAACTTCATTTTAGCACTTCTTAGCCTATAACTATATCTACTATTATTACTTATTTTAAATCTTACAATAGTACCAACATCTCTACTTCTCCTGCTATCAAAATCAAAACCAATTTCCTCTAAATGATTTATTTCATAATCTTTGACACTTACCATATCTCTATATACTAATTTATTTATAGCTATGAATAGTGTAAAAATCCCAAAAATAAAAAATGAAACCTTTATAAACTTATTCATTTCTAGTCTCCTTATATTTTGTGCTATTGTGCTATAATATTAATTTAAATTTTAATAATTAAACTTATTCTTTTTTGAAATCTTAATAGAAAAATACATCGATATTATAAAAATTATTATTGTTAAAAACGTAATGCTATACAGGTTTATGTATTTAGTATTAACCATATCAGTTACATAATTTGAAAGATATACTCCTCCAATTTTACTATAATTAAAATGCTTTACTTGATATACAACCATGCTAATCGTCTTTAGAAGACCCCCATATGCAAAGTAGATTAAAATACTTATTATTAGACTACAAACTTTCATTTTGCCATATCCAAATTTAAAAATTAAAGGAAGTAAAATCGCTAAAATTGCTAAGAATATATTTATAGAGAAAAATACATCATTTAAAACCATATTTCTGAAAAATACTAGTGATGTCAATTTGCTTATTAAAGACACAACTATTGTTACAGAAATTATTAAACCCACACCTAATAAATATTTTGAGTATACTATATCTTCTATACTAACTGGCATACTTCTTATAAAAATCCTTGAATCATTTTCATAATCACACTCAAATGTATTTATAAACATTAGATAACTCACAACAATACTTACTGTATAATATGAAATTGAATTAAGGAAAAAATAAAAAACAAAAAATAATACTATGTACTTTAAATTCCGTATACCATCTGAACTAATTCCTATTATTAAATCTTTCCTTATTAAATTAAACATTATTTCACCTCATTTACATAATAATACATTAGTTCTTCTATAGTAGGATTTTTGACCTTATGCTTATCAATTTCTACCAACAAACTTTTTATTTTCAAACTGTCTCCAACTTTAACAAGTGCCTCATTATAATATTTATACTCTTTTACCCCAACTATATTTTCTTTAATTTCTTCTAATTCTGCTTTATTTGCTCTAATTATTTTATATTCCTGTTCTATTAAATCTTTCTTAACTGTAAAAATCTGATTTCCTTTGTTTATAAAAACGAGATAATCAGCAACTTTAATCAAATTATCAGTGTTATGAGTAGAAATTATTACACTACTGTTTCCATTTTTTACGAAATCTTTTAAGTACTGCATTATTTCAGACCTTACAATTGGGTCTATTCCGGCAGTTGGCTCATCCAAAATCAATAATTTAGCATTATGACTAAGTGCATTTGACAACATAAGTTTCTCAGATTGACCTTTAGATAAATTCTTAATATGCATATTTTCTTCTATGTCAAATTTTTTAAGATATTCATCAAATCTTTCTCTATCAAAATCACTATAAAACAATGATACTATTCTTCTAAATTCTTTAACCTTTAAGTGTGGATAAAATTGTAAAGAATCATATACAAAACCAATATTGTTTTTAAAACTTATTGGAGAATCGTCAATAGTCTCATCACAAAGTTTAATTTCTCCTTCATCTGCATCAATAATTCCCATTATAATTTTTATTAAAGTCGTCTTCCCTGAGCCATTTGGACCTATAATGCCGACAATATCCCCTTCATTTAGCTTCAAGTTTATATCATTCAACTTGAATTTGCCTAATTTTTTTGTGATATTCTTTACTTCAAACACATCTTCACCTCTTATGTATGTTTTTATACCCGCCTATACATATTTTAACACATTCACAACAAGCTAGGTCATTTATAAATTTATAAATTAAGAATTATAAAACTATGTTATAATACAAAGTATGAAGAGGTGAATATATGAAAAGAATTATAACTATAAATACAAACCAATTAAATAAGTCCCTTGAGACTAAAGAACTCTTAACTAGAAAACTTACCAATGCTGGTTTTGAAGTGTATTCAGATGTTTATCCAGATACAGAGCTCATTATATCAATTGGCGGTGATGGCTCTTTTTTAAGGACAGTTAGAGATTTCGATTTTCCTGAAATTCCTATAATGGGTATAAATACAGGACATCTAGGTTTTTTTCCTGATATTTTACCAGATAAAATCGATAACTTTATTGAAGCTTATCTAAAAAAAGATTATATTATTCAAGAAATGTCACTTCTTAATGCTGAAGTATACACAACTACTAGTGGCTCCAACATGCTTGCTGTAAATGAGGTTGTTATAAGGGGGGACAAGTCTAGGACTATACACCTAAATTTAAACCTTGATAATAGACACATACAAAATTTTAGTGGAGATGGTATGATTATTTCTACTTCCACAGGTTCAACAGCCTATAACTATTCTGCCGGAGGTAGTATTGTTGATATAAATCTTGAACTTATGCAGATTACACCTTTACACCCAATAAACACCAACGCATATAGGTGTTTTACATCAAGTATAATATGTTCAAATGAATCTATTATAAAAATTGCACCAGAATACAGATTTGAAGATTCAGTATTAATTGTAGTTGATGGAGTTGAACACAGATTTAGACAAATCGAAAATATAAAAGTTAGTATATCTGATGCAAAAATAAAATTACTTAGGATGTCAAATTATGAGTTTTGGCATAGAGTATCTGAAAAATTTTTATAGACTGCACTTAGGAGGATTTTAAATATGAAAATAGGAATAATGAGTGATACTCATGGTAGCTTGCTTTACTTTGAAAAAGCATTAAATGTATTATCTGATTGTGATATTCTCTTACATGGTGGAGATGTCCTATATCATGGACCTAGAAATGAGATTCCAGAAGGATACAATCCTAAAAAATTTATCGAAGTATTAAATAAGTTAGATAATATTATGATTGTAAAAGGAAACTGTGATGCAGATGTTGACCAGATGGTAATAGAACATCCTATTCAAAGTCCTTATGTCATGAGTCAATTTGGTGAAATTAGAATTATATTAAATCATGGCTATACAGAATCAGAAGAAGAAATTATTGACAAGGCAAAAAAAATGGGTGCTGACATATTGGTTTTAGGTCATACCCATATAAAGAAACTATATATGGATGATAATTTAATAGTTATAAATCCAGGAAGTACTTCTATTCCTAAAGATGGAAGCCACTCTGTAGCAATTATAGATATTATAAAAACTGATGATGAAGATGAACTTGAACTTGATATCAACTTAGTTGACATCAATACTGGAAATATAATAAATATTAACGAATAATAAACTTTCAATAAAAATAAATCAAACTTAATTCTTTTAAATGAACAAAAAAAACAAGTAAACTCTGCTATTTATATCTTAATTAGAACTTTAAAGATAATATCCTAGACCTCTAATTAAATCTAACTTAGTTTACTTGTTTTTATTATATGTTGTTATTGATTTATCTATATTACTGTAATTGTAATGCTTCTGTATATGGTTTACTATTCTTACCTCCACCAACTTGCACAAATTTATCAGCCTTTACTTTTTTTATAAAACTTTTCTGTGCACTACTTAAACTTCCACTTGCAAGGATTACAGGTGATTTTGTCTTTGATGCTAATACTCCAGCAGCAAGCCCATCAACTAAATCAGCTTCTCTTCCACTTCCATCTTTTGCAAAATACATATTATTAACTTTACTTAATTTTCCATAAAATTTTTCTAAAACTTTGGCATTTGTATCTTTTCTATCTGTACCTGCTAGCCTTTCTGAATTGGCTAATTGTCCCTCAAGGTTTTTACTTATACTATATTCTCCACCTATTATGTAAGTCTCATTTGAATTTTGTGTAATAAAACTCTTTGCTCCACTTCTTATACTATCTTTACTTGTATATATTATAGCCATATTATCACTTGCTGCTGGGCTTGATATTGAAGTTGCATCTGCTAACCCATTGTATCCATTAACTACTGCTACTTTTGAAACACCTAAATCTCCTGTATCATCCAGTTGCTTAGTAAGAAGTAATGAAGTTTCTTCTCTATCTGCTCCACCAATTCTGCTTACTAACACTCCTATGTCCTCAAGATATTCTTTTACACTTGATGAAATAGCTCCTTCACTTCCGATTAAAATAACTTCTTCTGGATTAAGTCTTTTTATTTCATCTGTAACATTATCTGGTATACTATTTTTATTAGTAAGTAGTATTGGTGCATCCAGCTTGCTAGCTAAAGGAGTTGAAGCCAATGCATCTGGTAATGAATTTGAATTAACTAGAAATACTCTCTCTGAACCATTATTCCATCCACTTTGAGATATTTTTATGGCCGTATCAAATCTATCTTCACCAATTAATGTTTCTCCCTTTGGAGATTTTCTGTTTTTAAGATAATGATTCATACCTGTCTGTGTATTTTGATTTTTATCAGTGATGTCTGCATATACACAACTTGGCATCATAATTCCCACTACAAGTGCAAATGCTATTATTTTTTTAGATTTAATTTTCAATATAATTCCCCCTTTTTAATATTAATACTTATTGCTATCTGTACCTTTTATCGATACACACAATTAAAAATAATTATCCTTTATAAAACTAATTACAAAAATAGCTATATCATCTCAAATACAATACAAACTCATAATCAGTTTGACTTATAAAGAATGATATAGCTATTATAACTTTAAATGATTAGTTTTTAAATACTTTTAACTAAACTCTTTCAGCATATTTTTCAGCTATTCTTATAATTAATTGAGTAGCTTTCTCCATAGAACTAACTGGTATACATTCATTTTTACCATGGAAGTTTAATCCTCCAGTAAATATATTTGGACAAGGTAATCCATTAAAAGATAATCTTGCTCCATCAGTTCCTCCTCTTACAGGAACTAGACGTGGCTTTATACCTAATTCCTCCATAGCATCTTTAGCTATATCAACTATAAACATAACTGGTTCAATTTTTTCTTTCATATTATAATAAGAATCTTTTAAGTCTAATTCTACTCTATTGTCATATTTCTTATTTATTCTTGCTATATTTTCTATCATAATAGACTTTCTCTGTTCAAACTTTTCTCTACAATGGTCTCTAATAATATAAGCCATACTTACATTTTCAACATTTCCACCTATAGAATTTAGATGCCAAAAACCTTCATATCCCTCTGTTGTTTCTGGTCTTTCATCTGCTGGAAACATTTCTGATATTTCAGCAGCTATATGTATAGCATTTACCATTTTATTTTTAGCTGACCCTGGATGAACATTTCTACCATGTATAGTAATAGTTGCATTTGCTGCATTGAAGTTTTCACATTCAAGCTCTCCAACTATTCCTCCATCTAAAGTATATGCATATTTTGCTCCAAATTTTTCAACATTAAATAAATCAGCACCTCTACCAATTTCTTCATCAGGTGTAAATCCTATTTTTATATCTCCATGTTTAATTTCTGGATGATTTATTAAGTATTCTATTGCAGTTACTATTTCAGCTATACCAGCTTTATCATCAGAACCAAGTAAAGTTGTTCCATCAGTAACTATTAAATCATCTCCCTTAAATTCTTCTAACTCTGGAGAATCGCTTATATACGTAACAACATTTAATTCTTCATTTAAAACTATATCTTTTCCATCATAGTTTTGAATTATTCTTGGTTTAATATCTTTTCCACTAACATCTTCAATTGTATCTAAATGTGATATGAACCCTATAGTATCCACACCATCAATGTTTCCCTTTAAAGTAGCCATTATATAACTATTTTCATCTAAACTTACATCATCAATACCCATTGATTTTAGCTCTTCAACTATATACTTAGCTAAAACTCTTTGACCTTCTGAAGATGGACAATTTTCACATTGAGAATTGGATGTTGTATCAAATGATACATATTTTAAAAATCTTTCTACTACTTTTTGTTTCACGTATATACCCTCTTTCTTATACTATTAATGAAATTTTTTATTTATTAGTGAATAAATTTTTATTTAAAAAAAGTTCTAAGTTATTATAATTAAAAAATATCCACCTTCTTAAGTATATCATGCATACACACCAAACCCAAACAAAAAATTACGCCAATTATTCCTTTTACTTGGATTCCAATAAAAATTGCAGCAAGTGTAGCCAGTGGATTTAATCCAACATTTACAGATACTAGTTTAGGTTCTAGTATTTCTCTAATTAAAGATAAGATAAAAAATATTATAGTCATACTTATAGCTATAAAATAATTTTTTATAAGAAAATAGTAAACTATTACTGGAAGGTATATTGTTATAATACCTAGAAATGGAATTAAATCCATTAAAGCTCCCACAAATCCTACTATTAAACCATATTTTAATCCAAATAAAGCAAAACTTCCCCAAATTGCAAAAAATGTTATAGCCATGAGTATTGTATAAGCTCTTATATATCCAACAAGAGAAAGACCTGCTTCTTTTTTTACATTTTTTACTTTCTTTCTGACATCAGTAGTGAACATATTATAAAAATTATTTTCAATTTTATCTAAATCTTTTGCTATAAAATATGTAGCAATAAATAAAGTAATTATAAATATTATAATATATGGGATGGAAGTGGCTAATCCAAGGATACTTGTAAGAAGATTTTTTGTAATTTGCATCACTTCACCACTAAATTTATTTACTAACTGCTCTACATCAAAATTAGCTATTTCTTGAAATGTTTTCATGAAGTCGTTTACTTTATTTAAGAAATACATAATAGTATTACTTATATCTTCAGGATTAGCTGATACATTATTTAAAAATCCCATTAGTTCTTTTACTGAGTTTATTACTATTATTGTAGTAACTGTACTAACTATAGCAACCGCAAGAAAACTTAAAACCAACGTAGATACACCTTTATTTATGTGAAATTTATTTTCTAACTTTTGTGATATAGGATTAATCATAAGTGCTATTATACCACCTAAAAAAAATGGGGCTATGTATGGAAAAGCTTTATAAAGAAAAACAAATAACAATGTATATATACAAAAAAAGATGGTATTATTTTTTAATTTATATAAGAAATTATTTTCTAGTATGCTCATCTTAAAAATCTCCTTTCTTCTAATTTATATTTTTATTTTGTCCATTTCATACTAGTTTTATTTGAATATAAAATA
This sequence comes from Clostridioides difficile, assembly GCF_001299635.1. Taxonomy (GTDB): domain Bacteria; phylum Bacillota; class Clostridia; order Peptostreptococcales; family Peptostreptococcaceae; genus Clostridioides; species Clostridioides difficile_A. Next base: position 15,024 of record NZ_JRHN01000031.1, on the reverse strand, counting down.
AAAATAAGTGCATGCAATATAAAATTTAACTTTTACATTACATGCACTCATAATAAATTTAAGAACATTATTACATTATGTATATATTCTTATTTTTTTAATTCTATTTTTTTCTATGCTCTCTATACAAAATCTTATATTATCGACTTCAATTACTTCATTCTCTTCTGGCAATCTGCTCAAGTGTCCAATTATAAAGCCACCTATAGAATCAAATTCTTCAGATTCTAAGTTTACACCAATAAGTTCATTAACATCACCAATTTTAGTACTTCCATCTACAATATACTCATCTTCTTTTATAACTTGTATTTCATCTTCTTCCTCATCATATTCATCCTCTATATCACCAACAATTACTTCTACTAAATCTTCTATAGTTAGAAGACCAGATGTTCCACCATACTCATCTACAACTATGGCCATTTGGCTTTTTTCAAGTTTCATCTCTTCAAGAAGTTGTGTTATTTTTTTGAATTCATATGTGAAGAAAGGCTCTCTCATATAGTTTTTAATGTCAAATGATTCTATTTCCTCATCTGATAAAAATATAATGTCTTTTATATTAAGTATTCCTACAATATCATCTATAGTCTCTTCATACACGGGCATTCTACTCAATTTCTCAGTTTTAAATACCTGTATTATCTCATCATAACTATCTTCCATATCTATAGCTACCATATCTATTCTTTGTATCATTGCATTTTTAGCTTGCATATCTCCAAATTCAAATACATTGTTTATAATTTCTCTTTCTTCCATTTCAAGGACGCCTTCTTCATGGCTTACATTTACCATGGTTTTTAATTCTTCTTCAGTTATGAATGATTTGGCTCCTTTATTTGTTATACCGAATAATTTAAATATAACACTTGTGATTATGTTAAATATCCATACTATTGGTCTTAATATAAATATAATTACTTTTATAGGTTTGGATACTAATAGAGAAACCTTTTCTGAATTACTTGCTGCTATTGTCTTTGGAGTAATTTCACCAAATATTAATACTAACACTGTCATCACAGCTGTAGCAAGTGCCACTCCTTTTTCTCCCATTAATCCTATAAATAAAGATGTTGATATGGATGTTGCTGCTATATTTACGACGTTATTTCCAACCAATATAGAACTTAAAAGTTTATTTGGACTTTCTATTAATGAACTTACTAACTTAGCTCCTTTAACTCCTTCATCTTGCATATATCTGATTCTGATTTTACTCAATGACATTAAAGCCGTTTCAGATGCTGAGAAAAATGCAGACCCCATAAGTAATACTATTAAAAATATAATCTGAATCAAATTATTGGGCGATTCCAACACTTACCACACTCCTAATTACATGTTTTTATATTAATATTAATTATAAATAACTTTAATATTAGTTTTAATTATATCACAATTATATATTTTTTGGAAATATTAGATAATATATTCAATTAACATATGTTTTTAACTATATTCAATTTTTACTTGTGAACCTACTCCAGCCTCACTAGATGAAACTATTAACTTAACAGGAACTCTATTTTTAAGTTCCTCGACATGACTTATTATACCCACACTTAGATTATTACTATGCAATCTTTCCAATGATTCTATAACAATTTCTAAAAGTTCACTATCTAGTGAGCCAAAACCTTCATCTAAAAAGAAGAATTCTAGAGGTGCACTTCCCTTTAATTGTATCTGAGATGAAAGAGCAAGTGCTAGTGATAGAGAAGTTAAGAATGTTTCTCCACCAGATAGGGTATCAATACTTCTTCTTTCTCCTCCATTAAAATTATCTCTCATTACAAAATTCAGCGTCGAATCAATTTCAAGTGCATATCTTCCTTTTGTTATTTTTTCTAATCTTTTTGATGCTTCCAAAGCGATATATTTTAATTGGTTTGTAGAAACATATTCTACAAACTTGTTTCCTTGCACACATTTATCTAATTCCTCTAATAAATCTACCTGGTGTTCAACTACTTTAAGTTCTTTATTAAAATCATTTATCTTATCTAAAGAGTCTTTTAATGTTATTAGCTTATTTTGATTAGCTCCAATATCTTTTGATATATTACCTATCTCAACTTTTAGATTATAAATCTCGTCTTTTAATTGCTCAAAGTATTCCTTCTTTACAGTCCTACCATTTAATTTTTCTTTTGATGATTTTATTTTAAATGTCAATAATTTTTGTTCTTCTTCATATTCTAATATCTCTTCAATTAATTTTTTTATTTCATCGCCATCTAACAAAGCTCTTTTTACTGCATATATACTTTCAAATTTATTTTCTGCTAATAATCCATTTAATATTACTTTTTGTTCTTTATATTGTTCTCTAGCTGTTTTAAGTCTACCATCTATATTGTGTTTTTCAGCAATATTTTTTTCATACTCTAATCTTTGCTCTTCTAATTTTTTTCTACTTGATTCTTCTTGTTCTAATATCTTACATATATTTTCTTCAACATTATGTAAAAGATTTTTAGCCAAATCACCCTTAGTTATGTTAATAACTTCTTTATACTTATTTTCTCTATGCACTTTTTTTTCTACATATAATTCTCTAGCTCTTATTAACTCTATCTCTATCTCATGTAGTTTACTTTGATTTTCTCTTATTTTAAGGTCTAATGAATCTCTATTTTTTAATAATTTGGAGTATCCAGTGCTTAGTAATTCTAATTTTTTTTCATTTTCTCTTATTTCTTCTACCTTTGATGATAGATTAGAAACTTTAGTAATCGTCTTTAATCCTATATACTCCTGTTTTAGTTTTTTACATTTATTTTCTAGACTTTCTATCTCTGTATTTAAGTCTCTCGTTAATTTCTTATAGTTATTCAAGCTTTCTTTTATTTTTAGTTCTTCTTTTTCAACTTTATTCTTCTCTTCTTTAACTAATGTTATCTTATTTTCGGTATCTTCTTTCTCTTTCTCCCATTCTTGAATGTTAGATTTAAGCAAAGCAAGTTTTCTCTGTTCGTCATCAAGCTTTTTTAACAATTGACTAGATGGAATATCACCTAGTTTTCCTTTTACATCTTCCAATTCTTTAGTTTTCATTTTTTCTACAGATAAATATCCACTTACTTTAGCATTTAATTCCTCTATATTGCGTCTTATACTTAATTTTTCTTTTTCCTGTTTTTCTAGTTTTTCTTTGACAAAAGCTATATTCTCATCATATTTAGTTATATTATGGTTTTCATGATGTTTTGACCCACAAACTGGGCATGGCGTATTTTCTTTTAACTCACGTCTAAGCTCTGATGCTAAATTTAAATATTTTAACTCTTCTAGTTCTTTTTCTAAGTCTTCTCTATTTTTTCTATTATTTTCAAGCTTCTCATTTAGTAAATTTATTTCTCTTTCAGTATTAAACTTACTTTCTAGTACTATCTTTAATTCATCTTGTATATTATTCTTCTTAATTTCATTTTCTTTAGTATTGTTTGCTTTATTTCTTAATTCAGTTACATATTCAGATTTTAAAAGTAAATCTTCACTCTTACCAGGACATTTTCTAAGAAGAACATCTAAGTGAAGAGATAAATTTTCTAAATTACGTTTTGTATCATTTTTATCTTTATCGATATATCTGATTTTTAAATTTATGTCTTCTGTCTCTTTAAGTATTTCTTCTAGTTTATTTATTTTTTGATTCTTCTCTTCTAAGACTTTATTATAATCTTTCTCATATTCATATGCTAAAAATATCTTTTGTTTTAATTCAGCACCTATATTTACTTTATCGATTTTTCCTTCAACTTCTTTTATGGACTTAATTACTGCATCTTTTCTAGATTCAGCCTCTTGTTTTACTTTTTCTAATTCTACTTTATTCTTATTTAAATTAACACCATGTTCTTTTAACTCTTTTAACTCTTTATCTAATAAAACTAACTCCTCTTCTAATCTTATTGCCTGTTGCAACCTTATCTTTTCTTCACTTAATTTAGGAACCTCTTCATTTTTAATTCTACTTATTTTTTCATATCTATTTTTTATGACCTCAAGTTCCTGATTTAGTATCACTAATTTCTTTTCTAAATTACTTACAGTAAAGTTATCTTCATTTATTTTTTTTTCTAGATTTTGAACAGAGCCTATGTATGGGTCTACTTTTCTTGCATTATTATCATTTTCTACAACACTTGTCTTTTCTTTTATCTCATTGCTTTTTAAATTAAGTTCATCTTTTCTAATCTCATTTTTCTCTAGTTTTAATTGTTCTTCATATACTGCTTTACTCTCTTCATAAGATTTCTGAGCCAAATCCAAAGCTTTATTTTTCTCTTTTTCATCTTGTTTTAATTCTATTAATTCTTGATTTATATTGTTGTATACTTCTTCTGTAACTCCATCATATTGGCTTAATTTTGATTTTAAATCTTTTAAATTTTGTAAATGTAGGTTTTTTCTCTTTTTTACTTTTTCTCCAAGACTTCTTCCATATTTCTCAAGATTGAAAATTCTCTCTAACATGTCTCTTCTATCTGCTCGTGACAATCTCAGAAACTCATTAAATTTATCTTGTGGCAAAACTACTGACCTAGTAAAATCATTAGCTGTTAGCCCTACAACTTGAGCTACCTTTTCATTTACTTCCACAACCTTATCAGCTAAGACATTTTTAGTATTGTCATTCAATATCTCTATTAATCTAGCATTAGAAGTCTTTGTTCCTGTTTTGCTTCTAGCAATAGTTCTATCTACAATATATCTTCTTCTAGTATTTTTACTTCCTATCTCAAATTCATATGATATAATTGCCTTATCACATACACTATTTATATATTCTTTTGTATTTCTGGAGATATTTCCATACATAGCAATGGTTATTGCATCTAAAATTGTAGATTTTCCACTTCCAGTAGTTCCAAATATCCCAAACAAACCTCTTTCAATTAGCTTTTCAAAGTCTATAACTTGTTTATCAATGTAGCTATTAAGTCCTGTAACTTCTAACCTAATTGGTCTCATCTGCTGATTCACCCTCTTCACTTATTATATCTAGAAACAAATCCATAAGCTCCCCTTTTGGCTCCACACCTCTACTAAAAGAATAAAATTCTTTAAATAACTCTGCCATAGACTTTTCTTTTATATCTACACTTTCTTGTTCATAGCAAGATGTTATTATTGGTTTTATTTCTATTATGTCTTTTAATAATTCCTTCATTTTTTTTATTTCATTCTGTGATATTATCTCATCAGTATTTATTTCAAAGTATGACCAAATATCTCTATTTTGATTTTGCTCACATATCTCTAAAGCTTCTTCTATACCATTACATTTAAATACTTCTATAGGTTTATAATTATTAAAGTATACTTCCCCAATTACTGGTTTTTCACCAGCCTTTATATCCACTATATATGCACCTTTAGTATATGCTCTTTCATCTTTACTATATTGAAGTGGAGAACCTGAATAATATGCATTTAAACGTTCAGAAGCTTTTTGTTGTTTATGCAAATGACCTAATGCAGTGTATTGAGCTTTTTCTGGTAAGTCTTTTCTTTCAACTAAAAAACTTCCTCCTAGTTGTATTGGTCTTTCTGATTCAGTACTCTCTCCACCTATTACAAATATATGTGATACTGCTATATTTATAGTATCACTTCTAAAGTTTTCTTCTAGATTTTTAAATATATTGCCTACCTTTTCAGAATAAGTTTTTTGTTTTTCCAAATCATCTTCACTCGAAAAAACTTCATTCAATCTTTTTTCACTTGGATAAGGTAAGGTAGCAATTACAACACTTTCACCATTTATATTTAGTGTTGTGCATCCTTGTACTGCATCTGTTATTTCAAAGTTTCTATACTTAGCTTTTGTTGTAGCACTTGATGGATAACCAAATATAAGTATTCCCTGTTCATGTGCTAAAGGTGTTATTGCAGAAAGTCTCTCTGGATTATCATGATTTCCTGAAATTATTAATACACACCTTTGCCCATTATTAGCAAGTTTTGAAACAGTTTGATAAAACAGTTTTTCTGCTTGTGCAGGAGGATTAGAAGTATCATATATATCTCCAGCAATTACAACCATATCTATTTCATTTGATTCTACTATTTCTATAAATTCCTCACAAAACTTTGCTTGCTCTTCAATTCTAGAATGGCCCTCTAGGGATTTCCCTAGATGCCAATCTGATGTATGAATAAATCTCATTTTTTCCCCTTCCTCTATCTTTATGTTTAATTTATATAAAAAAACTAATAACAAACAGCTTCATCAACACCAAATAAATATATACATTTTTCTTTTACTGACTTCCCTGTTAAAGTTTCAATAACATCTGCATATAAATCTAATTGTTTTTTATATTTCTCTATTATTTGATTTATATTTTCTTCATTTACAAAATCTGTTTTATAGTCAACTAAAACTATTTGATTATCTTCTTCAAAATAAGCATCAACTATACCTCTTAACATGACACTTTCTTTATCATAGAGTTTTTTATCATCATTTTTTATTAATTCTTCATAAATATAAATATCTTTCATATTCACTTGTGCATAAATGGATTTTTCTCTATTTATAAGTTCAGCATTCAGCATCCTTTTGCCTATATTTGAAGCAAAAAATTTATATATTTTATATGGATTTACTATACTAGCCTGTTTTTCTGTTATTACACCTTTTGAAATAAATCCTTGTATTTGTGACTTTATATCATTTACACTATTTACTTTTTTTAAGTCTAAAACTTCCATAACCAAATGGACTATAGTACCTCTTTCTGCTCCATTAATCTTTTCTCTTTCTTCATCATTTTGAATGAATAGAGGTTTTTTTAGTGTTACTTTTTGTTCAAATATAGTATTTATTAACTCTTCCTCATAGTTGTTTTGTATTTTTTTTATTTCTGTAACAGATATACTAGCAGGTTTTCTTGTGCTAAACTCATATGGATATACATAATTTAATTTTCCTTCTATTTCAGTATAATAATTGCTATCAGGATTATCTACATCTATCTTTTCAAGGATTTCTTCAATACTTTCATTTTCTTCATTAGTCTTTCTTTCTATTAAGACATCATTCTTATTCCATAGTCTTCCATGCCATTTTGAATTATGGTCAACATTAAAGACTTCATCTAAACCTACATCTTCCAATAAATTAGATAAGTCTTTATGTTTTAATACACAAGGCATTATCCAATCCAGAAAATTTTTACCTTTTAGTATCTCATATTGTGATATTGTATCCAGACCTTCAATTCCATTTGCCCATCGTTTTATACTATCTTGTACATTTCTAGTAGAACCTGTTATAATCAATTTTTCTTTTGCTCTTGTAAATGCAACATATAAAACTCTCATCTCTTCTGATAGATTTTCTATATTTATTTTACTTTTTAATGCTTCCTTGGCTATACTTGGAAAAGATATTCTTCTTTCATAATCCACAAACTGAGGTCCATACCCTAAATTATGATGATATAAGATACTCTTTTTAAAGTCTTGAGTATTGAAGTTTTTACCCATTGCAGAACATATAACTACTGGAAATTCTAATCCTTTACTTTTATGAATACTCATTATCCTAACAACATTTGCATTTTCTCCAAGTGTCTTTGCACTTCCCATATCAGAACTAGATTTTTTTAATTTCTCTATAAAATTTACAAAGTTGAATATTCCCTTAAAACTAGTCTCTTCAAATTGTTTTGCTCTCTCAAACAATACTTTTAAATTAGCTTGTCTTTGACTTCCACCTGGTAATGCCCCAACATAAGCATAATATCCAGTCTTTGTATACAAATACCAAATAAATTCGTCAGTACTCATGTACATTGATTTTTCTTTAAAGTCCCTTAATTTAACGAAAAAATCCTTGCTTTTACTTATACATTCTTTACTTGGTGTAAACTCAGACTTATTTTCATTTTGAGAATCTATAAAATCATCATACTCTGATGTACTTTCTAAAACTTCATAAAAAGTCTTATCTTTATTCTGAATTCTAATATCAATCAAATCCTCTGGTGTAAATCCAAATATAGGAGATTTTAATACAGATATAAGTGGTATATCTTGTATTGGATTATCTATTATCTGAAGTAATGATAATATAGTTTTTATCTCAATGGTATCAAAATATCCCACTCCAACATCAGCATATGTTGGTATATCCATATTCATCAATTCATCTGCAAACACTGGAGCCCATGCTGATGTAGCTCTTAAAAGAATCACTATATCTCTAAACTCCACAGGTCTATATCCGTCAATTCCCTTATCGTAGATTTTTTGGATTTTTCCTTCTTCATTAGCTCTCATTAAATCTTTAATAATCTTTCCAACCATTCTGGCCTCAAGTTGTATATTATCTAATTTTTCTTCTTCTAATTCATTGTCTTCATTATTATCACTATCATTTTTATTGTTTATAGTATCATCATCAAGTTTATTATCTTTTTGTATAAGATGTACTTCTGTTGCTCCGCCAATAATAGATGCTTCATCTGTATCCAATTTAAAATCAGCCCCCAAATTGAGCCTTTCTTTTTCTGTATATTCAATTTCTCCTATATTTTCATTCATTATATTTTCAAATATATAATTTACAGCATCTACAACTTCTTCCCTACTTCTAAAGTTTTTATAAAGCATTATTTTTCTATGAGAAGTTCCCTTTTTATCATTATAGTTATTGTATTTTTGTAAAAATAATTCTGGCTTTGATTGTCTAAATCTATATATACTCTGCTTTACATCTCCAACCATAAACCTATTTGGTGTTTCTGTGTTAGCCACAGCTTTAAGCAACACTTCCTGCACTAGATTACTATCTTGATATTCATCTATAAATATCTCATAGAACTTCTTTCTATATCCAATTGCTATATCAGAAGGTACAATATTACCTTCTTCATCCATATTGGTTAATATATTTAAGGCAAAATGCTCTATATCATTAAAGTCTATTATTCCTTTTTCACTTTTCTTATTACTATATTCCTCTTCAAATCTGAGTACAATATTAGATATAGGCTTGACTATATTATAAAGATATTTTATTTCTTCTTTAATAGAGTCATTATCTTTATTAAATGTAGCATTTACTATACTTTCTAAAGATTTCTTAGCCTTATCTCTCATAGCCTTTGCTTTTTCTTTTGATTCTTTTATATATGAAGGAGCATCTTTTGGTATCCTTTTTACTCCTTTTACATAGTTTTCAAAAGACATAGCTGCCATCTTTTTATATGCTTCATTCCAGGACTTATTACACGCTTCTGAAATACCTACTATTTTTTTATACTCAATAGCTAACTTTTCTGAAAAGGTTTCTAATTCTGCTATTGATTCAACTTCTTTTAATGCCTTTTCCATATTTAAACAAAGACCATTAATTTCTATTTTTACAGTATCTAATATAGCTCTAGCCCAAATAGATTGTGAAAAATCAAAGTCCTCATCAATATTAAATCTCTCTGCTGAATCAAGCAACCATTTTTTAGGTTTAGGAGAAGCCATTGCAAACGAATATATTCCTAAAATAATATCCTGTACTTCCTTGTCTCCTCCTCTTTCTGCATAACTTTCAACTAAATTTAAAAATCCCTCATTTCTTTCTTCATACAAGGTTTCAAATACATCTTCTATTGCCTCTTGTTTCAAAATAGCACATTCAGTTTGGTCTCCTATTCTGAAATTTGGGTCTAAATTTATTCTATGAAAGTTTGATTTTATAACATCCAAACAAAATGAGTGTATTGTTGTAATGCTAGATTTATTTAATAGAACCAGTTGATTTTGTAAATGTTTATTTTCTGGATTTTCATCTAGTGATTTTCCTATAGCATCACCTATTCTCTCTCTCATCTCTGATGCAGCAGCATTAGTAAATGTAACCACTAATAACTTATCTATATCGATTGGATTTTCCCTACTTGTTATCATTTGAATTATACGCTCAACTAGCACTGCTGTTTTTCCTGACCCAGCAGCTGCTGCAACCAATAAATTGCAATCTCTACTTTCTATGACTTCTAATTGCTCTTTTGTCCATTTAGGAGAACTCACTAATTAACATCTCCTTTCATCAGTTTTATTATTTCTTCATTGCTCTTATTATTTAAATTTTTATATTTATTATCTTTCATAGTTGAATCAAATTGGCATATAGCTGAATAATCACAAAAATCACATGATGTTCCATCTTTGTGTTTATATGGAGCTATACAGATTTCTCCACTTAACATATCTTCACATAAATCCTTTATAGCATGTTTTACATAATTTCTAAGTAATTTAAACTCCTCATAAGTTACTGCTGATGTGCTTTTGCCTACATTTCCATCCTTTGTAAGACCTACTGGTATTACTAAAGAGTTTTTTCTTTCTCCATCTATTAATGATTTATCCATTTCTTTTATTATATGAGAATCTTTTATTACAAGCCCCTTCATTCTAAGTTCTTTTAGTATTGCTTCTTGTATTTCTTCATCATCTTTATCTTCATTAAATTTCGCTATTGGGTTATTTATTCTACAATATAATATTGCAGCTGGATTTATATTTACATCTTCTCCTTTTACACTGTCAAGAATTGCATCTAAATACACAAGTAATTGCAACTGTAGACCATAATATATTTCTGTCAAACTTATATCTTTATTGCCCGATTTATAATCTACTATTCTTATATATTTATTTTCTCCTTCTTTAAATTCATCAACTCTGTCTATTTGCCCAATTAGATTTACTTCTTCTCCATTATCTAATACTATTTTTATAGGAGGATATTTTCCATCTCTTCCAAAATTAACTTCATAATCTATTGGCTCAAATGAACCTTGTTTTATTTGTTGACTGATTATATCTACAGCAGTAGTCAACATATTTTTTAATCTATATGCAAGATATTTATACCTTTCAGAACTATTTAATATATATCCTGGTATCTTTGAAATTATTTCATCAACTATTATACCTATCTTTAATTCTATATACTTTTCATCACTGTCTCTCCAAGATAAACTATCTTGTGAAAGCTCCTTTGAAAATCTATCTAAAATATTGTGAATGAAAGTTCCCAAATCTGGTGGTGTAAATGAATATTCTTTACGTTTTCTAGCTTTTAAACCATACTGTATAAAATAAGCAAATGGGCACTCTGCATATTTTTCAAGCCTAGATACACTAAGAGAATTACTTTTATATAACGACCTTATCTTTTTTTCTTCAATCTTATGGACTTGATTGGTATAACTAAGGCCTTTTATAACTTTTTTTGTTATCGAACTATACATTTCATCCTTTAGATAGTATCTATATATATCTAGCCAAATACTATTAATATCTTCTTTATTGTAACTATCATTATCATAATTTTTTATTACATTTATAAGTTCATTAAACGTAGGTGATTTAACAGTTATTTTTTTAAGTATATCTTCATCATTTTGCTTATCTTCTTCTACTAAATAACTTTTGTTGTCTATATTTGGAAATATCTTTTTAAGTCTTGATATAATTATTGATGGTCTAAGAGTTTTACCTTCATGGTCAGATATAGGATATGTTATGATTAAATTCTCAGATGTAGAAGTAAGAGCCTTATATACTAGAAACTGTTCCTCAAAACTTCTAGTTTTACTATCAATGTCAACTTCAATTCCTTTACTTCCAAGATTTTCTCTATCATTATCACTTAATATTCCACTATCCTTTGTAATTAGAGGAAATATACCATCAGTAGTTCCAATTAGATATAAATACTTAGTATTTGGATTTTTCATTCTATCCACACTACTTACAAGTACTTGGTCTATACTAGGAGGAACTAATCCTAATTCATATTCATCAAAACCTAAAGTTATTAGCTTTATAAATTTTTCTAAAGAAATTATTTCATCACCCATAAGCTCAACCATTTGGTCTAGTACATCCACTACTATATCCCAAACTTGTGAGTATTGATTGGCAACATCAAGTTCTCCTTTATCTTTAAAATTTACTATTAAACTTTCTATAGTTTCTGGCATATTTATATCCAGTAAAAATTCATATATATACTTACATATTTCTTTTACTCTATTTTTCCCTTTTAGTTTTTCTTGTAAAGTAACTATTGGCTCTAGTACTCTATTTTTTATTTCATTTATTTTATCTTTTAATTCTAGTTCAAAGTCACTTTCTTCACTAGAAAGACTCTGTGTTATTCTATAATCCCATTTTTCATCAAACCATTTCTTACCTTTTATTCCATTAGCTAGGACATAGTTTTCTAGTAAATTTATATCATTATTATCAATTCCTATAAGTCCGCTTTTTAAATATCTAAACATGGTCTCATATCCATATCGTCTATGCTTCATTTCTAAGGCTGAAATAATTAAAATAACTATCGGGTTACTTTTTGCTTCTCTCTTCTTATCTATAAAATTTGGTATATTATATTCATTAAATATAGAGTGTACTAAAAAATCATATCTATTTAAATCTCTTGTGGCTATAGTTATATCTCTATATCTAACATTCTTATCTCTAACTAAATGTACAATTTCTTTAGCTATTTCTTCTACCTCTGAATATAAATTATTAAACTCTTTTATCTTTATATTTTCAGTTGAATTTAAATATGTTTTATATGGATAAGCATTATAAAATCTTTCTAAGTGTTGTAATTCTTTGATTTCTTCAAATCTTTTTATAACACCTGTATTCAAATTTACTTGTGGAAGTATTTTTATCCCCTCTTCATTACACAATTGAGTTAACTTTGAATAAGTAAATTTAGTTCTAGAAAATACATCTGCTTTACTATATCCAATATAATTAATGTCATCTACAGTTAAAGAAATACTGACATTTTTAGCTTTATTTAATATGCTCTTTATCACATTGTACTGATTTGGTGTAAAACCTGTAAATTCATCTATATAAACACAAGCTCCATCTAAATAACTGCTTAATTCTATCCTATTTGCCAATGAAGTTAACATATCTTGAGCATCTACATAATTTTCATGTAATTTTCCTTCAAAAGAATTATATATTTTACTTATATCTTTTAATTTTAGGCTTAAAGTCTCATTATCTAATTCTCCTGATATATTTTCTAACATTTCAGGACTTATATTGTACTGTTTCATTTCCGATATCATATCTGTAATTGAACTTACAAAACCAGATTGTGACTTTGACTTTGAAAATACATTTAATTCTTCACTTACATCTTCAATCGCTCTATATACCATCATTGCTTTTCCACTAGAATTTATATTTACATCTGTTAATCCTCCTGCTTGAGAAAAAACTATATTACTTAGTGTTTTGAAACTAAGCACTCTAACTCTTAGATACTTATCTTTTTCTTTTCCTAAAAATAGTTTACTTACTCTATTTTCAGCCTCAAATGTGTATTGTTCTGGAACTAAAAGTATAATTGATGTTATTTCATTTCTTTGAGCTTCTCTTTTAATTTCCTCTAGCATATAAGTAGATTTTCCACTTCCACCTCTACCTAATATAAACCTAAGTCCCATAAATTTCCGCCTCCAAAATACTATAATCTATTTCTTTATCATTGCATAATTTATTGAATTCGCAATACTTGCAATGGTTCTTATTTCTATAGCACATACGTTCTTCTTTATTATATACCTTTTCTATATCATTGTATAGATTGTCTTCGTATGTATGTTCTTCATAATTAGTATTCTTTATCATATTTATATAAGTTTGAATTTTATTTTTATTTGTTTCATGCTTTTCTTCATCATATGAAATGATGATTGGTAAATCATCAAATTCAGGTTGATAGTATTTCATATTTATATCTTTAACATTTATGTCCATTTTTAAAACTTTTGGGATTACTTCTTTTGCTAAAAACATATAAACAATTGTTTGTATTCTATTTTCTACATTTTTATAGTCAATCTTTCTAGACTCAGTTTTCCAATCCCATATCTCTATCTCATCTTTTCCAACTACAACTAAATCATACTTTGCCTGTAGTGTATCTCCTCTTAAAGTCATCCTTACTTCATACTCTGGTAGATATATTTTATCTTCTTTAATAGGGACAACTTTTTTTATATTTTCAATCCATTTTAAAAATTTTTTGCCATTTTTATCCTCATCATTAAAATAGATTCCAAGGGGTATATTACTAAAATACCTTTCGCAAATTAAATGAAAATCTCTTCCTGTTTTTGAGCTTTCATAATACTCTCTACTGCCAATATCATCATTTTTCCAATTTATTCTATCAATATATTTATATTTAAACTTCAATGGACATGATTTATATGTGTTAATTGAATTTTGACTATAAGAAAAATATTTTAATTTATCATTCACTCATATCACTTCTCTCTTAACTTTATTTTTAATAGCTATTTGCTACTATCTATTGTTTTAACTTTTTCAATCAATATTTTAAACAATATATCAATCAAACTTATTATATATTAACAGTTATTCAACCTCTTTTCACTAATATGTCGGTTCAATCTGTTTAAGTATATACTTGGTTTTTGCTCTTTTCTTTTATTCCCTATATCATTTTCATCTCTATAAGCACTTCCCGAAAGTATTAACATTTCCTTTGCTCTAGTGATTCCTACATATAAAAGCCTAATTTTTTCATTTATAGAATCAATCTTCGTTTTATGAGCATAGTCAGTTGAGATACTTCCTTTTAATATAGCCTCGATTTCTGATTTAATAATTGCCATAGGATTTTTGTATTTTTCTTTTAAATACCATTTATCACTCTGAAATTTTTGATTGATATTGTCAGGGAAATTATATTCAATAAGACCTAATAAAAACACACAATCCCACTCCATGCCCTTTGACTTATGATAGTTACATAATGTTATACTTCCAGGTTCTGGTTCATATCCATTTATTTCATATACTACATCTATTATGTGATTGAATACCTTATTTTTTACCTGAACCTCCCATGACTAAAGTCACAGGGTTCCTGCTTCATAGAATTTTGCATACTAAAATATGTCTTACAAACTCTCCACAGGC
>NZ_JRHN01000030.1 GCF_001299635.1 Clostridioides difficile | reverse complement strand
GCATTATTTTCCATAGCACTAGATTCAGTGGCAAATGCCATTGTCGGTGCAACAATTGCCATTGAAAGAATTCCTGTTGTTAATAATTTTGTATTTCTTTTCATATCAATCTCCTTATTTAAAATAAATTTCTAATTTAATCTTCTTAATTTTTTAATATGTCAAAGTGTATCTTCCCAAATTATAAATAATTTATAAATAAATTATAAAAATAAAATAATAAAAAAATAAACGTATTAGATACATTTATTTATCTTCACTATATCACTTATTACAATAAAAATCCATAAAAAACAAATAATAACACAGAATACCTTAATTTTAATCGTATTTTATAGAAAAATATCACCATTTTTAATAGCTAATAATATTCTTGGTCTATATGAATGTTTTTATATTATACTTAACTACAAAAGGCTATATATACACTATTTTGCACTTATATGCAACAGTATATATATAGCCTTTCTTACTAATTCAATTATATTTTATTTTGTAGACTTAGTCTAAGTTTAATACAATAATTTATTTTATATTAAAACCTTTAATTATTCTCATTTAGACTATTTTAGTGACTCTTCTATACCTTTACCAATTTGTGTACCCATTTCCTTTACCTTGCTTGATGTATTCAATAAACTCATATCTTTTTCATTATCTAAAAACGCACATTCTACAAGTACTGCTGGCATGTCATTTGTTCTTAAAACATATAAATAATCTTTTGTTGCATCAGTTGATAGTGCTCTCGTCTTAGCACCTCTGTTTTTTAGATTGAACTTTTCTAAAATTCTATTTAATATATTTGTAGCTAAAGTTTTGGTAGTTCCACCATTTTTATCTTCAAGTTTATAAAATACTTCCACACCATTTCCAGTTGTATCAGACGCATTATAGTGTATACTTGTAAATAAATCTGGTCTTAAAGAATTAGATAAAGCAGTTCTATTTCCAAGTGATAGAGTTTTATCTGTGTCTCTAGTCATAATTACATTTATACCTTTTGAACGTAAATATTCAGTAGTTGCAAGTGAAGTATTTAAAGTATAATCTTTTTCTTTAATACCTCCTAATGGTTTTCCTGTTGTTCCACTATCCGAACCGCCATGTCCTGGGTCAATCATAACTGTCTTAGCACCAGTATTATTATCTGGGTCTGTTGGAGTAGTATTATGTTTAGATAGTGATGCTGCTATAGAGTTCATTACCTTCGAAGTCAATCCACCACCTATTTTATATACCTTATTAGCTGATTTAGCCTCTAAATTCTCTTTATGATATGCAGACACATACGTTTTTGGTGTTATAAGTATTGGTGATTTTAAGTTAGCTGCCAATGGACCTGCTGCTAAAGCATCAACAAGTACATCCGATTTAGCTACTAACACAGCTTCTAATTCATCCTCTGTATAGAATTTCTTTATTACATTTGCATTTGTTTCATGTCTATCTGCTCCATATACTCTATTATTAGTAACACTATCCTTCGTTATATCATTTATTTTATTGATGACATTTGTTGATATCATTTGAGGACCACCTATAAAATAAGCACTTTGTAAGTCCTCACTCTCCAACCATTTGTATGTATTATTTGTAATACTATCTTTATCAGTTAATATAATCGGTTGCTCATCTTGACCTGCTTTTGCTGCTATAGTGAGTGCATCCACTTCTCCGCCAGTAGCATTCGTTATGTACACTTTATCTACATCGTGATTTTTATCTATTTCTTTTGCTATCAATAGAGATGTCTCATATCTATTAGAGCCACTTAGACGTGTTTGACTAGCATTTACAGCTGTTTTTATCTGATTAGCACTAGTTTTAGAAATGGAGTTTTCATCTCCAATTATAATTACATCTTTAGGATTTAGACGTTTTAATTCTGATTTTACACTATCTGGCACATTATTTTTTTCAACCAAAAGTATAGGTGCATTATACGTAGTCGCTAATGGAGTTGATATAATCCCATCAATACTTACATCTCCACTTATTATAATTACCTTATCTGAACCATTTTTCCAGCCTTCTTTACTTATTTTAACTGCTGTTTCATATCTATCACTTCCTGTAAGTTCTGTGATAGGTGCAGAAGTTTTTCTCAAGTATTTACTTACATCTTTTCTCGAAGTTATGTCTTCAATTATACATTCTTGTGTTACATTATAGTCTTTTAAATTTAGTCCCATCTTTTCCAGGTCTTGTTTGTTTAAAGTCTTCGGATTATTTTCACTGTTTATTGTTATACCTTGTAACTCCCAAACATTTTGATATTCTGGGTCTTTATTATAATTGATAGTCCCTTCATATACCCCAGTTGATTTATTGTAATTTATAGTCGTATCTAATGGCATATCATAACACTTATATTTTAATGTAATACTATCTGCACCTGGCTTTTCTTTAAATTTAACACTAACTTTTGATGTACTACCTAAAACTATACTTTTTTTCTCTAAATTTATACTTAAATCTGCATTATTTTCCATAGCACTAGATTCAGTGGCAAATGCCATTGTCGGTGCAACAATTGCCATTGAAAGAATTCCTGTTGTTAATAA
>NZ_JRHN01000003.1 GCF_001299635.1 Clostridioides difficile | reverse complement strand
CGGTGGGAAATCTTATCTTGAAGTTGGCTTCGCGCTTAGATGCTTTCAGCGCTTATCCATTCCGTACATAGCTACCCAGCCATGCCCTTGGCAGAACAACTGGTACACCAGAGGTACGTCCATCCCGGTCCTCTCGTACTAAGGACAGGTCTTCTCAAATTTCCTACGCCTGCGACGGATAGGGACCGAACTGTCTCACGACGTTCTGAACCCAGCTCGCGTACCACTTTAATGGGCGAACAGCCCAACCCTTGGGACCTACTACAGCCCCAGGATGTGATGAGCCGACATCGAGGTGCCAAACCTCCCCGTCGATGTGGACTCTTGGGGGAGATAAGCCTGTTATCCCCAGGGTAGCTTTTATCCGTTGAGCGATGGCCCTTCCACGCAGAACCACCGGATCACTAAGTCCGATTTTCATCCTTGCTCGACCTGTATGTCTTGCAATCAAGCTCTCTTTTGCCTTTACACTCTACGTACGATTTCCGACCGTACTGAGAGAACCTTTGAGCGCCTCCGTTACCTTTTGGGAGGCGACCGCCCCAGTCAAACTGCCCACCTGACAGTGTCCCAAGACCAGATTCATGGCCTATGGTTAGAGTCCCAGTACTACAAGGGTGGTATCCCAAGGATGGCTCCGCCAAAACTGGCGTCCTGGTTTCAAAGCCTCCCACCTATCCTGTACATGTAGTACCAAGACCCAATGTCAAGCTACAGTAAAGCTCCATGGGGTCTTTCCGTCCTGTCGCAGGTATCCGGCATCTTCACCGGAATTACAATTTCACCGAGTCTGTTGTTGAGACAGTGCCCAAATCGTTACGCCTTTCGTGCGGGTCGGAACTTACCCGACAAGGAATTTCGCTACCTTAGGACCGTTATAGTTACGGCCGCCGTTTACTGGGGCTTAAGTTCACTGCTTCGATTGCTCTAACAGATCCCCTTAACCTTCCAGCACCGGGCAGGCGTCAGCTCCTATACATCGTCTTGCGACTTAGCAGAAACCTATGTTTTTGGTAAACAGTCGCTTGGGCCTATTCTCTGCGGCCACCGGATGGTGGCACCCCTTATCCCTAAGTTACGGGGTCATTTTGCCGAGTTCCTTAACAACAGTTCTCTCGCGGGCCTTAGGATACTCTCCTCACCCACCTGTGTCGGTTTGCGGTACGGGTACCTTTAACCTCGATAGAGACTTTTCTTGACAGTGTGAAATCAGCTACTTCGCTACTAAATTTCGCTCCCCATCACATCCCAGCATTATCAAAGCGGATTTACCTACTCTGACTGCCTCAATGCTTGGGCACACATAACCAACAGTGTGCTTAGCTTATCCTACTGTGTCATCCCATCTCTCAAACGGTTATCGGTAGTACAGGAATATCAACCTGTTGTCCATCACCTACGCCTTTCGGCCTCAGCTTAGGTCCCGACTAACCCAGGGCGGACGAACCTTCCCCTGGAAACCTTGGGTTTACGGCCTGTGGGATTCTCACCCACATCTCGCTACTCATGCCAACATTCTCACTCCCATACTGTCCACATGTCCTTACGGTCATGCTTCAACCCGTATGGGAAGCTCCCCTACCCATCATAATGATGCCGTAGCTTCGGTAGTAAGTTTTAGCCCCGGAAATCTTCGGCGCAGGATCACTCGACCAGTGAGCTATTACGCACTCTTTGAATGAGTGGCTGCTTCTAAGCCAACATCCTGGTTGTCTGTGCAATCCCACATCCTTTACCACTTAACTTACATTTAGGGACCTTAGCTGACGATCTGGGCTGTTGCCCTTTCGACTATGAATCTTATCACCCACAGTCTGACTCCCAAGTATAAGATGACGGCATTCGGAGTTTGATAGTCTTCGGTAGGTGCAATACCCCCTAGGACATTCAGTGCTCTACCTCCGTATCTCTCACCTTGAGGCTAGCCCTAAAGCTATTTCGGGGAGAACCAGCTATCTCCGGGCTCGATTGGAATTTCACCGCTACCCACAAGTCATCCCCGAGCTTTTCAACGCTCGTGGGTTCGGACCTCCACGAAATTTTACTTTCGCTTCATCCTGCTCATGGGTAGGTCGCCCGGTTTCGGGTCTACGTCAAGTAACTGAACGCTCAGTTAAAACTCGCTTTCGCTACGGCTCCACACCTTAAGTGCTTAACCTTGCTACTTAACGTAACTCGTTGGCCCGTTCTACAAAAAGTACGCGGTCACACAAGAAATGTGCTTCCACAGCTTGTAAGTGCAGGGTTTCAGGTTCTATTTCACTCCCCTCCCGGGGTTCTTTTCACCTTTCCCTCACGGTACTATACGCTATCGGTCACTAGGTAGTATTTAGCCTTGGAGGGTGGTCCCTCCTGCTTCCCACAGGGTTTCACGTGTCCCGTGGTACTCTGGATCATATCTAAAGTTTTCTC
>NZ_JRHN01000029.1 GCF_001299635.1 Clostridioides difficile | reverse complement strand
TATTGGATAGGTTCTATCCTATCTCTACATATAAGTTTCCCTATACGCTGACTATTTTAGCTACTAACTCACGACTAAAGTCACGAATGTGCGTAGCTATTTTTTAATCAAACAATAAATTATATACATCTTCTAAATCCATATGTATATTTTCTGATACTAGATACTTTATATAAAAAGATATATAATCAAGTATAGCCTTATCTTCTTTTTCTAAATTAAGTTTTTTCCCAATAAATAAAACTAATAGGTCTAACCTTATTACTGGATATTCTAATATATGTTTTATAATATCTATTCCTCTTTTGAAACTTATATATATATCACTTTCTTCATTAATTTCGATTAAATCAGTCTCTATCTTACTAAATTCAAAATTGTAGATAATTTCTTCTGTTGAATAATTTTTTATTACTTCTAAGAAAGTTTTTTTCTCTGCTCCATTATCAGTATTTATAAAAACCTTATCAAGTACATCTATTAACTTTTCTATATCATCACAATGTAGCATAAAATCAATAATAGATGCTATGTTGTTTATAATTTTCCTCTTACTCATGGAATTTGGACCTAATTCTTCAAAAGATAGATTGTATTCTCTAAGCTCTTTAGCAACTTGTGTAACTTGCTCATTAAATGGAACTAATATACCTATACTCTTATCTGGGTATTTATTTTTTATCCCTTTAACATATTTGGCAGTTTGCTCTATTTCATTTTTCCAGCTTTTATACCACTTTACATTTATATTGTAATGTTCTGGGCTAGGATTTTCTTTATAACCCATTCCATTTGGAACAGTCTTTATTTGCATATCTTCAAGAGCATGTCTACATTCTTCCTGTTTAAATTCCTTTGTAACATAATCTACAAGAGTATTTGCTAAATTAAGTATATCTTCTGAACTTCTATTTGACATATTCATCCTATAACAGAAATCTGAGTTATTTATAAATTCTTTAAAAAATCTAGGGTCTGATGATGAAAATGTACCTGTTATACTCTGATTTATATCCCCCACTCTAACTAAATTTTTGTTTTCACTAGATATAATTTTTATTATATTACCTTGAATTTCATTTGAATCTTGGCATTCATCTTCAAAAATATATTTGTACCTAACTTGAAATTTCTTTCTAAGTGCTTCATCTAATGTCAAAGTTTTTTCTGCTAAAATTAATATGTCATCATAATCTAGTAATCCATTTTGCTTCAACTTCCTATCATATAATTTATATATTGGTAAAATAATTTTAAGCATTCCTTTGTGTCCTCTTGACAATATTTCCTCAAGTTTATCTGGAGAAATCCCCTTATACTTAAGCTCACTTATTGCGTTTACTGCAAATTCAAAAAAACCTCTTTCCCAAGCCTCAAGAGTTATTTCCTTCCAATGCTCATCTTTTTGCTCCTTTAGAAACCATCTAAAAGCTCTTTCTCCTCCTTCAAATCTAAATCTATTTATACATTCATTTAATATAATATTTTTTTGTAAATCATCAGCTATATTAAAATCCTCACTTAACATTACAACTTCTGGTTTTTCCTTTATTATCTTTACAGCCAAACTATGTATGGTCATTACTTCATATGAGCTAATATCATCTATTTTGTTCTCTTCAAGAATCTTTTTTATTCTACCTTTAAAATTATTTACAGCACTGTTCATATATGTAAGAACTAATATCTTGCCTCCTTTATGCCTTTGCTCAAGTAATAGCTTCGCTACTAAGTTTGTTATTATAAATGTTTTTCCTGCACCTGGTACTGCTGGTACTGCCATAGTACCAGCTTCATAATTTATTATCGGTATCTGATCTTCTCTATAATTTATATTAATCATAATTCTTATCTCCTTTATGTGAGATTTTTAAGAGTATACTATATAACATACTTTCTTGAATATATCCGTTAATAGTATACTCACTCTTATATGCATAAATTTTATTTGCATTTAGTAATAAATTATATACAGTATTGTATAGATAATATTTCTTATAATATTCTTCCATTTCATTTGTATAAACCTTTTTTTCCTCAAAAGATTTTCTAAGTACAATTAAATTACTTATATCTTTTTCTATTTTCATATTCCAAGCATTGCTTCCTATATCTACCCATATTTGTATACTTCTATCTATATTTGATGATATATATGAATAAGGAGTAGTTATTACTATTTTATCTTTGGATTTCAACTCCTCTAAATCAACAACAGAGTAATAATCGTTTATTGTAGTCTTTAAAGCTTCTATAAATATTTTTTCTTCTCTCATACCAAGTAAATTTATACTTTCACTAAAAGACTCACTTTCAGTTATTATCTTTTTACATAACCCAACGTTCTTTTTACCTTCTTTCAAACCTAGCATTTTATCTATATAGAACTGAATTAAAAATTCATGTATTTTTATATCACTTTTCTTCTTATCTTCAATATACTGTAAAATATCACAGTACTGACTATATCCATCTATATCATCAATACTTAAATTTCTTGTTTCATTGAAAAGTTTAAATGCTTTTATCCGATTTATTTCTAAAAGAGTTTCTAAAAAGCTTAAATATTCATCCTCTTTTATAAAATCTAAATACCCATAAAATATGCAAGTAGCCACTACAAGGGCATTTCCATAAGGATAATCTATTGCTTTTTTGTCTTTTTTAGTATTAAAAACATCTATGTTTTTTTCTATCAAAGAATCCCTAATTTGATACTCTAATATAGTATTATTTATAGGAGATATAATTGCTATATCTCTTGGAGATACCCCACTTTCTATAAGAGATATAATTTTATTACTTATTAAATCTAACATTTCATTGTACAGTTGGCTTGATTGATTCAATTCTACTTTTGCATTTAATAAATATAAATCCTCTATTTTAATACTCTTCTTCTTAATCTTATCTTTTTCTTGTGAGTTAATTTTTGATATTATCTTTTCATTTATATAGTCTATATCTATATTGTTAAATACAGAATAATCCTTGCTATAGTCAATATATATATAACTTTCTAATACATTGTCTAATGCTTTTGCAATAAAATCAACTTCTACATTACTTGAACTTTCAAGGCTATCCACTATTATATATCTTACTTCTTTAAATAAGTTTTTTATATAAAAATCATCAGTAAGCAGATATTGATTATATAGATATACACTTAAAGCATTATCCAAAATTGAATTTGATAGTAATGAATTTATATAATACGATATAATTTCATCCATCTGAGTGTATGAAAATCTGTATATACTGTCTCTATTTTTCTTTGATGAATATATTTTTTCTCCTATAGAATCAAAGTCAGTTAAATTGAATGCTGCTTTGTTTATATTAGTCATTATACTATTTGCTATTGATTTATTTGTTCCTGTAATATCTTCAAAGTAACCTTCTTGTGTCCTTTTTTCCTTAACTTTCTGTACTATTAAATATTCACTTAAGCTGTTTGATATAAATGTTGGAGATACAGTTTTTTTATTTATTTCATTACATTTTTCTATTATAAGTGGCCAATACTTCAATAATTCTTTTTTTACAAAACCTATATATGTTGTTATTTTCAACTCTTCACTGTAATCTAAATTTAAAAACCTTTCATATCTTATTTTTGTATTATTATTTGGAACTAATAGTATAATGCTTCTTGAATTATTATAGTTTTTTTCTAATATTTCTCTGTATTTATTTAAAGGTTCATATCTATATTCTTTTAAACCACTCTTTTCAAGTAAATATTCCACATAATCACCTTCCTCAATTAAATTAAGTGTATATTATCTAATTATATCATATTGTGTATTTTACAAAATACAATCAAATTATTGCATTTAACTACAAAAAAGACTATATATACAGAGTCTTGCATTCATATATGCAACAATGTATATACAGTCTTTGGTATTGATACACTTATATTTCATTTTATGGCTTTAATGTAAATTTACAATTATAAATTTATATTAAACTTTCAAATATTTTTACTTACAATTACTTTAATGACTCTTCTATTCCCTTAGCTATTTGTGTTCCCATTTCTTTTACTTTTGCTGGAGAGTTTATTAAACTCATGTCACTAGCATTATCCAAAAATGCACATTCTACAAGTACAGCTGGCACATTATTAGTTCTTAAAACATATAAATAATCTTTTGCAGGGTTATCGTCTAGAGTTCTTATTTTTATACCTCTATTAGTAAGTTTAAATTTCTCTAAAATTCTATTTAATATATTTGTAGCTACAGTCTTAGTAGTTCCTCCATTTTTATCTTTAAGTTTATAAAATACTTCTACTCCATGACCTTTTCTATTATTATCACCATTGTAATGTATACTTGTAAATAAGTCTGGTTTAAGTGAGTTAGATAAAGCAGTTCTACTTCCAAGTGATACAGTTTTATCTGCATCTCTAGTCATAATTACATTTATACCTTTTGAACGTAAGTATTCAGTAGTCGCAAGTGAAGTATTTAAATTGTAATCTTTTTCAATCATTCCTCCAAATGAATTTCCAGGTGCTGAACCACCATGCCCTGGGTCAATCATAACTGTCTTAGCACCAGTATTATTTCCTGGGTCTGTTGGAGTTGTATTATGTTTAGATAGTGATGCTGCTATAGAATTCATTACCTTCGAAGTCAATCCTCCGCCTATTTTATATACCTTATTAGCTGATTTAGCTTCTAAATTAGCTTTATGGTATGCAGACACATACGTCTTTGGCGTTATAAGAATTGGTGATTTTAAGCTAGCAGCTAATGAACCTGCTGCTAAAGCATCAACAAGTTCATCTGATTTAGCTACTAACACAGCTTCTAATTCATCCTCTGTATAGAATTTCTTTATTACATTTGCATTTGTTTCATGTCTATCTGCACCAGATACTCTATTATTAGTAACATTATCCTTCGTTATATCATTTACTTTATTGATTACATTTGTTGATATCATTTGAGGACCACCTATAAAATAAGCACTTTGTAAATCCTCACTCTCTAGCCATTGATATGTATTATTTGTAATACTATCTTTGTCAGCCACTATAATTGGTTGTTTATCTTGACCTGCTTTTGCTGCTATAGTAAGTGCATCTATTTCTCCACCATCCTTACCATTTGTTATATATACTTTATCTACATCATGATTTTTATCTATTTCTTTTGCTATCAATAGAGATGTCTCGTATCTATTAGAGCCATTTAGACGTGTTTGATTAGCATTTGCAGCCGATTTAATTTGATTAGCACTAGTTTTAGAAACGGAGTTTTCATCTCCAATTATAATTACATCTTTAGGATTTAGACGTTTTAACTCTGATTTTACACTATCTGGCACGTTATTTTTTTCAACCAAAAGTATAGGTGCATTATATGTAGTTGCTAATGGAGTTGATATAATACCATCAATACTTACATCTCCATTTATTATAATTACCTTATCTGAACCATTTTTCCAGCCTTCTTTACTTATTTTAACTGCTGTTTCATATCTATCACTTCCTGTAAGCTCTGTGATAGGTGCAGAAGTTTTTCTCAAGTATTTACTTACATCTTTTCTTGAAGTTATGTCTTCAATTATACATTCTTGTGTTACATTATAGTCTTTTAAATTTAGTCCCATCTTTTCCAGGTCTTGTTTGTTTAAAGTCTTCGGATTATTTTCACTGTTTATTATTATACCTTGTAATTCCCAAACATTTTGATATTCTGGGTCTTTATTATAATTGATAGTCCCTTCATATGCTCCAGTTGATTTATTGTAATTTATAGTCGTATCTAATGGCATGTCATAACATTTATATTTTAATGTAATACTGTCTGCATCTGGCTTTTCTTTAAATTTAACAC
Organism: Clostridioides difficile; assembly: GCF_001299635.1. Lineage (GTDB taxonomy): Bacteria > Bacillota > Clostridia > Peptostreptococcales > Peptostreptococcaceae > Clostridioides > Clostridioides difficile_A. The sequence goes on along the minus strand of NZ_JRHN01000029.1, from coordinate 508 downwards.
TAACTTTTGATGTACTACCTAAAACTATACTTTTTTTCTCTAAGCTTATATTTAAATCTGCATTATTTTCCATAGCACTAGATTCAGTGGCAAATGCCATTGTCGGTGCAACAATTGCCATTGAAAGAATTCCTGTTGTTAATAACTTCCCATTTCTTCTCATATTAATTTATTAATCTCCTTACTTAATATAAATTTCTATTTTGTTTTATAGATTTAAATTTAAAAAATATATCAAAGTGTATCTACCCAAAATTATAAATAATTATATAAAAAATAAACTTATAAAACACAAAAAATAAAAAAATTAAATATATCTAATATATTTAATTATATCCACTATATCATTTATTGCCAAAAAAATCTATAAAAGACAAATAAAAACATATAATAATTGTAGTTTTATTAAATTTTATACAACAAAAAAAGATTACGTGGCTACGTCCTACTCTCCCAGGCAGTTTCCCACCAAGTACCATCAGCGCTAGAGAGCTTAACTTCTGTGTTC